>CAXTPQ010000009.1:34333-43530 GCA_964246215.1 uncultured Terriglobus sp. | reverse complement strand
TCCAGCCGGTAGAACGGGTGCAGTTGCCGCCAGGTGCCCCAGGGCTCATGGTGCGTGTGCACAAAGCCAAGCCGCTCAATCAGTGATTTGGACGGGAGATTGTCCGGTCCGTGCGCTGCGGCGAGCGCCTTCACCCCCATGCGAAGGAAGGCATGGTCGATGACGGCGCGTGCGGCCTCTTCGCCAACGCGTCCGCTCCAGAAACCCCTTGCGATGTGCACACCCACCTCCAGCACATCTGTCTGCCCGTGGAAGGGTTTCAGCCCGGCACAGCCGGCGTGCTCCCCTGTCTCCCGCAGAAAGATGGGCCAGTACTGGAATCCAAGCTGTTCTTGCCGTGCAATCTCCAGCAGCAAACGCTCCCTTGCCTGCGCCTCGGTATACGGGCCGCACATGTGCCGCATCACGTCGGGATCGCACCACAGAGCCACGGCCAGCGGAAGGTCCGCCTCTGTCCAATGGCGGAAGCCGAGCCGGTCTGTTTCGAGCCAGTCACTCATGCGGCGGCCTTTCTGCCGCGGCGCAGGATGATTTCCGGCAGACGCGAGCCGGTGATTCGCAGCATCGCAAAGACGATCGCAAGCCAAAGCACAGAGCCGCCCAGCAGTTGCAGGAGGCTGGCTGTATGTGTGTGCGCGGCGGGCAAGGCTGACCGCAAGAGCCAGGCCGCGGCACTGGCGGCCAATGCTGCTGCAAGGGACCGCCCGAGCTCCGCAAACTCAAGCTCGGCCACGCTGACCATGCGCTTGCGGTG
The DNA here is from genome assembly GCA_964246215.1 of uncultured Terriglobus sp. GTDB lineage: Bacteria > Acidobacteriota > Terriglobia > Terriglobales > Acidobacteriaceae > Terriglobus. Next base: position 42,776 of record CAXTPQ010000009.1, on the reverse strand, counting down.
CAACAGGACCGCGAGCGATCCGGTGTGCAGCAGCATGCCGATGTTCGCGCCCCACACCAGGCCTTCCAGGCCGATCGTGCGATAGAGCGCGGCATACATGGGGGTGGAGACAAGTGTGACGACCGTGCCGCTGATCATGGGCGTGCGTGTGTCGCCCGCACCATAAAAGCCCCGCGCATAAAGATTCTGCGAAGTCCACAGGAACAGGCCAAAGGTGTACAGCACAAAGTAGCGGGTCGTCACGCTCGCATCGGTCTGCTGAAAGCGCCCTCCGCGCAGCGCCAGGTCGATGAGCAGCGGAGCGAACGCGATCATCCAGCCGCTGGCCAGAAAGCTGACGGCAATCATGCGCGAGACGGAGCGGTCCACCGCGGCGGAGAACTCCGCTTTGCGGTTCTGCGACCACAGCGCCGCGAAGAACGGCAGCGACGCGATGCCCGCCGCCGGGCCCAGCACGCTCATGGGCGCGGCAAACAGCTGGCGGGCGTAGAGCAGCCGCGACATGCCCGCGTCGCTATCCGAAGCGAAGTAGCTACGAATCCATTCGTCTGTCGTGGTGAGTGACTGCCCGAGCATCAGCGGCAGGCTCAGCACAAGCCACTCCTTCAGCGCGGGATGCCGGAGATCCCACACCGGTGACCAGCGCATGCCGCTGCGCCGCGCACCGAACAGGTTCAGCAGCAGCGGCCCGGCAAAGGCTCCAAACATGGCACCGATGGCGAGGGAATCGATGCCGAAGCGCCCATGCAAAAGGACGGCACCGAGCACGATGCCGCCGCTGTACGTGACAGGTGCCAAGGCCTGGTAGACAAAGATCTTACGGACGAGCAGCCGCGCACCGAAGACGCCGCCCGCAAAAAAGAAGAGCGGACCCACCAGCAGGATGCGCGTCAGGTGGACGCAAAGCGCCAGCACCTCTGGCTGATTGCGGAAGCCTTTGAGCGTGAGCCACACCACTGCCGGCGCAAAGATTTCTCCGAAAACCACTGCGGCGAGCAGCACTACCGTCATCACATTCAGGATCGCCGAAAGCGCGCGGTCGCCCTCCTCTTCCCTGCCCTGCTCGCCATACCTGGTGAGAATGGTGATGAAGGCGGTGGAAGCGACACCTCCAATGAGCAGGTAAAGGATCATGTTCGGCAGGTTGAAGGCGCCGGCATAGGCGGCCGTTTGCGGACCCGCGCCGAAGTAGCGCGCCACCAGCTTCTGCCGCAGCAGGCTGAGCAAGCCGCTGAGCAGCGACGACCCCATCAGCAGCAGCGAAGCGGAAAATGCTGACTGCGTGCCGCCGGTGAGCAGCCTTTGCCAGCGCGGTTTAACAGCTTCCGCGCCGGCCTGCTTCGGGATGGCAGTGGTTCCGCTCAACTCCTCCCGATTCTATCGGCGACGAGCAGTTGCGCTAACGTAATCAGGTGATCGACCTCCGCAATCTTTTTCACCGCAGCACACCCTCGCCGCCGGATGCCTTCGGATTTGCGGTCGTCGGCCTGGGCCGCATCGCCGAACATTTTCTCAAAGCCTTGGCAGACTCGCCCGTGGCCCGGGTGACAGCCCTGGTGAGTGGCGACGCGAAAAAAGCGGCAAGGCTGGCGAAGCAGTACAGCGTGCCGCACACCTGCGGTTATGACGACGTGGAAGCGCTGCGCGAGCGTCCGGATGTGCATGCGGTCTATCTGGCTCTGCCGGTGGGCATGCACCGCGAGTACACCGCACGAGCTGCGCGCGCTGGCAAGCATGTGCTTTGCGAGAAGCCCATGGCGAACACGGCCGAGGAGTGCCGTGCCATGATTCAGAGCTGCCGGGATGCCGGAGTTCTGCTATCGATCGCGTACCGCTGCCCGCATGATCCGCTTTATGGGCGCGTCCGCGAGTTGGTGCGTACGGGTGCGCTCGGGACATTACACCGCATGACATCGCAGTTCAGCTTTACGCTCGCGGCTGACGACTGGCGGCGCGATGCGAAGCTCGCGGGCGGCGGTTCGCTCTATGACCTTGGCATCTACTCGCTGAATGCGGCGCGCTTCTTTCTCAGAGAAGAACCCACGCACCATGAAGCGACCGCAGTTACGGACAGCCACGGCCTGGAGCTTGCTATCGACTGGACGAGCCACTGGGCAGCTGGCGTGGCTGGAGAGTTCCGCTCCAGCTACACCGACGCCTTCCGCGACACATTTTCCTTGAAAGGAACGAGCGGCCAGCTGACGCTTTCGCCGGCGTTCTCCCATCGCGAGCGCTTCCGCCTGCGCGGCAGCATCATCGATCCGGCTACGGGCAAGCGCATCGAAATCGATGAGAAGACTCCAGATTCGACGCCCTCGCACTTCCGGCTGGAAGCCGAGCACCTGGTCCACTGCGCCCGCAATGGCACTCCCCTGCTGACTCCCGGCGAAGACGGCCTGCGCGACATGGAAGCCATGGCAGCAATCTACGCGGCAGCAGATGTGGCGACATAGTCATTTTCTAGTTGCAATGAGTGGTGTCTATACACCACTTATTGATAGCATTCAGTGAAAGCGTTCTTCCGCCCCTGGCTAGAGCGGAAGAACGGATTAAAGTGAACTGCAACCGGCTGGCATCAGAAATGCCAGTGATTGAGTACTCGGAAAACCAGGTAGAGGATTACTTCGCTGGAAAGTTCTACCCGGTGTCCACGCCATCGAACCACAAGTGGTTTTATGGGCAGCACATCATTCACCACCTTCGACGGGAAACGCTCCGAGCTGTCACTCGGAGCGTTTCTCGTTTTCGTGTTAAGCGCGAAACTTGGAAACATCCGGGATGCTCGTTGCGGCCAGGGCCGTCGAAGATTCGCTGAGTGTATCGGGTCAAAGATGAGCAGACCATCCCACTCATGGGGACTATTCTCAAGGCCATGCTGCTCAACTCTATAGAAGCCCGCGTGCTTGGCTCGCTGATCGAAAAAGAGATCACCACGCCGGAGTACTATCCGCTCTCGCTCAATGCCCTGCTGAGTGCCTGCAATCAGAAGAGCTCCCGTGAGCCGGTTCTGCAACTCACCGAACGAGAAGTTCGAGAAGCTCTGCGTACGCTGGAGGACAAGGACCTGGTCGCCGTTGACCATGGCAGCCGGGTAGAGCGGTATGAGAACCGGGCCCGCACCGTCTTCCAGCTTCGCCGCGACGAGACCGCGGTGCTTTGCCTGTTGCTCTTACGTGGTGCGCAAACGCCGGGGGAACTTCGCAGCCGGGCGGATCGCCTGTTCACCTTTGACGACATCTCCGGTGTGCTCAGCACATTGCAACGGTTGGGGTTGCCGCAGCCAGGCGTTGCGAACCGCGCGGCACCGCTGGTCTTCGCACTGGGCCGCCAACCGGGTGCACGCGAACAGCGCTTTGTTCAATTGCTGAGTGAAAGTGTGCCGGAGGTGCAGGACGCAACTTTTATGGCTGCACCGCCGGCTGCCGCGAAAGAAGCTCCCAGGCTGGATGCCCTGAAGACACACCCCGGCCTGGAAATTGATCAACGACTTGCCACACTGGAAACCGCGCTCCAGCGGCTTCAGCAACGTGTCGCAACGCTGGAGGAGCAACTTGGCCCCTCCGCCGAACCAGATCGAGCCGGAAAGATGCAGCAGGATTTGGCGGCAGACGGGGCACCGGAAAGAGCGCCCGGCGAATGAAGCACTTTAGACGCCGAAAGCTGAATTTTGTTATCACAATCCCGTAGATCTCCGTGGTAATCTTTTCGCACATCGTTCGAATCAGTCCTGGTACTTTGCACGCCCTGCTCCAAATGCACTTGCAAAAGCCATATTGATTTCAAGCGAAACATACCAAACTGCAGCACGAAGGACAGGGAACAGCAATGGAACAGGGTACTGTGAAGTGGTTCAACGACGCCAAGGGTTTTGGGTTTCTCTCGCGCGACAACGGTGAGGATGTATTCGTTCACCACACCGCCATCCAATCACAGGGCTTTCGCTCGCTCCAGGAAGGTCAGCGCGTCGAGTTCAACGTGGTCAAGGGGCCAAAGGGCTGGCAGGCTGAAAACGTCCGCGCTGTCTAACGCTGCGGGAAACGGAAGCGGCAACTACGGGATGGCCAAGGCTGTCCCGTATCCATATAGAAAGCCCTGATTCGGTGGAAGCACGTTGCGAGTATTTCCGCTAACATGCGGCATGCCGCCATGCTGGCGTAAGATACAAGCAGAGCCTGGTTCAACGAGCCAGTCCCGGCCTTCGCAGCTCATTCCTGCATCCTAAACAACTATCCGACACAACTCACGCCGCTCCGGGCCCCGCCGCCGCGACATGCGTTTCTGCCAAGATCGAAATGCCGCCCACCAGGGCCAGGAGTTCCCTCCTTATGCGCACCATTGTGCAAGATAAATATTTTCTCCGCGATCTCCATCGTGAAATCGACCTGTATGACCGCAAGATCGTCCATCTACTCAAGCATGAGACCTTTGCCACGGACATCCTGCGAGACGCTGCGGTGCGCAAGCTTTCCGTCAAGCGTGAAGGCCTGGTGGCAACCGCCAAGTCGCTTGCCGAAAGTGGAATCGAGTTCTCCGATGGCGATTTGCCACGTTCCCTGCGTCCCAAGGATTGGGTCGATCCGCGGCACCCGACCGACACAGAAGCCACGCCATCCCTGACTGCGAACGCAGTGGCCAAGCTGGAAGGCACAGCCGCGCCCAGTGACTTTGGCGCGCAGATTGCCCGCCTGCAGCGCAGTGCGGCTGGAAATTTTGGCGAAGAAGCACCTCTCGCGGCGGCGCTGGGATCATGGCAGGACGATTTGGCTGCGTATAAGAAGAAGCGCCGCAAGCCGGCCGTCACTCTCTAGCTCCTGGCACTCAGTTCTTCAGTTCGCTTGCCATGCTCAGCCGGAGCGGTCCGCGAGTTGCGGCGCTCTGGCCGTATCGAGCATGGCAGGCAGAGTTCCTTTAAGCTCACATCATGGCATTTGATCTTTACACCATTCCTGTCACAAGCATCGATGGCAGTGTCCAGTCTCTTGCGGAGCATCGCGGCCGCGTCATGCTGGTTGTCAATGTCGCTTCCAAGTGTGGCCTGACACCCCAGTATGAAGGTCTGCAAAAGGTGCATGACCGTTATGCCACGCAGGGCCTGGATGTGCTCGGCTTTCCCGCAAATGACTTCGCGGGGCAGGAGCCGGGCACAGACGCCGAAATCCGCGCTTTCTGCGACACAAAATACAACGTGGCGTTTCCCATGTTCTCCAAAATCCAGGTCACCGGCCCGGAAAAGCACCCGCTCTACGCAGAACTGATTGCGCAGCAGCCCGTGAGCCAGGGTGAGGGAAAGCCGGAGTTTCGCCAGGGCTTGATCGATTACGGCATTCAGCCCAACGGCGAGCCGGAAGTGCTTTGGAACTTCGAAAAATTTTTGATCAGCCGGAAGGGTGAAGTCGTGGCCCGCTTTTCTCCAGATACACTTCCCGATTCGCCGGTCATCACGAGTGCAATTGAGGCAGAGCTCGCACGGGCGAATTAAGCAGTAGCTTCGATCGCAGACTCTCACGGTCCAGTGCGGAAGATTGCCGCGGCTACTCTTGTCCGCGTTGGATACCGATGCCGAAGGGGCTTGCCCCGGCATCAAGGACCCAATTGTACTCAGCCGGTGAACCAGAAGAAGAGTTGTGCCAGGAGAGTGGCGAGCGGGTTTGCAGCCAGTCCACAGGTTCGCTGCTGGGCTGGTGTGCGCACTGCTGAAAGGCCTCCCGCAATGCCTGCCGCTGCTCAGGGCCGATGGCTTCCGGGTCCGCTGAGATGAGCAGTACCGTGCCGCTCTCCGCGACCAGGTGCAACCATTGCCGGCTCATGGACCACGGCACCTCCGGCGTGATTGCGACGCAATCCGCATCCACCGCATGGAACGCCCTGTGCTGGGGCAAGCGGAAAGCAAGTGTATTCACACCCATGCGCCGCGTTCTTTCCCATTGTGTTCCACTCACGTCGTCACCCGCGCGTGTGGCATCGAACAGACCCACGGAAAGGTGGCCGATGGTGTTGCAGCCAAGAATCACACGATCTTCACCGCAGACCGAGCGGAACTGCCGGTAAAGTGCGGTGACAACCTCAGCATTCGTGAGGGAGCGGTCGCTGAAATGCCAGTTCCCCCGCGTGGGAGACGCGCCCATCTGACTCCCCCACTGCCCCAGGAGTTCATAGGTGGTGAAGTCATGCTTGATCAGGTCGTATCCCCAGTGGCACGCCTCATCCATGACAGACAGCACGGCATGCATTGCCTCCGGAATGGTGGGGTCGTAGGCTGACAATGCCTGATCACCTTTGGAGCCATTGCAGCGTGCATCTGGCAGTAACAGAGAGGTTTGCGTGCCAGCCGCTGCCCGCAAAGGCCGTACCCATACGCCGGGGAGAACGCCCCGGCTGCGAATCTCCGCAGCCAGTTTGGGCATGCTTGGGAATCTGGACCTGTCCTGGTATCCGTCGTCGATCACGGTGAATGGCCGGTTGGCTCCGGCGGGCGCGAGCGATTTGATCAGGTCGGCATCGCGCAGGATGCCGTCATGCGTATTTTTGCCATATGCGTAATACCAGTCATTGCTGCCGTATAAAACACCAAGCGAGGTGCGGCCCCGCCTCGCGGGAATGGCTGTACCCTCTGCCATAACAGCGCACAGGCGTCGCGCCACGGCAAAGGAGCTCTCGCCCGGTGCACCGGCGCAGGTCACGATGCTTGCCACATCCAGCACCCGCTGGCCGAGCAGGACGCCGTTACCTCCGTTGCGAAGATCGAGCCAGAGCGACACGCCGGAAACGTCCACCTGCCAGAAGGCAAAGGCCGCTGCTCCGGTTTTGACGCCCATGCCGAAGGTGCGCTGCTCCCGATGCAGCAAGGCGTACCAGGGCAAGACACGCTCTGCCTGCAACGGCCGCCATTCCAGATCGCCGTAGCCCCTCTCCCATGCGTCGCCGAGCGCAAGGGTGTCCCCAGGGATGCGAGCCTTCCATCGCAGGTGGATCCGCTGCACGGGAAGGCCTGATGCCTCCAGCTGGATGCTGGATTTCGCTTCCCCGGCGGCGAAAGAAAGCCTCATGCCCGCGGCCCGGTGGCTGCCTGTCCAATCACTGCCGCTCTTTTGCAAGGGACTTCGCTCCGCGTCGGCGTCACCGGCGTACGCAAAGACAAGGTCGGGCTGCGCAAGAACCGGCAGGTGCATGGCCGTGGAACCGGAATGCAGCTCCGGGGACTGCGCACGCAACTGCATCTGAGGCAGAAGCAAGGCAGCGGCCGAGGGCAATGCCGCATTCCGCAGGAGGCTTCGGCGTGTCAGCGTTGTTCGCGTTTCGCTCATGTGTGCTTCCTGCCTGGTTGAAAATTCCCTTGTGCCTCGAATCATGCGCCGAGCATGAGCAAGAGCCAGCCTGCGATGCCGGCACCCACCATCGGGCCAAGCACCGGCACCCAGGCGTACGCCCAGTCGCTGCTGCCCTTGCCCGCGATGGGCAGCAGCGCGTGCGCCAGCCTTGGCCCCAGATCGCGCACCGGGTTGATGGCATAGCCGGTGGTGCCTCCCAATGACAAGCCGATGCCCCAGATCAGGCTGCTCACCAGCAGCGGGCTGAGCCCGGCGGCCGCACCGGTGGTGAGCACGAGTTTGCTGCTCATGCCACCCGCCACAATCACCAGCACAAACGTGGCAAGCACTTCACTAAGGAAGTTGGCTGGATAATTGCGCACTGCGGGGGTAGTCACGAAGACGCCCAGTTTGGTTGCGGGGTCGTCCGTCAGCCGCCAGTGCGGCAGGTAAAAGAGCCATGTGGCGGCGGCACCGCAGAAGGCACCCGCCAGCTGCATGGCTGCAAAGGGCAGCAGACGGCTGTATTGATGACCTTTGATGGCGAAGGCAAACGTGAACGCCGGACTCAGGTGTGCATCCACCGAGCCGAAGAGTTGTGCCACAAAAATGCCCGACAGAACGGCGATGGCCCACCCGGCCGTGACCACCATCCAGCCCGCGCCTTCTGACTTGCTGCGCTTGAGGGAAACACCCGCGCACACACCGTTGCCCAGCAGCATCAGCACAAAAGTTCCCATGAATTCGCCCAGCAGCGGGCTGCGTGCAATCAATGTTCATCTCCTTCAGGTGCGCGCGTCCACTCTACTGTGGCAGGTACTGCGCTGCCAATGCCCGGAAAGAGGCGACTTGGTTAAGCTGCCATGCTTCGTCGCGGCGGAGCTCAGTGGCAAGCAGTGAGGCCACCTTTGGGGCAATCTCCATGGCAGCCCGCGCGTTCAGTAGCAGAGCGCGCGTGCGGCGCGACAAAGCATCGTCGACCGTACGGGACATTTCCTCACGCGCCGCCCACACGACCTCCGCGGCAATGTAGGGCAGCGCCGGATGGAGCCGCTCGCCTAGTTGCTCTGACGATGCCGCAAGTGCCAAGATCGCCGCAGCGTCCGCACCGTAGACCTCCAGGTCACCCAGAGCCG
>CAXTPQ010000009.1:18208-34233 GCA_964246215.1 uncultured Terriglobus sp. | reverse complement strand
AGTGCCAAGATCGCCGCAGCGTCCGCACCGTAGACCTCCAGGTCACCCAGAGCCGGATCTTCCGACCAGCCGTGAACCTTGAGCCCCGCGGTCACGCACGCGGCATCGGGCAGTTTGCCCAGTGTTGCCGCATGATTCACGGCGTCCTCGGCCATGTGCCGGTAGGTCGTCCACTTGCCGCCGACGATGGTCAACAAACCGCTGCCGTCGATGTGGATGGTGTGGTCCCGCGAGAGTGCGCTTGTTTTCGAAGCGTCGCTGCCGGCGGCTTTCACCAGGGGCCGGATGCCGACGTAGATCGACAGAATGTCTGACCGCGACGGCGGCCGGCTCAGGTACTCGCCCGCCGTGCTCAACACAAATTCGATCTCCTCTTCCAGCGGCTTTGGCTCGTAACCCGGCTCGTCGATGGGTGTGTCGGTCGTGCCCACCACGGTGTGGCCGTGCCACGGGATCGCGAAGAGCACGCGGCCGTCGCTGGTGCGCGGCACCATGATTGCGCTGTTGCCGCGAAGAAAGCTCCGCTCCAGCACCAGGTGAATGCCCTGTGAGGGAGACACCATCGTCTGCACCTCCGGCTCGGCCATGCGGCGTACCTCGTCCGTAAAGATGCCGGTGGCATTGACCACGCACTTGGCCTGCACGGTCAGGCTCTCGCCGGTTTCGCCGTCCCGCAGCACGGCCCCGCTCACAAATCCGTCAGCATCCCGCTGCAATGCCACGGCCGCGCAATAATTCAGCACGGTTGCACCGTGGTCGGCCGCGGTCATGATCAGGTGCGTGAGCAGGCGCGTGTCGTCGAACTGGCCATCGTGGTAGACCACACCGCCGCGAAGCCCCTCCTGCGCAATGGTCGGCAGGCGCTCCAGCGTTTCTTCACGGCTCAGGATGCGCGAACGGCCAAAGCTGTACTTCACCGCCAGCAGGTCATAAATCTTCATGCCGATGCCGTAGAAGGGAGCCTCCCACCACGAGTAGTTCGGCACGACAAACGGCAGGTCATGCACCAGGTGCGGCGCGTTCTGCCGCAACAGGCCGCGCTCCTTCAGCGCTTCCATCACCAACGACACATTGCCCTGCTCCAGATAGCGAACGCCGCCATGCACCAGCTTGGTGGAGCGGCTGGAGGTGCCCTTGCCGAAATCTTCGCGCTCGATAAGCAGTGTTTTGTAGCCGCGCGTGGCTGCGTCCACCGCAACGCCGGCACCGGTCGCGCCACCGCCGATCACCAGCACATCCCAGGGCTCCGCGCTCCGCGCCCGCACGGCCTGCAGCATCTCATCACGATTCATTGGCAACCTCTCCGGACACACAAAGGCTATACGAACAATCCAAGAGCACCGCGTCACCGTTCGCTTCCAGTTAGAATGAGCTTCGATTGAGGCGTGATGGGCAGGCGCCGGGAGATGCATGAGCGAGACGAGCGGGACGGCGGCGGTGCTGCAAGCGGTTTCAGAGATGCGGGTGGAAAACACACCGCGCAGGAGCGCGAAGATTGTCGCGACGCTGGGGCCTGCCTCTTCCAGCGAAGAGGTCTTTCGCAGCCTTCTGCGGGCCGGGCTGGATGTGGCACGGCTGAACTTCTCGCACGGTTCGCATGAGCAGAAGGCGGAACTGATCCGCATGGTGCGCAGCGTGTCGGCGAGCGAGGGCAAGCCCATCTGCCTCCTGGCGGATCTGCAGGGGCCGAAGATCCGCACCGGCAAGCTGGTGGACCACAAGCCCGTTAAGCTGGAAGAGGGCAAGCATCTCACCATCACTCCCCAAGTGATGGAGGGCTCGGCCGAAAAGGTGAGCACCACCTTCACCACGCTCGCGGAAAACCTGGAGCCGGGTGCGGCCATCCTGCTGAGCGACGGACTGATCGAGTTGCGCGTGATGGAAGTGCAGGCCAACGGCGATGTGGTCACGCTGGTGGTGAACGGCGGCATGCTGGGCGAAAACAAGGGCATCAACCTGCCCGGCATCCCGGTCAAAGTGCCCGCACTGACCGAAAAAGACGAGGAAGATCTCGTCTTCATCGCGGGACAGAACGTGGATGCCATTGCGCTCTCATTTGTGCGCACGGCGGAGGACATCCGCTATGCACGGCGGCGCATGAAGGAGTTGAACTGCAATGCTTGGGTAGTGGCCAAGCTGGAGAAGCCGCAGGCCATTGAAAATCTGGAAGAGATTCTGGCGGAAACCGACGGGCTGATGGTGGCGCGCGGCGACCTGGGCGTTGAGGTGCCGCCGGAAAAAGTGCCCGCGATTCAGAAGCACATCATCCGGCGCGCCGCGGTATACCGTAAGCCGGTCATCACGGCGACGCAGATGCTCGAATCCATGATTGAGAACCCACGGCCCACCCGCGCGGAGGCCAGCGACGTCGCCAATGCTGTTTACGACGGCACCGACGCCGTGATGCTGAGCGCCGAAAGCGCCGCGGGCCGCTACCCGCGCGAGGCGGTGGCGATGATGGCGAAGATCATCGTCGAGACCGAAACGCAAATGGCGCAAGAGCATGAGGCCAACCCGCTGGGCGTGCATCCCAAGCGCGGCCTGAAGCTGAGTGTGGCGGAGACGATTTGCGAGTGCATGGCGCACTCTGCGGATGACCTGGACCTGAGTGCGATCGCCATCTTCACCGAGAGCGGTTCCACGGCCCGGCTGCTGAGCAAATACCGGCCGAATGCCCGGATCTTTGCGCTCTCACCCTCGCCGGAGGTAATTGGCAAGGCCATGCTGCTGTGGGGTGTCTATCCAATTTTGTGCGAGCGCTTCGACAATACCGACAAGCTCGTCCACATGGCCGAAGACATCCTGGAGAAGGCGGGCCATGTGCGGGCCGGCCAGGTGCTTGGCATTGTTGGCGGCACCACCACGCGGAGCGGTGCCACCAACTTTATGCGGCTGCACATGGTGGGCGACCGGTAAGGATCCAAGCCGGCCTTAGCGGTCGATCGCCTGCATCATCTGCGTCGTGTACCGCTCGCCCACAATCTCATCCTGCGGCACCGCAGCTTCTAGCTCTGCAACCTCTTGCGGCGACAGGTGAATGCCGGCAGCCGCCGCATTCTCCTCCAGATACTTGCGACGTTTGGTGCCGGGGATGGGCGCGTACGGCCCTTTGGCAAAGACCCAAGCCAGAGCCAGTTGCCCCGGCTTTACGCCGCGGCGCTCCGCAATCTGCTTTACCCGCTCCACCATCACCAAATTGCGGTCCATGTTCTCGCCCTGGAAGCGCGGATAGCGCTCCTTGCGAAAATCCTTGCTGTCCAGCTCCGTAGCAGAGGTGATGGTGCCGGTGAGAAAACCGCGGCCAAGCGGGCTGTACGGCACAAAGCCGATGCCGAGTTCATCCAGCGTGGGCAGGATTTCCTCTTCAGCGTGGCGTTCCCATAGGGAGTACTCCGTTTGCAGTGCCGTGATGGGGTGCACCGCATGCGCACGGCGGATGGTGGCCGGTGAGGCTTCCGAGAGGCCCAGGTACTTGACTTTTCCCTCTTTGACCAGTTCGGCCATCGCGCCAATTGTCTCCTCGATGGGCGTGTTTGGATCGACGCGGTGCTGATAGTAAAGATCGATGTGATCGAGGCCGAGGCGCTGGAGCGATGCCTCGCACGCCTGCCTGACGTACTCCGGCTTGCTGCTCAGGCCAAACTTCATCGGCTCCGCTTTGGTGCGCACATTGCCGAATTTGGTTGCGAGGAAGACCTCGTCGCGCCGCGGCTTGATCGTACGGCCAACGAGCTCCTCATTGTCGCCAATGCCGTAGACGTCCGCGGTATCCAGGAAGTTGATGCCGAGGTCGAGCGCACGGAGCAGGGTCGCAGTGGACTCCTGATCGTTGCGCTCGCCGTAGAACTCGCTCATGCCCATGCAGCCCAGACCCTCGCGGGAAACGCGGGCGCCCTTGGAACCGAGTGCGATTTGTTCGATTGCCATGCATGCTTGGATGAGTGCCGGCCGGGTGCGGGTTCGACGGAATCCGAACCCGCGTAAGAATCCTGCCATGTTTCGCCTGTCCCCACGACCGTGGCGAATCGCCATGTGGATCGCGAGTGCAGCTGCATGCACGGCGGCAGCAGGGCGCTTCTGCACGTCCATGGCAGCGAGGTCGAAGGTAGCGGTTGCATCCTCGACGCATAGCTATCGGGCCAAGATTTCCCGCCCTGCGTGCTGGTGCCGGCACGCAACGATCGTGGCAAGTCCGGCATGGAAACGGTCCTTTAGCTCTCAATCCGGCCCGGAACTCAGCCGCCGCGGTCCGCAGTCCAGGTCCTTCTCTCTGCATCTCGGACCAGATTAGTCGCAATTCAATGTTTCTTCGCTGACATGCTCATTCTGTGTGACTAACCTCAGGAGAAATTGAAGTGCCGCAAAGGTGTCATGCTCATGAAATCCAGTAAATCGGGCCGGTGGTTCGCCTGTGTTGTCGCCATGTTTCTTCTGCTTTTCGCGCGCACGCTTTTGGCACAGGAGCGCCCCTACTTTGTCACCTACTCCCACGCACTGGAGGAGCCGGGCAATCTTGAAGTAGCCCTGAAGTCGGTTGCCGGCGCACCCGCCGGAGCTGAGAGCTTCGCGGGGAGCGCGCTTGAAATTGAGTATGGTCTGACAGGCTGGTGGACCACCGAGCTCTACCTGGACGGTCAGACCTCCGCTCATGACTCGACCATCTTTACCGGCTTCCGCCTGGAGAACCGCATCCGCCCACTTCTACGGGAGCACTGGGTCAACCCTGTGCTGTACGTTGAATTCGAGGACATCAATGGTGCGGACAAGGACCTTCTCGAAGTCGTTGGGCATGACACCGTTCACGACCTCTCCGGGACCAATGCGGAAAACCGGACCGAGCTCCAGCGCGAGGTCGAACTGAAGCTGCTGCTCTCTCGCAACTGGCGCGGATGGAACTTCGCGGAAAACACCATCTTCGAAAAGAACCTGGCAAACAGCCCGTGGGAGTTCGGTTATGCCGTGGGCACCAGCCGTCCGCTGCGGCTCTGGTCCAACGGCGCTGCCTGCCGCTTCTGCGCAGACCGGTTTACCGCTGGTGTGGAGATGTACGGTGGCCTGGGCGACCGTCATACGCCAGGCCTGCACACGACCTCTCACTATCTCTCGCCAACCATGCAGTGGGAGACTCGGCGGGGTGCCACCATCACCGTCGGTCCGGCATTTGGATTGAACGAGCAGAGCGCCGGTGCCCTCGCGCGTTTCAAAGTTTCTTATGAGATCCCACAAATCTTCCGCCGGGGTGAGCGATGAAGCGCTTACTTTCCACGTTGTTGGTTCTCTCCGCGGCAGCCGTTTTCTGCGCTGCGATCCCAATACATGACTGGCAGACACAGGTACCCGCAGGTCAGCGGCTCAAGCCCAACCCTTCCCCAGAGACCGCGCCTGTGCTTGCCGCTGGTGCGGTTGTTTATGCGGACCGGTGCGCCAGTTGCCACGGCGGTGACGCACTCGGCCGTGGCCGCCGCCCCAGCCTGCGCACCGCTCGCGTGCAGCAGGCGACAGACGGAGAACTCTTGTGGCTTCTTGAAAACGGGGAACTCCGCTACGGCATGCCCAGTTGGAGCGGCCTGCCGGAGCAGCAGCGGTGGCAGGTGGAGCGTTATGTCAAGTCGCTTCCCGCGGCAACTCCCTGATGGGGGCTGCATTGCATCAGTTGCCCTGAAGAACCGGTGAGGGAACTTGGGCGAAAGAAAGTTGGAGCAAGGAGTCCACCACCAAATCGGCATTCAGCAGTGTTTCCGCCGTAAAGATCCCTGTTGCCACGGCGATTACTTCAAGTCCTGCCTCGCGTGCTGCCGAAATGTCGCAGGGCGTGTCGCCAATGACCAGCACGGCGGCGTCATACTTCGTGAGAGAGCGTGCCTGGGCGGCGGCGGCGCGGATCATGTCGCCGCGATGCTCGAAGCGATCGCTGAAGCCGCCAAAGTGGAAGAACTCCCGCAGACCACAGGCGCGGAGCTTGGCCCAGCCGATGCGTTCCAGGTTGCCAGTGCCGACACCTAACTGCGCGCCGCAATTGCGCAGGTGCCGCAGCGCTTCCACGACGCCAGGCATGACCGTGATTTGAAAGTCTTCGCTGTGCGCTTCCACATGCGCAGCCATGTCGTCCAGGATTTGCGGCAATTGCGGCCGCCATGTGGATTCGGGAATCCCGGCGCGGGCAAAGGCGTCGCGCAGGATGCCGGGGTCGACCTTGCCCTGCACCGGCAGGCCGTCCAGGTTGACGGGGTGCCCTGCTACGCGCGTGAGCACATCGCAAAAGGCGAAGTAGTGCACGGCATCCTCGCAATGCAGCAACGTGCCGTCAATGTCGAAGAGATAGGCATCGTAGCCGTCCCAGGGACGGGAGAGACCCGCGGGACGCGGTGCGGCAGTCAGGTTGTTTGTCATGCGTACAGGTGAGATGCGCGATGTATCTGATCGCTCTAGCTGCCCTTGTGCATCAGCAGCAGAAGATGGCAGCGCTGCCCGGGTTTTACGTTCAGGCAAGCTGCGCTTCGCACCAGTCACGCAGTTCATCGCAGACGAGCCGCAGGGGATGAGACCAATCGTTGCCTGTCCTTTGACGGAAGAGACGCACGGTTGGATACCAGGGGGAGTCATCGCGGTCGAGCATCCAGCGCCAGTCGGCTTCGCGTTTCAGCAAGAGCCAGGTGGGCAGGCCGAGCGAGCCGGCCAGGTGCGCGGCAAGTGTGTCGATGGTGATGACCAGATCCAGTTCGGCGGCGAACGCGGCCATGCCGGCAATGCCTGCGTGCGTGCTGTCCGCGCCGTAAAAGGTTCTTGCGCTCCAGCCGTGCTCTCGCGTGTACCGATGCCAATCGGCATTGTTTACCGGTGCCTGAAGGCTCCAGAACTCGACGCCGTGACTTTGCAGCACACTTCGGATCTGATCGAAATGGAGCGACCGGGCAGGGTCATAGCCGCTGCCGGTCCAGACCAGGCCCACCCGGGGGCGGGTGCGCGGACCGAGCACGCCTCGCACGCGATGCCGCTCCACCTCGGAAGAGACAAAGCGTGTGGGTGGCGGCAGCGTTGCCACGGTTGTGCGGAAGAAATACGGCAGTTCGGCACACTCGATCTGCATCTCCCACAAATCGCGGTCATGCGTGCCCGGCTCATTCCAGGTGACGACACGTTCCGCGCCGGGAATGCAGGCCAGCAGCGGGAGCATCTCCGGCGCTGCCTGCACCGTGACTTCGCTCGCCCTTGCTTGCAGCAAAGGCAGCCAGCGCAGGTACATGACGGTGTCGCCGTAGCCGTGCAGGCAGCGCAGCATCACGCGCTTGCCGTCCACCGGCTCACCATGCCAGAAGCGGTGGGTGTCGGGTGCGCCGCGGCTCCGGATGGCGTCGCTTTGCTGCCAGGCCTGTTCGTAGTCGCCGGCAAGCATGTGGCACATCCAGCGGCCTCCGCTCAGGCGGTCCGGCTCGGTGCAGTGCGGTTCGTACTCGGCATACATTTGCAGCGCCGCAGCAATGTCACGCGCGGCAAGATGGGCTTCGGCTTGTTCCAGGGAAGGTGTCATCTGTCTAACTGAATCACTACGAAACCCCTGTCTCAGACGCGAGACATGGGACACCCAGCCTTTTAAGGCTCCGAGCTAGGCAGGGCCGGTGGGCGGGTGCACTGCGCGCGGACCTTCGTGCGTCAGCGGGATGTCAAAGCGGCGGCAGAGATAAACTTCGTCTTCCGGTTGAGCTTCGATGCTGAACCCGGACGAGCGAAGCATCGCCTCAGCGCAGGCGCGATTCGGCACCCACCAATTGGTGTTGTCACCCGAGTAGTTTTTCTCGATGAAGTACATCGCCGGATATCCGGGCTGGTCGAATTGCGCGGTCTCTTGAAATGGGTAATCGTCGGAGATCGCGGGCAGATCGCGGCTGCCGCGCTGCATGCTCTGAAACAGCAGCATGTCTTTGGCGACATGTTCATGGATCAGGTCAAGCGCGAGCAGCGGGTGACGGAGGTGGTAGAGCACGCCCATGAAGATGACCAGGTCAAAGCGCTCGCCGATGGCACCCACCTCCCACACGTTCATCTTGCGGTATTCAATGTCCAGATCTTCCTGCGCGGCGGCGAAGCGGGCCTGCGTCAGGTAGAGATCTTCCATGTCGATGCCGAGGACGCGGCTGGCACCCCGGCGCTTCATCTCCATGGAATAGAAGCCGCCATTGCAGCCGATGTCGAGTACGGTTTTGCCGGTCATGTCGGCGGGCAGCGCATCGCGGAAACTTGCAAATTTAACGGCGGGGTAGTCCCCCAGAAAGTGCTGCGGCGCGGTGGAAAAGCCGCCAATGCGCATATTGTGAAACCAGGGCCCGAGGCGCTCGATTTCCTGGCGAAGCGCTTCGCCTGCTAACGTCGTCTCCTGCAATGCCCTGCTCTCCTTGAGTGATAGGTGGTGCGATGCCAGTGTAACGGCGTCCATGCTTTTGGAAGTTTCGCTCTTTTCCAGGGCCGGATGAACGTGTTGTAATCCATTGTGCACGCGATTACGTCGCACGTTTTGTAACGAAACAGTTTTCAGGAGCTCTTTCGGATGGCATCGACTCTGTCGGCGGCAGTAATCCAATTTGCGACCGAGGCCCGCACCGGCACGGACCTTGACGACATGGACGCACTGGTGCGGCTTTACCGGCCGCGTTTGCTGCGGTTTGTAAGCGCACAGGTGCGCAACGACGATCTGGCCTTCACCGTGGTACAGGACACGCTGCTCAAAGCGCACCGCAATCGTGCAAGTTTCCGCGGCGATTGCAGCTTGAATACGTGGATGACCGGGATTGCGCTGAACCTGATCCGCGACCATGCCCGGACCGAGAAATTCAAGTTCTGGCGGCGTGCCGAAGCCAGTTCCGTGGACGCCACGGAGATGAGCAACCACCTGCGGAGCTCCGCAGCCACGGCTGAACAGGCGATGATTGCCAAACAGCAGGCAGCCACTGTGCACGAGGCCATTGGTGATCTTTCACCCAACCAGAAGGCGGTCTTTTCCATGCGCTTTCTGCAGGAGATGGAGCTTTCCGAGATCGCGTTGGCGATGCGAATGCCGGTGAGCACGGTCAAGACGCATCTGCACCGGGCAACAAAGTCAGTACGAGAACGTGTGAAAGGAGCGGCATGATGCGAAACAAGCTGAAAAATCAAAGCATTGCCGCTGCGATGCACGCGGACGATGCTGGGCAGGAACGGATCGCAAACAGGACCACGGACATGGCCGCGGATGAAGCCATGCTGGACCCACTCCTGCTCGATCAGGAAGACGGTTCAGACCTGCTCGTGCTGCACGACGCGTTGGAGATTTACAAGTTGGAGACGCTGCGGTGGGCAGAGAAGAAATCCGCGGCCATGCCAACGCCGCGAGCGGGCTGGGCGCGTTCTCCCCGCTGGGCTCTGACGTCAGTGGCGTTGCTGGCGTGCGGTTTGAGTGCGGTGTTGCATGTTTTTCCGGTGGCCGACCCACCAACGGTGGCGGTTGCCGCACCCACGGCTCAAGCGCTGGCGGATGACGAGCAACTGCTGCAATCCGTGGACGCCGCGCTGAGCGGTGGAGGGGCTGCTCCGACGGAAGAAGAACTTGGATTGACGCAGACCCGGAGCGGGACAAATACGCACGGGCGTGTTGCACAGTGGATGAACTAACCCTTCGCATGATCGCGGCTCCGGAAAGTGAGCCGGGCGGACGGGCTCTGAGCAAAGGATGGCAGTGTGATGAGGCGCGTATCGGGTCAGGCAACAGAGCCGGCTCCGGATCGGGCTACTGGGCTAAATCCCCATTGGGTTCCCGGTTGGTTCCGGGCTCTACTTTCTAGCGCGGCCATAACGGCCGCCGGACGAAGCATGACTACCGGGTTGCGCGAACGGGCAGCGCGGCCGCATCAGTCGTTCGCGACGCCAAGCCGGTTGTCTCCACCGATGCGCACGAGGGTAGGTGTCGGCATGATGCTTGCCTTCGTTTTGCTTTCCGGTGGCTTGGCGGCGATCGCACAGGGTGGTGGGCACCCCGGCGGCGGCGGTGGAGGCGGCGGTCCCTGGCATGGTGGGGGCGGCGGCGGTTTTCCGGGCGACCGATCCGGCTTTCCAGGTGGTGGCGGCCGGCCTGACGGTGTCAGCGGCGGTTCGCCCGTGAACATTCCCGGTTCGCACGGTGACATCAGCATTCCTGTGAACCGCAATCCGCTGCGGCAGGGCCCAAGCGGGCGCTGGTGGGACAATCACGGCTACGCGAAATCTGTCGGATTGACCGGCGATCAGCGCAAACGCATGGACACGGTTTTCGCGGAAAACCGGCCGATGCTGGTAAGCGGTCTGGAAAATCTGCGCAAGGCACAGGAACGCTTTGAAGCTTTGTCCAAATCCGATCATCCGGATGAGTCTGCTCTGCTGTCAGAGATACAGAATGTCGCCCAGGCACGGGCCGATTTGCAAAAGACGAACACGCACCTGCTTCTGCAGCTGCGCAATGAGATGACGGCCGAGCAGATCAACAAGCTGGAAAGCCTGAAATAACCGATCAAGCGAATCGGGCCTGGCATCATGGGTCTTGAGCCGGCAGGATCGCCGCTTTACAGATTTCACTGGAGCTGAAGCTTTTGCCGTCGCCATGCATTGCAGGTGCCTGGCGGCAGCGGCACTATACTGCTCAGAGTCATGAGTGAACCAACTTCCGCATCGCCTCAAGCGCCTCCGCTGGACATTCAGCAGATCATGCGCCTCTTGCCACACCGTTATCCGTTTTTGCTGATCGACCGCGTGCTGGAAGTGCAGCCGCGGGAGCGCATCCTTGTACTAAAGAACATCAGCGTGAACGAGCCGCAATTCCAGGGACATTTTCCTGATTTTCCGCTCATGCCGGGCGTGCTGATCATTGAGGCCATCGCGCAGGCCGGCGGCGCGCTGCTGCTGAGTGAATTTCCCGACCGCGACGATAAGCTGATGGTATTTACTGGCATTGATGGTGCGAAGTTCCGCCGGCCCGTGGTGCCGGGCGATCAATTGCGCATTGAGGTGAAGGTTTTGAACTGGCGCAGCCGCGCGGTGAAGATGCAGGGCACCGCGACCGTCGACGGCAAGATCGCCTGCGAGGCGACGGTAATGTGCCAGCTGATCCCCAGGCCGGGCAATGTGCCGTCATCCACGCCCACTCCTTCCAGCACAACGGCCGCCACTGGTTCCTCCGCCGCCAGTTCATCAGGCACGGATGCATCCTCAGCTTCGCCGGCGATCTCGCCTGACCTGAGTGCTGCCTCGGCTGAGGCCGCATCCGCGCCACTTGCAGGCGATGCCTGCCAGCCGAATCCGCTCACCGAGTCCAATGCAATGCCGGAGGCGGCGGTTTAGCGGTGGCCGTTCATTCCACTGCCCTTGTGGCCGACGGTGCCGTGATTCCCGCAAACTGCACCGTGGGCCCATTCTGTACCATCGGCCCCCATGTGGTGCTGGGGCCGGATTGCGAACTGGTGAGCCACGTGGTGCTGGACGGCCACCTGACCATGGGCAGCCGCAATCGCGTCTTTCCATTCACCTCATTGGGCTGCGCGCCGCAGGACCTGAAGTACAAGGGTGAGCCGACGCGGCTGACAATTGGCGACGGCAACACCATCCGCGAAAACGTAACGATCAGCCGCGGCACGGCGGGCGGCGGTGGTGAGACCCGCGTGGGTAGCGATTGCCTGATCATGGCCTACGCACACATCGGTCACGACAGCCGCATCGGCAACGGCTGCATTCTTGCCAACGCCGCCACCCTGGCCGGCCACGTGACGGTGGAGGACTACGCCGTGGTGGGCGCGCTGAACCCGGTGCACCAGTACTGCACGATCGGCACCTACGCCTACGTTGGCGGCGGTACCACCATCACGCAGGATGTTTTGCCCTACTCGTTGACCAGCGTGCGCCGGGAGAATCGCGCTTTTGGACTGAACAAAGTCGGCCTGGAGCGGCGTGGATTTACGCCGGAAGAGTTGAAGCAATTGCGCGCGGCGTACCGGCTGCTGCAGGTATCAAAGCTGAACACGAGTCAGGCGCTTGCGGCGATTCAGGAAAAGGTCGCCGCTGGGGAGTTCGGTCCACGTGTGGCGTATCTGGCGGAGTTCATCGTTAAAAGCGAACGTGGCGTGATCAAGTAAGCGCGTCGATCGCGGCAATCGAGCTGTACTTCCGCAAGTTCAGTGCTGCTATTCTTGGAAACATTCTTAAATGTCCCACATGTCCAGCAACGGCGTGATCGGCACCAACGTCCTTCGCAAAGAGGGCGTGCCCAAGGTGCTGGGCAGCGCTCAATATGTGGATGACCTGGAATTGCCGGGCATGTTGCATGGTGCCACGGTGCGGTCCACCATCGCACGTGGACGCATCCGCGGCATCACCTTCGATCCGGCAATTGCCTGGGATGAGTACGTGATTGTGACGGCTCGCGATATCCCTGGCAAGAACACGATCGTTCACTTGATCGAAGACCATCCTTGCCTTGCGGAGGAGTATGTCTCCCATGTGGCCGAGCCGGTTCTGCTGATTGCGCATGCGGACAAAGCGAAGCTGCCGGCAGCGGTGGCAGGCGTGCACATCGAGTACGATCCCCTGCCGGCGGTCTTCACCATCGAGGGAAGTGAGCGCGGCGAAGCAATCATCTGGGGTGAGGACAACACCTTCAAGACGTACCTGATGGAGAAGGGCGATCCCGGCAACATGTGGGCCGATGCCGCCTTCATCGTGGAAGGCGAGTACACCACCGGCGCGCAGGAGCAGCTTTACATTGAGCCGAACGGCTGCATTGCGGAGTGGAGCGAGGCGGACGGCGTGACCGTGCACGGCTCCATGCAGTGCCCGTATTACCTGCACCACGCGCTCATGGTGGCGTTTGCTCTGCCGGTAGACAAGTGCCGCGTGATCCAGACTGAAACCGGCGGTGCCTTTGGCGGCAAGGAAGACTTCCCTTCCGTCATCGGCACGCATGCGGCGTTGCTGGCGAAAAAGGCAAGCAGGCCGGTCAAGATCGTCTACGACCGTGGCGAGGATATGGCCGCAACGACCAAGCGGCATCCCTCGCGCACACGGCACCGCACCGCCGTCAGCAAGGACGGCAAGTTGCTGGGCGGCGAGATCGACTTCGCTATCGATGGCGGTGCGTACAGCACGTTGTCGGCCGTGGTGCTCTCGCGCGGCACGATCCACGCGGCAGGCTGCTATCTGTGGCCGAACCTGCGCATCCGCGCAAAGGCGATGGCGACCAACATCCCGCCGCACGGGGCGTTTCGCGGCTTTGGCGCGCCGCAGTCGCTCTTTGCTCTGGAGCGGCATATGGACAAGATCGCGCGTGTGCTGGGCATCAGCGGCGAGGAACTGCGCCGCCGCAACTTCCTGCATCCGGGCGAGCACACGGCGACGGGCCAGCTTGTGGCCGACCCCATCGACATGGATGCCATGCTGACGCGGGTGCTGGATGCCAGCGGCTACCATGACAAACTCGCGCGCTTCCCCGCTGAGAACGGGCGCAGCCCCGTGAAGCGCGGCATCGGCTTTGCCAGCTTCATGCACGGCGCGGGTTTTACCGGCTCCGGCGAGCGCCGGCTGAACTCGCTGGTCAAGCTGGAAGTCGACGGGCAGGGCCGCGTTGTGCTGCTGGTCTCGTCGGCCGAGTTCGGTCAGGGAACGAACACCATTCTGTGCCAGGTAGCCGCACAGGCATTGGCCATTCCCTACGAGCAGGTGCTGATTGCGCAGCCCGACACCCACCGCGTGCCCAACAGCGGGCCGACCGTGGCCAGCCGGACCGCCATGATCGTGGGCAAGCTGGTGCAGACCGCATGCGGGCATCTGCTGACAAAGCTGCGCGAGGCGGGCCGACTTGGCGAGCACTACACGCCGGAGCAGTTCTGCCAGGCCTGCTTGACGCATCGCGAGCAGCTTGGTGAGCTGATCGCCGAAGCCCGCTACCAGGCACCCGGCGACATCTTCTGGGATGATGACAAGTACCGCGGGGACGCCTACCCTGCCTTTGCCTGGGCGCATTACGTCGCCGAGGTTGCGGTGGACACGCGCACCTTTCAGGCCACCTGCACCGGCTTCTGGACGATCCAGGAAGTCGGCCGCGTGCTGCACCCCAGGCTTGCCGCCGGACAGATCGAGGGCGGCGTGGCGCAGGGCATCGGCTACGCGCTCTATGAGCGTTGCGAGTACAAGGACGGCCATCTGCGCAACAACCAGATGACGAACTACATCATGCCGACCTCCGCGGACTTGCCGCCGATTCACGTCCTCTTTGAAGAAATTCCGTCGGTGCACGGTGCCTTCGGCGCCAAGGGCATCGGCGAGCTGCCCATGGATGGCCCGGCACCCGCGATCCTGAATGCGATCCGGCATGCCACGGGCATCGACTTTGACAGCATTCCGTTGCTGCCGGAGGACATCTTCGAACGCATGAGCGGCTCACGCCATGGCGGAAGTCAAGACCTGGAGCCGGAGTACGCCGGTCCGTACTACAGTAAAAGTCCGGCACAGGATGAGCAAGAGGCGGTGCCCGCGTGAGCGCGATCACACTGCATGTGAATGGAACGGAGCGCATGCTGGAGCTGCCGCCCATGCGGCGACTGCTGGATGTGCTGCGCGAGGACCTTCGCCTGACCGGTACCAAGGAAGGCTGCGGTGAAGGTGAGTGCGGCTCCTGCTCGGTGGTGATGAACGGTGAGTTGGTGAACAGCTGCCTGGTGCCCGTTCTGCAGGCAGGGGACGCAACCATTCTGACGGTAGAAGGTTTGGCGGACGATGGCCGTCTTCGTCCGCTGCAGCGTTGCTTTCTGGAGCAGGGCGGTGCGCAGTGCGGCATCTGCACGCCGGGTATGATGCTGGCGGCGCGTCAACTGCTCCAGCGTTTTCCGCAGCCGACCGATGGACAGATTCGCGAAGGCCTGGCCGGCAATCTGTGCCGCTGCACAGGCTATGTGCGCATCTTCGCGGCAGTGCGCGAGGCGGCTTCGTTCCCTGAGCCCATCACCGAAAAGGGTGGCCCATGTCTTGCTTCTGAGACATGGGTTCAGACGCCGAATGCGGCACAGACCGTATGAGATCCGACGCCTCAGCTTATGATCTGATCGCGCCGCCTACGCTGCACGCCGTGCTCGCCCTGATGCGCGAGGAGCAACGCACACCCATTGCCGGCGGCACTGAATTGATGGTGGCTTTGTGTGCCGGACGACTGCAGGCAAAGCGGTTCGTGAGCCTGCAGCAGCTTCCCGAGTTGCGCTTCATCGACAGCTCAGATTCTGCGACGCTCCGCATCGGAGCGAACACGACCTTCACCGATCTTCGCCGCAGTGAGGTCATCGCCCGCGAGTTCCCGGTGCTGACGCAAACAGCAGGCTGGACGGGCAGTCTCGCCAATCAAAACCGCGGCACACTGGGCGGCAACATTGCCAACGCCTCACCCGCCGCCGACAATCCTCCGGCACTGCTGGCCTATGACGCGGAGTTGGAGTTGGTGAGCGTGGATGGTGTGCGTGCGATTCCCTACCGTGACTTCCACAACGGCTATAAGCAAACGGCGCTCGCCATGGGCGAACTGATTCAGGCGATCCGCCTGCCGATGCACTTCCGCGGGTCCGTGCAATACGTGCGCAAGATCGGCACGCGCAACGCGCAGGCCATCTCAAAGATCGCGCTGGCGGGCGTGGCTCGTGTCGAGGGTGATCTCATTCGCGAGATCGCGTTGGGCGCTGCAAGCCTGCTGGACCGGCCGGCCCGCCTGCCGCGAACGGAAGCCGCCCTGACGAACACCTCGCCGCGGGATGAGCTCGCCATCAAACGAGCCATAGACACACTGCGGGAAGAGATCGCTCCCATTGACGATGTGCGTTCGACCCGCCGCTATCGTGAAGCCGTCGCCATGAACGTGCTGCAGGAATTTTTGCAGAGGTGTGCCGAGAACATGGAGCCGCTTTAAGCCGTAAGACCGTGCACAGCCAGTTGCTGGAGCATCGTTTCGGCGTTGTCTTCGGCCTGCTGCGATTGCAGCCAGTCTGCCAGCTCCG
>CAXTPQ010000009.1:14512-18108 GCA_964246215.1 uncultured Terriglobus sp. | reverse complement strand
GCTTGCCATTCAGCATGCGTGAGGCGAAAACCGCGGCGACACCGGTGTACGGATTGGAGAGCGCCTGGCGCGTGCCGTAGATATTGAAGAAACGCAGCGCCGTGACGGGCAGGCCGTAGGTGCGGCCGTAAATCATGCACAGCTCTTCCTGGTCACGCTTGCTCAGCGCATACATGCTGTTGATTTCGCTGGGTTTGGTTTCATCGGTGGGCACAGGCCGCAACGGACCACTGTTCCCGACACTGACCTCCCACTCGCCGCGCTTCAGCTGCCCGGTGGTGCGCACCGGTGGCGCGTAAGCCTGGCCGTCTTCCGGCCTGATATAACGGCCTTCTCCGTAGATCGACATGGACGAGGCAACGACGATCTTCTGAATGGGCGACCTGGTATCCAGCACCGCCTGCAGCAGCTCCGCCGTGCCTTGTGTGTTGACGGACATGTAGCGGCTGATCTCATACATGCTCTGCCCCACGCCGACGGTCGCGGCAAAGTGGTAGATCACATCCACGCCTTCCAGCACGGACTTCAGCAGGTTCGGATCGCGCACGTCGCCATGGATCAGTTCAACGTCCGTCGAAAGATATGCGGGCCGCTCGCCGCCGGGATGCACCTGCGGGTGCAGGTCGTCCAGCACACGGACAGCGTGGCCCTGGCGCAGCAGGCCGTCGGCTAGATGGGAACCCACGAAACCGGCACCGCCGGTGATCAGAATCTGGCGCTTACGCGAAACGGGGAGTGACTGTGCGCTTTGAATGCTCAAAGGATTGCCGCGACCTCTTCTTTCATCTCGTTCTCTGGAAGTGCAGCTGGGGAGGCTTGGGCCGATTGGAAGCTCTCGAGCTCCGCCTTGCGCCGCTGCATCTGCGGCAGATCGTACAGTGATCCTGCCGCGGGATTTACCGCGCCCTGCTGCCCCGGGGAGGCGTACCGCGCAACCGCCCAGCGGGCGAACTCCGCGAAGTCCTCATTGTGCTTCGGTGGTGAGGTGTGATGGTCCTCAAGCCCCAGGTGTCCGGGCGTGAAGCAGAGCGTCATCGCCACGTCAAAGCCTTTCAGCGCGGTAAACATGCGGTCGAACCAGGCCTCGGCATCCGGCCGGTAGGCATCTGCCCAACTCAGGCCAGTGCGCAGATATCTCACGCCATGCGACTTCATCCAGCTGACGGCGTCGTCGAGCCGGTGGTCCTCAAAATGAAACCACTGACAAAGACCTACCGAGCCATCGGACGGGAAATCCGCGGCGGCCAGCTTCGGCGTGCCGTCATGCTTCAGCAGGCCCAGATAGTAGTGACGATAGTAGCTCGACCCTTCGGCTTCCTTATGCCGCGTTTCCGCCGGCCAGCTTGGCGGCAAATCGTACAGGGAGTACCAGTGAATCCGGGGAGTTTTGCCACGAAGCATCTCGATCGTTCTATTGAAGCCCATCCGCGCGACTTCTTCCAGACCAAAGGACGAGCAGCCGACCTCCGTGACCCAGACCGGCTTGCCTGTCACCGCCGCTGCCTCGGCAACCTTGGTGGGCCACTCAGTAAGCTGCCAGTGGTTCCAGTCCAGGGGAAAGCCATGAATGGCGACCGCGTCCACGTGCTGCATGACGCCGTAACCGGCCTGCAGCCGCAGCCAGTCGGGGTCGCCGCTGGAGACGCCGCCCAGTACGATGGGCAGCGCTGAGTTCACCGCCCGCATCGCTGCCGCGCCCAGCTTGACCATTTCCGCGAACTGGCGCCAGCCGGGGTCCAGATGAAAGTTCCAGTGGGACAGGTTATTCGGTTCGTTCCACACAACAACTGCTTCGACCATGCTTCTCCGGCGGTGCTCCTTGCAGGGCGTGGCATGCAGGCGATCTGTGAAGCCGCACGCATGACAGCTAAGTAGATGCACATCCCCGCGCGATGGTCAGCCCACGTGAACGATGTCGCCGGAAACCGTCCGCAACTCTCTGCCTGGCTCGACAAAGCGGGCCGGGCGTTCGCTCAAGCGTATGGACCTGCAGCAGCTTAAACAGCAAGCGGAGGCACCGTTGTAAGCGCAAGCTTCCCCAAGGCCGCCAGTCCTGCTTCCGCTTAGAAACAGTATGGCCCCATGTTCGAAACTCCGGACATGGGGCACACTGGTATCGAACAACGTGGAACGACGCACTGAGTCTAGTACTTCGGCATGCTCGGATCGATGCGGTCTGCCCAGGCGAGAATGCCGCCAGCCACATTGTGAACGTTGGTGAAGCCGTGCTGCTTTAGCAAGAGCGACGCCTTCTGTGAGCGCGCGCCGGAGCGGCAGTGCACATAAATCTCCTCGTGCTCCCTGCCGCGCAGCTCGCCAATCCGCTGCTCCAGTTCGCCAACCGGGATCATCGGCGCGCCCAGCGTAGCGATCTGTGCCTCGTGCGGGTCGCGCACGTCCAGCACGAATTTACCCTCCTTGCGTTTCTCCCGGAGCGTTTCCACGCTGACCTGAGGAATGCCGTCCTGCTCGGCCAACGAGCTGTCCATTTTGCCAAACGCGGAGACCTCCAGGGGACCGGCTTCGACCGGCTTGGCAATGCCGCAGAACTGGTCGTAATCGATGAGTTCCTTAATTTCATGCGTGCCGCAGGCCGGGCAGTTTGGATTCTTGCGCAGCTTGAGCGTGCGGAAACTCATGGCCAGCGAGTCCACCAACAAGAGACGGCCGATGAGCGGCTCGCCGATGCCGAGGATGAGCTTGATGACCTCTGTGGCTTGGATGACGCCGACCAGCCCTGGGAGTATGCCGAGCACGCCGCCCTCCGCGCAGCTGGGCACCAGGCCCGGCGGCGGCGGCTCCGGGTACAGGCAGCGGTAGCAGGGACCCTGCTCCGTGGCGAAGACGCTCGCCTGGCCTTCGAATCGGAAGATGGAGCCATACGCGTTCGGCTTGCCGGTTAGAACACAGGCGTCGTTCACCAGATAACGCGTCTGAAAGTTGTCGGTGCCGTCCGCGATCACGTCATAGTCGCGGAAGATCTCGAGCGCGTTGGCACTGGTCAGCATCGTGTTGTGCTTCACGATGTTCACGTTTTTGTTCAGGCCCTTCAGCATCAGCTCGGCCGAGTCCACCTTGAGCTTGCCAACGGTGGCCTGTGAGTGGATCACCTGCCGCTGCAGATTGCTTTCGTCCACTACGTCGAAATCGACCAGGCCAATGGTGCCCACGCCAGCCGCTGTCAGGTATAGCGCCAGTGGCGCACCCAGGCCGCCCGTGCCCACACAGAGCACCTTTGCGGCCTTGAGCTTGCGCTGCCCCTCCATGCCGACCTCCGGCAGGATCAGGTGGCGCGAGTAGCGGGCAATCTCCTCATTGGAAAGCCTGGGCAACTCAGCCGTTGCCGGCTCCGCCAGAGCGGCTTCCGCAATGGCCGGAGCGTCCGTGACCGCGGGTGAACCGCCCGCGATCGACGGAATGATAGAAAGCTCATCGGCAGTTTTGACCGGCGAGTTCTCCTTCTCTGGCAGATCACGGATGTCATCGTCATTCAAGTACACGTTCACAAACGACCGCAGCTTGCCATCACCGGAAAACAAGTGCTGTTGCAGTTGCGGATGTGCCGCGGTGAGCTTCTGCAAAGCCTCACTCACGGT
>CAXTPQ010000009.1:0-14412 GCA_964246215.1 uncultured Terriglobus sp. | reverse complement strand
GTGGCGACCTCTTGATCCTCAAAACGCTTGTCATCCTCATTCGTCCCGCGCAGCAGAAAGGCGTTCGTCACCGTCGCCTTACCCTGCGCCACGGCGGTGATGACATACGTGCAGCCGAACCAGTGCGCCTCGGCAAAGTCCGTGGCCGACCACTGCGCCGGGTGATCTGGGTGCGAGTGGTAGAAGCCGACGATGTCCAGCCCCAGCTTACGGCCGGCGCGCTGGGCGGCGATTAGCTCCTGTGGCGCGATGTGGTAACGGTTGTGCGCGGAATCGGTGCGGGTGTTGCCTGCGCGCATCAGTTCGACGACTTCATTCACCTCACCATGCAGGTGGCCCAAAAGGATACCGCAGCACTCGTGCGGGTAGGTCTCCTCGCCGTGCGCGCGAAGGGCTTGCAAGTGGGCTTCGGGGAGGGTCAGCGTTGCCATCTACTCGGTCCAGAACCTTTCGCTGAGATACTTGTCCGCGCCGTCGCAGAGGACTGTAACGATCACCGCCTCACGGCCAGCGGCGTACTCCTCCTCGGCAATCTGGAGCGCGGTGGCGACATTGCCGCCGGCGGAAACACCCACCAGCAGGCCCAACTCCCGGCCAAGCCGCTTGCACATGGCGTAGGCGGATTCCGTCTCGGCCCAGATGTTTCGATCGGCCAAGGTGGCGTCGTAGATCGGCGGCACGATCGCAGTCGGCATGTGCTTGAGCCCTTCAAGGCCGTTGAACGGCGAGTCCGGCTGCATGCTGATGCACTTGACCGCGGGATTCAGCTCGCGGAAGCGCCGCGTGCAACCCATGAAAGTGCCGCTGGTGCCGAGAGCCGCGATAAAGTGCGTCACCGAGCCGTCAGTCTGTTGCCAGATTTCGTTGGCGGTGGTGCGGTAATGCGCCCGCCAGTTGTTGTCATTGCCATACTGGTCGGCATAAAAATACCGCTCAGGCGCACTGCTGTACAGCTCGCGCACCTTGCGGATGGCACCGTCGGAGCCGTCGCCCGCTGGGGTAAAGATCACCTCGGCACCGTAGGCCGCAAGCATTTTCTTGCGCTCCGGGCTGGCGCTGGCCGGCACGCACAGCGTGACCGGGAACTGCAGTGCCGCGCCCAGCATGGCGTAGGCGATGCCCGTATTGCCGCTGGTGGCATCCAGCAGGCTGCGCTCCGGGCGGGCATCGCCCAGCTCGCCCGCGGCCATGGCGGCGGCGACGATCGAGTAAGCCGGCCGGTCCTTCACGCTGCCGCCCGGGTTGGCGAACTCTGCTTTGCCCAGCAACGTGATCCCGGGCAGGTGGGCCACGATGCGGTCGAGCCGCACCATGGGTGTGTTGCCGATGCGCTCCGCCACTGAAAGGCCCAACGTCGACGTGTCAATGGAAAGGCTATTCATAGTTGGCTCGCTGCGATCCTTTAGTGGCCTGCGTGCAGGCCAGGCTGGCTGGCCGTGCCGCGCCAGCATATGCGAAAGTAGAGTCTACCGGACGGCAGCGCCGTTGGCCCGAAGCGGCCGGTTGGCGCGACTCGGCCGCAACGCTCGCCCTTCCGGTATGTGAGGCAAACCGCATCATGTTTTTTCGAAAAAAAGCTGAAAAGCGCACCTTTGACGGCGTCCTCTCGCTGCTCCGTTCGCAGGGTTTTGATGTTGCTCCTGCCAGTGGCGGTGCAAGCGGCGGTTATCGTGTCGCGAAATACGGCTGCGCCGCTGAGATTGCCCCCGCCACGGTGGACACGGCGGGGGACAAGGGGCTGATCACGGCACCAGCCATGATCACCGCGCGCTCCGGTTATCTGCTGAAGGGGCAAATCGCAGGCCTGGAGAACCGCGGATATCAAATTTTCGTAAAAGCCGGACGGCTGGAGATTGCCGCGACAGCGGACATTCTGCGCGCCATTCACCAGTTCGATGAGGAGATGAAGGAAGCCACCGGTGCCATGTCCCTGTACAACGAGAGCCTGGGCACCACCAGCGACACCTACGTCTACGACCGCGTGAAAGGCCGTGAGCACGGCAAGGAAGAGCGCACG
Source organism: uncultured Terriglobus sp. (assembly GCA_964246215.1). GTDB lineage: Bacteria > Acidobacteriota > Terriglobia > Terriglobales > Acidobacteriaceae > Terriglobus. Next base: position 12,395 of record CAXTPQ010000009.1, on the reverse strand, counting down.
CCGGATTCGCTGCTGCGCTCGACAGCCGTGGCGACAACGGCGGAAGACGGCGCGAACGATCTGTAGGGTGTCCCGTAACCGGACAGGCAGTTCATCTTCCGCGCGTGCGCTGCCACTCCCGGTAAGCCTCGCTCTTGCCGATGCCCCGCTCCCGGGCGACGCGCTTCAGAGCCTCTTTTTCATCCAGTGACTCCGCGCGCATGAGCCGGCGGACTTCCTCAGGAAGGCTCAAGGCCTGCCCGGCCTCCGGCTGGGTAACAGATCCATCCAGCAGCAGCACCATTTCGCCACGCACCACTTCACGTGCCTGCAGTCTCACCAGGACCTCCGCCGCAGTGCCTCGCAGGAATTCTTCATGCAGCTTGGTCAGTTCCCGTGCCAGCACGACGCGATGGCCGCCGCCGTACACCGCGATTACGTCCTCAAGGGCGCCGAGGATGCGGTGAGGCGTTTCGTAAAAAATCTGCGTGAAACCTGAACCGGCTTGCTGTTCCAATCGGACAGCTTCCAGCAGGGTCTTTCGTTCGCCGGCTTTTGACGGCAGGAAGCCGCGGAACTGAAAGCTTTCTGCTTGAAATCCGCTGGCCACCAGTGCGGTGAGAGCCGCATTTGCTCCCGGCAGCGAAAAGACCGGAATGCCCGCTTTGACGGCGGCAGCCACAAGTTCCACGCCAGGATCGGCGATGCCGGGCATGCCCGCATCGCTCACCACGGCAACACGTCTGCCGCCGCGCAACTCCGTCATCAACTCTTCCGCGCGCTCCCGCTCGTTGTGCAGGTGGTAACTGACCGTCGGCGTGCCGATGCTGAAGTGGTTCAGAAGCTTTTGCGTCTGCCGTGTGTCTTCGCACGCAATGCGGTCGGCATCGCGCAGCACGCGCAGCGCCCGCAGCGTGATGTCTTCCAGATTGCCGATAGGCGTGGGGACGAGGTAGAGCCCAGGGGGCAGATTCTGGTCTCGATTCTTAGCGTGGCGCGCATCGCCGGCCGCGATCGGGTCGCCGTCACTCATTGTTCCGGCCTGGCTGCTCGCCACGCCGCGGCCGGTCCAGCACGCGTTGCGATTGGCCCAGCGTCAGCATGGCGCGGGACAGGTGTTGCGGCGTGACCATGCCCACGACGCGGTCGCCCTCCACCACGGGCAGCACCAGCGCCGTGCCGCGATGCATCCGCGAGCTGCCCGCGCGGTTCAACGTCGCGATCAGCGGATCAGCGGGCGCGGCCGGATGCACCGCCCGCGACATGACGCCCTGCACATAGCCGTTGCCCTGCGCACGCAGGGTGAGCAGCAATGTTTCGCGCGCCACCGCGCCCACGATCAGCGGACCGCGCACCACGGGAAAAATCTCCTGCAGCGAATGCGAAGCCCGGCGCAGTGCATCGTCAAGCGTGTCGCTGGCGGAGATGCTCGTCCACTCGCTGAGCATCACGTCGCGCATGGTGAGCGTACTGGCTGCCTGCTGCGCCAGCACCACATGGCCTTCGCTCTGAGATGTCAGCAGCACGCTGCCGCCCACCAGAATCAGCATGATCTCCTGTGAAAAGGCACCGGTGGCCACCAGCGCCCAGCCGATGCTCTGGCCGATGATGGAGGCAGTACGGGATCCTCGTTTCAGGCCTCGTGCCCGGATCAGTTCCCGGCGCAGCAGCGAGCCTGCGTCCAAGGGAGATGCCGGCAGCAAATGCAAGCCGCCCATCAGCACCTGCAGCCAGATGGCCGCGCGCAGCAGGTGCGTTGGCCAAAGCACGGGCCGCTGGAACAGGTTCACATGCGAGGTAACCGCAAAGACAAGCAGCGCCATGGTAATGGCCGCAAGAAAGTTGGACAGCGGTCCGGCCAGCGCAAGGAATCGTTCACCGGCAACACTGGCCGTCTCCTCATCCGCGTAGGCGGCCAGCGCGCCCGAGGGCACCAGTTGCAGCATCCGCAGATCGCGCCCAATGTACAACGCTGCCATCGCGCGGCCGATTTCACGCACGATCACCGCGGCAAGCAAAAGCAACCACAGGCCGAACGCCCGGCGCAGTGGGACCTCCAGCATCGCCGCATGAAAGAAGAGCAGGATCAGAGCCGAGACGGCATACAGGTGCAGCCGCAATTCCACGCCGAAGATCGTACCCAGTGGAAAGGAACGCAACCGCATTCCTTGATTGTAGCCATGCCGCGCGCTTTGCTTCAGAAGGAAGGCAACACACTTCTCTCTCTGCATCCGAACGATATGCTTCAGAGATGGATCAGTCCATGCAGAAGGACAAAACGGTATGCGCGTAATTGCCGGAACCTACCGCTCCCGGCTGCTGGCCGCTCCCTCAGGGACCGCAACGCGGCCCACTAGTGATCGCCTGCGTGAAACGCTCTTCAACGTGCTTGCTCCGCGCATTGCCGATGCGTGCTTTGCGGATCTTTACGCGGGTTCAGGAGCGGTCGGCATTGAGGCAATCTCGCGTGGCGCACGGCAAGTCTACTTCTCTGAAGCAAGCCGGGCGGCCGCAGATGCGATTCGCGCCAACCTTCGGTCGCTCAACATCCACGAAGGCTTTCTGCTGGAGAGCGGAGGCACTCCGACGCTGCTGAAACGCCTGCAAGCCGCCGGAACAAAGCTGGATGTGGTCTTCCTCGATCCGCCCTATGAGCAAGCCGAGGAGTACACCCGCACACTCGCCGCCCTGGGTGCAGCTTCAGAGATGCTGCTTGCGCCTGCTGCCATTGTCGTCGCGGAGCACTCCCGAAAGCTCGCACTGGCGGAAAGCTACGGCAGCCTGCACCGGACACGCGTGCTCACGCAGGGTGACGCGGTGCTCTCGTTCTACGCGCCTATCGGCGAGACGCCAATCCATGATGTGGAGCACGACGCAAGCGGGTAGGGTCAGTCCTCGGCAGGTTCGTCATCGGCAAGCATTGGCAGGCAAAGCGCTTCCAGCATGGTCGGCATTTTCGCGATAGCGTCCACCGCGCTTTTGATCGTGGAAGTCTGGCAGGGCTCGGTCGTGACCACAAAGGGCAGCGCGTCCTTTGGGTAGCCCGGCCGCTGCAGGATACTGTCGATGTTTGCGCCCACTTTTGCCAGCGCACCGGAGATCGCGGACACAATGCCCGGCTTGTCCTGCACCACGAAACGAAGGTAATAGGGCGTAAAAAACTCGCTGGTGACTTCACGTTTTTTCACGGGCAACGAGACCGACGCGCTGCCATGCACCACCGCCAGCAGATCGCTCACCACCGCCACCGCCGTGGGATTGCCACCCGCGCCATGGCCGGAAAACACCACGTCGCCGCCAAACTCACCGCTGGTCATGACCAAGTTCTGCGTGCCGTGCGACCACGCAAACGGTGAGGTATGCGGTACCAGCGTGGGGCCGACGCGTGCACGGAGGACGCCGCCGTCCATCTCCGCCACGGAGATTTGCCGGATGGTGCAGTTCAGCTCACGTGCATAGTGGAAGTCGACCAGACGCACGTCGCGGATGGACTGCGTCGCAATCTCGTCCGGATCGATGCCTGCCTGCATCGCCGTCCGGGCCAGGATGCACAGCTTCGCGCGGGCGTCATAGCCGTCCACGTCCGCGCTTGGGTCGGCTTCTGCATAGCCGGATGCCTGCGCTTTTTCCAGGACCTCGTGATAGTTCTGACCGGCTTCCATTTGCGACAGGATGAAGTTGCAGGTGCCGTTCAAAATACCCGCGATGCGCCGCACATGGTCGCCCTGCAGACCGTGCAGTACCGCCGGAATGACCGGCACACCGCCGGCCACGGCAGCGTTGTAAACCAGCGAAACACTGTGCTGCCGCGCCAGCTTGATCAGGCCGGCACCGCGGTATGCGATCAATTGCTTGTTGCCTGTGACCACATGCTTGCCGGAAGACAGAGCGCGCTTCAGCCATTGCTCCATGGGATCGAGGCCGCCGATCGCCTCGATCACCACATCCACATCGCTGTTCAGAACTTCGTCAATGTTCTCAGTCCAGCGGATGGAAGCGGAAAGTTTGCGGGCCAGCTCACTTTCCTGCTTGCGCGCGATGTTGCGATTGAAGATCCATGCGAGCTCAACATCTGGAAATTTTTGCGTGCGCAACAGGTGGGCCACGGCGGAGCCCACGGTGCCGAACCCAAGAATCGCGACACGCGTCGTCTTGCGCGAGCCGATGGGGGTCTCCATGGCCTGCATCGTTTTCGGTTGTTTTTTTGCCATCAGTACTGGATCCTTTGTAAGCTGTCGCGCCATGCATCGAACGAGCTGATCGCCTCTTCGCCCAGCAGCCGCGCAATGGGAATGCTTCGCTCACTCGCGGGCCGTGCCATCTCTTTGTACAAGAAGCTGTCGTCAAAGCCGGCCACTGCGGCATCCTGTTCGGTGTTGCCGTAAAAAATGCGCCGGCAACGCGACCAGTACAGCGCCGCCAGGCACATGGGGCACGGCTCGCAGGAGCTGTAGACATCGCAGCCGGTGAGTTGAAAGCCGCCGAGCTTCGTGCATGCCGCGCGGATGGCATTCACCTCAGCGTGCGCGGTGGGGTCGTTGGTCCGTGTGACCGAGTTCGCCTCCGCCGCAATCACCTCACCATCGCGAACCACCACGGCACCAAACGGGCCGCCGCGTCCAGTGCGTACGTTGTCCGTCGCAAGCTGAATGGCAAGCCGCATGAACTGTGGGTCCGGTGGGGTCATCTGTCCACGTAGTATCGCACCCGTGCGGTGCACCGGGGCGGCATAATGTTGCATGCGCAAAGCCTGGCTCTGCCGCCGCATTGTCACTCCCCATGGGGAGTTCAATGGGGCCGTCATTACCGTCGCTGGCAGCATCGATCATCTGTGCGCTTCCGATAGTATCCCGCCCGATGCGGAGATCCTCCATGTGCCAGAAGGATGCGCGCTGCTGCCCGGCCTGGTGGACACGCATGTGCACATCAACGAGCCCGGCCGCACGGAATGGGAAGGCTTTGCCACAGGAACGCGCGCCGCAGCCGCGGGTGGTTTCACCACGCTCGTTGACATGCCGTTGAATTGTCTGCCGGAGACCACGACCGTTGCCGCTCTGGAAGCAAAGCGCGCCGCGGCCGCCGGCAAATGCATGGTGGACTGGAGGAGCTGGGGTGGCGCGGTGGACGGCAACCAGCCGCACCTGGAAGCGCTGGCCAGGGCCGGCGTGCCCGGCTTTAAATGCTTCCTCGTCTATCCCGGATGCGAAGGCTTCACCAGCATCGACCTGGCGAACCTTGAGTCGGCTCTGCCCATCGTGGCACGCACAGGGTTGCCGCTGCTGGTGCATGCGGAGTTGCAGCCACCGATCGACGCCGCGCTTGCGACGTTGCCATCACCAGCCGACCCTGGGTGGCACCGGTACAACACGTATCTGGCGAGCCGGCCCGATGAAGCGGAGCTTGCCGCCATCGCCATGCTGCTTGAGCTGTGCCGGCGGCACCGTTTTCGCCTGCACATTGTGCACCTGAGCACCGCGCTTGCCTTGCCCATGCTGCAGAGCGCGAAGGACCAAGGCCTGCCTCTCACGGTGGAAACCTGCCCGCACTACCTGCATCTGGCAGCGGAAGAAATCCCGGATGGCGCGACCGAGTTCAAGTGCGCACCGCCGATCCGCTCCCGCGCCAATCGTGAGGCGCTGTGGCAGGGTCTGCGCGATGTCACCATCGACCTGATCGCAACGGACCATTCACCCTGCCCGCCCGCCATGAAGCAGCGCGAAGATGGCCGCTTCAATGCTGCCTGGGGCGGCATCGCCAGCCTTTCCGCCGCTCTTCCAGTGGTATGGACGGAAGCGCAGGCGCGCGGCTTCACCCTCGGCGACATGGCACGCTGGATGAGTGCCGCACCCGCTGTCTTGGCGGGTTTGTCTGCACAGGTGGGAGCCATTGCTACAGGCCGCGATGCAAACTTCGTTGTCTTCGATCCGGAGCTCCGGTTTACTCTCGCCGAGAAGCACCTGCATCACCGTCACAAGATCTCGCCCTACCTGGGTGAGGTGCTGCGGGGCCGCGTTGTGGAAACAGTCTTGCGCGGTGAAACAGTTTTCCGCAACGGTGCATTTCCCTCTGCACCGCCCGGCCGCGAGTTCCGGCGCAGCCTGTAGCGATTGATTTCTGCACGATGTATGCTGGCCTCTCCAATGCGCTTTCTCGACAGGTGGAATGCCATGAGCCAGACAGAAGCAGCCGAAGCCATTCTGCCCTGCAACGGCTCACGCGCATGGGCAGCGGCGTTGGCCGTGCGCCGGCCACTGGGCAGCCTGCCGGAGCTGCTGGCAGCCAGCGATGCCGCATGGTGGGGCAGAGGGGAGGCCGATTGGGATGAGGCATTCCGCAGTCACCCTCGCATTGGAGAACGGCATGCGGAAGGTCAGGCCACGCGGATATCTCTGCAATGGAGCGAAGCAGAGCAGGGTGCATTGGCGGCCGAGCGGAATCTGCACAGTCGTATCGCAGAGGGTAACCGCGCCTATGAAGAAAAGTTCGGCCGTGTGTTCCTGGTGCGTGCGGCAGGCCGCACCGCGGCGGAGATCCTGACTCTTCTGGAGTCACGCCTGCTCAACACCCCGGAAGCCGAAGTGCACGAAGCCGCGGAACAGCAGCGGCAGATCACTCAACTGCGCCTGCAGCGCTGGCTTGCCGAGGGGGAAGCACACCAAGCATGAGTATCTCCACACACATCCTGAACACAGCGACGGGCAAACCGGCGGCGGGCGTCGCCGTGGAACTGGACCGCGACTGCAACGGCGAGTGGACGACACTGAACGCTGTTTTGACCGATGCCGACGGACGCGTCCGGTCGCTGCTGCCGGATGGGACCGCGCTGGAGCCGGGCATCTACACTGTCCGCTTTGCCACCGGCAGCTATTACGAACGGGAAGGCATTGCAGGCCTGTATCCAACGGTAGAAATCACCTTTGCCGCGCGTAAAGGCGAGGCGCACTATCACCTCCCGTTGCTGCTCACCGCCAACGGCTACACCACTTACCGGGGAAGCTAACGTATGCCCACGCTGCGTGAAAACCGCTACGGCAAAACCGGTGTCCGCTTGATGAAGGTGACGCGCCAGGGCACCATGCATGAGCTGCATGATTGGACGGTGCGCGTGCTGCTGGAGGGCGAGTACAGCGCCGTTTACCTCCACGGCGACAACACGGATGTGCTGGCGACCGACACCATGAAGAACACCGTCTATGCGCGCGCGCAACAGTCCAACGCGGCCACCATGGAGGAGTTCGCCGCAGAGCTTTCCGAGTTTCTGCTTTCGCGCAATGGCCGTGTGAGTGCCGTGGAAGTGCACATTGAGTCCGCGCTTTGGAAACGGCTTGCCGTCGATGGTGTGCCGCATCCACACAGTTTCATGAAAGGCTCCAACGAACTGGCCACGGCAATCCTCCGCCGCACACGCGAAAGCGTCGAGTTGCAATGCGGCATTGACGAGATGGTGGTTCTCAAGACAGCTCAATCCGGCTTTGAGGGCTTCAAGCGGGATGAATACACCACGCTGAAGGAGACGGCGGACCGCCTGCTCGGCACCGCCGTCACGGCGCAGTGGACATACGAGGATGGCTCGACTGACTTCCACCACCTGCGCCGCCGCGTGCGCGAAAGCCTGCTGCACACCTTTGCCACGCACAATTCCCTGTCGGTTCAGCAGACACTCTACGCCATGGCCAGCGATGCGATCAGCGCCGTGGACGAGTTAGAAGAAATCACGCTGACCATGCCCAATCGCCACAACATCCTGGTCGATCTGCAAGCCTTTGGCCAGAGCAATGCCAACGAGATCTTCATGCCCATCGACGATCCCAGCGGCTACATCCAGGCGAGAGTCACACGCTCATGACAGCCGCGTCCACACGCGCTTTCGCGTTCACGCAAGCCGATGCAAGCGCGGCAGCTGCGCTGGCAGTCGCGCGTTGCCGCGAGCTTGCGCTCATTACGGATGTGGATGGCGAAACGACCCGCACCTTCCTTTCCGAAGCCATGCGCCGCGTCAATGGCAAAGTCGGCGAATGGATGGGCGAGGCTGGCATGACCGTGACGATGGATGCCGCCGGCAACCTGCGCGGCCGGCTCGAGTCAGGCCACAGCGGATCGGCACCATTCGTCATCGCCTCGCATCTCGACACGGTGCCGAACGCCGGAGCCTACGACGGCATTCTCGGCGTGATGCTCGGCATCGCTCTTGCGAAACGTTTCGCAAGCGATCCGCTTCCGTTCCCGCTGGAAGTCATTGCGTTTTCAGAGGAGGAAGGTGTGCGCTTTGCCACGCCTTTTCTTGGTTCGCGCGCCCTTGTGGGTGAGCTGACAAAGACAATGCTGGACCGGAGCGATAGCAACGGCGTGACCGCGCGTGAGGCGATTTGCAACTACGGCCTGGACCCGGCGAAGCTCGGTGAAGCCCGCCTGCGGAACGCCCGCGGTTATCTGGAGTTCCACATCGAACAGGGCCCCGCACTGGAGAGCGAAGGCCTGCCGCTCGGCGTAGTGGAGACCATTGCGGGCCAGAGCCGCTTCGACCTGCGCTTCACCGGAGCCGCCAACCACGCGGGCACCACGCCCATGCACCTTCGCCAGGATGCGCTTGCAGCGGCTGCCGCGTGGATCGTGAGTGTGGAGCAGTACGCGCGGCAGAGTTCCGGCGTTGTTGCCACCGTGGGCAGCATCAGTGCGAGCCCGAACGCGGGCAATGTGGTCGCCGGTGAGGTGCATGCCACGCTGGACGTGCGCTCCGCGCGCGACGTTGTGCGCAACGAAGCCGTCGCTGCCCTTCTCGCGCTGGCAAATAGCTGTGCCGCCGAGCGCGGTGTGCGTGTCACACATCGATCCACGCTGGAACAACCGGCCGTTGCCATGGATCGCAGTCTGATGAGGCTGCTGGAAGACGCGGTGGACGCAATTGCTCCGCCCATCCGCCGCATCGTGAGCGGTGCCGGGCACGATGCCATGATCGTTGCCCCGCACATGCCCGCGGCCATGCTCTTTCTGCGCACACCGAGCGGCATCAGCCACCATCCAGACGAGTCGGTCGCCGTGGACGACGTGGCCCTTGCCCTCCGTGCAGGCGAGTACTTTTTGCAATCGCTTGCGGAACGGGAGCGTGCGCGATGAGCCTGCACCACCTTGGTGCCACACGCAGCCGCAGCGCGGCAGACCACCTGCTGCACACGCCGGACAGCTTCGTTTACACGGCGTTGCCTGGGATGGAGTGCGCCACCGCTGCTATCCACATTGCACCTGTCGCGGGTGCGGCCTTTACGCAATACACGGCGGTGCTGGAGCGGAACGGTTTACTCGGGGCCGCGATCGGTTCGCGCTTCCTGTATGTCCTGGGAGGCACGATGCATCTGGACAGCGCCGGTCAGGTAAAGAACCTTCGAACGGGCGAGTTCGCTTTCATCCCACAAGGCCAGAAGCACACACTCAGGGCTCATGAACCTGCGCGTGCTGTGGTTATCGAAAAGACGTACGTGCCGATGGCTGAGATTCAGCCACCCGCAAGCATCGTCTCCGGTGCTGAAAGCCAAGTCGCGCCCAGGCCGCTGAACGGCGATGAAGCCATTCAAGTGCAGGCGCTTTTACCCGCCGAGGCCGCCTTCGATTTCGCCGTGAATCTTATGACCTACCAGCCCGGCGCGCGCCTGAGCCAAGTGGAAATACACGTGATGGAGCATGGCCTGCTCATGCTGGAGGGCGAGGGCATCTACCGCCTGGGCGACGCCTGGTACCCGGTCACGGCGGGAGATTTCATCTGGATGGCACCTTTTTGTCCGCAGTGGTTCGGCGCGCTTGGCCCGGTACCCACGCGTTACCTGATCTACAAAGACTGGAACCGGCAACCGCTTGACGCGTCTTCTGGGGAGCGGATGCGATGAGCCTATCGCCACACGTTGAGACAGGCCGCCTGCAACAGGAACTCGATACGCTCGCCAGCTTTACCCAATGCGAGCAGACCGGCAACCCCGGCGAACGTGCCGTCACACGCATTGTTTTTTCTGAAGATGACCTGCGCGCCCGCGCGTCCCTGAAATCCCTCTATGCGGAAGCCGGCCTGCAGGTGCGTGAAGATGCCGTGGGCAACACCTTCGCTCGCTGGGCGGGCACCGAAACCGAGTTGCCGGCCGTCTGCACCGGCTCCCACATCGACGCAATTCCGCACGCGGGCATGTATGACGGCACGGTTGGCGTGCTTGGCGGATTGGAAGCGATCCGCGCACTGCAACGCTGCGGGTACCGGCCGCGCCGCTCTATCGAACTGCTGATGTTCACCGCCGAGGAGCCAACCCGATTCGGCATCGGCTGCCTCGGCAGTCGGCTGCTTGCCGGCACGCTCGACCCCGCGCGCGCCGATGCCCTGCTCGACAGCAATGGCATGAACCTCGCGGAACTCCGGCAACAAGCGGGGTACCACGGTTCACTCGAGAACATCCGCCTCCGCCCCGGTCACTACAGCGCCTTTCTGGAACTCCACATCGAGCAGGGCCCGCTGCTGGAACGGGACGGCCTTCAGCTTGGCCTGGTGACCGACATCGCCGCACCTGCGAGTTATCGAATCCGCATCGACGGTGCGGGTGGCCACGCCGGAGCTCTGCTCATGCCGGATCGTCGCGATGCCATGTGCGCCGCAGCCGAAGTCATTCTCGCCGTTGAGCGTGCCGCATTTGCAACCGGTGCCATCGATACGGTGGCCACGGTGGGCACTGCAAGGATTTATCCCGGTGCCGTGAACAGCGTACCCAGCCGCGTCGATCTTGAGCTGGACGTGCGCGACACTGACCCAGGCCGCCGCGAAAGTGTTCTGGATGCGGTCTACCGCGCCAGCCGGGACATCGAATCACGGCGCGGCGTGAGCATCACCCTGGAGCAGGTGAACGCCGACCCGCCCGCGCGGTGCGATGAGGCGATCCTTTCCGTAATGCAGAACGCCGCCGCACAGCTTTGTTTGACCACGCGGCGCATGGTCAGCCGCGCCTATCACGATTCACTTTTCATGGCGCGCCTCGCTCCCGCGGCCATGCTCTTTATTCCCTGCCGCAACGGCGTGAGCCACCGGCCGGACGAATTTGCTACGGTAGAAAGCGTGGGCTACGGCGTGCAGGTGCTGGCGGAGACGCTGCGCCACCTCTCTGCCTGACTCACTACGCGGCATGCCCATTCAGTCCATCAATCCGGCAAGCGGCACTGTGGTCCGCACCTTTCCAGCACTCACGCCGGAAGCTCTGCAAGCTAAGCTCGATCTTGCGGCAGAGGCCTTTGCACAGCATCGCCAGACTCCCCTGGAGCATCGCGCGCTTTGCCTGCGCAAGCTCGCCACCCTGCTGGAAGAGGAGCGTGCCGACCTGGCGCGAACCATTACGCTGGAAATGGGCAAGCCGATCGCGGAAAGCGAAACCGAGATCGACAAATGCGCCGATTGCTGCCGTTTTTACGCCGGCAATGCGGCGAAGTTCCTTGCGCCGGAGGTCGTCCGCAGCGAGGCCGGCCAGAGTTATGTGCAGTACGAGCCCATGGGCATCGTGCTTGCCATCATGCCGTGGAATTTCCCCTTCTGGCAGGTCTTCCGCTTCATCGCGCCCGCACTCATGGGCGGCAATGTTTGTCTGCTGAAGCATGCGCCCAGCGTGCCGCAGTGCGCCCTGTCGATTGAGGCGTTGGTACGCCGCGCCGGCTTTGTGCGTGGCGGTGTGGCCGCATTGCTGGTGGAGGCGGACGCGGTGGAAGGCGTGCTGAACGACCCGCGCGTGATCGCGGCCACGCTGACCGGCAGCGAGGATGCGGGACGAGCCATTGCCGCGCAATCCGGATGGCTGCTGAAGAAAACAGTGCTTGAGCTGGGCGGGAGCGATCCGTTCATCGTCATGCCCTCCGCCCGGCTCGACCAGGCAATTGCCGCCGCCGTGCAGGCGCGCATGATCAACGGGGGTCAATCCTGCATCGCGGCCAAACGGTTCATTGTTCATAACCAGCTCTTCGGCAGTTTTCAGCAGCGTTTTGTGCAACAAATGGAGCAACTGCGTGTGGGCGACCCCATGCGGCGCGAAACGGATGTGGGCCCACTCAGCAGCGAACGGGCGCTGAGCCGGCTGGAAGAGCAGATTCGCGCCTGTGTGGCGGCGGGCGGACGCATCCTGACCGGCGGCACGCGCATGGTGGGCAACGGCTATTTCTTTGAGCCAACGGTCATTGACAACGTGGCGCGCAACTCGGCGGTGTACCGGGAAGAGATCTTCGGTCCCGTCGCTCTGCTCTTTCGAGCAAACGATGTCGACGAAGCTCTCAGCATTGCCAATGACACACCTTATGGCCTAGGTGCCTCTGTTTGGACGGAAGAACCCGTCGAGCAGCAACGTCTGCTGAACGGGCTGGAGGCAGGCATGGTGTTTCTCAACAAGGTCGTCGCCTCCGACCCGCGG
>CAXTPQ010000008.1:63378-86288 GCA_964246215.1 uncultured Terriglobus sp. | reverse complement strand
TTTACATCTCTATTGCCGGGGAACTGTTCCCATCAGGGCGATCGTGCTGAGGATATCAAGAGTGATCAGGCAGCCTGCGAGTACAAAGAAAATAATTCGGAGTCTGGGCCAGACCGTCTTGGGAAAACTATTGCTGATCTTTTGAAGGACGCTGTCGTTTGTCGTCGAGGGGGAACTCGGTATCGCCCGCAGCGGTGAAGTCTTTGGAAAGCGCAGTTGCGCGCACGCAGGAAAGCAGCAGTGCCATGCAGACCAGGCTGATGAACGGGTTCGCTGCATGCGCCTTGCCAAAGATTTCGAGAATCCACTGGCAAACGACACCCAGGAAGTACAGCGTAAAGACCGCGGCCGAGGCAGGCGTGCTTCTTTCACGAATGCCGGCGGCACCAAGAAGAAAGACGGATGCCGTTAAGAGGGCAACTACCCAGCTACCGCTCGCTAGATTCACGGCGCCGGAGAGCACGCCCACTGCAAAGGCGAGCCAAAACCCTCGGCGGCCGACCAGATCGACGTCATACTGGTTGCGGACCGTTGGCCAGAATAGTCGTTGGAAGAAGTTGTCTTCGCGCTCTTCAGGACGGCTGACGCCGAGTGTTTGCATTCTTCACATAGAAACCGACGGACGCTGCACAGTCAAGCGGAAAGCAGGATGGCCGGAATAGCTCAACGCCAGTCGTCGCGCAGACGTTCCTGGTGGGCGAGCACATCGTCGAAATGTTCTGTTTTTTTGATGGCGATGTCGCCGAATTTTTCGCCTTGCCGCAGCAGAATCGCCTGCAGGCGCACGAGTTCCAGCATCGCCAGAAACATGCAGATGAGTGCCTGCTGCGAATGCGTGTTCTGCAGCAGCTTGCGAAGTGAGGTGGGCCGGTCCTCCAGCATGAGCCGGCGCTTGGTGTACTCCAGCATTTGCGCGACAGTCACGCTGTCCTCGTCCACGTTGAGAACGGGCCGTGTACGGATGCGCTCCAGGACTTCCTGAAAGACGCGCGCGAGGTCGGTTGTGTCCGCGGCGATCTCGCGTTCAGCAGTGGCGGCTTCCTTGAACTCGGCTGAGCCGGGGTTGCTCCAGGTGGCGTCCTCAATTTGCTGCTTCTGCAGCAGCATTTGTGCGGCGGCCTTGAAGCGCTCATGTTCCAGCAGGCGCTCGACGAGTTCGCGGCGTGGGTCATCAATTTCACCCAGCGTGATCTGCGCGGCTTCGCGCGGCAGCAGCATCTTGCTTTTGATGTGAATGAGCAAGGAAGCCGTGTAGATGAAGTCGCCGGCGGAGTCGACATCCGATTGGCGAAGCTGCTCGGTATAGGCAAGAAATTGTTGTGTGATCTTCGCGATGGGGATGTCGTAAATGTCGATGTCCTGCTTGCGGATGAGATCGAGCAAGAGGTCCATGGGTCCGTCATAGACCTTGCCGACGGTCACGGAGAAGGGCGAGTGCGAGGCCTCCTCACGAGGCTGGTCTTTCTTTTTTGTGGGTGGAGCTTTGGCCGGGGCCGGTGCTGGCGGGGACTGCAGGATCAGGGGCTCCGGTGCTGTCGATGTCACCATCCCAGAGTCACGAAGATCTTGCGTATCGGCCATGCCTTCATGTTAAAGGGGTGGCTTACCTTCGCAAAGCTCACGCATCTGGCTCACACGTTAGACGGCGATGGAGCCAGATGAAGGTGGACACCCTGATCGTGCAGCGTTAGGCGAGGAGCCAGTCGTACTGTTCGTCAGTGAGCGGCACAACGGAGAGCCGGAACTGGCGGAAAAGAATCGACCCTTCAAAGACGGGAGCTTCACGCATGGCGGCGAGCGACTTGGGAGATCTGAGGCGCTTTCCTGCCTTCAACTTCACAATAGGAGCCTTGGGATCGGCCGCATCGACCGACAGCACCGTCGCCGTGCCCACGGCTTCTTTGCCGGAATTCGAGTGATAAATGATGCAGTGCTCGCCCTTGCGCATGTTGCACAGCGTGAGGAGTGCCTGTGGATTCTTGATGCCGTCCCAGACAGTTTCCTTGTCGCGGACCAGGTCGTCGAAGGAGTACATGTCGGGTTCGGACTTCAGCAAGTAGGGCATGGCTCTGCGCAGGATAGCAGGTGAATGTTGAGTGCTAAGTCGTAAGTGCTAAGTCGCTAGCAGGTAATCAGTAGATGATGCTTAGCTGGGCTGTGTGTCGAGGTTGATAACTTCGACTGTTCCGATGGGGCGGTGAAGAAATTGTTCGCCGAGACGCTGGAACTTTTCGGGGGAATCTGTCGCGAGGAAGTGAATGGCGGGACTTTGCCCTGCCTGGTAAGTCATGCCTGAGTAGAGGGTACTGACGTGCGCAGCCGTAGCTTCGGCGGAATCAACGATCGGCAATGGTCCGATCAGGGCGGTGGCGGTCTCTTCCATCAACGTTCGCAGCACGGGGTAATGCGTGCAGCCCAGCAGGATGGCGGCGGGCGGGTTAGCCGGGCCCATCTCCCGCAGGGCTTCGCTCAGGTAGATTTCGGCAACTTGTGCGGTCACGGGATGGTTGATCCAGCCCTCCTCCACCAGCGGCACCAGCAGCGGGCAGGCTTTCTCATGGACTGCAACCCTACGTTGGCCAAGGGCAGTGGCGTAGGCATGGGAGCGGACGGTGGCTTCCGTGGCGAGCACGAGAACAGTGGAACGCACGGGCTGCGAGCGTGTTCCGGGCATGTTGTTCGCCGAGAGTGCCACTGCGTTGGCGGCGGCGCGCGCGCCCGGTTCGATGACACCGACGAGCGGCAAAGGCGATGCCGCCGTGAGAGTGGGCAAAGCCAGAGCAGAGGCGGTGTTGCACGCGATGACGGCCAGATCGGTGCCCCGATCGGCGAAGCAGCGGATGGCCGCCGCGGTATATCGGGTGACAGTTTCGGCGGATTTGGAGCCGTAAGGCAGCCGCGCGGTGTCGCCCAGGTAGAGATAGTTGGCCCCGGGCAGGGCAGCGGCCAGGGCGCGCAGAACGGTCAGGCCACCAAAGCCTGAGTCGAAGACGCCGATGGTGGGTCTGCGGTTCATGCGAAAGCCTTATTCCTCGTGCGCCGGAGTTACGACGTTGGCCGTGTCGACTGAATCGTAGGTGCGGTCGAGAACGACATTGCCGGCGAGAGTGGCGCGGGGCTGGCCGTCGACAAGGAAGCGCACCTTGGTGATATCGGGCAGGTTGTTGTGCAGCGTCCCCAGAATGGAGTCGATGGTGAGCGTTTCCACGGTGATGCCGGAAGGGTGTGCGTCGCACCAGGAGGAGCGGAGATTGACGATGGCGAGCTTGCCGGTGGCGTGGGCAAGCGGATCGTTCAGCGCCGCGTCCGTCGCTGATACTTTGGCGATCCCGGCGATGCTTCCGTCCGCGTTTTTCAGTTCGGGTGCGCCGAGCGGCAGGTCCAGCAGGTAGACATCTTCCACGGCGATGCCTCCGCCAATGTGGTGAAGCGATTTGGGCAGTGTGTATTCGGCGAGCAGGTGTTCCAACAGAGCGCGGGCGCGAACCGCCGGCTGGGAAGGCAGAGCGAGCGGGCGCTCCGTCGCGGTGATGGAGCCGTCGCTGTCGTTGGCCAGCGCGAGCGAGACATTCTCAGAGGCGGCATAGGCTGGCGCTGCGATGGGCGCATCATTGGTGGAGTCGTCGCGCAGCGTGTAGTTGTGCAGGTGATGGTTGTACAGCAGAAACGCGAGCACGACCGAGCTGACCAGCAGGACGACAAAGAGGATGCGCTGATAGCGAGGGATCATTCGGGCGCACCTGTGCCGCGAACAGCCGGCTTTGGCTCTGCGGTGTCCGGTGCCGCCGGTTTGACCGCGGGCGGCTTGGGCTTGTTCTCCGGCGGTGGTGCGGGCGGGGGCAGGATGGACTGCATGATGTCCGTGTGGCCGCGCCAGAAGAGCAGGGCCCCCGCGATGGTCGAAGCGATGCGGTTCTGGTAGCCGCGGTCACTGGCCGTGGTACGGGCCGACTCCGGTGCAATCTCAATCGCGACAGCCGGACATTGCATGTTGTCCAGCGGGCGGATCCATGTGCGGCCGCTGCTGACTGGGATGCGCGAGCGAGTGAAGGCGGTGGTGAGCTCGTTGCCAAGGCGTTGCGAGCGTTGCACAAAGGGCGATTGCGCCTCATCCCAAAGAACAGCCGCCGCGGCGGGAGGCGCCTGTTCCAGCGACGTGGTGTAGAGGTGGAGACCGGTGCCCACGGCGGTGCTGTGCAGCAAGAGGCATGCTACAGGTTTGCTGGTGTTGGCAACGGCGGCACGCTTTTCGTTGGTGATCTGGGTATCCGCTTCGCGGGTGAGCACCACGTCAAAGTCGCGGGCGTTGAGCAGGGCGCGCAGCCGGTTTGCAATCTCAAGCGTGACCTGCTTTTCGTAGGTCTGGTCGTCGATGCGCGCGCCATACTCGGTGCCGCCGCGCGCCGGGTCCAGCAGGACCGTGTAGCGCTGAGCCGATGCTGGTGCCGCGAGAACAACGGCCGTGAACAGGGCAGCGATGGAAAGCGGTGATCGCACAGGGAGTCGTTGCTGATTGTAGCCCTTACCGGTGCGGAAGAACCCACCTTAACAACAATGGATCCGTCGTGAAGGTGGGCCACCCCATTCTCCGTACCCGCTGCGTCTCCTCAATCCAGGGCGTAGAAGGCGAGGCCGCTGAGCAGCTTGGGGTAGAAGTCTGTCGACTTTTGTGGCATGACTTCGCCACTCAGCGAAACGGTCTTGAGTTGGTCCAGCGTGACCGGCTTGATAAGCAGAGCGATGTCAGCTTCGTTGCGAGCGACCTGGGCCAGGGCTTCCGGTGCGGAACGCAGATATCTCAAGCTTTGCTGCTCGCGGATCATCTCCGGCGTCAGGCCGAGAAGTTGCTCGAGCACCAGCGAGTGGAGCTGCACGACATCCAGCGCGCGCTGCCGAGGGGAGAACTGCTGCAGCGCTTCCTCCGCGACACCGGGTTTCGCCTTCAGCAGATAGTGGCCGTCCCGCGTGACCGCCAGAAAGGCGACGCCGGCGGTGGCATTCAGCGGAGCAAGCAGTTCGGCGGCATCCTCAATCTTCTCCGCGTCGGAGTGACCGGCGGCTGCGCCCGTGGCGAGCGGCTCGATGTCGAAGTACTCGCGGGCGCGGTTCAGGAAGTCGTCGGTGGAGAACTCCGGCAGGCCGTAGACCACGCGATGGGTGGGCAGAATGGTGATGCCGGGGGCGTCCATGTTGACGAGCGTCATCATCATTGCCGCTTCCGGAAAGGCCGGCACGGGCAGCGGTGATGCCGCGTGCTCGTCCGCTGCTTCCGATGGCGACTCGTCGCGATTCCCGAAAGCAGCTTCACTGCGATGGCCGTTCTGATGCTGCGTGGAGTCGGCGATGCCCAGTTCGGCGGCACGCTCGCGGGCGTAGGTCACACTTGTTTCATAACGATGGTGGCCGTCGGCGATGATGAGCTTTTTGTCGGCCAGCGCGGTGGCAATCAGGTTCAGCGCCTGTGGATCGCTCACCTTCCAGAGCATGTGGACAACGCCATACTCGTCGGTAACGGTCTGGTCGGGCACGGTGCGCGGCTCGCCATCCTTTGCGCCGCCCTGCCCTGAACCAAAGATCAGGTTTTCGACGGTAAAGGCCGGGTCGCTGTAAAGCATGTAAATCTGCTCGCAATAAGTGCGCGTGGCTTTGAAAAGAGAAAGGCGGTCGCTCTTTGGCTTGCTGAGAGTTTGTTCGTGGCGATAGACGACCTGCTCGGCGTAGTCGTACAGGTGGCCCAGGCAAATCAGGCCGCGGCGCTCGCGCACCTCCTCCGTTCCAGGCACCTGGTAGCGCTGGGCATAGCCGTACAGTGCGGGCTCACGCTCCTCCACCAGCACGGCCTCGCGGCGCCAGTCTTGCAAGGATTGCGCGGCACGCGTGTAGACGTTGTTGTCCGGCTGGTCCGGTTCGCGGCGGCCCAGAATGACGCGGATCAGATTGAACGGGCTGCGCGCATAATAGGCGTCCTGCATGGCCGGGGAGATCTTGTCGTAGGGCTGCGTGACCACGTCCTCAAGCTGGACTTTGGCCGTGTTGTAGCGGAGGGCACGGAATGGGTAAATACGCATGAGTTGGGCGGGGGATCTTTCTTGGAGCGTTTTGAGCCGGCGGATCGGATGCGCATCACGCTGCCCGCCTTGATTGTACGAGGGGACCAGCTTTGCCTTGAGTGCCGCTGCATCTGAAAGCGCAAAGCAGCCATCCAAATCGAAGCTATCCCGCAAAAGGAACGCCCGTGGCAGAGCAGCAGTGGAAACCGAAGACGAACCCATGGGTCATCGCGGGCGTGGTGGCATTGGCTGCGTTCATGGAGGTGCTGGATACCTCCATTGCGAATGTGGCGCTGCCGCACATCTCGGGATCGCTGGCGGCCAGCCCGGACCAGGGCACCTGGGTGCTGACCAGCTACCTGGTGGCGAATGCGATTGTGCTGCCGCTGGGCGGCTGGGCTTCCAGCGTGCTGGGCCGCAAGAACTTCTTCATGCTGTGCATCGTGCTCTTCACGGTGTCGAGCTTTCTGTGCGGCATTGCACCGTCGTTGCCGCTGCTGCTGCTCTTTCGTGTGCTGCAGGGCGCGGGTGGAGGCGGCCTGCAGCCCATGGCGCAGGCGATTATGGCGGATTCCTTCAGCGAAAAGCAGCGTGGGCTGGCCTTCAGCCTGTACGCGCTGGTGGCGGTGCTGGCTCCCTCCATCGGGCCCACGCTCGGCGGATGGATCACAGACAACTACTCCTGGCGCTGGATTTTTTACATCAATATCCCCGTGGGCGTGATGGCGGTGCTGCTGGTCACGCGGCTGGTGGAAGATCCGCCGTGGATCAAGCACGACCGCAAGAATCTGCTGAACGTGGACTATATCGGCCTTGGCTTGCTGACGATCGCCATGGCAGGCCTGCAGATCGCGCTCGACAAGGGGGAGGAGAACGACTGGTTTCAGTCCAACTTCATCCGCTTCTTCGCGGTGCTCTTTGTTGCCGGTATGGCCGCGCTGATTTTTTGGGAACTGCGCGGGGCAAAGACGCCGATCATGAATCTGCGTCTGTTCAAGTTCAAGAACTTTGCCATTTGCTGCTTTTTGATGTTGCTGGTCGGCGGCATATTGAATGCGGGCACGGTACTGCAGCCGCAGTTCCTGCAGGCATTGCTGGGCTATACGGCCACAAACGCCGGCAAGGCACTCACGCTCGGCGGATTGGCGCTGCTGATTGCCGCGCCGCTGGCCGGTGTGCTGACTGGAAAGTTCTCCGCGCGGAACCTGGTCGCGGCCACCTTTGTCGGATTCACGGCGGCGTTCTGGTTTTCTTCCACGCACCTCACCCTGCAAATGAGCTTCGGCTACGCATCGGTCTTGCGGGTGATTCAGGTGCTGCCGATTCCGTTTGCCTTCATCGCCCTTACCAATGCGGCCTACGTGGGGCTGCCGCGGGAGGCGAGCAACCAGGTCTCCGGGCTGATCAATTTCGCGAGAAATATCGGCGGATCGATCCTGATTTCGATTACGAATGCCGCAGTGACGAACCGATCGCTTTATCACCAGGACCGGATGCAGAATGCGATGAGCTACGCCAACAATCAGTTCTCGGCCCAGGTGAGATCGCTCAGCAGCTTTCTGCAGGGGGCCAGCCCCGTGTATGGCGGCATCGGCAATATGGCGGGCCAGGCAAGCATTTACAGCCAGCTGGTGCAGCAGGCCACGGTGCTGGGCTACATGGACGTGTACCGGATGCTGGCGTGGTTGACCGCCGGTATGTTCTTCCTGGCATTTCTGCTCAGCAAGCCAAAAGAAGGCGAGAACGCTCCGGAGGGCGCGGCACACTGAGCGGTGCGCTCCATGCACTATGGAACGCACCGTGCCTGCTGGTTCACTTCAGATCCACCTCATCCGGCGTGGCAATCTGCGCCGAATCGCGTGCCGTCACTTGCGCCGGGCTTTATTCCTGGCGCGCCAGTGCGCATGTCGATGTGCGTCACGTAAAATCAGGCTCTGCCGGCCTGTTCGCCGCTGGTAACTCTGACTCGCTATGAACCGTCTCAGGAAGTAAAGACCGCACTACCGTTTCTGGCGGGCGAGATGGCTCGCTTTGGCGACGACAAGCGGCGTGACGACATCGTGTTTTGGTCTGGGCAGGTTTGTGAGCTGGAGTCGAGGGATGCATTTCCGTCAAGTCGGTCGCCGTTTCCGCCGCTGGGCACACGCTTGTCCGCTGGTGCTGCTCTTCATGCTGGCCTGCGCCTCCGGTGCGGCCCATGGACAGGAGAACCCGCTCGGCAACCCGCAAACTCCGTCCAAACCCGCTCCGGAAAAGCCAAAAACCGATTCAGCGACCGGTGACAAGGCAGCAGCGAAGGGCTTGGCGCGCTCCGGTGTGATCCGCGTGGAGGCCAACCTGGTGCTGGTGCCCATGACGGTAACCGACACACAGAATCGGCTCGTGACAGGGCTGGAGCGCGAAAATTTTTACGTTTACGAAAACAATCAGCCGCAGACGATCCGCAGCTTCTCCACCGATGACGCGCCGGTCACCATCGGCATCATCTTTGACCTGAGCGGCAGCATGAACTCCAAATATGCTCGCGCCCGCAAGGCCCTGAGCGAGTTCATGCGGACATCGAATCCGCAGGACGAATTTTTCGTGATTGCCTTCAACGACCGGCCGGCGGTGGTGGTGGATTACACCTCTAACATCGACGACATCGACGCTCGCATGGTCATGCTGAAGCCGCAAAACCGCACCGCGCTCATCGACGCGACATATCTGGGCGTGAACAAGCTGAAGGACGCGAAATATGAGCGCAAAGCGCTGCTGATCATCTCCGACGGCGGCGACAACCGGTCGCGCTACTCCGAGGGCGAACTGCGGCGCGCCGTGCGGGAGAGCGATGTGCAGATTTACTCCATTGGCATCTTCGACCAGTACGCCGCGACGACCGAAGAGAAGGAAGGGCCGGTGCTGCTGGGCGACATTTGCGACATGACCGGCGGCCGGCTCTTTCGCGTGACGGACGTCGCGGAACTGGGCGACATCGCTTCGCGCATCTCCGCCGAGCTGCGCAATGAGTATGTGGTGGGGTACAAGCCGACCGACCCGAAAAAGGACGGAAACTGGCGCAAACTGAAAGTGAAACTGAATCCACCGCAGGGGCTGCCGCAGCTGATTGTGCACAACCGACAGGGATACTATGCACCAAGTGAGTAGCGTGGGACAGGCCGTACAAGCAGGGTGTTGGGCCGCTGTCCTGTGGATGGCTGGATGGCTGCCGGCGGCGGCACTTGCCCAGGGCCAGCAGACGTCTCCAACTCCAGCTTCACCGGCGATCCAGCAGGCACCTTCGCTGACCGTGGACCGCGATCCGGTGCCATCGCCGGACGGGGACGCGCCTCTGAAACCCACAACTCCGGGTAACGGGCCGGCGGCGAACAACCCGCAGGTGCAGCGCGAACGTGGCGGCTTTACCCTGCGCACCAACGTGGGCGAGGTGCGGCTGAACGCTGCCGTGCTGGACAACAATGGGCGCGTTGTGCAAACGCTCACCCAGGATGCCTTTCATGTTTATGAGGACGGAGTTCCGCAGACCATCTCGTCGTTCCGGCATGAGGATTTGCCGGTCTCGCTGGGTATCCTGATCGACAGCTCCGGGTCGATGTATGACAAGCAGTCAGCGGTAAGCAAGGCGTCGCTGGACCTGATCAAGCTCTCCAATCCCAAGGATGAAGCGTTCCTGGTGGACTTCTCGTTTGAGGCGTACATCGACCAGGATTTCACGAATGACATTCACAAACTGGAAGCCTCGCTGGGCTACGTGAAAGCCGCTGGCGGCACGGCAATTTATGACGCCATCGTGGCCTCCGCCGATTACCTGACGCGCAACGCCAAGCAGCCAAAGCAGGTACTGCTGGTGATCACGGATGGCGATGACAATGCCTCCACCTCATCACTGGAAGACGCGATCAAGCGGGTGCAGGCGTTGGACGGGCCGACGGTCTACTGCATCGGCCTGCTCTTCGGGCCGGATGAGGACAAGCGCGAAAGCCGCCACGCGCGGCGCGTGCTGCAGTCCCTGGCGGAGCAGACCGGCGGCATTGCCTACTTTCCGCGGCGCATCGACGAGGTGGACGCGATCGCCGCGCAGGTGGCCGCGGACATCCGCCAGCAGTACACCCTGACCTACTCGCCGACCAAGCCGGCGCGCGTGGGTGGCTACCGCACGGTGCACGTGGACGCAAAGGAAAAAGGCTACAACCGGCTCATCGTGCGTACCCGTTCCGGCTATTTCCCCAAAGGTGATGCGGACGCTCCGGCCGCGGCAAGTGGCGGCGGACAGTAGCATCCTGTAGGGGTCGCAGGTGGTGAACACTGGTTACGTCCTATCGTGTAACGGTGTCCTCTTGCGCGACAAGACTACTTGACACGAATCTCTTCCTTTGATGTAAAGTTAGCTTGTCTTTCAAAGGGGGATGTGTGATGACTCTTGGTTTCTGGAATTGCGAAAAAAGCTGGTCACCGTTGCAACGGCGCACCAGCCGCCAGTTCCGAGGTGTGATGGGCGGCCTGGTTGCCGCTTCGACGGTGACCGCGGTCCTTCGTTCGCCTTCAAGCGGAACGCCTTCGGCCCTGGATCAATGGTTCTTTGCGCTTTTGCCGATGCTGCCGTTGATTGCCGCCGTCCTGGTGGCGCGCCGTTATCTGGCGGAGGAAACGGATGAGTTCGTGAAGGCGCTGGCCATCCGGGCGATGCTTTCCGGACTTGCCATCACGTTGCTATGTGACGTGCTGGCAGGGTCGGTGGCGGTTGCGGCGCACCTGGTGCGCATACCGTGGGCGCTGATGACCGCGGATCTATTCGTAGTCGCTACGATGATGTCATTTCGTGTAATGCGGCGTGCCTACCGTTGAACAACCGCTTGCGCGAGTTGCGGGCAGAGCGGGGATGGAGCCAGGCGGAGCTTGCGGAACGCCTGGCCGTCTCTCGGCAATCGGTGAATGCCATCGAAACCGGACGGTTTGACCCGAGTCTGCCGCTGGCATTTCGGATCGCGCGGCTGTTCGGGTTGACGGTCGAAGCTGTGTTCAGCGCGGAATGAGTGCGTCGACTGCACGTATTCGCAGCCAGCGTTTGCCCAGAGTTGCACCACTTAATTAAGTGTCATTTCGACCGGAGCGACGGGAAGCAGCGACACGAAGGCTATGCTGTTGCGGTCGCGAAATGGAGAAAGCCGCTTCTCTGCTTGAAGCTTCCTTGCAGCCCAAGCAAGAAGCAGATTTCTCCGCTCCGAAGGCACGATGATGCTGTGCCTTTTCCGGTCGAAATGACGGACAAGTGCACTGGCCATGCAAAATCAATCCTAAATTGCTGCTTCAAGATTTAACGCTTCCAGCTGACCGGCCAGCGTGTCACGGCTGGATTGCTGTTGCTGTTGCAGGCCGGTGATCTGGTCCCGAAGCAGCTTGAGCCGGTCTTCCTGGCTGTTGAGTTCGTCAGTGTAGCGTTTGGTCAGGGCGCGTTCTTCGGCGGAGCCCTTCAGAGCTTTCAGGTTTTCGCGCAGGCGGTTCTGGTCGTTCTGAATGGTGCCGATTTCCTGGTTGTGCTGGCCGATCTGCGCGTCCAGGTCGGCGAGGCGGCGCTTGGTCTCGAGGATCGGCTGCAGCGCTTTGACCACCTCTGCGGGATCGCCGTCCTGGCGGAGCAGAAGCGTGAGTTGCTCTTCGCCGGCGCTGGCCAGGGCATAGCGCGTGCTGATGGTGTGGCGCTCCGTGATCCGCAGGTGCTCGGTGGCACC
This sequence comes from uncultured Terriglobus sp., assembly GCA_964246215.1. Taxonomy (GTDB): domain Bacteria; phylum Acidobacteriota; class Terriglobia; order Terriglobales; family Acidobacteriaceae; genus Terriglobus. The sequence goes on along the minus strand of CAXTPQ010000008.1, from coordinate 74,509 downwards.
GGGCGCGGCACTCACGCGGAAGCGGTAGAGCGAGGGAGTGGTTTCTTCCGGCTTGGCGTCGCTGCTCAACTCCCATCCGCCGCGGCGGGGCTGCTCCACGACGACGGTGCGTGGATCGGACGCGGCGTTGTGGATGCTGTAGCTTTCCTGCGCGGTCTCGGCAATCTTCTCCGTTAGGATGCCCTTGGCAATGGTGATCTGCTGGACCTTGCGGGTGCCGCCATTGCTGTCCACGATGGGCTCGGTCGAGACGCGCACGGCTTGGTCGGCGGCGTAGCTGAGCAGGCGGCGCTCGCCGGGGTGAATGGGATCGAGCAGGCCCTGGCCGCTGAAGTTGCCGTTTTCCAGGATGGAAAAGCTGCCGCGGTCGAGCGTGAGCTGGCTTGTGTTTTTGAGCCAGAGCGCCCGCAATGGCTGCGGCTGGCTGGGCGACCAAAGGGTGACGGGGTCGACGTCAACCTTGGCTTGCAAGATGGGCACGAGCGCGGATTCGTTCTTACGGATGGTGACTGGCTCGGTGAGTTTGTATTCGAAGTAGTCGTCAAAGCTGCCCGTTTTGGTGTTGGGCGTGATGGAAGCCGCGACGGAGTCTTCGTAGGCGATGGGGGATGGCGCTGCTAGGGGTTCGGCGAGATTGCTGAGGCGGTCGCGTTTGGGTTCTGGTCGGCCCTCCATTCCATGTCGATAGGTACCACCGCCACTCCCTTGTCCATATCCATTCCCGACACCTCGCCCGACCCCCTGACCCACGATTTGTTGGCTAGTATTCAAGCCGAGAGAACCTGTAATGGCACCAGCACTGGCCACTTGCTGCCCGTGGGCCGTCACTGTACTTCGATCAACTTGCTCCCCGCTTTCATGTGTCTGCGGTGTCAGCTGCGCTTCCTGCGGCAAGCCGATCTCCGGCCGCCGTGAGTAGTACGGCTGCGAAATGGGCTGCAGGAAACTTTGCGGCGCGCCGGCGATGAGCGAGAGTTCGACGTTGTTCCAGTCCGAGCCGACGGTGTTGTCGATGACGGCCCAGCCCTGGAGCGTGGCGGTCTTGGTGGTTCCTGCCGCGGCTCTGTTATCGAAGAGCAGGCGGTAGGTGCACTTCCAGATGGGCACCTCCGAGATGTAGGAGACGCGCAGTTCGCGGGCAGCGGCTGGGCCGTTGTCGGTGAGGGTCAGGTGGCGCAGGCCGTCCTGGTGGTTGCCCGCCAGGATTTCGAGATAGCGGTTCACGTCTGTGTGCAGATTCCCGTCGAGCAGGTGGACGGAGGTGCTGCCGGTGAGTTCGAGCGTGCGCATCGTGCCGCTGTCGGAGACGACGGTGAGGAAATGGCGTTGGGCGAGCGCGGCATCGTCTCCTTCCTTCTTTGGCGCGGTGGTCTCGCGCAATTCCACGTTCAGGATGCGGCCGGTGATGGGCGCGCCGCTGCCCGTGACCTCCACGCGCGCGCCACGGATGGCGGTGTAGAAGTCGGCGGCGGTGGGGTCAGCGGAGAGCGAGATGGGCAGGCTTTTCAACTGCTGATCGAGCGGCGTGGTGCTGTTGTAACCCGCACCGCCGATGCGCCCTCCGCCCAAGTCAACCGCGGTGAGGGACTGCAGGACGTCGTTGAGTTGTGCGGTGGTGAAATCGATGGTGACGGCCTGGTTGCCGCGCACGGTACCAATGTGCTCAAAGAAGCCGACGCCGTTCTTGTAGAGCGAGACGCGGCGAATGGGCAGGGAGCTTTGCGCGGTGCCGGTGGAGGGTGCGGAAGTAACACGGACGGTGCGGCCGGGCACTGGGCGCACAGCTTGCTGGGAGAGCAGCGGCAGCGTGCCGGCTGCGAGCGCAAGAGGAAGAATGGAAGCGCGACGGCAGAAGGACAGCATGGGCGAGAACCTCAGGTGGGAAGATAGACTCCGGTGGTTCGCTGCTTGTTCCCGGGTGTGACTGCGAAAGTGCAAGTGGGTGAGCAGGTTATTGACGCACCCCGTGAGCTTCCTGGCGTAGTGGGACGAGTGAAAGCAAGAGCATCCGCAAAGTACGCAATGGTTGCGCAGAGTACGCATCGGATCCTGCAAGCCCTCAGGGGAGTGTTGAGCTTGATGTGCCGGGAGGGCGGATTGGTTCTGTTTGTGGATACGTGTGGAGCGGTGGGCCGGGTGGCGGTGATCGGCACCGGCGAGCCGGCGGGTATGCATGCCGAGCGGGAGATCCCCGGGCGCGAGACGCAGGAGCGGCTCATGATCGCAATGGAAGAGGTGCTGGCCGAAGCGGGCTTGAGGGTAACGGAGCTGACCGGGCTTGCCGTGGTGACTGGGCCGGGATCGTTCACGGGTGTGCGCATCGGCTTGGCGGCGGTGAAGGGGCTGGCGGAAGCACTGGAGTTGCCGGTGGTGGCCATCTCGCGGCTACGCTGGCTGGCGGCGACGGCGTTTGCCGGAGATAGCCTGGCGCAACGGGTTTGGGCGTGGATGGATGCCGGCCGCGGCGAACTTTACGCCGGACTTTACCTGAGGGACGGCGGCTTACTTCACGGCGACCTGCTTCGCTGCGAAGAGGTGAGCTTGCGGACGCGCTCCTCGCTGGAAGGCGCGGTGGAGCCCGGCGATGTGTGCGTGGTGGTGGATGCGGCGCTTGCCGGGCAACTGCCCGGCACCGTGCTGCTGGCGGAGGATGACTTACGGAATGAGATGGTGCGGATGGTGGCGAGTGCCGTGCGTGCCCGGGAGTTTGCCGATCCGGTACTGCTGGATGCAAATTACCTGCGGGTTCCGGATGCCGAGCTGGTATTGCGCGCCCGGCAGGCTGCGGCTCTCGCGTCAGATGGCGGAGCGGCAACGGGCGAAGCGGCAAGGAATGCTGTTTGAGCGATCCGCTGACAATCAGAGAGGCCGCCGCGGACGACCTTACAGAAGTGCTCAGACTCGCGCGTGGGATGCCGGGTGCGCCACTCTGGAGCGATCAGGCCTACGCGGAGCTGATCGCGGGACCGTCTGCTCAGAGTGCTGTGCTTCGTACCTGTCTGGTTCTTACGCAAGGCGGACGGCTGATTGGCTTGGGCGTGATGTCGATCGTCAGGGCTGTGTCGCCTGCGGAAGCCGAGCTCGAGAGCATTCTAGTTGCCGGTGAGTTTCAACGGCAGGGCTTTGGCGGCATACTGCTGAGGGGCCTGCTGGAGTGGGTGGCCGCGCAGGGTGCCGGGTGCACCCGGCTGGAGGTTCGCGCGTCCAACAAAGTAGCCCTGTCGCTCTATGAGCGGCACGGTTTTGTGCGCGAGGGCATGCGGCGGCTCTATTACCGCGACCCGGCCGAAGATGCTGTACTCATGGTGCACAGCCGATCTGACACTTTCGCGTGACTCTGGGCAGACGTCCTTCCGGTATGATTTGAGGAGATATGGTTCGTGATGGCATTTTCTACGCCGCCGGTTTGTGCCTGGTGGCGTACCTGCTGTTCCGGTTGACGACGTCCTATGGGATCGCCGCCGTGCCTGTGCTGCTGGCATTGTTCTTTCTGTGGTTTTTCCGCGATCCTGCCCGGCGGATCCCCGCGAATCCGGGCGAACTTGTGTCTCCCGCGGATGGCAAGGTGACCGAGGCCGACTGGATTGAAACACCGCAGGGCAGCCGTCTGCGGCTGAGCATTTTCTTGAGCGTCTTCAATGTCCATGTAAACCGGTCGCCGATAGAAGGCCGAGTCACGCAGGTGACCCACAAAAAGGGCTTGTTTCTGAACGCGATGCGGGCCGACTCGAATGTTTTGAATGAGCAAAACGTTGTGGTCATCGAGGATGGCGAGTATGTGGTCCAAGTCAAACAGATAGCGGGTCTGCTGGCGCGGCGCATTGTTTGCTGGGTCAAGCCGGGCGATACCCTGAAAAAAGGTCAGCGCATCGGACTGATCAAATTCGGCTCACGTGTGGATGTGCTGCTGCCGCCAGGAGCGAATCTCCGGGTGCGCAAGGGCGACAGTATCAAAGGCGGATCGACGGTCATCGCCTTTCTGCCGCCGGTGGCTCCGGAGCGAAGCGCGGGCCGCCTTGAGACTGAGCCGCTGAGAGAAGTGCCCGCCGCGGTGCCCGGAATCTAAATGGCCGGCCAGCCCAGCTCGCGCAGACCGAGGCCGCGGCGGGGCATGTATGTGTTGCCGTCTCTGTTCACGGCAGGCAACATCGGCGCTGGTTTTTACGCCATCACGCAGAGTCTGCAGGCTACTGCTTCGGATTTCGGTCACTTTGACCGGGCGGCCATTGCGATCCTGTTTGCCATCCCCTTCGACGCACTGGACGGCCGCATCGCCCGCATGACAAATACGGCAAGCGACTTCGGCCGGGAGCTGGACTCGCTGGCAGATGTGATCACCTTTGGCGTAGCACCCAGCGTGCTGGCCTACACCTGGGGCGTGCGGATGCTGCCGATGGTGGGCAATCTGCATTGGCGGCAGGATGCGATCGACCTGGGCGTTTTTGTTGCATTTCTTTTCCTGATTTGCGGCGCGTGCCGACTGGCGCGTTTCAATGTGACCGTCAATCCGCTGCCCAGCAACCCGGGCCGGCCGGGACGGCGATACTTTGTGGGCATGCCGATTCCAGCGGCGGCGGGGGTGGTGGCCAGCGTGGTGCACTGCTTCAACGGATCGCCGGTGGACAAGACTGCGATTGCTTTTGTGTGGCTCGGCCTGCTGCTATTTACCGGCTTTCTGATGGTGAGCCGCTGGCGTTTTTGGAGCGGCAAGGAAATTGAACTGAGCGGGCACCATCCCATGCGGACATTTGTGCTGCTGGTTTTCTTCGCGGTCGTGCTGGTGCGGTTTTCCGAGATTGGACTGATTGTGCTGTCGCTGGCGTACCTGGTGAGTGGATTGCTGGCCCGGGTACTGTACTCGGCGCAACGGCGGCGGGCGCGGCGGCTCGGCATCCCGGTGCAGACAGCGGTAGCTGAGCGATAACGGCTCAATTGAAAAAGGTAAGGCCGGATCGTGAAGCGGAGGAGGAAGCTCCTGCTGGCGTGGGGCATCCAAATGAGTATGAGTCAACCTTTGTATCGAATCGTTGTGGTGGGTGCCACGTCGCTGCTTGGCCGCGAAATCGTTGAGGAGCTTGCGGGCAGTACGCTCTCCACCGCCACGACCGTGCTGCTGGACAATGAACAGGAGAGCGGCAAACTGGAAGAGATCGCGGGCGAAGTCGCGGTTTTACAGGCGGTGGAGGCTGGATCCTTTGAGGGCGCGGACGTGGCCATCTTCACCACGCGAACGGATGCCGAGCAGTACCTGGAAACGGCGCGGGGCATGGGTGCCGCCGTGGTGGATGCGACCGGCACACTGCAGGGAGCGCCGGTGCGCGCACCGCAGCTGGAAAGCTCGGCGGCAGCCTTCGGCAACGGCGGGCTGGACCTGGAAACGAACGCCGTGACCGCTGCCCATCCTGTAACGGTGATGCTGGCAGCGGTGCTGCAGCGCGCGGGCAGGCTGGCTCCGGTGCAGACTTGTTTTGCGACGGTGCTGCAGCCGGCGAGCGAGAACGGTGCGGCGTCGCTGGATGAGATGCACCGCCAAACCGTAAGTCTGCTGTCGTTCCAACCCGTGCCGCGGGAGCAATTCGACGCACAGGCTGCGTTCAACCTGTTGTCACGATTTGGCGAAGACGCGAAGGCGGAGATCAGGCGCGGGCGGACCGCCGTCGAGACGCAGTTGCGATCTGTGCTGGGATACGCAGTGGCGCTGCCTTTGACGCAATGGGTGCAGGCGCCGGTCTTTCACGGTTTTGCGGTAAGCCTTTTTCTGCAGTTTGAGCATGAGGTCGATGCGGCGAAGCTTGAGGAGGCCCTGGACGGCAACCTCATCGAAATCGTGGCTCAGGACGAAGAGTCCGCAAGCAATGTAAGTGTCGCGGGCCAGGGCAGGGTGCAGGTGGAGATGGGCGATCCAGCCGGGCCGGCGGTGCGGCGGGAGTTTTCGCTGTGGATGGTGGCGGACAATCTAAAGCTGGCAGCGCAGACGGCCGTGGCCTGCGCGGTAGAGCTGGCGCGGTTGCGGCCTTTGGGGAAGGTGCAGTAAGGAGCCGCCGTAAAAGTTAGAGACTTACACTTTCGAACGGTGCCCCAATTTCCGTGGATGTGTACAGCTTGGTCCATATGCCGGGCCTTCAGCCCTGAGAAGCAAGCTCCATATGACCGAAAGTCCGCTTAGAGCGTTTCTCGCTCGAGTGTGATTGCGCTGATCTGCCGTGAGATCGATTGGGGTTGGGAAAAGCAGGTTTCTCTACTTCGCTTCGCTCCGTCGAAATGACAGAGCATTACCTATGCGAGAGGTGTTCTAGTGTTTCGGTAGCGCGTACTTTTTGGTGTCGACCTTTACGTTGTAGCGAATGTGCGTGTAGGTGGCGGTGCGCTTGTCGCCTTCGGGCGTGCTGGATTCCTGCTTGAGCGAGATGCCGCGGTCGGGGTCGATCCAGATCGTGATGTGGCTGAAGAGGTTGCGCACATCGGGATCCTTTGCGACCAGGTCGAGCTTGTCCGCGGTGATGCTGGCGGTGCCATCGGAGAGGCTTTCTGTGCCCAGCAGCTTGATCTCCCAGGCGCGCTCCAGATCCTTGCCGCTGCCGCCGAAGCCGAGAGTCAGAAAGCTTTCCGCACGGGCTTTTTGCTGGCTATTGCCGAACTTTGTCGTTTGCTTCGTGCTTGCGTCGTACAGTTCGCCCTCCCCGTTCCGGAAGTGCACAAACTTCTTACCGGGGCTGGTGATCATCAGACCCATTTCCGTGCCGGCACCCTCTCGCAGAAAGAAGACAGTGCCGTTTTCGGTTTCCGTCTCGCGAACGACTCGCTGGTAGAAGTCGGATTTGACGTCGGCTTCGGCGGACTTGAACTTTGCGGAGGCGGCGTCGAGTTGGCGCAGTACCTTGTCGAGCGCGGGGTCGGTGGCCGCGTGGGCAGTGAGGGTCGTAACAGCAAAAGCGGCCAGGGTGAGAAAACGACGCATGTCTTGCACTCCGTGCGGAAAGTCCATTGCTTAGACACGGAATTGCGGCAGAAGGCTTCATAAGAACGGAAAGCTTTGCATGGGGAGAGGGCACGGGAGGTGACGGACGGGTCTGCCGTGCTGTATAACTTGCCTGCAACGCGTTCTCCTGGAGTGGGAGAAACCGTTTACATCGTTCAGGATTTGTGGTTGTTTCAAAGGAGCTCCAATGAGATTGCGTGTGCTTGCAGTTCTGTTTGTCTTGATCGGCATTGCCTTGCCGGGCCGGATGTTGCCGGCGCAGGAAGCCAACGGCCGGTGGAGCGAGGCAAAGGCGCAGGGCTGGTATGACGCGCAGCCCTGGCTGGTGGGTGCCAACTTCATTCCGTCCGACGCGATCAACGAAATGGAGATGTTCCAGGCGGCGACGTTCAATCCGGCGCTGAATGACAAGGAACTCGGCATGGGCGAGAGTATCGGCATGAACACCATGCGTGTGTTTTTGCAGGACCAGCTTTATCTGAGCGATCCCAAGGGCTTCGACAAACGGCTGGATGCCTTTCTGACAATTGCCGCGAAGCATCACATCAAGCCGCTGCTGGTGCTCTTCGATTCGTGCTGGGAGACCAATCCGCACCTGGGCCCGCAGCACCCGCCCATTCCGGGCGTGCACAACTCCGGCTGGGTGCAGAGTCCGGGCAAGGCGCGGCTGCTGGATGCGGCAGTTGAGCCTGAACTGGAAAAGTATGTGAAGGGCGTGGTGGGTGCGTTCGGCAAGGATGACCGCATTTTAGGGTGGGATGTATGGAATGAGCCGGACAACCGGGGCGGCGACAAGGAGGCCGACGCAGCTGCAAAGACAGCGCGGGTCGTCGAACTTCTGCCAAAGGCGTTCAATTGGGCGCGGGCAGAGCATCCCATGCAGCCGCTGACCAGCGGCGTATGGGTGGGGGACTGGAGCGATCCGGCGAAGGAAAGCGCGACCACGAAGATTCAGTTGGCCGAGTCCGACGTAATCTCGTTTCACAATTACAGCTGGCCCGAAGGTTTTGAGGCCCGCATCAAGGAGCTGCAGCCGCTGCACCGGCCGATTCTTTGCACGGAGTACATGGCGCGCGGCAATGGCAGCACCTTCGATACGGTGTTGCCGATCGCCAAGAAGTACCATGTGGCGGCGATCAACTGGGGCCTGGTTGCGGGTAAGACGCAGACCTACCTGCCGTGGGACTCATGGAAGAAGCCCTATGTGGAAGACCCGCCGATCGTTTGGTTCCATGAGGTCTTCAAGCAGGACGACACGCCCTACCGGCAGCATGAGGTGGACTTGATTCGTGAACTGACGGGGCGGGGTACGACTACGGCAGCAACGGCCCCGTTGAGCACAGGCGCTGGAAGTTAACAGGTCCGGGTGTCCCGTCTTACAGCACTCCCTCGTCGTTGAGGCGGGTTCGAGCCGAACTTAAGGTTTAGATGCAGTCATCCCACCTTAGCCGCCAGGAGCGCGGCAAAGATGGGGCACCCAGTCCTACGCCTTCCTGATATGTGCCTACCGGTGGGCCCAGACGCGGTAGGCGTTGATCTGGCCGTCGGGCGAGTTCAGCGCTTCGTAGCGTTCGATAAAGACGTCGCCGGCGATGGGTTCGATGAGGCGGCGCAGAGCGCGGCGGGTGCGCAGGTCCGGCGTGGCATCGCTGGTGGGCATGCTGTTCTGCACGTCCTGCGCGCGCACCTGATAGACGAGCTCGCCGTTGCCGTCGTTTTCCACCATGATCTGCGAGGGCAGCTGGAACTTTGGCCGGTCGCGGTAGTTGATGAAGCGCGGCGTGACGAAGATGAAGAGCAGGATGAGCGTGACCATCACGTCATAGTGAAAGGAGCCGCGTTCGTAGGTCCAGAAGAGGTAATTGCGAAGGGTGCGGAGCATCAGGACTTCGCCTCCTTCTTCGCGCCCTGCGTGATGGGCGGCTGCGGGCCGATGTATTCCTGGCCGCCCATGTAAGGCACCAGCACCTCCGGGACGCGGATGGTGCCGTCGGGCTGCTGGTAGTTCTCCAGGATGGCAAGATAGGTACGGCCGACAGCCAGGCCGGAGCCGTTGACCGTGTGCAGAAAGTCGCTCTTCTTGACACGGGAAGGGGCGGCGGCGGGCCGGTAGCGGATATTGGCGCGGCGGGCCTGGAAGCTTTTAAAATTGGAGCAGGAACTGATCTCGCGGTAGAGTTCCTGGCTGGGCAGCCAGACCTCCAGATCGTAGGTTTTCGCAGAGGCGAAGCCCATGTCGCCGGTGCAGAGCAGCATGCGGCGGTACGGCAGGCCGAGGTGCTGCAGCACGTCTTCCGCATCCTGCGTGAGCCGCTCGTGCTCGTCGTTGCTGCGGCCGGGCGTGGTGAACTTCACGAGTTCTACCTTCTGAAACTGGTGCTGGCGGATGAGGCCGCGAACATCCCGGCCATACGATCCGGCCTCGGACCGGAAACAAGGTGTGTAGGCACACAGACTGATGGGCAGGGCGCTCTCGTCGAGCGTTTCGTCGCGAAAGAGATTGGTCACCGGCACTTCTGCCGTAGGTATGAGCCAGTGGTCGTTGTCCTGGAGTTCATCCGCGGTGAAAGGGCCTTTGTCGTCGCAGTGAAAAAGATCTTCGGCAAATTTGGGCAGCTGGCCCGTGCCGAAAAGCGAGCGCGAATTGACCATGTAAGGCGGCAAGACTTCGGTATAGCCGTGCTCACGGGTGTGCAGGTCGAGCATGAAGTTGGCAAGGGCGCGTTCCAGCCGGGCACCCGCGCCGTAGTGGAAGGCGAAGCGCGAGCCGGAGACTTTGGCGGCGCGCTCGAAGTCAAGGATATTGAGGGCTTCGCCGAGTTCCCAGTGGGGCTTGGCTGTGAAGTCAAATTCTGGCTTGTCGCCATGCATCTTGACCAGCCGGTTGCCGTGCTCGTCCGTGCCGATGGGCACATCGGCTTGCGGCAGGTTGGGCAGGATTTCCAGAATGCGGCGAAGCTCCGTATCATTGCCAGCCGAGGCAGCTTCCAGAGCTTCAGACTGCTCGCGCAGTTGGCGGACCTGATCGGTGAGTTCAGCGCTCTCCTCGCCCGTGCGTTTGCGCTTGCCAATCTCTTCAGAGAGCTTGTTGCGCTGCGCCTTGAGCGTCTCCACTTCCGTGATGGCGTCCCGCCGCCGGCGGTCAAGGTTTGCAAAGTCGCCGAGCAGAGCGGCGGGGTCAGCATTGCGGGCGCGCAGGGCGGCTTCCACGGCGGGCAGGTTGGCCCGCACATAGGCGAGATCGAGCATTCCATTATCGTAAAGCAGGGTGGGGTGCCGCAATGAGCGTTAAAACGGACATGCGTGTCTCCATTGCGGGCGTAGAGCTGCGCAATCCCGTGATCGCGGCCAGCGGCACCTTTGGTTACGGTGTTGAGTTTCAGGACATCCTGGCCATGGATCGCATTGGCGCGTTTGTGACCAAGGGGCTGTCGCGTGAGCCAATGGAGGGCAATCGCGCGCCGCGCATCATTGAGACCGCGGGCGGCATGATCAACGCGATCGGCCTGCAGAATGTGGGCGTTGAGGCCTTTGTGCGCGACAAAATGCCGGGCATCCGGAAGATACGTGGAACGGTGTGCATCGCGAATGTCTTTGGCTTTACGGTGGAGGATTGCATCGCCGTCATCGAGCGCCTGAATGATGCGGAAGGCATCGGTTTGTATGAGCTGAACGCAAGCTGCCCAAATACCAAGCATGGCGGCATGGTCTTCGGCACGGACCCGCACTCGCTGGACGAACTGGTGACGCGCTGCCGGCAGGAGAGCGCGCGGCCGCTGATGGTAAAGCTGTCGCCCAATGTGACCAGCATCGCGCAAATGGCGCAGGTCGCCGAAGCGGCCGGTGCCGATGCCGTGTCGCTGGTGAATACATTTCTATCGCTGGCGATCGATGTGGAGACGCGGCGGCCACGCATTGCCAATGTCACCGGTGGTCTGAGTGGGCCGGCGATCAAGCCGATAGCGGTGCGCATGACGTGGGACGCAGCACGTGCGGTGCGCATTCCGGTCGTTGGAATGGGCGGCATCGCCAAGGCGGAGGATGCGGTCGAGTTTCTGCTGGCTGGGGCGACGGCGGTGGAGGTCGGCACGGCCAGCTATGCGGATCCACGCGCCGCGGAGAAGGTGGCGACGGGCCTGCAGAAGTGGTGTG
>CAXTPQ010000008.1:43774-63278 GCA_964246215.1 uncultured Terriglobus sp. | reverse complement strand
TGACCGGCTTTCCGGAAATGCTGGATGGGCGGGTGAAGACGCTGCACCCCAAGGTGCACGGCGGCATCTTGCACGTCCGGGAGAACCCGGAGCACGCCGCGGCAATCGAGGCGCATGGCATCGAGCCGATCGACATGGTGGTGGTGAATCTGTACGCCTTTGAAAAGACGGCGGCGCGCATCGGCTCCGGGCCGGGTGTTCGCTTTGCCGAGGTGATTGAGAACATCGACATCGGCGGACCGAGCATGGTGCGGTCCGCTGCGAAGAACTTTGCGGATGTGGCGATCGTGACCGATGTGGCCGATTATGAAGCGGTGGCTGCGGAGATGGAGCTGAACGGCGGCACGCTGTCGCTGGCCACACGCTGGCGGCTTGCCAAGGCGGCATTTGCAACGACGGCGGCTTACGACACGGCCATCGCAAATGCGCTGGAGACGCTGAATGCTCCGAGCGGCGAGGAGGGGCAAGCCGCGGCTTCCTCAGACTCCGCAAGGCTGCCTTCCGTGCTCCGGCTCAATCTGTGCGAGAAGCAGGCGCTGCGGTACGGCGAGAATCCGCATCAGGCGGCCGCGCTGTATAGCGACGGCAGCGGTGCCGGCGTGGCGAACGCGCGGCAGCTGCAGGGCAAGGAACTCTCCTTTAACAACATCGTCGATCTGGACGCCTGCTGGGAACTGGTGCGTGAGTTCGATGAGCCTGCAGTTGCCATCATCAAACACACGAACCCGTGTGGAGCGGCCACGGGCGTGAACATGCACGACGCTTATGTGCGCGCCCTGGCGGCCGATCCGGTTTCGGCATTCGGCGGGGTCATCGGCGTCAACCGTGAAGTAGATGCAATGGCCGCCGAAGAGATCGCAAAGCTTTTCGTCGAGGCGATCGTTGCGCCGGGCTTCACGCCTGAGGCGCTGGAGCGGTTCGCCGCAAAGAAGAACCTGCGGCTTCTGCAAATTGTGCCGGCCGGGCTGAAGCGTGTGTTGAAGCAAGTCTCCGGCGGTGCGCTTTTGCAGGATGCGGATACCGGCAGCCTTTCGAAAGCCGAGTCGAAGGTGGTGACAAAGCGTGCGCCCACAGAGGCCGAGATGCGTGCCATGCGCTTTGCCTGGACTGTGGCAAAGCACGTGAAATCGAATGCGATCGTCTATGCGCGAACGGACGAGGGCCATGGGCAGACGGTGGGCATTGGCGCGGGGCAGATGAGCCGGGTGGATGCGGCCCGCTTTGGAGCGATGAAGGCGGTGCTGCCCCTGCCGGGTAGTGTCGCCGCGTCCGATGCCTTTTTTCCGTTCTCCGATGGCCTGGAGACGGTGGCTCAGGCAGGCGCGACCGCGGTCATTCAGCCCGGGGGCAGCGTTCGCGATGCCGAGGTCATCGCCGCGGCAGACCGGCTCGATGTTGCCATGGTGTTCACCGGGATGCGGCATTTTCGACACGGCTGAGGTCTCACGGCGGGCACACAGCAACTCCGGGCGGTGTCTATCGTCTAATCTGTGACGTAGACACGCACTGGCTGCGGGATGGCAGCGGTGCGGCCCGGCGCGACCCACATGAAGATGGGCGCGAGCGGATCACCGGGCAGAAGAGAGCCAAAGAGCAATGAAGAATCCGCAAAGCTTCGTTCCGGTCCAGTTCATCGGCCATTCTTTCACCGCGGGGGCAGTTCGCTCCAGCCTTCGAGCGCGCCGGGTTTCGCTGGCTCTTGCCGCGGTCATGGTTCTGGCTGGCGCCGGCGGATCTGCTCAGGCTCAGAAAAGTGATTTGCCGCCTTCCGGTCCACCGGCCGTGGTGCCGGCACAGGCCAACAACGGCCGGTCCGCGGCGTATTACCACTATGGTCTGGCCCACATCTATGAGGATCTAGCCACGACGCAGGGCCGCTCCGATTACGCCACGCAGGCGATTGAGCAATACAAACTGGCGCTCGCGGCTGACCCGGAGAACACGCTGCTGCAGGGCGGGCTTGCCGACCTGTATTTCAAGGTTGGACGCATCCGCGAAGCAGTGCAGGTGGCGCAGGATCAGGTCAAGAAATATCCCAACGACATCGAGTCGCACCGGCTGTTGGGCCGTATCTATTTCCGTTCGCTGGGCGATCAGCAGAATGGGCAACAGACGCAGATGCTGGGTCTGGCCACCACCGAGTACGAGACGCTGGTGAAGCTGGAGCCGGACTCGACCGAGAACCACCTCCTGCTGGGGCAGTTGTATGAGTTGGGCCATGAGTCGGCCAAGGCGGAGGGGCAGTTCAAAGCGGCGCAGTCGCTGGATTCGAACTCCGAGGAGTCGATTCTCAATCTGGCGCGGCTTTACAGCGAGCAGGGCGACCTGCAGCATGTAGTTGCGACGCTGTCCGCCCTGCCGGCGGAGGACCGTACGGCGCGCATGGAGTTGGCGCTGGGTGGGACATATGACCAGTTGCACAAGCCGAAGGAGGCCGCGGCGGCCTACCAGCGCGCGCTGGACGACGATGGCGACAATCTGGATGCGCAGCGCGGCCTGGCAAATGCGTTGCTGGCCGATGGTCAGTTGGACGCCGCCATGCGGCAGTACCAGCAAATTGTGACGGCCGAGCCGCAGGATGCGCAGAGCTACATCCACATTTCGGAGATCCAACGGCGCAAAGGCGATTACGACACCGCCCTGACCACGATCAAGAAGGCGAAGGCTCTGGTTCCGGAGTCCCTGGAGCTGAGCTACAACGAGGCGCTGATTTACGATTCGCTGGGCCGCTATGCCGATGCGGAGCATGCGCTGAAAGGTGCGCTGGATGGCCCCGCGAAAGCGGATGCCAACTCACCGGATGGCGACAAGCAGAACCGTGCGCTTTTTCTGGAACGATTGGGCAATCTGTATCGCGAGCAGGGAAAAACCACTGAAGCAGTGGCGGTGTACCAGCAGATGATCGCGCTCGGTGGTGACATGCGTTCGCGCGGCTACAACGATGAAGTGGAGACGTACCGCGATGTGCACGACTGGCCGAAGGCGCTGCAAGTGGCCGAGCAAGCCGCGAAAGCCATGCCGAACGACAGCGATGTGCAGACGCTGTATGCAGGCCAGCTGCTGGACAACGGCAAGGTTGACGATGCCTTTGCTCTGACTAGGAAGCAGCTGAACGGCAAGAAGGACGACCGCAGCGTGTGGCTGACCATCGCGCAGATGGACTTCCGGCTGAAGAAGTACCCGGATGCGATCGCTGCCATTGAGAAGGCGGAAGTCTTCTCGGTCAAACCCGAGGACAAGGTGTACCCGCTCTTCCTGCGCGCATCGATTGCGGATAAGCAGAACAATATGGATGAGGCGGAGAAGGATCTGCGCGCGGTGCTGGCGATCGACCCGAACAATGCCGCCGCGCTGAACTCGCTTGGTTACATGTACGCGGACCGCAGCATCAAGCTGCCCGAGGCGGTGACGATCCTGAAGAAAGCGGTCGACCTGGACCCGCAGAACTACGCCTATCTGGACTCGCTGGGCTGGGCCTACTTCAAGCAGGGCCAGTATCAGACGGCCGAGGCCGAGCTGCAGAAGGCGACCGATCGCAATCCGAGCGACCCCACGCTGCACGACCATCTGGGCCAGGCCATGGAGCGCAATGGCAAGCTGAAGCTGGCCATCGGCCAGTGGGAGCGCGCCCTTGTGGAGTACAGCCACTCGCTGCCCGCCGACATTGAGCAGGAAGACGTGAGCAAGCTGCACAAACGGCTGGACAGCGCGCGCGTGAAGCTGGCGAAAAACGGCCATGACGCAAGCCGCGATGCGAAGGTAACGCCACAGTGACACGGTCCGCTGCCGGACAAACGGTGGCGCGGGACACGGTGTTCAGCACGGCGGTGTGTGCCGTGCTGGGTGCGGAAGAGGAACGGCTTGCGCCGCGCGTGTGGCGTGAGCCGGCGCAGCCCGGCCAGTCGCCATTTGAGCGAGACCGCCAGCGTGTTGTGCAGGCACGAGCTTTTCGCCGCCTGGCCGGCAAGACACAGGTCTTCACCAGCCGGGAGAGCGATCATTTCCGCTCGCGCCTGACCCACACCATGGAAGTGGTGCAGATTGCGCGCGAGGTGGCCCGAGCGCTGCAGTTGAACGAGGAACTGGTGGAAGCGCTGGCCTTGGTGCATGACATCGGGCATCCGCCCTTTGGCCATGCCGGCGAGCGTGCGTTGGACAAGTGTCTGCAGGCGCACGGCATGCGCTTCGACCACAACCTGCATGCGCTGCGCATTGTGGAGCACTTCGAAGATTGGTACGCCGCGCATCGCGGATTGAACTTGACGCTGGGCGTGCGCGAGGGCATCATCAAGCACTCCCGTGATTACGCTGAGTCGCAGCATCCAGATCTGGCACCCTATTTTCTCGGGTCGCGGCCGCCATTGGAAGCGCAGGTCATTGACCTTGCCGATGAGATCGCTTACCTAACCGCTGACTTGGACGATGGCGTCGAGTCGGGTCTGCTCGAAATCGACCACATCTGCGCGCACATCGGCATCATGGGCCGTGGCTTTGCTCGCATGCGCCAGGAGCATGCGGGAGTGGAGCCCAAGTTTTTGTTCCATGAGGCTCTGCAGTGGATGCAGAGTGAACTGACCGCCGACCTGATTCAGACAACGGCCGGGCAGGTGGCCCGGGCGGGACTGTCTTCAGTGGAACAGGTGCGGCAGCATCCTGAGCGTGTGGCGGTCTTTTCGCCGGAGACAGAAGCGATGCGGCGCGAGGAGAAGCGCTACCTCTTCAATGTGCTGTACACCTGCCCCACGCTGGAGGCCGAGCATCAGAAAGCGGCGAACGTGGTTACCACGCTCTTTCACTTCTACATGCAGCAGCCGGAGCGCATGCCGGCCGGCTACCTGGAAGAGAGTGAGGCCGAGGGCCTGCCGCGTGTGGTGGCGGACTATATCGCCGGCATGACAGACAGCTTCATTCTGCAGCAGTTCTGGATGGCTTCGAAACTGCGGCGATGAGGCGGATCGCTTTGTGTAGAAAGCAGTGTCTGCACATCCAGCTCAACGACGATGGAGCCGTCGTGAAGATAGGGCACCCGGGTAGTCAGTCTTTCAGCTTGCCTCGATAGCGCAGGCTGTCATGGTTGCGCTGCTGCAGCACCGACACTCCGTGCGCGGCGATCTCCTCGGCACAGGTGAGGGCGCGGTCGAGTGCTTCACCTGCGATGTGGCGCTCCGCCGGTTTCTTCAGGTGGTGGTACCAGACATCCTGAAAGGCGTAGTCGAGGCAGACGCGCTTGAAGCAGTGATCCAGGCGCAAAGACCACCGGCCTTCTCGCGCGAGTTGTGGCAGTACGGTCTCGGTCAGGTGTTTGAAGCGAGTGATGCGCTCGGCCCGGCCTGGGTCGGCTTGCAGCGGAAGGGTCGTCGAAGTGGTTGTGCGCGGAGTCATCGAGCCTCTGCCTGATGTGTGCCGAACCGTGCGAAGCAGGCGCTGCCGAGCACGATCAGTACGGGAAAGAACTCCAGTGTGTAGCGCTGCTCGGCGTTGTCGAGTGTGAGCAGCAGGGCGCACCGCAGCAGGACATAGGCGCACATGCCGGTGATGATCGCGTGGCTGACGGTTGCGATATTTTGTCTGCGAGCTACGTGCAACCCGGCAAACGCAAGTGCGATGTAGGCAAGGTTCAGCGCGGCGTACGCACAGGCAAAGATTGTCTGGCCTGGATGTGCGCGGTATTTCCACCATCGGTCGTCCACCGGCAGCATTTCAACGCGGGGGTGCAGTAGCATGTCGGCCAGCCGTGCCGTGGGCAGCAGCAGGTAATAGCGCAGCGGATGCTCGTGAATGCGCCCGGCGGCAAGCGCGGCGAACTGCGCGTCGATGCGCGCATTGGACTGGTTGTAAGCCGCGGCTTCATGCAGCAGTTCGCCTGTCTTCTCCTTTTGCGCCGCTGTGTCAAAGGCGCGAGCGGGCAGGTCGTCCGGGTTCACAGGCTCTTCCGGGTACTTCCAGTAGGCATCCTGGGTGGTGCTGAAATCGATGCCGAAGGTGCGGTACCAGCGTTGAAAGCCGCGTGGGACGGGATCGCCGGGGTCATTTGCAAGCCGTGGCGCAAGCGGCTGAAAGACACCAAAGGTGCGCAGGTTGCGTATGGTCCACGGCACAAAGGGCACTGCGACGAGCAGCGCGGCAAGCACGATGGGCAGCAACTTTTTTCGCAGGGATCCCGCCTCATGGTTCCACAGCAGCGGGAGCACCGCCGCCGCCAGCAAACCCTGGTCCGGGCGCAGCAGGATGCTGAAGCTGAGCATGCCGCAAAGTCCGAATAAGCGCCAAGTACCGCGGCTTTCCCGTAGACGAAGCAGAAACCAGAAGGCCATGGCCGTGGTGAAGATGGTGAACGTCTCCGTGAGCGGAACCGACGTGTAGTTGGCCGTAAAAGGGCAAAGGCAGGCAAGCACCAGGGCTGCCCAACCGGCACGTGGACCAAAGAGCCGGCGCGCGGTAAGTGCAAGTACGGCGCAGGTGAGCAGGTCCACCGCGACCTGCAGGTAAAGCACCGGCACAAAGCTGCGCAGTGTACCCAGATCGGCCTTCAGCAACGGATCGAATAAGAGGCCGAGCGCGGCCAAGACGACCGGGTAGCCGGGCAAGCGGATCATTGTGGGACGCGGCGCGGTATCGGTGGACAAACCGTAAACGCCTTCGTGCACCCAATTCTGCGCGATCTCCTGATAAAGCAGGGAGTCCCCCGCCAGAAAGGCATGGCGTTGCACAAAAAAAAGCCGTAGAGACAGGCCAAGCAGCACAAAAACCAGGGCGATCAAGAATCTGCCGTTGAGGAGGAGCTTGCGCATCGCTTTGCATCATAACGGCAGACCCGTGGCCGGAGTCTAACCCGAAGCTGCGGAGCAAGGTACGATACGGAACGGATGGCAACGACGGAAAAACCAATTTTTTATGATGAGAAGCGGCGCCGCTGGAAGCGTTTACGGCGGATGTTCGATGTGGCCGCCGGCATCGGTCTGGTGCTCTTCGTCATTTTTGCCATCGGTGTGGTCCGCATTCACCCCTTGCCGGAGCTGTTTCTCGCCGCGCCCAAGCACAACTATCGTGCGCTGAACACGCCACCGGTGCCCGCGGATAAGGCAAAGAAGGCACGCTCGGCGCACCGCAAGACCGACCGCAAGCCGTCGGATGTTCCGCTGAACGCGGATGAAGGCCTGCGGGCGGCGTACTACGTGGACTACGACCCGTCGAGCTACAGTTCTCTGCGGCAGCATGTGCAGCAGATTGATCTGCTCTTTCCGGACTGGCTGCACGTCATCACGCCGGACGGCAGCCTGACCGCGTATTCAGTGGACTACCGGCCGTTTGCCGTGGTGGATCGCGGCGGTGTGCACGGCATCGACATTGAAAACAAGGTGGAGCGGCTGATCGCCAACAGCGGCGCGAATACGGAAATCTTTCCGCTGGTGAACAACTTCGACACAACGAAGCAGGCGTTTATGCCGGGCGTGGGTGCCTTTCTGCAGAGTGAGCAGGCACGCGCCAACTTCATCGCACAGACGATGCGTCTGCTTGCAACGAACCAGCGGTATCATGGCATTTCACTCGACTTTGAGGACATTCCCAGCGAGGCGCAAGCGGGCTACCGCGCCCTGATCGGCACGCTGTACCAGCAGATGCATGCCAAAGGCCTGCGTCTCTACATCAACACGCAGGTGGGTGACGACGACTGGGATTTGAAATTCATGGCGGCCAACTCCGATGGCCTGCTGATCATGAATTATGACCAGCACCAAACGGAGAGCGGGCCGGGGCCGATCGCGGGGCAGGACTGGTTCATCAAAAACCTGCGCATGGCCCTGCAGCAGGTGCCGAAGCAAAAGATCATTTGCGCCATCGGCAACTACGGCTACGACTGGACCACCGCCATTCCACCGGCAGGGAAGCGTGGAGCGAAGCCGGCCGCCGAAAAGGTCTTGCACTCCGACGATATGTCCACGCAATCGGTATGGCAGGCGGCGGCGGATTCCGGATCGGAGATCGATCTGGATGATGCTTCGCTCAACCCGCACTTCACCTACGACGACGAGGACGCGAACGAGCGGCATCAGGTGTGGTTCCTGGATGCGGTGACCACTTACAACGAGATGCGCGCCGCTCGCGAGCTGGGGATCCAGACCTTTGCGCTGTGGCGGCTGGGGCAGGAAGATCAGTCCCTGTGGAAAATCTGGGATCAGCCGATGAAGGCAAGTCCTCTGCGGGAGTTGGCCGATGTGCCGCCAGGTTGGGATCTGAACATCGAAGGTGTCGGCGACATCATGCGCGTCTCCGGCCAGCCGCGCGATGGCCATCGAAACCTGACCATCGACGACGATTCCAAGCTGGTGGACTCCGAGCAGATGGGGCAGCTGCCGCAGTCCTACACGGTAAATTACTTCGGCTACCACCCACACCAGATTGCGATTTCCTTTGACGACGGTCCTGATCCGGAATGGACACCGCGCATTCTGGACGTCCTGAAAAAGTACAACGTGAAGGCGACGTTTTTCATGATTGGCCAGGAGGCTGAAGATAACGCCGGCCTGATGCAGCGGGCTTATCGCGAAGGTCATGAGATCGGCAACCATACCTTTACGCATCCGGACATCAGCGAAGTCTCGCAGCGCCAGATTGATCTGCAGCTCAACCTGACGGAACGGCTGTTTGCGTCGAAGCTGGGTGTGCAGCCGCTTTACTTCCGGCCGCCGTACTCGATCGATCAGGAACCCGACACCAACGACCAGGCACGGCCGGTGGAGCGTGTGCAGCAGCTTGGCTATGTGGTCGTCGGCAACAAGCTTGACACGAATGATTGGGACGAGCACCCGCGCAAGTCGCCGCAGGAGATTGTGCAGTCGGTGCTGGACCAGATCGCGGCTGGCGAGAAGCGAAATGATCTGCGTGGTTCCGTGATCCTGATGCATGATGGCGGCGGCAATCGCGCGCCAACAGTGGCAGCACTGCCAGTGCTGATTCAGGAGTTGCGCAATCGCGGCTATGAGCTTGTGCTGGTGAGTTCACTGATGGGCAAGACGCGTGCGGACGTGATGCCGCCAGTGACCGGATGGCGGGCAAAGACGCTGGCCTCCATCGACTCCATCGCTTTCTTTGGCATTTCGACCTTCAATCACTTGGTGATTGCCGTCTTTTTTGTGGGCGATGTACTGATGAGTGCGCGGCTGATCATCATTGGGCTGTGCGCGCTGGCGGATCGCTTCCGTAAGCGAAAGAACTTTGCCGGTCCGGATTACCAGCCGCAAGTAGCTGTGCTGATTCCGGCGTACAACGAGGAAAAGGTCATCGTCCGAACGATCCGCTCAGTGATGATGTCCACCTACAAGAACATGCGCATCATCGTGATCGATGACGGCTCAAAGGACCGCACCGCGGAGGCCGCCCGTGAGGCGTACGCGTCCGACATTGAGAGTGGCCGGCTGATTGTGGTGGAAAAGCAGAATGGCGGCAAGGCCGAGGCGCTCAACTACGCAATCGAGCATTACGTGGATGAGGATATTTACATCGGCATCGATGCGGACACAGTCATTGCGCATGACGCCATCGCAAAACTGGTGCCGCACTTTGCCAACCCGAAGATCGGCGCGGTAGCGGGCAATGCCAAGGTCGGCAATCGCGTGAACCTGTGGACGCGTTGGCAGGCGCTGGAGTACATCACCAGCCAGAACTTTGAGCGGCGTGCGTTGGATCTGTTCGATGTGGTGGTCGTGGTGCCGGGCGCGATCGGCGCATGGCGGTCCGCGCCGGTGAAGGAAGCTGGTGGCTATCACTCCAACACCGTTGCCGAGGACGCGGATCTTACGATGATTCTGCTCGAAAAGGGCTACTCGGTGATCTACGAAGACCAGGCGCTGGCCTTCACGGAAGCACCCGTGAACATGAACGGGCTGATGCGGCAGCGCTTCCGCTGGAGCTTCGGGATTATGCAAGCAGTCTTTAAGCACATTGGCGCGGTGCGGAACCGGCTTGCCATGGGCCTGTTCGCCCTGCCCAACATCATCGTTTTCCAGGTCATGCTGCCGCTGGTGTCCCCGCTGATCGATCTGATGTTTGTGGCCAGCACGCTGCGCTGGCTTTATGACCGCCACTTCCATCCGGAGTCGGCGAGTTCGGCCAGCTTCTTCAAGCTGCTGACGTATTTCCTGGCGTTCATGATCATCGACTTTTCGGCTTCGGCACTGGCCTTCATGCTGGAGCGCAAGCATCCGGCCAGCAAGGGCGATGCCTGGCTGCTGCTGCACATCTGGATCCAGCGGTTCAGCTATCGCCAGGTCTTCTCGCTGGTGCTTTTTAAGACGGTCAAGCGCGTGATTGACGGCCGGCCTTTCAGTTGGGACAAGCTGGAGCGCACCGCGCAAATGAGCAAGTCGACGGACAGGATGCTGAACGGGCAGCCTTCGGTGCGGTAATGGAGTAAGATTCCGCAATGGCAATCGTAATTATCTCGGAAGCTGAAGCCACAGCTGACTTTGCGGCTCTCTTAAAGCGCGTTCGGGCGGGCGATGATATCGCGATTGAGGGCGTTGGCAGCGTCGTACAGCTCCATGCGGAATCAAAACCTCGCCTGCTCTCAGAGGTCATTGCGGCTTTGCGCAAGCGAGAAGCGGAGCGAGGTGAGCCGTTGCGCATGGGCAAGGAGTTTGCCGACGACCTCGAACAAATCATGAACAGCCGCGAACCCATGCCTCCGCTAGCATGGGATTAATTTTCGACACAAGCGAGCTCATTGCAGCGGAGCGGCGCAGAGAACCGATAGCGGATTTTTTAGACCGTGTACTAACTGAGCATGGTGATACTGATTTCGCCATCGCAGCGATGACAGTGCTGGAGCTTGATCGCGGACTGCAGTGGGCAACCACACCGGCAGTTCGCAATTTCCGAAAAAGCTTCATCGATGATGTTTTCCGGTCCGTACGAGTCCTTAGCTTCGATGAGAGTGTGGCGCATTTCGCGGCCAAGGTGGAAGTGCAAGTCCGCGAGTCGAAACAGTCGATCGCTTTGGCTGGCCTACTCATCGCCTCTACCGCGCTTCAACATGGTTGTGATCTTGCCACTCTCAACCGTAAACATTTTGAAGCCGTTCCGGGTCTGCGAGTGATCAGTCTCTAGGCCGCCGTCGTAAACTTTGCCTATGGCAACGAACGCGATCCCGACCCTCCACGACACTGACCCGACACATCTTCCTCAGACGCTATCTCCGTTTCGCAATGAAGCGTTTCTGGATTTCGGCATCTCGGACGTGAAGCGCGGCATGCAGGAAGCACTGCGCACGGTGGAGGGTGAGCTTGGCCGGGATTACCCGCTGATCATCGGCGGGGAGCGTGTGGCGTCAAGTGGAAAGCTGCGCTCGACGAATCCTGCGCGGCCGGCGGAGTTAGTCGGTTCCCATCCTGAGGCGGAGGAGTCGCATGTCGAGCGGGCGGTTGCGGCTGCTGCGAAGGCTTTTGAGAGCTGGAAGGCGGTACCGGTCCAGGAGCGCGCTGGATTGCTGCTGCGTGTGTCCAGGCTGCTGCGCGCCCGCAAGCTGGAGTTCTGCGCATGGCTGACTTTTGAGGTCGGCAAGAACTGGGCGGAGGCGGATGCTGACGTCGCGGAGACGATCGATTTCCTGGAGTTCTACGCGCGGGAGGCGCTCCGGTTGAACCAGGCGTCGACGCCCATCCAGTTTCCGGGGGAGCGGAACCGGCTGCGCTACGTGCCGCTGGGCGTGGGTGCGGTCATTGCACCGTGGAACTTTCCGCTGGCCATCCTTGCCGGCATGACGATGGCCGCTGTGGTGACCGGGAACACGGTCGTGGTGAAGCCGTCCGTCGATGCGCCGACCATTGCCGCTCGCTTCGTGATGCTGCTGGAGGAGGCCGGTCTGCCGCCGGGTGTGGTCAATTTGCTGCAAGGTTCGGGCGAACTTGCCGGGCGCACACTGGTCGAACACACGCAGGTGCGATTCATCTCTTTCACCGGTTCCAAGAGGGTGGGGTTGGACGTGCATGAGCGCGCCGCCAAGGCGCGGCCAGGGCAGCGTTTCTTAAAGCGCACGGTGCTGGAACTTGGCGGCAAGGACGCCATCCTTGTCGACGCCGATTGCGACATCGATGCGGCAGTGGAGGGAGTGGCGGCTTCGGCATTTGGTTTCAGCGGCCAGAAGTGCTCGGCCTGTTCGCGGGTCATTGTGGATACCCGGCTCTACGACATCTTCTTGGACAAACTGGTGGAGCGCGTGCAGGAGATCAGGGTGGGCGAGCCGGCGAACAACTTTGCCATGGGGCCGGTGATCAGTGAGGCAGCCTACCGCCGCGTGCTGGACTACATCGCCCTCGGCAGGTCAGAAGGCCGCGTTGTGACGGGTGGGGCAGCGCTGGAAAACTCGACGGGTGGATGGTATGTCCAGCCGACGGTCGTCGCCGATATTGCCCCGACAGCGAGGCTGGCGCAGGAGGAGGTCTTCGGACCGGTGCTGGCGGTCATCCGGTCGGAAAGTTTTCCAGAGGCGCTGCAGATTGCCAATGCAACGGAGTACGGCCTGACCGGCGCAATCTACTCCAACAGCCGCGAGCGGCTCGACGTGGCAGCAGAGCAGTTCCACGTCGGCAATCTTTACCTGAACCGCAAATGCACGGGTGCTATGGTCGGAGCGCATCCTTTTGGCGGCTTCAATATGAGCGGCACCGATTCGAAGGCCGGCGGTGCGGATTACCTGCTGCTTTTCACACAGGCCAAGTCCATCGCGGAGAAGATAGGTGTACTGGATGACGGTGATGAGTTCCGTCATCCAGATGGCATTTGATTGCAGATGTGGAGTTGAAGCTTTTCGCCACTTGAAAGTGGACTGTTGGGGGATGGAGGAGTCAGGCAACCTGCAGCAGCAGATTGGGCACAATGGCCGTTGGGGGAATTAGGTTCGCCTGCGCTGCTGCATCAGCCAGCACGCGGTGATGAAGGGTGAACAGGGCAAGCTCCAGACGGTCGCTCACACCGACTTTGTCGTAAATGGTGCGCAGGTGATTCTTGATGACCTGTTCTTTGGTTCCGAGTTCATCGGCAATCTCGCGGTTTTTGCATCCGCGAACGATGTAGCCGACAATCTGCAGTTCCCGGTGGGAAAGCCGTTCGCGGACGCGCCGGCCCACGCCGTCACCTTCTGAAGCGGGGGAGCGCTGCACCATCCGCTCGCCGCGGGCGACACGGCGGACAGTGTTGATGAGTGCTGTGCTTTCCGCGGTACGGCAGAGCAGGCCATCCACAAGGCTAAGTTCGACCGCCGAAAGGTTTTCTTCACGTTTGGTGATCAGGATCAGTTTTTGCCCGGCTCGCCGGGCACGAGCGGAAATTTCCGGCAAGGCTGGGCGGAGCGAATATGCGACGATCAGAACGCAGCCGGAGCACTTGGCTGAGACTTCTTCCAGGCGATGCAGTGTTTCGCACTGGGCGACGATGCGCATATCTTCCTGGGCGGCCAGCACGCGAGCCGCACCAGCACGGAAGATTGCCTGATCGTCGGCTAGGACAAGGTGGATCATTATGGCGGGCCTCCTCGCCGCTTGGGTATGTGCACTATCGTCATCGGCATGGCGGCGACTCTCAATACCGCCTTTGGGTAAGAACCTTGTCAACAGTGGGAGAGTTGCGGCCAGTTCGTGTGGTACGCGCATTGAATCGTTCGTATCCTGAAAACAATCCAAATGGCTGCCGATCTGAACCAGGGGCCAACAAAACCTTACAGATTGGCGGCATATTATGGCTCGACCTATCCTTTTCGCGATCGACGACGACACCAGCGTGCTAGAAGCGGTGGTGCAGGATCTGCGCCGGCAATATGGCGAGAAGTATCGAATTGTACGCGCAGCCAGCGGTCAGGCGGCTCTGGATACCTGTAAGCAGTTGCGCGACCGTGGCGATGCGGTTGCCCTCTTTCTAAGCGATCAGCGGATGCCCGGCATGACCGGCGTTGAATTCCTGAGCCGTGCGATGGAATTGTATCCAGACGCCAAACGCGTGCTGCTGACCGCTTATGCTGACACGGAAGCAGCGATTCGTGCCATCAACACGGCACGAATCCACTACTACCTGAATAAGCCTTGGGATCCTCCGCAGGAAAAGCTGTATCCCGTGCTGGACGACCTGCTGGTGAGCTGGCACCAGGGCTACCAGCCTCCCTATGAGGGGGTGCAGGTGGTGGGCACGCGATGGGGCGCGCAGGATCATGAGGTTCGCGAATTTCTGACGCGCAATCGCGTCGGCTATCGATGGCTGAACCCGCAAACTCAGCCGGAGGCGCTGGAGTTGCTGCGGTCGCGTAATGTGGACGACACCCGGCTGCCTGTTGTGCTGTTCAGCGACGGAAGCTCCATGGTTCAACCCACACAGCAGCAGCTTGCCGCAAAAGTCGGCATGAAGACGAAC
Source organism: uncultured Terriglobus sp. (assembly GCA_964246215.1). Classification (GTDB taxonomy): domain Bacteria; phylum Acidobacteriota; class Terriglobia; order Terriglobales; family Acidobacteriaceae; genus Terriglobus. The sequence continues at coordinate 48,881 of CAXTPQ010000008.1, read as the reverse complement.
GTCGACCAGGCGTTCTACGACGTGGTGATCGTGGGTGCCGGGCCGGCGGGCCTTGCCGCTGGAGTCTACGGTGCTTCCGAGGGCCTTCGCACACTGATCGTCGAGCCGGAAGCGCCGGGTGGGCAGGCTGGTTCCAGCTCACGCATTGAGAATTATCTCGGGTTTCCGCAGGGCCTGAGCGGAGATGAGCTGGCCAAGCGCGGCTTTATCCAGGCGCAGCGGCTGGGCGCGGAATTTGTGACGGAGCGAGTGACCTGCATCCGGGTCGAGGACCAGTACCGGGTTGTCGTGTTGAGCGGCGGCCGCGAGGTGAGTTGTTCCGTGGTGCTGATCGCGACCGGCGTTTCCTGGTGCCGGTTAAACGTGGCGGGTGCCGAGGATCTGACCGGCCGCGGCGTGTATTACGGTGCCGCGCAGACGGAGGCCATCGCCTGTACGGATGAAGAGGTATACATCGTCGGCGGTGCAAACTCGGCGGGACAGGCGGCCATGCACTTTGCGAAATACGCCAAGGCTGTGACGATGCTTGTCCGTGCGGAGTCACTTGAAAAGAGCATGTCGAAGTACCTGATCGACCAGATTGCCGCGACCCCGGCGATCAAGGTCGACACAAAGACCCAAATCACGCGCTTCTGCGGAGACGAACACCTGGAGTGCATTCAGCTGGACCGCGACGGGCAGAGCGAAACATGCGCCGCATCTTCCGTGTTTATCTTTATCGGGGCCGCGCCAAAAACTGACTGGCTGCCGGAGCAGATCGCACGCGACAATCGCGGCTTCATTCTTGCAGGGCCGGACTTGAAGCGTGTAGGGGTTGAGAAGATGCCCGGCGGACGCGACCCGTACCTGCTGGAGACGAGTGTGCCCGGCATTTTTGTTGCGGGCGATGTGCGGCATGGGTCGGTCAAGCGGGCGGCCTCAGCCGTCGGGGAAGGCTCGATCGCCATTCAGTTCGTACACCAGTATCTTGCGGAGTTTTAGGAAATAACGATGGCGACAGCAGTTACAGGTTGCATGGACGAACGAACCGAGCACGAGCGAGAGTTGGTGCGCTTGCTTTCCACGTCGAAGCTCTTTCCTGGCGTGGATGAGGCGGAACTTGCCTGCCTGATCGCAGCGGGCCGTGAGCAGAGTCATGCGGCTGGGCTGACGATCGCGACGGAAACAGAGCCGCTGCATGAGTTCATGATCCTGATTGGCGGACACGTGCGCATTTCCAGGCGCGGCACCAGCGACAAGGAGATCTTTCACAAGGTTGTCAGCGCGCCGGCCTTTCTTGGTGAAACTGGTCTGCTGGCCAACATGGGCGGCATGACGGTGATTGCAACCGATGCCATCAACGGTCTCCATGTGAATGAAGAAAACTTCTGGCGCGTGATGTCGACCTGCCCCGCGCTGCGCCACGCCATCATCGACCAGATGACCATGCGCATCCTGGGCGCGCAGCAGATGGCCGCGCAGCAGGAGAAGCTGATGGCGCTGGGCACCATGACCGCCGGGCTGATGCATGAGCTGAACAATCCCGGTGCGGCGGCGCAGAGGGCAGCCTCGCAACTGCGTGACAATTTGAAGCGCATGCACCAGCTGGCACGCAGCTTTTCAGAGCGTGGGCATACGGAGCAGCAGCGCAGCTGCCTGGGCCGGCTGCAGGAGCGTGTTCTTTCCACTGACGGTTCTGTCTGCATGGATTCACTGCAGCAGAGCGATGCCGAGGAAGAGATGGGCGCGTGGATGGATCGGCGCAGCGTCCCTGACGCATGGACAGTGGCTCCCACACTGGTTGCGAGCGGTCTCGGTATCGCGGACCTTGAGTGCCTGCAGGATTCATTTCCAGGCGCGGCAATCCATGAGCCGTTGCAGTGGCTGGAGGCAACCGCCAGCAGCATGCAGCAGGTCGGCCTGGTGGAGGACAGCGTTTCCCGCGTGCACCACTTGGCAAAGGCTGTGAAGATGTATGCGCATGAGGGGCAGGGCGGCCAGCAGACCGTTTCAGTCAACGAGAGCTTGCACGCCACGCTGGTGATCCTGAAACACAAGCTCCGCGAAAAGAATCTTCATCTCGAAAAGAAGTTTGGGGCAGATCTGCCGCCGCTCACCTGTATGTGCACCGGGCTGAACCAGATATGGACAAACCTGCTGGACAATGCGATCGATGCGGCCCCGCCGGACGGCCACATCGGCGTGCGCACCTGGAAGAAAGACGGCGATCTTTACGTTTCCATTACAGATGACGGGCCGGGCATACCGCCGGAAAATCAGGAACGCATCTTTGACCCGTTCTTCACCACCAAGCCGGCGGGCATCGGGACGGGCATGGGGCTGGGAATTGTGAAACGCATGCTGGAGCTGTATCACGGCCAGCTCGATCTGCACTCCGTTCCAGGAGATACCGAGTTCACGGTGCGCATTCCACTGGAAAGCAGTGCAAGAGACGCCATGGCGGCATAGCTTCAGCGCAATCGGCGCATCTACCCTCGATAGATCGAAAAGAGGTGTACGAGTGCTTAAGGCCATATTGTGCGATTTGGATGGAACTTTGCTGGACAGCAATCATTTTCACGCGGAGGCGTGGCAACGCACTTTTGCGGAGTTCGGCATCACCGCCAGCTTTGACGACATTGTGAAGCAGATCGGGAAGGGCGGCGACAACCTGATGCCGTGCTTCGTGCCGAAGGAGCGCCTTGACGAACTGGAAGAAAAGCTGAAGAGCTTTCGCAAGGATCTGTTCCACCGTGAATACATGGATCGCATTGTGCCCTTCAGCGATGCGGCCAGGCTGCTGCGGCGCATGCGGCAGGCTGGTTTGCGAGTGGCGGTCGCCTCCTCGACCGATAAAGAAGACCTGCACGCATTTCTGATGCTCTTGCGCATTCACGATGTCGTGGAGGAGCACACCACCGCCGACGACGCGGAGCAAACGAAACCGGCTCCTGACATCTTTGAAGCGTCGCTGAAGCGGCTCGCAGTGCAGCCTTCTGAGGCAATTGCGCTGGGCGACACGCCGTGGGATGTTCAGGCGGCGAAGAAGGCCGGCGTGGATACCGTTGCGGTCACCTGTGGCGGCTGGCCTGAGCAGGAGTTGAAGGAAGCCGGAGCCATCGCTGTGTTCCGCGATCCGGCGGACATCCTGAGGAACTTCGAAGCGTCTCCATTTGCGCGGTAACGCTTAGGAGAAGCGCGTTGTTCGCCAGAGTTGCAGACCGCCCAGCACCAGGCTCAGCAGCAGGAGCGCGGAGAGCACCCCTGCCCAGCGCAGGTCCATGTGCAGCGCGGGGCGTTGCGCGTGGCTGCCGAGCCAAACGAAGACTGTCAGCGCGGCAGCAACGATGGCGTAGTCCCACCAGCGCCTTTCTCCGCTCGTCTCGACATCCTGACCCCTTGTGGTGGCCAGTGTCTCCAGGGTGTTCAGGCCGTAGCGATCGCACTCACGCTGGATTGCCTGGTCACGCGCTCGCTGCTCCCGGCCCGTTGCCGTTGCGGAGCTGATGAGTGCCGCGCCGCCAATCATGGCGAGTGAACCGGTGGCCATGAGCAACTTGTGCATGCGGTCGGCGCCGGCAAGTTCGCCGAAGACCAGCGCCGCCCAGGCCTGCCCCCAGAGCTGGTTTGTGTTGGAGAGCGGGATACCCCGGCTGATGCCCAAATACTTGGTGGCGAACTGCTGAAACAGGTCGCCGATGACCCAGACAAAGCCACCCAGAAAGAGCCAGAAAAGCACGGGCCTGGCGGCCTGCAGTTCCCGCGCAATCGTGTGGGCACCACCGCCCAGGCTGACCGCCAGCAGCGCCACCGTGCCAAGCTCGCCCACGGTAAACGCCGTAATGAAGGACAGCGGATTCATGCCGCTCAGGTAGGCCTTGCGGTAGGGCACATACATGGTGCCCCACAGCACGCACGCACCCAGCGCGGCGGCAATGCCGTGAGCCGCGTGGTGCGCCAGCGCGCCGCTGCCGTGCAGGCTGCTGAAGCTCAGCAGGATGGCCGCAAGTACGATCAGCCCGGCTCCTAGCAGAACGCGAGCCAGGCTGCCCGGGCCGGCACCCTGCAATTCGCGGAAAAGCAGCCGCCCCCACAGCAGGCCGATCAGGGCATTTGCATTCCAGAGCGGAAAGGCGATGGCCAGACCGACGTCGCGAATGGCAAAGACGGTGAGCGTATTGGCGACGGCCCAGAGCGCGCCTGCCAGCAGCGCCCACACAATCAGGTGCCGGTGCCGCAGCAGGTCCCGGCCCACGTAACCGGTGCCCTTCAGCAGCGTGGGAAAGGTCCACCGCGCGGTGAAGACCCCGGCCACCATGCACAGCGAAATCGCGAAGGGCGACAGGCCGAGGCTGACCAGCTTGGTCGGTGCCTCGGCCGCGCCCAGCCACACGCCTGCCGCCAGCCCACTCATGACGCCAAGCCGATGCAGCGTGCTGGATTCAGCACAGTTGAGTGCACGTTCTCTGAGTTCTGCACGTCTGTCGAATTAGTCTCGGGCACGCTCATCGCAACACCACCAGCAATGCAACGCCCGCCAGCAAAATACCCATCGGTATCCAAAAATGCGAGTCGGTCAGGATGGCTTTCCAAAGGGGCATGGTGGTCGTATCAAAGGTGCACGCATATGGGACAGTGCACATCCCAAAACTACAGGAATAGCCATGACCGATGGTTCGGAAATTTGCAGGGCCAGTCGATCACCATCAGTTTGCCTGACGCTGAGGTGAGAGGTTCGCCGTCATCAGAGAAACAACAGATCTTCTTTCATCAGGATGACACTTGCGAGGGCAATGCTGAAATGTCCGGCAGGCACTAGTAGTCCTGCACGCCGGGGCTGGTGGGAAGCCACGCGCGTTGCGACTCGCTGAAGGTGAAGCACTGCGTGGAATGCTTGCCGGGCTGGCGGCCCACAGGCATGAAGCCCAGGACGTTGGACGGCGGTGCGACAGTGTACGGCCCACCCGACAGCGGCTGCACGAACGTCAGGCACTTCATGTACCCGGGACGGCCCTCTGCCAGGCTGAAACTGTACTGACCGTTGAGCACCACGGTGGAGCCGCGAAGATTCGGATTGAGCACCTTTGTGGAGCTGCTGACGGCTTCTTCGCCATCGACCGGCGACGCG
>CAXTPQ010000008.1:39342-43674 GCA_964246215.1 uncultured Terriglobus sp. | reverse complement strand
ATGCTGTTGTGGCACAAGAGCGTGTCCAGGTGCGCGGCGTAGATGGAGTTGCCGACGTATGTTGCGGGTGCGGAGGGATTGCTGCCGTTGTCAAAGATGAAGCCGTTGTGACAGTTGGCTGCGTGCACCGCCCCGGCGACCGTATGCTCCGCAAAGGTGAAGCCGTTGTAAAAACCGAGCGACAGCACGTCGTCCAGTTCGTTCACGTAATTGTTCAGAAGCGCGGGCATTTTGATGCACCAACTGGCGGGGTGCGTGGGATCGGCCGCCTGTTCCAGTCCCGTGTTGCAGGTCAGGTGGTGGCCCTGGAAGGCGACCAGGGCGTGTGCGTCCACCGCGATGAAGTCGGGATCGTGATAGCCCGTGAATTGAAGGTTTTCCAGGTCCAACCAGACATTGGTAAAGGGCGGGTAGGAGCGCCCAGCAGCGTTGTAGCCGCCGATCAGCGCGCCGCCCACCATGTCGGTCTGCAGGGTGGGTGCGTTGCTGTCGTAGCCGCCGGCACCCGCGGGTTTGTCGCTGCCCGTGATGCTGATGATCACCGGCTGCTGTGCGCCGTAGTTCAGAGTTGGCATTTTCAAGATGGCGTTTGCACCGGCTGGATCCTGCAACGCGCCATTGATGCGAAAGATACCGCGCGGCACCAGAATGCGCCCGCCCGTCTTTGAAAGCGCCTGAAGGGCGGACTGAAAGGCCACGGTCTCGTCATGCTGCACGCGCGCGCCACTTGCCACGGGAAAGGGCAGGCCCGGGGTGATGTTGAGCACGGTGCCGTTGCAGCTCTGCACGGCCGTGATGAACCTGGGCCCGGGTCTGTCGGCGCTGCGGATCAGGATGCCTTGGCCTGGCTGGAAACTCTCACAACTGAGGACCGGCAGGGAGACCGCACCGGCCTTGACCGGTCCGGCGGTTGCCGTGAGAGTCGCACCTGCCGCCGAGGCCAGGAATGGTGCATCGGTGATGCGGATGACTGTCGCGGAGGAAACAGCCCTTGGTGATGCGGCACTCGGCTTTGTGGGGCTTGGGGAGGCAGTCTGTCCTGCGATCAATTGTGTGGTGATCAGGCAAAGGGCGAGGCCTCTCAAGGCCATGAAAATATCGTCCATAAGACGAGTATGGGTCTCTGCGGCTTTCCGGTAAACCTGGAGGGCAGGATATCCCACCTCAACGACGGTGGAACTGTCGTGAAGGTGGGACACCCTATGTGGCGATCGCCATTACGATGTGTGTTGGAGCACCGGGTCGGGATTGAACCGACGAATACTGGTTTTGCAGACCAGCGCGTTAGCCACTTCGCCACCGGTGCTCATCCTGCTTGCCCCTGCAAAAGCTTAAGAGCGCAGGAGCAGAAGTTATTACGACTGTGGTTGGGCCGCCGTGCGCAGGTACGGCTTGATCGTCTTGTAACCGGGAAAGTCCTTATCGGCCTGCTCGTTGCTGACGGCCGCCGTGATGATGATATCGTCCCCCTGCTTCCAGTTGGCGGGCGTGGCTACCTTGTGCTTCGCGCTGAGCTGCATGGAGTCCAGCACGCGCAGGATCTCGTCGAAGTTGCGGCCGGTGGTCATCGGGTAGGCCAGGTGCAGCTTAATCTTCTTGTCCGGGCCGATGACGAAGACGGTGCGCACCGGTGCGTTCAGGGCAGGCGTACGGCCCTCAGAGGTCTCGCCCGCATCGGCCGCCAGCATGTCGTAAAGCTTCGCAATCTTCAGCTCCGGATCACCGATCATGGGGTAGTTCACCGCAAATCCGCCCACGTCCTCAATGTCCTGCTGCCATCGGCTGTGGCTGTCCACCGGGTCTACACTCAGGCCGATCACCTTGGCACCGCGCTTGGCAAACTCACTTTCCAGGCCGGCCACCGCGCCCAGTTCCGTGGTGCACACGGGCGTGAAGTCTTTCGGGTGCGAAAAGAGGACAGCCCAGTTATCGCCAACCCACTCATGAAAATGAATGGTTCCCTGCGTGGTCTCCGCGGTAAAGTCCGGGGCCGTATCGTTGATGCGAAGTGACATTGCCAGATTCCTTCCGATGTATGCCGCTCCTGGGAGAGCGTCCTGTTTGTGATGCTTGGAATGCGGCAACGAACCTTGTCATGTGCCGCGTTTCCAGTTGGCGCCAACAGAAAACCCACCGGAGCCGCAATGGCTAGGTGGGCCGGTGTACTTCCTGGCGCGTGATGCCGTTATGCGCTCAGAACCGCGACCCCGCCGGTGCGCAGCAACAGCAACGAGTCCGTATGGTGAGCAAAGATGTCATCCACTGCAACAATAGGCGGGGAGGCATCGCATGTCAAACAGCAACAGCCCTTTGCGAAGTCTGGAGTGGGCGCAAGTCGATGTCTTCGCCGAGGCGCTTCACCAAGGTAACCAGCTCGCTATCTTTCTCGATGCGAGTGGTCTAACCGGTGCCGAGATGCAAGCATTGGCGCGGGAAACGAACCTGTCCGAGACCACGTTCATCCTGCCGCGCAGTGTTGCCGAGGAGCAGGTTAGCGGGGTGCGTGTGCGCATCTTCACCACGCAGGAGGAACTGCCCTTCGCCGGCCATCCCACGCTTGGCACGGCAAGCTGGCTGCGGCTGAACCGGCCGGAGTTCCACAATGCCGGGGAAGTCCGGCTGCTTCTGAACGTGGGTGTAGTGCCGGTGCGGTTTGCGAAAGAGCAGGCCGGCCCTGGTGTTGTTGGCGAGATGCGGCAGCGCGACCCGGAGTTCGGCACCAGGCCTGAGCGCGCGAACGTGGCCAGTGCCCTGGGGCTCCAGCCGGAGGACCTGCACACCGCGCTGCCGCCGCAGACGGTCAGCACGGGTCTGGCCTTCCTGATCGTGCCGCTGCATTCGCTCGAGGCAGCGCGCAAGCTCGAGGTGAGAGGGAAGGACTTTGCCGCGCTGATGACCGCCGCCGGTTCGCATTTCGCGTACATCATTGCGCCCGTCGATTCAGGCGCGAGCGCGTTTGGAGCGCAGTGGCATGCGCGCATGCCGATGTATGGCGGGGAAGATCCGGCGACCGGATCGGCGGCGGGATGCGCGGTCAGCTACCTCGTCCGGTATGGTGCAGTATCTTCCGGCCAGCCGATTGTCATTGAGCAGGGGATCGAGATGCTCCGGCCAAGCCGCATTGCCGTGCGCGCACTTCGAGACAGCGAAGGTGTTCACAATGTTCACGTCGCGGGACGCACCATTCCTGTAGCAGCGGGACGCTTTTTTCTCTAGCGATGCGAACCGTTTCCACACGGGATGCAGAACCTAATCGCTACAAAGCAAACAAAGTTGACGCAGTCCCCACAGGGACATGGCGCAAATCGGCTGTGGTTTTCGCCTAAATTTCGCGGTTGCCATCCGAGGTGCGGCTCCGTACTGTGAGGAAGCGCTGGAGAACACGGTCCCATGACCGCCTGCTCCAAGAGCGCAACACATTCCAGTCAGCCGCGACACCGGGCATTCCGAAGCCTTCGGGATGACTGCTTCTTCGCGTCCAAATGCCCGTGCAAACGGGCCGTCTCGAGCTCGCTGAGAGCCCGTGTAACACCTCTTCGTCTAAAAAGGCGTGGAGGCAGAAAGAAAGGTCAAATGCGCCCTCGGAAGGTCATTCTCTGTGTCGACGATAACGAACAAACTCTGGCGGTCCGCAAATTTCTGCTGGAAACACGCGGATACCGCGTAATTTGCTCCTGCAGCGCAGCCGAGGCATTGGAGGTGCTGGAGCGGGCCGTTCCCAACAGCATCGACCTGTTGCTGTGCGACCTGATCATGCCGCAGATGGACGGCCCGGAGTTGGTGCGGCGTGCCAAGCAGATGTGCCCGGCCCTGCCGACGCTGATCGTTTCCGGCACGGTGAGTGCCTTTGAGCGTGGCTCAGTGGCCGATGCGTTTCTGCCCAAGGGGGCCAGCTCGCCGGTCGAGCTGCTGGAGAGAGTACGGTTGCTTGTGGCGCGCAAGCGTGGCCCAAAGAAGGCGGGGGCTGCGCCTTCGTTTTCGGAGGCAGCGCGGCAAGGCCTGCCAGTTTTTGAGGGCGCGCCCGGCGGCCAGAACTCTGGTGGAGCTTATCTTTCACCAATGCGTTAGAGGTCTCATATCTATCCAGCTGGATGATGAGGTCGCAAGACGGGTGCCCCACCTTTGCGAAGCTAAGGTGGGTTTTCCTTTCCACAGAACTCCAGGTAAGCCTGATTCCTTTTAACGGCGACAGAGCCGTCGTGAAGATGGAGCACCCGCAGTCGTGGAGTGTTTGAGCGAGAACCTAGGCTTCCACCAGGCCGTAGCGCCGCTGCCAATGCTCTTTCAGCTCCGTGCGCACCAGTTCACGTTCCGCCTCTGTGATGTCTTCGC
>CAXTPQ010000008.1:29345-39242 GCA_964246215.1 uncultured Terriglobus sp. | reverse complement strand
TGCTCTTTCAGCTCCGTGCGCACCAGTTCACGTTCCGCCTCTGTGATGTCTTCGCGCCGTCCATTGGCCAGATCCTGAGCTTCCGCTTTGGCGAGTTCCAGCGTGCGGCGGTCGCGCAGGAGGCTGGCCACCCGCAGGTCGGGCATGCCGGCCTGGCGCGTGCCGAAGAACTCGCCCGGGCCGCGCTGCTGGAGATCGAGTTCTGCCAATTCAAAGCCGTTCTGGGTGCGGACCATGGCATCCAGCCGTTCTTCGGCTTCGGGCGAAATCTTGCCGCCGGTCATTAACACGCAGAAACTCCTCGCCGCACCACGTCCCACGCGCCCGCGCAGCTGGTGCATCTGTGCCATGCCGAAGCGCTCGGCGTGTTCAATGACCATGACACTGGCGTTCGGCACGTCCACACCCACTTCGATGACGGTTGTCGCGATCAGCACGTCCGTCTCGCCACGCTGAAAGCGGCGCATGGCGATCTCCTTGTCGTCAGAGGAGAGCCGGCCATGCAGGAGGCCGACGCGCAGGCCGCTTAGCGCGCCATCGCGTAGATCTTCAAACATCTCAGTCGCGGAGCGCAGCGGCGGGCCTTCATTCACACCGAAGAGCGCAGGACCTTTTTTACCGGCAGCCTTCGTTTGTGACTTGCGAGCTGCTGTCTTCTTTGCAGACGTTTGCGCCGCCGGACCGCTCACACGTTTCGCGGCGGTGCGGGCCGCCGGACGCAATGCCGCCCGAACAGGTTCGTTCCGGGCTTCGTTTTCCGGCACCGGATCATTTGGGAAGTCCAGCTCCGGCTGGTCATCGCGCGGTCCTTCAATCAACGGATAGACGATGTATGCCTGCCGGCCTGCGGCCACCTGCTTGCGCACGAACTGCCAAACCTCTTCAGCGCGCTCCTGGCCCACGCGGCGCGTCACAATGGGCGTGCGGCCAGGCGGCAACTCATCAATCACGCTCACTTCCAGGTCGCCATAGATGGTGAGCGCGAGCGTGCGTGGGATGGGCGTCGCCGTCATCACCAGCACGTCCGGATCGCCGCTGCCGGGCTTCTTCATCAACGTGAAGCGCTGCCGTACGCCGAAGCGGTGCTGCTCATCCACGATGACCAGGCCGAGGTTGGCAAAGTCGACTTTGTCCTGGATCAGCGCCTGGGTGCCGATGATGAGCTCGGCCTCGCCACGCAGGATGCGGCCGCGCGCACGGCGCTTTTCCGCGGCATCGAGCGAGCCGGTGAGCAGCGTGACCTGGTAATGGCGCGAGGAGCGCTCCAGCAGCTTGCGGGCGGAAAGGTAGTGCTGTGTGGCCAGGATTTCCGTTGGCGCCATCAGCACGGCCTGATAGCCGTTTTCGATGGCGACCAGAGCCGCCTGCATGGCGACGATCGTCTTGCCGCTCCCAACGTCACCCTGCAAGAGGCGGCGCATCGGGTTGGGCTTGCGCATGTCGTCCACGATTTCGCGGAGAACACGCTTCTGCGCCGCCGTGGGACGGAAGGGCAGGACCTGCTTGATGGCGGCGCGCACGTTTTCGTCCGCCGTAAAGGTGACGCCCTGGCGGTCGCGCAGCCGTTTGCGCTTCAACTCCAAGCCCAGCTCCAGGTAGAACAGCTCTTCAAAGATGAGGCGCTGCAGCGCGGCCGTGCGGAAGCTTTGCAGGTCCGCCATGGCGGTGCCCGCGGGCGGAAAGTGCGCTTCACGCAGCGCTTCCAATCGCGGTGGCAGACCTAAACGCCGCAGCATGGAAGCGGGCAGGACCTCCGGCAGCGCTGGCCCCTGCGCCAGGTCTTCCAGCACCTGCCAGATCACGCGGCGTGTCCATTTGGAGCCGAGCTTGCTGCCCCAGGGTGTGGTGCCGCCCAGCGATTCGTACACCGGCACAATGCGGCCCACCTCCAGCACTGTGGCGAGCGGGTCTTTGTCTTGCTGCGCACCGGCGGCCTGCGGCGACTCAGAAGGCAACGCCGGCAGGATCTCAAACTGCGGCTGCATCATCTTCAGGTTTTCCGAGGATCGTGATGCCTCGACCTTGCCGTAGAGCGCCACCATCTCGCCCAGCTTGAACTTGTCTTTCAGGTACACGCCGCCGAACCACGACGCCTTCAGCGTCCGAAGGCCATAGCCCACGGTGAGCTCAAAGATCGGCTGGCGGCGTGTGCGCAGCAGCAACGATCCCCGCACCTCGGCAATGACAGAGGCGGTTTCACCGGCTGTCAGCTCATGCAGAGCGCGCGGGTGCAGCCGGTCCTCATAGCGGAATGGCAGGTGATAGAGCAGGTCTTCCACGGTGAAAACGCCACGTTTTGCCAGCGCTTCAGCATTGCGCGGACCCACACCTTTCAACAACTGTACCGGCGTGGTGAGGGCGAGCATTCCCTTGCGATGCTATCAAGCCGCCCTGTCCGAAAGACGACGTTGAGCGAACCGGCCAGGCAAGCTGCCCTGCTATCCTGAACCAGACGCTTTTTGCGAGACCGGGCCACGCCGGCCAGGAGTTTCATGCCCACCGTACAACTGGAAAATGTTCGCAAAGTCTATGACCAGAAGGTTGCGGTCGAGGGTTTGACCCTTCGCATCGAAGCGGGCGAGATGTTTGGTCTGCTGGGGCCGAACGGTTCGGGCAAGACCTCGTCGATTCGCATGATGATTGGCATCACCGTTCCGGATTCGGGCACGGTGAGCCTGTTTGGCAAACCTTTCTCGCGCGATCACCTGCGCCGCGTGGGTTACCTGCCGGAAGAGCGCGGCCTCTACAAAAAGATGAATGTGCTGGAGCAACTGACCTTTATGGGCCAGCTTCACGGCCTGCGCGCGGCCGAGGCCGACAAGCGCGCAAGAAGCTGGGCCGACCGGCTGCAGATCACCGAGGCGCTGCCCAAAAAGACAGAAGAGCTTTCCAAGGGCATGCAGCAGAAAATTCAGTTCATCGCCGCGCTGCTGCACGACCCGGAACTGATCATCCTGGACGAGCCCTTCTCCGGCCTGGACCCGGTGAACGCGTCACTGCTGCAGGACACGATGCTGGACCTGCGCAGCGAGGGCAAGGCGATCCTCTTCTCAACGCACCGCATGGACCAGGTGGAGAAAATGTGCGATGCAATTGCGCTGATTCACCGCGGCCGGGTGGTGCTGGAGGGCGGCATGCGTGAGGTGAAAGAGCGCTACCCGCGCAATCGCGTGGAGATTTTGTACAGCGGCAACTACAGCTTTCTGAAGCACCCCAGCATTGCGGAGGTGAAGGACTACGCCGGCCGCGCGGAGATCACGCTTGCCGGTGACAACCCCGATGCTCAGCCGCTGCTGCAGGCCGCAGTTGCCAATGGCACAAGGATCGAGAAATTTGAAGTGAAAGAGCCGACGCTGGAGGAAATCTTTATCAGCGCCGTGGGAGGACGCGTCGATGCATAATATTTGGCTGATTGCCAAGCGGGAGTACCGGGAGCGCGTGCGGACGCGCGGCTTCATGATCGCGACGATCCTGATTCCGCTGCTGATGGGTGGCGGCATTGCCGCGACGATTCTGATCGCGAAGCACGCCAAGTCGAACTCTCACATTGCCGTTGTGTCGGACGACGCGAAGCTCGCGGCCGAGGTGCAGGACGAGTTGGAGCACGGCAAGGACAGCGAGATGCTGGTGGATGTGATTTCACCGCCCAGCGCACGAACGCGCGCCAACCTGGACGCGGCCGTGAAGAATAAACAGATCGACGGATACCTCTGGATCAATCCATCCAGATTCGATGGGGGCCGTCCTCAGTTGCAGTACAAGCAAGGTTCGTCCGCCGACCTGGCCACCCGCACCACGATCCGCCACGGACTGGACAACGTGTTCACGCGGGAGCAACTGGTGCAGCAAGGCCTGAACAAAAGTCAGATTGAAGAGATGACCAAGCCGGTCGATATGGAGTCGACCGAGGGCACGGTGGACAATACCGGCGCGAACTTTGCCGCCGCGTATGTGCTGTTCTTCCTGATGTATATGGTCATCATGCTGTACGGCATGAATGTCGCGCGCTCGATCATCGAAGAGAAAACTTCACGCGTCTTTGAAGTCATGTTGTCGACGGTGCGGCCGCTAGAGATGATGGCGGGCAAGGTAATTGGCGTCGGCTCGGTTGGCTTGACGCAGGTAGGTATCTGGATGCTTGCCGCCGCGCTGCTGACCCACACGGCCATCATTGCGCATTACATGGGTGCCAGCAGCGGCGTGAATATCTCGTTTTCCCCGGCGCAACTGCTCTTCTTCATCGTTTACTTTCTGCTGGGATACACGTTGTACTCCTCCATTGCCGCGGCGCTGGGTGCCATGACAAACTCCGAGCAGGAACTGCAGCAGCTAAATATGTTTCTGGTGCTGCCGCTCGCCGGATGCATGATCGCGTTGCCGCTGATTCTGAACTCGCCGGGCAGCCCGGCCGCGCGCGTTCTCTCATTGATCCCGTTCTGCACACCGCTGCTCATGTTCATGCGCATCTCTGTGTCCACAGTGCCCACGTGGGAGATTGCGAGCTCCATCGCGATCATGATCGTGACGATCTACGCGATTCTCTGGATCACCAGCCGCATTTATCGTGTCGGCATTCTGATGTACGGCAAGAAGCCCAACCTGCCGGAAATCCTGCGTTGGGTGAAGTACAGTTAGATGGCGAAAGCTGAAGCCAGGCAGGACAGCGCGCCGCGTTCTGGGCCGGATCGGGTGCGGCGCACGATGCCGGACGAAGCTGAATTTGCAGCGCTTGCCCGCAAGAAGCACACGCTCATTCCGGTGTACCGCACCGTGACTGCCGATCTGGAGACGCCGGTCTCAGCGTTCCTGCGAATTGCTGCGGAGGAGCCGGAAGCGTTTCTGCTGGAGTCGGTGGAAGGCGGCGAACGCGTTGGCCGGTATACCTTTATCGGCCTGCGCCCTTACAAACGGCTGGTGGCGAATGGGCGCAAGATCATCGCTACCGAAGGCAAGCGCACCCGCGTTTATGACGGGGATATCTTTCACGAGTTAAAGACCGCACTCAGCGAGCATCGTCCGGCTAGGCTGGCAGGCTTGCCGCCGTTCACCGCCGGTGCGGTTGGTTTTTTCAGCTATGACGTGGTGCGCCAGATTGAGCAGTTGCCCGAGATGGCCCCCGATGAACTGCACGCGCCAGACGCCTGCCTGATGTTCTTCCATGAAGTGCTGGCATTCGACAGTGTCCGCAAGCAGATTTTCGTGATCGTGACAGCCGATCTGACGCGCTTGCCTGACACTTCCAAGGCGTATTGCGATGCGCAACGCCGGCTGGATCGCCTGGAAAAGCAGCTTGCCGGGCCCTTGCCGGTTCACACGAAGCGCCGCAAGCAGCTTGGGCCGATGCAAATGATTCCACGCACGCCGAAGCGCGCTTTCATGAAGGCGGTCGAGCGGGTGAAGGAGTACATCGCCGCCGGGGATGTTTTTCAGTGCGTGCTTTCGCAGCGTTTTGATTGCAAGCCGGAGGTCGATGCGTTCGACATTTACCGCGCGCTGCGCATCGTGAATCCCTCGCCCTACATGTACTTCCTGCGTTTTCCCATGATCGTGCCGGGGCAGACGGCTTCCGTGCCGGCGCATATCGTGGGTTCGTCGCCGGAGTTGCTGCTGCGGGCGAAGGAAGGCGTGCTGGAGTACCGGCCAATTGCCGGCAGCCGCCCGCGTGGAGACAACGAGGCAAGCGACAACGCCCTGGAAGACGATCTGCGCAACGACCCCAAGGAACGCTCCGAACACGTGATGCTGGTGGACCTGGGCCGCAACGACCTGGGCCGGGTGAGCGAGTTCGGCTCCGTTGCAGTGAAGGAACTCATGATCGTGGAGCGCTACTCGCACATCATGCACCTGGTCAGTTCGCTGCGTGGCCGCCTGCGCGCCGGTCTGAGCGCGGTGGATGCTTTCCGCTCCTGCTTTCCGGCGGGCACGCTCTCCGGCGCGCCAAAGATCCGGGCCATGGAGATCATTGAGGAACTGGAACCGGCTCGCCGTGGCATCTATGGCGGGTCCATCTTCTACGCGGATTTTTCCGGAAATCTGGACAGCTGCATCGCCATCCGGACGCTCTTCATGCGGGGCGATGCGGGGCATATTCAATCCGGGGCGGGCATTGTGGCGGACTCGGTACCGCTGGCCGAGTACAACGAGTGCTTGAACAAAAGCAAAGCCGTGCTGCGGGCCATTGACCGTGCGCGCACGCAGGAGCGCTGACCATGGAGAGCTTCGCTACGTTCGACCTGGAGCAGTTGCCGGGGGCCGATACCTACAAGCTGCTTGCCTCGCTGATCATGCCGCGGCCCATCGCTTGGGTGGTAACGGAAAGCTTGGATGGCGTGCGCAATGCAGCACCGTATTCATTCTTCAACGTGCTTTCGGCCGATCCGCCGCTGGCCGCCATCTCGTTCAGCGCACCCAGCGACCGCGACACCAAGGACAGCTACGCCAACATAAAAGCCACGGGCGAGTTGGTGGTCAATTTAGTTCCGGAAGAACTGGCTGTGGCAATGAACCAGACGGCGATCGATGCGCCGCGTGGCGTGGATGAAACGGCACTGGCCGGCCTGGCACTCCAGCCGAGCCTGCAAGTCAGGCCACCGCGCGTCGGAGGCTCTCCGGCAGCTTTTGAGTGCCGCGTGCAGCAATGGATCGACACAGGCGGCAGCAGCAGGATTTTGCTTGCCCGCATCCTGGTCGCGCATGTGCGGCAGAGCGCCTTTGCCGACCGGGAGCGGCTCCATCTGGACCCGGCGCAGTTGCGGCTCATCGGGCGCATGCATGGCGCGGGCGGTTACTGTACGACGCGGGACATCTTCATTTTGGAACGCCAGAAATGGAGCGAGCGGAAATAAGCCGCCCCGGATTGCCTGACAGTGTTGTAGCTGTCTAGCGAGAAAGCCGCAGCGTCATGCCGACGGTAAGGCCGGTGTTGTTGGATAAGCTGCTCACGGCCAGTTTCACCGGGGCGGGATCGCCGGGAATGACCTGCATGCCCAGCCGGTGATTCATGCGGTAGCAGATCGCGAATGCGTCCACACTGCTGCCATCGGTTGTATTGAATCGCTGGCCGGCTTTGCGATGAATGCGGCCCGCCATGGGAATCGCGTCCAGGATGGGACCGAGTTCCGATGTGTCCGCAAGCCGCGGCATACTCATCGGCTGATTGGGTGAGTGCCGGTGAATCATCGTGACGCTTTCCGTTGCAGCCTGCATCGGCATCCGGGCAATTGCGTTTTCCGGCAGTGCCGGAAGCACAGCTGCCAGGACCGGTGAAGCGACCGGCAGATCGATGGGCGAGTTGACGGAAACCGACGAAGCCGCGGCGGTACCGTTGGTTCCGGCGACGGCGGCGAATGCGGGGCAGCAGCAGAGAAGCAAAAGCGCGATGGCAATGCGAGCAATCATGACTTGTATCCTTATCGGCATCAGGCGTCCCAGCGTGAGACATACCTTTGAAACGAGTGCACGATTCCGGTACATTGCCGAATCTTGACTCGCATGTACAGCATCGCGGCTGGGGCACACAGAGTACATTCCACAATTTGGTTCCGCTCGAGCGCGAAAGTGTTATCCACCCTGATTCCTGTTTGGCCACTAAACTGAGTGGGAGGCTGCCATGGTATTTGTTCTGGACAACTACGATTCCTTCACCTACAACCTGGTGCAGTACATGGGGGAGTTGGGTGCGGAGATGGTGATTCGGCGGAATGACGATCTGACGCCCGAGGAGATCGAGGCACTGCATCCAGAGCGCATTCTGATCTCACCCGGCCCTTGCACGCCTCAGGAGGCAGGCTGCTCCATCGGGCTAATCCGGCATTACGCCGGCTCGCCAGATGAAGCGGTACGGCGGACGCCGATCCTGGGAGTGTGTCTCGGTCATCAGGCCATCGGTGCCGCATTTGGGGGCAATGTGGTCCGCGCCGGGCGGCTGATGCATGGCAAGACCAGTGAAGTGAAGCATGATGGCAAGACAATTTTTCAGGATATAGCGCCGGTGATGACCTGCACGCGCTACCACTCGCTTGTGGTGAGTCCGGAAGGTTTGCCTGATGAACTGGAGATCACCGCGCGCACGCAGGATCCGGAGGGCGAGGTCATCATGGGTCTACGGCATCGTGAGTTGCCCATTGAGGGCGTGCAGTTCCATCCGGAAAGCGTGCTGACCGACCACGGCAAGCAACTTATCAGGAATTTTATGAACCTTTAGCCATGCACATCTCTTCCTGCTTTCTGCTCTCGTCCGTGCTGCTGCTCTGTCCGTCGCTTGTGGCGGCGCAGGCCGGCATCGGCACGCTGCGGACAGAGGGCGCGCGCGTCACCGGCCTGGTCGCGGTGAGCGCCGGTACAGCCACCATCCAGAGCAGCGGCACCGTGGAGACAGGCAGGGAATCGACCGAGGTTCGGCTCATGCGCGGCGGCGTGGTGAGGGTGTGCGGCGGCAGCGTAGTCGCCTTTTCACAGGCGACGGGTTCACAGGCAGCGGGCAACCGGGGCGGCGTAGCAGCCTATGCGCCCCTGCTGATTGCACTGCAGCGCGGCGCGGCCGAGGTGCAAGCACGCACCCTGCAGACCGACGCGATTTTGACGCCGGACCTGCGCCTGCAGAGCTCCGATAATGCGCCACTGGATCTGCGGCTGCGGGTGAACGCCGGTGGAGATACCTGTGTGGAGAACCTGGGCAAAGGCGCACCCATGCTGCATGCGACGGAGCAGTTCGGCAGCGCGGGCTACCTGATCAAGCCGGGCCAGCGTGTGCTTTTTGAGCATGGCAGCGTGCGTGAAGTGGTGGACCGGGAAGGCACGAGTTGCGGCTGTCCAAAGCCCGGCAAGGGCGGCAAGGACGACTTCCCAGAGGCGGTAAGCGCTGGCATGGCGCAGCCGGAGCCGGCTCCCGCGACCAACGCAGGCACGCCCGTGCAGGTTGCCGCGGACATGAACTACAAGGCCGATACCGGCGGCGGTTCCGGCGCGGCCGTTCCGGCAGCGGCGTCCTCCCCTGGAACTGCCCAGGGCGCTTCCGGCGCGGTGGCTCCTGTTGCGGCAAAGAGACAGAGTGGCGGAGGCAACCCGTTCTCCTCGATTGGACGATTCCTACGCAGGCTATTTGGCGGACGCTAAAGCACGACAGCCTGGGCCAGTTCTCACGAAACTCGCGTATTGGTGCTGTTCTTCCGGCGCGGGTACTGGCCGCGTGTCCGCGCGGTACAATCTTTCTGTTCACGGATGCCCTGCGAAAGCGGTCCGTGCTGGCGGCATACCCGTCCCATCACTTTGCGGTTTCTGCGGCACATTGCCGCACATTCAGCCAAGCCAAACATTGTTTGAAGGAGTAGTTCCCATGGCGATCCCCGCCACACAAATGCGCCCCGGCATGATCATCAAGCACAACGATGTGCTTCACTCTGTGTTCGCTGTTGAGCACCGCACGCCCGGCAACCTGCGCGCTTTTATCCAGGCCAAGCTGCGCAACCTGCGCTCCAATGCCATGTTCGAACACCGCTTTCGCTCGGGCGACGCCATCGAGCGTGTGGTGGTGGATGAAGTTGCCATGGAGTACCTGTACAACGACGGTGACGACTACTACTTCATGGACACGACCAACTTCGAGCAGACGCCGCTCAAGCGCGACACGCTGGGCGATGCTGTCGATTTTCTGCTGCCTAACCTGAACATCCACGTGAGCTTCTATGACGGCAAGCCGGTCGGCATTGAGCTGCCGGGAGTCGTGGAAATGACCGTGGTCGAGACAGAACCGGGCATCAAGTCGGCGACGGCGTCCAGTGTGACCAAGCCGGCCAAGACGGAGACGGGACTGGTGGTGCAAGTGCCGCCCTTCATCAATGAGGGGGAGAAGATTCGCGTCGATACGGCGGAAGGCGCGTATATGTCGCGGGCGTAAGG
>CAXTPQ010000008.1:0-29245 GCA_964246215.1 uncultured Terriglobus sp. | reverse complement strand
GGGAGAAGATTCGCGTCGATACGGCGGAAGGCGCGTATATGTCGCGGGCGTAAGGGATGAACCGTAACGATTTACAACAGTTAGCGAAAATACGGCACGACGAAGCGGCCCTGCTACTCAAGGAGGGCCGCTTTTCCGGTGCGTTCTACCTTGCCGGGTATGCAGTCGAGTGTGCGCTGAAATCGTGCATCGCCAAACAAACAGAACAGTATGACTTTCCAGAAAGGTCGCGATGGGAGAAGGCCTTCACGCATGATTTAACGGCGCTCGTGCGAGTGGCGGGCCTGGATACAGAGTTCACAGCGGACAGGTTCACGCATCAGCAACTCAAGACCGATTGGGAGGAGGTCGTGAAGAATTGGTCGGAAGGCTCCCGGTACGCAATTTGGACACAAGAGGATGCAGAAAGTATGCTAAGGGCTGTCGATGAGGTTCTGCGATGGATTACGAAACGCTGGTAGAAACGGATATAGAGAAGGGCCAACGCGTTATCGACGCTCTGCACGATGATGAGATCGATGTCGATGTCGCATTCTGGGCAAAGCTTTCCATCTATGACAGTTGGAGACTTTTTGTCACCGCTCAATCTCTGGATAACAAGCCGCTTCTGGAAGCTCGGGCCGAAGCGTCCCGCGCCATGGACGGAAAGTTCGCCTTCTCTGAACCTCCAGTCATCGTCCTTCGCACTTCCGATCCGATGGCTGTTGCCGTGCGGGAAGAGGCTGCAAAGCGGAAGGGTACAGGTCCGATTCGGCTTCCGATGCGGCAGTTCAGCAACCGTTTTATAGAAGATGGATGGGTCTACCGCACCGGCGCAGTTGTGCAGTAGGTGATCACGCCGTGGCGGTCGCGCGCCGGGTTCCCTGCATCCAACCGACAATGCGATTGAATGAAATAAAGACGCCGGTGCTGCGTATGGCGTATGAGGAAAGCGGTCCGAAGAAAGGCGAGCGCATTCTTCTGGTCCATGGCTGGCCAGATTCGCCGCGCACCTGGGACAAGGTGCTGCCATACCTGCACGAGGCGGGCTACCTTACCATCGCGCCCTATCTGCGAGGCTATGGGCCGACCGAGTTTCGCGATCCGTTGCTGGGGCGCAGGCCCCGCCGCACCGGCCAGGCAGTTGCACTCGCGCAGGACATGATCGATTTGGCCGACAAGCTGGGCATGCGGCAGTTCCACATCGTCGGCCATGACTGGGGCGCGCGGGCTGCTTACGTTTTGGCCGCCCTGCATCCACAACGGCTCAAGTCCGCGGTGGCGGTCTCCGTATCGTTTGTGCCAGCTCCGCGACCGTTGCCGACCTATGCCCAAAGCCGGGCCTACTGGTACCAATGGCTGCTGAATACGCCGACGGGCGAGAAGCTCTTGCGCGAAGACCCAGTCGCCTTTGGCAAGGCCCAGTGGGACAGCTGGAGTCCGCGCGGCTGGTACACACAGGCTGAGCTGGAGGAGGCAGCCCGCAGTTGGAGCGGCAAGAATTATCCGGATGTGGTGTTGCAGTACTATCGCTCCACGTGGAACCCCGAGGCGCTCGATCCGCGGTACCAGGTCCTCCACGACCGTCTGCAGGCGGTAACGGTTCTGAACACGCCAACGACTCTGATTCATGGGATGGAGGACACATGTGTTCTGCCGGAGACAACTGACGGCGCCGAGCGCAACTTCGCAGCAAATTACAAGCGTGTGCTGCTGGACGGCGTAGGGCACTTCCCGCAGCGGGAGAATCCGCGGGCGTCCGCGGAGGCCATCCTTCGTCATTTGCAGGTTCACGTCTGATGGTCCGGCACTATCAGGTCGAGGGCCGGGTCCAGGGTGTCGGGTTCCGGTGGTATGTGCATCGCGAGGCCGCCGAGATCGGTCTGCGGGGTTGGGTGCGCAACACGCAAGCCGGACACGTGGAAGCGGTGGCTGTTGGAGATGAGGAGCAACTCGCCGAGCTGGAAGCCGCAATGAAAAAAGGTTCCCGGGGCAGCCGCGTGGACCGGGTACTGGTGCATGAGCTTGCGGAAGCCGAAGGCGAGACATTGGGAGAATTCCGGATCGACGGCGCATTCTGAATTCTTAGCCCGGTAAAATGAAGCCCATGGCGACAATCACCAATTGCGAGCCGCTGAAAGCGCTCATCCGTACTGTTCCCGATTTCCCCAAGCCGGGCATTCTTTTCTACGACATCACGACCTTGCTCAAAGACAAGGCCGGATACGCTCAGATGATCGATGCATTTGCGGCGTATTACATCGACAAAGATGTGGATCTGGTGCTCGGCATTGAGGCGCGCGGCTTTATCTTTGGGCCGGCGATGGCGTACCGGCTGAACGCCGGCTTTGTCCCGGTGCGCAAACCGAAGAAGCTGCCCGCACAGACGGCGAAAGTCACCTACGACTTGGAGTACGGATCGGATTCACTGGAGATCCATTTGGATGCGATCCAGCCGGGCCAGCGCGTGGTCATTGTGGACGACCTGCTGGCGACTGGCGGCACCATGCAGGCGACGGTGCAATTGGTGCGGCAGTTGGGTGGCGAGATCGCTGGCGTTGCCTTCGCGGTGGAGCTCGATTTTCTGAAAGGCCGGCAAAAGTTTGCCGAGTATGACGTGTACAGTCTGCTGCACTACAACGAGTAGTCGAAGTAGTGGATCAGCTTGTCAAAAGCAATGGCCTGCTCCTGAGTTGGAGCAGGCCATTGCTTTCACCATCGCGGTTCAAGCCGTTGCAGGTTACTGCATCTTCTGCATTGGCGTTCGTTTCAGCAGTTCTGTTTCCAAACCGTCGTTCAGGCCCAGTGACATCTGCTGCTGGCGGGCGTGCGAATCGTAGGCGTGCACGATGCGCTGTACCAGGTTGTGGCGTACCACGTCACCCGCTTCAAAGTGGCAGAAGCGAACGCCCTCCACGCCGTCCAGGATGGTGAGCGCGTCCAGCAGACCGCTCCGCTTGGGGTTGGGCAGGTCGATCTGGGTCAGGTCACCCGTGATGACGGCCTTGCTGTTCATGCCAAGGCGGGTGACGAACATCTTCATCTGTTCGATGGTGGTGTTCTGTGCCTCGTCCATGATGATGAATGCGTCAGAAAGCGTGCGGCCCCGCATGAAGGCAAGCGGCGCAATCTCGATCGCGCCCTTTTCCAGCATCTTGTCGACACGATCCTTTTCCAGCAGGTCGTAGAGCGCGTCATAGAGCGGACGGAGGTAAGGATCGACCTTCTCCTGCAGCGAGCCGGGTAGAAAGCCGAGACGCTCGCCGGCCTCGACCGCCGGGCGGACAAGAATGATGCGGCTGACGCGCTTGGCCATGAGCGCGCTTGCAGCCATGGCAACGGCAAGATAGGTTTTTCCCGTGCCCGCCGGTCCAATGCCGAAGGTCATATCGCTGGATTCGATCGCCTCCACATACTTGCGCTGGTTGGGCGAACGTGGATTGACCATGCGCTTGATGCCCTGCGCGGTACGCTGACGGCCGGAGTCGACAAGCTGTTTCAATGTACAGCTCGGGTCGGCCAACGCCAGCTTCACAAGTGCGTGCAGTTCCGGACCGGCCAGCTGAACGCCGCCGCGCCGCAGACCATCCCAATCGCTGAAGATTCTCTCTACAAGAGCCACCGCCTCCGTGGGACCTTCTACTTGCAGCGCGTGCGAACGAAGGTCAATCGTGACGCCCAGCGTCGTTTCCATCAGGTGTAGATTTTCATCGCGGGTGCCGAACAGAGCTTCCGTGTTAGGTGAGATGTCGATCAGGCGCACTTCCGGGGTTCTGAGCAAGTCGGGCTATGCCTCCATGGGATCTTGGTTGGTCGTACGTACTTTGGATGTAACTGGCAGAGACTTTGACGAGGCTTGGCACATGCCAGCGCGGGCTGACGGCACAAAGCAGGTCGGATTGGTTGAGGTCACCAAATCGAGTCGAAGTTGCGGTCAGAGTAGCTCCGGGGTACGAGGGAGTCAAGTGACTTTTTGCACAAATGTCGAGGCGCATGGATGCTGGTGTGTGGAACAGCTTTGCGCTTGATTCCAGCTACATGCCTGGACGTAGAACCTGCTCAAGGAGGTATTCACCATCAAGAATTGCGAACTGGCCCTACATCACGTATCTTAAGAAGGTTGCGGTAAGTCCATCGATGTACAGGTCTGTGCTGTAGCGGGCCCAAGAGTGATGCGACCGCGAGATCGATTCGCTCCTCCCCCCATCCATCGGTTTTCGATGCGGGTGCAGGTTTTGAAAGAGAGTTTCCATGGCTAATCACGTATCGTCCCTAAAGCGCGCCAAGCAAACGCTGGCCAAAACCACAGTCAACCGTTCCAACCGCAGCAAGCTGCGCGGCACCCTGCGCATGATGCGCGAGGCGCTGGCGGGTGGGGATGCGAACAAGGCAAAAGATCAGTATCGCGCAACAGTGTCAGTGTTGGATAAGTCTGTGCAGAAGGGCGTGCTGCATGACAATACCGCGTCGCGCTACAAAAGCCGCCTGAACGCGCGATTGAAGATTTTGGCCAGCAAGACGGCATAACTGCATTCCCGTTTTGGCAAAGGCACGGATGCGCTCCGTGCCTTTTGTCCATTTCAGTAAAGATTTGCCGCTACACTGAACGCAACTCCCCCATGCTGCCGGAAGAAGATCTGCCGACGATCGTGACAACTGTGCCTAGCCGGCGCGACGAGAAGGTCTCGCCTGTAAAGCTGGCCGTTGTGCAATATGTCATCGTGGCGGTGGTGCTGGTCCTGTTTGCCGGGTTGTGGCGTTTACAGGTGGTGAATGCCAGCGACTATCGCGTACTGGCTGAGGCGAATCGCGTACGTAAAGTACCCATCCTCGCCCCACGTGGCCGCCTGTTCGACCGGGAAGGCCGATTGCTGGTCGATAACTACTCCTCTGTCGCGTGCTTTCTGCTGCGCGAGCAGATGAAAAATCCTCAAGCAGAAATCGCTGCCATCGCTGACGGCCTGCACTTGTCTCCGGAGCAGGTGGAAGAGTCCATCCGCCACTATCAGTACGCCCCCAAATACCAGCCCATTCCTCTCAAAGCGGATATCACGCCGGACGAGCAGGCCTTCATTGAGGCGCACCGGAATGAGTTGCCGGAACTGGAGTTGCTGGAAGAGCAGCGGCGGCTTTACCCACGTGACGGATTTGCGGCGCACCTGATCGGTTATGTGGGGGAAATCAGCGAAGTCGACCTGAATAACCCGAAGTACGCGTTTTACGAACCCGGCGATGTTGTCGGAAAATCAGGAGTTGAGCAGTCCTACGATGCTCTGCTGCGTGGTGTTGACGGATCGCGCGATGTCATCGTTAATAGCCATGGGCGAGAGGTTGGGCGGCTTGGCGAGGAACTAGCCAAACCCGGGCAGGATCTGAAGCTGACCCTCGACCTGGATGTGCAGATGGCCGCCGAAAAGGCCCTGGAAGGAAAAAATGGCGCGATTGTCGCAATGGACCCGCATACGGGTGAAATCCTGGCCATGGTCTCCAGGCCGATTTACGATCCAAACCAGTTCGCGGTGCGGCTGACCCGGGCGTACTGGAACGGCATCATCAATGATCCGGAGCATCCTCTGCTGAATAAGGCAATTCAGGCACAGCTTGCACCGGGATCCACCTTCAAGATCATCATGAGTGTTGCCGGTCTGGAAGAGGGCATCGCGCAAATGCAGCACGTGAACTGCAGCGGTGGCATCGATCTGTATGGGCACTACTACCATTGCGATACGCACCACGGCAACGTGGACATCAATCATGCCATTCCGTGGTCCTGCGATGTTTTCTACTACGTGCTTGCGCAGCGGTTGGGCATCGATACCATCGCGCGGTATGCCACAAGCTTCGGTTTGGGGCAGAAAACTGGCGTTGACCTGCCCGAGGAAGCGGCGGGCACCATGCCCAGTTCGCAATGGAAGATGAAGAACTTTCACCAGCAGTGGTATGCGGGTGAGACCGTGTCGGTCGGCATTGGCCAGGGAGCAATCGCGGCGACACCCCTGCAGATGGCGCGTGCACTGAGCGGCATTGCCTCGGGCGGCGCGCTCAAGCGGCCACACGTTGTTTTTCCCGAACAGATTCCGCAGGAGCAGCGAGAAGCTTTTCGTGAAAGCTTTCCTGGTTCGGGAAATAAGGATGTACATATTGATACAGCAGTCTGGCAGACCGTGACAGAAGGTATGGCCGGCGTTACCACTGCGGGCGGCACCGCCTATGCGTCGCACCTGGAGGGCATCGACTTTGCCGGGAAAACCGGCACGGCACAGGTGATGAGTCATGATGCGCTGGCGCGTACCGGCAAAAGCAAAAAGACGCAGCCGAACTCATGGTTCGTCGGGATTGCACCCCGGCGCAACCCGGACATTGTGGTTGCGGTACTGTGGGAGAACGGCGACTGGGGGTCCAATTCCGCAAAGCTGTCCGCGCAGGTCATTGACGCTTTCGTGGAAAAACAGCGTAAGCGCGCCGGAAATCTTCTCATAGCCAGGTCGAACCCGGTACCTGATCCGGCGGCTGACGAAGATGGAAAGCTGCAGCAGGATCGGGTAAAACCGGTAACACCTGGTCCTGAACAAAAAGCCGCGCCGGATGACAAGGCCACGCTTGCTCCTGAAAAGAAGCAGCCCAGTCCGGCTCAGAAACCACGGCTGACCGGTATGCTTGCAGGTGGAAGCCGACCCGCCGACGAGAAACAATAGTCGCCGGTTGGCTGTCCGCCACTCCCCCATGTTTCGATTCTCAAACTTCCGTGATTTCGACTGGCTGCTGCTTGGCCTGGTCCTGCTGATATCGATCATGAGCGTGCTCGAGATTTACTCGGCAACGCTGCACACCAAGTTCCACGGCTTTCATACTAAGCAGCTCGGGTTTTTGATTGCTGGACTGGCGATCATGTTCATCGTGTCCCTGATTGACTATCACAAGCTCATCGACTTGGCCGGATGGGCATACGGCGTGAGTGTCGTCTCACTGGTGGCGGTGCTGGTGGCCGGGCAAAAGGTCCTGGGTGCGCGCCGCTGGATTCGTCTGCCGGGCGGCATTCACTTTCAGCCTTCTGAGTGGGTGAAACTTGTCCTTATCCTGGCGATGGCACGGTACCTTTGGGGTCTGCTGGGCAAGGAACTGGATTGGCGTGAGATCGGTAAGGCTTTTGCGTTGATCGGTGTGCCCATGATTCTGGTTCTCCGGCAGCCGGATCTGGGTACGACGCTCACCTATGTGCCGATCCTGATTGTCGGGCTTTTTCTGGGTGGCATCCGATGGAAATATGCGCTGATTCTGCTGCTCTCGTTCACCGTCCTTATCGTCGGCGTCTGGAAAAGCGGCAAAATCTTAAAGCCATACCAGAAAGCGCGGCTCACCAGTTTCCGGCATCCGGAGGATGACCCGCGAGGTACGGGATACCAGGTTCGGCAATCATTGATTGCGGTGGGTTCGGGCGGCGTTTGGGGTAAGGGAGCGACGAAAGGCACGCAGACACAGGGCGACTTTCTCCCAATTCCGTACACCGACTTCATCTTTGCCGCACTGTGTGAAGAGCACGGCTTTGTGGGTGCCGCGCTGGTGCTGCTGCTCTACTTCTTTATCCTGCTGCGGTTGTTGCAAAACGCGCAAACCGCGCCGGACCCGCCCGGGACCTTTCTGGTCATGGGCGTAATCGCCGTGTTGCTTTTTCAGATCGCGGTCAATGTGGGCATGGTCGTCGGGCTAATGCCCGTGACCGGCATTCCGCTGCCATTGCTGAGCTATGGCGGATCGAGCGTGATCTTCACCTTTTTCGCGTTGGGTATGGTGATGAGCGTGCGGATGCGGCGCTTCGTCAACTGATCTGCTCGCGCGTCCGCAACCGAAATATCCAGCCGGCACCGAGTCAGTTCGTAATCGAAATCTGTGCAGAGTAGCGGACAGATCATTCCTCATGCACAATAGAACAGAGGCGCTCTGCAACCGGGACAGTTTCGGAGCGGGCAGGTTACTGAGCTTGAAGCGCGATGGCGCAAGGACCAGGAACACGGTGCCGTGATCGGCACACAGGTTTAGCAGTTGTGCAGTGAATTTTCAGAACAGTCGACGGGCGTGACGGAGGTCAGCCGCCGGCTGAAAGATGCAGGAAGCAGCGCGCCCCGGACGGCGAACGCTCCCTACCCCGGATTCCGGGCAGGTGCGAGCACAACTCCGGCAGGTGTTGTCTGAAAGGGTTTGGATTTGCAGGGTGTCTCCCAAAGTAACGGCAGAGGCGGTGGCGCGATAGGCGCTGCACCGGCATACTCTGCTGCATGGATGGGCTTCACTCGGTTCCTCTCCGGGCGCGCCCGAACGAGTGACCTGGCAGACGGCCCGCGTCAAGTATCTTTCCGCCGCGGTTAAGGAGCCGGGCAGCTGCCCAGCTCTGCTGAACTTCCCACTCGCTCCGGCAACGGAAAAGAGTCAGGGATGTCGAAAGAAATCTATATTTCCACGACGCCGCATGAAACGCGGCTTGCCATTGTTGAAGACGAGCAGTTGGCGGAAATTTACTTTGAACGCGAGAATGAGTACACGCTCGCTGGTTCCATCTACAACGGAAAAGTAACGCGTGTGCTGCCAGGCATGCAGTCGTCCTTTGTGGATCTCGGCCTGGAACGGGACGCATTTCTTTACGTCACCGATTTTATGGAAGAGCAGGGCGACGCGGCCGACTTTGAGACGGATGCGGGCCGTAAGCCGCCGCGCGAAGCCGCGCGAGAGGTGAACCGGGAAGCCCCTCCTGCCAGTCGAGAAGGAGAACGCCGTGCCCGTGGTGAGCGTGGCCGGAGCCGTGAGCGCTCTGCCGTTCCAGAGCCGGCTGGCGAAACGGAAAGCTTCGATGAGCCGATCGCACCGCATCCGTCGGATGCCACCGGCGCGCTGCCGCAAGACAACATGGCAGCGCTGGATGAGCAGGGCAGCCGCCGCTGGCGTGGCCGCCGTGGCCGCCGCCGCGGGCGCAGCAGCCGTGAGGGCGGCACCAACGCCGATGCCGTGACGGGCACATACGCCGAGCAGGTAGAGCCGGAGTTGCTGGCGACCGGGACGGGCGACGAAACAATTGTGCTGGAAGGCTCGTCGGAGATGGACGACGAATCGGCGCCGATCGAGATCGATCTGGCGAGTGAGCCGCGGGAACCGGAGAGCGCCGGCTACGGTTACAGCCGCCGCATCCGCGAGAACCGGCGCGAGGAGCGTGCACGGGAGCGCGGCTTTGGCGGTCCGCAGGAGCGTGGAGCAAGATCGGAGCCCCGCAGATTTGCAGCAAATGAAGCTCCGGATAACGACTTAGATGCCGTACCAGCATCGTCAAATGCGTCAGCTTCCGTGCCGTTCGTCCTGCCGGGTGAGTCGATTCGCAAGTATCGCGATCCGGCGGAAGTGCAGGCGGAAGATGCCATGCAGCGGGCGAAATCTCCAGTGAGTCGCGAGATCGCAGCGCCGGTCGCCCCGTCTGTCGAGATTGTTGGCTGGGACGGCGGCTTTGTGCTGCCGGGCGAGTCGCTCTCCCGGCATCGCCGGCGCGATGTTTCGATTGCGTCTACCACCTCCGCGCTTGCCCCTGCAGGAACCCAGAGCGCGACCGCGGCCAAAGAACCCATGCCGGAAGCCGCATCTCCGCTGGCTGTGGAACCAAATGTGATGGCTGCGAAAACAGAGCATGTCGAGGGTTCTTCGCAGGATCCGCCTCAGGCATACAACGAGGAAACGTTGCTGGAGGCTCCACAGGCGTCGCATCTTGGGCCGTCGGATGCGGCCGAGGAAGACGTGACTGCGCCCACACCGATCCCGGACGTTGCGGCGATTGCGCCGGCGGCGGCTCCGGAGGAGACTGGCGGGTTGACTCAGCATCTGGCACATGCCGACGCGAGTGCCGCGGTGTCTCCCGTGATGGAGGCGAAAGATCCGGGCGGGGACGAACCTGAAGAGTATGAGCCGGCCGAGGGAGAACGCGCCTCATTGAATGAGAGCAGCCGGCGTGACCTGCGCCGTCGCGAGCAGCGCTCTGAAGAACCAACCGCGAGCGTAGACAGCGGTGCAGCGGAGCCGGCACAGACTGGTGATGTGAGGACGGGCGTCACAGAGGCAGCCGAAGCAGAGACGATGGGGAATGCGCCCGATGCAACGGTGTACGACTTGGCTTCTCATTCCTCATCCACAGCAGGTATGGACGAACCGCTGGCTGCGCCACCGGAGCACGACTTCACGAGCCTGCAGCCCTCGGGCGAAATGCTTTCCGAAGCGCCGGTGCTGACGGGCGATGCTGTGCCAGAAGCGCTGCCGTCGCAGGATGACGAGCATGCGACCTCTCCGATTTCAATGGAAGGCGCAGTGCTCCAGGCGAGCGATGAACGGATGGAAACAACACCCGTTTTTTCCGAAGACGAAAGCATGCCGCAGGAGCCGGGCGAAATTGAAAATGGCGCTGTAGCTCAACTGCACGCCTACGGTGACGGCGATTTGGAAGAGGAGGAGGTTGACGGTGAGGAGTTCGATTACGACCTTGCCATGACCGCTCTGGAGGAGGACGAGTCCGACGATTACGAGGAAGAGACGTTGGAGGGTACGGCGGACCAGGAAGCGGCGGACGCAAGTCCCATGCCGCAGGAAAGGCGCTTGGGCCGGAATACCCGCGGCACCGGTGACGAGAACGACGAGGAAAGCGAGGACGGCGCGGCCGCTGAGACAGGCGGCTTTACCGTGGACGATTTCGGTGGCGAGCCGGACGATGCAGCGCAGGAGCAGGGTGTGGCCGAGCCACAAAGCTCTGAGGGCCGTGGACGCCGTGAGCCGCGCCGCGGCAGCCGTGACCGCGATCGCCGCAGCAGCAGTAGCGGTGGCGGATTCAGAGGAGGTGCCGGGGGCGACCGTGGACGTGGCCGGAACGGGCGGCCCAGCATACAGGCGCAGGACCTGCCCGCGATCAACGACCTGCTCAAGCCGGGGCAGGACGTCCTGGTGCAGATTGCAAAGGAGCCGATCGCCAAGAAGGGCGCGCGCATCACTTCGCACATTGCGCTGCCAGGCCGTTTCCTGGTCTTTATGCCGACAGTGAATCACACCGGCGTTTCACGCAAAATCTCCTCGGACGAAGAACGCCGCCGGCTCAAGTCGATCCTGTTGTCGGAAAAGGGGGATGCACAGGGTGGGTTCATCGTGCGCACAGCGGCAGATGGTGCCAGTGAAGAAGAGTTGCGCAACGATCTCCGTTTCCTGATTCAGCTCTGGCAGGACATCAAGGCGCGCTCGGAATCGTCGAAGTCCCCAGCGCTGATCTATCACGACCTGAGCCTGGTGGAACGCATCCTGCGCGATCAGGTGACGGACAACTTCTCCGCCATCTGGGTCGATACGGAAAGCGAGTATGAGCGTGTGCTGCGCTTCCTGCAGCGTTTCCAGCCTTCGCTGGTGCGGCGCGTCAAACTTTACACAAAGGAAACACCGATATTTGAGCACTTCGGCGTCACGCAGGAGATTGACCGTGCCCTCAAGAGCAAAGTCTGGCTCAAGTCGGGTGGTTCCATCGTCATCGACCAGACGGAGGCGCTGGTGGCGATCGACATCAATACCGGCAAGTACGTCGGCAAGACGGCGCGGCTTGAGGACACCATCCTGAAGACGAACCTGGACGCTATTCCGGAAATCGTGCGGCAGATCCGCCTGCGCGATTTGGGCGGCATCATCGTCATCGACTTCATCGACATGGACGAGCGCAAGAACCGCGCCAAGGTCATGCAGGTGCTGGAAGATGAACTGCGGGCCGACCGCGCACCCTCCAAGGTGCTGCCGTTCAATGACTTTGGCCTGGTGATCATGACTCGCAAACGCGTGAAGCAGAGCCTGGAGCGCACCCTGTGCATTCCGGACCCCATCACCGAGGGCACCGGCATGATCAAGTCGCCCATCACTGTTGCGAATGAAATCTTCGTCGAGATGCGCAAGATGCACCGGCACCTGGAGCGGAACGACATCATGCTGCGTGTGCATCCGGAGGTGGTGAAGCAGTTGAAAGCCGTGGGCGGCAAACGCCTGCAGGAGTTGGAAGAGATGACCCGCAAAACGATCCTGGTAAAGAGCGATCCCGCGCTGAATCCGGAGCAGTTCGATATTCACTAGGAGGATGCTGCGTCAGGGTCTCACCTCCTGCATGCACTTTCTTGAGGGTACAAGAGGGTGAAGCATCTTCCTTGAAGTGTCATCCTGAACAAAGTCAGGAACTGCTTGTCCAAGTCCTCATGAAGCTGTACTGCGGCGAGAGAAGCAGATCCCTCGTCGCAGTTGCTCAGCAGAGACACTCCTCGTCATGGGCGGAAGCAGAACTGTTTTTAGCTGCGGTTGCTTTTCGCCCACGGCGCATGCGACAGAGCGTGACAGAGGTCGTCAATTCCAGAGTGCATGTGAACAAATGACGGCTGTCAACCGTCACACAACTAACATGATCGTGGTGGGTTAAAACCCGATACTGAAGTCTGTTTGAGAGGTTTTCCTGATGAGTTCCGCTGTTTTCTCCCGTCTTGCTCTTCCGAGTTACTCCGTGACACGGGCAGTAGTTTCCGTGGCTGTCGCTGCATGCACCCTGGTGCCCGCCGCCAACGCCGCTGTCCCTGTGCAGCCGAGCGGCGATGTGATTGCTGATTCGCAGCCATCCGCGTCGCTCTTCCGGGTGGACTCCGCACTGGTTGCTCCCCTGGAAAACGTACAGTACCGGACAGAGGGTGTGAGCAGTTCCTCAGTCGACGATGAGCGCATGAATCTAAGCCCGGAAGGGATTGCCGGAGAGGGTGCGGGCCAGCCAGCCAATGGGCGCCGTCGCAGTTACGGACATTCCCGCTATCAAGACCGCCTGCACAATGCGGACGGATCCAGCAAGATTGCGTTTGTGGCAGGTGGTGCCATCGCAATTCCTGTGGGCAGCACCGGCAAATACTACACGCCGAGCTATGCATTTCAGGCGGGAGCCGGTTGGAACTTCAACAAAATGTTTGGTGTTTTGGGTGAGTTCCACTATGACCACTTCGGGCTAACTGGCGGAAATATCACGAACCAGCTCAACACCTACATCGCCGAGGGAAATACAGCGGCCTCGCTCCAAGGGCTTGATGCGAACGCCCATGTCATCTCGTTGACGGTGAATCCGATTGTGAACTTCAGCAGTGGACGAAACAGCAAGTTGGGTGCCTATGTCACTGGAGGCGTTGGGTACTATCGCAAATCCACAAATTTCACATTGCCGGTGTTGACCCAAGACTATTTCGGGAATGTCTACCAGCAAAATGTGAATGCGATCACTTACTCGGCGAACTCATTCGGAGCAAATCTAGGCGTGGGTCTGACTTACAAGCTATCTGAGTTCTCAAGCGAGCGGCTTTTCGCCGAGGGACGATATGACTGGCTGAAGATCAACAGCGCCAACAATCCTGACGACTACATCTACAACCGCCGTAACACCGGGTACATCCCGGTCGAAGTCGGTATCCGCTTCTAGATGCATCCCGCGTAGGTACAGAGAACCATCAACGGCTTTAGCCGCCGAGATAGACAGCGAAGTCTGCAGGATGTGCGGCTTTAGCCGCTGGGATCCAACCCCGGCGACGAAAGCCGTTGCCTCTTAGCTTCGTTATCTATCTCAGCGGCTGAAGCCGCCCTATACCGAATCGAAGATCGCCGATCGTTGCAATTACTCATACACCTCTGCCTGACTTAGCAGGGCACCGGCGGCGTCCTTTACGGAGAGTTGCGGAGCCTCTGCAGTGATCAGGTGCAGCGGCCAGTCGATGGCGAGTGCGGGGTCGTTCCAGCGAATGCAGCGCTCCTGCTCCGGTGCATAGAACTCCGTCGCCTTGTAGGCAAACTCCGCCGCGTCCGACAGCACGAGGAAGGCGTGGCCGAAGCCGGGCGGAATCCAGAGCAGGCGATGATTGTCTTCGCTCAAAAATTCCCCGACCCACTTCCCGAAGGTCGGCGACGAGCGGCGGAGATCGACGGCAATGTCATACACCTCACCCACTAAGACGCGGACAAGCTTGCCCTGAGGCTGACGCAGTTGATAGTGGATGCCGCGCAGCACGCCCCGGAGTGAACGCGAGTGATTGTCCTGCTTGAATTGTGTCGGCAGGCCGAGCTGCTGAAAAGTGCGCTCGGAGTAAGACTCGAAGAAGAATCCGCGATCGTCGCCGAAGACTCTCGGCTCCAACAAAACCACCTCTGGAATCGCAGTAGGTATGGCTTTCATGACACGCTCGGAAGGGCGTGGTTCAAGTGGAGCGCGGTGGCTGTGCCAAGTGCAATCATGAGGAGCATGATAAAGGTGGCCACGCCGGATTGTTGACCGCGCAATTGCCGGGCGTTGCGCAGCATAACTCCCGCGAAGAAGAAAGCAAGCATAATCGGCAGCCCAACTGTGCCATAGGGTGGCAGCAGCGAAAAGATACAGCAAATATAAGTGCCGGCCAGTGAAGCAGTGAACCACGTCATGGCAAGAAGCAAGGTGTACAGGCGGCTGACCCGGTCTTCCGGAAGAAGCGTCTTACGGCCGAGACGGGTGATCAACAGCATGGCAAGCGTATAGATCGTGATGCCGGCCAGGTAACCGCCCAGAAGCGACTTGAAGAGTGTGCTGAAGAAGTTAACCAGGGCAGGACTCCTGTGAAGTGACCACTCCGCCCAGTGTAGCAATGCTGACCGATGGACCACATACCTGGCATTGTTGGATCAGGAAAGCCGGATTTTAAATGCCAACAGGGTAGGGCTTCTCATGTAGCTCGGCGGTGCCGCTGCCCAGGCGTTCAAAACGGCCCTGCAACAGACTGAGCAGCCCCGTGTACCAGTAACCAAAGACAAAGAGAATGAGGAAAGGCACGGTGAAATAGTTCTCGCTGGAAACGGCATACCAGACGGTAAACGCAAAATAGCAGCCGATGAGCAGCTCGATCCAGGGCACGATGCCGAGCCGCTTGCGGTATTTTTTCGCATGGGACTTCTCACCCTTTTTTTCCACGCGATATTTGGGCGTTCGTGCAAAGGCGCTTTTTACGCCAAAAAGTGCTTCCAGCACCGCCTTTGTATTGGTGATGGTCAGGCCGACACCCAGCGCCATTAGGAATGGCAAGTACAGAATCGTGCGATACCACCGGCGCGGGAACAACTCTTTTTGCGAGACCAGGTAGAAGCTGGAGATGGAAAAGGTGCTGGCCATGAAGAGCGGGAAGTCGATGAGCAGCATCTGCCAGATGCCCTGCCACGAGCGGATGATCATGGCAGGCATAAGCAGCATGCTGAGCACGATCATGAGCGGATAACTGAGATTTGCCGTCAGGTGATACCAGGCTTCCAGCTTGGTGTGCCACGGCGCGTCGGACTTCATGACGCGCGGCAGGATTTTTTTGCCGGTCTGGATCAGGCCTTTGGCCCAGCGTGCCTGCTGCGTTTTGAAGGCGGTCATTTCGATGGGCAGTTCGGCCGGGCACTCCACATCCTGCAGGTAGCGAAACTGCCATCCCTTCAACTGCGCGCGGTAAGACAGGTCCGTGTCCTCGGTCAACGTGTCATGCTGCCATCCACCCGCTTCATCGATGGCCTGGCGTCGCCACATGCCCGCTGTGCCGTTGAAGTTGAAAAAAACACCCGAACGCGAGCGGCCGCCATGCTCCAGGACGAAATGGCCGTCGAGCAGGATGGCTTCCACCTGAGTGAGAAGGCTGTAGTTGCGGTTCAGGTGTGTCCAACGTGTTTGCACCATGCCGATGGCGGGATCGGCGAACTGGTCGACAACGCGGCGCAGCCAATCGGGCGGCGGCACAAAGTCGGCGTCGAAAATCGCGATAAACTCGCCGCGGGCGCTGCCCAGTCCGGCATCGAGTGCGCCGGCTTTGTAGCCATAGCGGTCAGTCCGGTGGAGATAGTGGATCGGCTGTGGCGGCAGGCCTTCCGTGCCGCTGGCGTAGCGCTGCACAATGTTCGCGGCCACCTGTTCGGTCTCATCCGTAGAATCGTCCAGCACCTGGATTTCAAGGCGATCGCGGGGATACTCCATGCGGCAGCAGGCATCTACCAGCCGATCAATCACATACTGCTCATTGAAAATGGGCAGCTGAATGGTGACGAAGGGCAGGCCGGCCTCGGAAAAGCGTTGCGGCGGCGTGGAGGAATGCGAGGCGCGGCGGCGGTTGCGGTAGTACAGCCAGACCAGCTGGTAACGGTGAACGCCGTAGAAAGCCAAAATCACCATCACGATGAAGTAGGGAATCAGCAGCGCGACATCGAAGCCGTTGGAGCGGTAAACACCTTGAAAGGTGCGTTGTGCGTAGTGGCTACGCCAGTAATGGCCCAAACCGTGCGGCTCGGCAAACATTGCTAGCAGTGTCGCTTGGAGATGGGGCACCAGCCGATTCTACCGGAGAAGCCCGGAGCCGCTTCTGCCCAAGCAAGCGCACATCGGAACGCCAGAAAGCCGCGGAGTTTTCCGCAGCCAGGCACGGCAGCCGCAAACCCTCCGCCAAATCACGTCAGCTAACCATGAACGCGTGAACAATTGTTCATCCTGCGACGCATGCGCGTGCCATTTAGCGTCCTACGAAACAGTTTGGCTGGTATGCGAGGCTTCGCCGGTTGTGGTGTGCTGGCCGGCATCGCCTACCCAGTTGGAGTGTCACCCAAGCTTCATAGGCAGCACCGCATCAGGAGAGTGAACGAACATGGCGGAACAGGTATCTCGTCGCACAACAGGACCGGGACGAACGGCGGAAACCAGCAACGGCAACGGAAGTGGAACGATCACCGGCAACGCCGGCGAATTGCATCAGGTGGCAGGCGGCACTCACCCACCGTTGACTACCCAACGCGGCCACACCGTGTCAGATGATGAGAATTCACTTAAGGCAAATCCGCGCGGGCCGGTTTTGCTGGAAGACTTTCTTCTGGTTGAGAAGACGCAGCACTTCGACCATGAACGCATTCCCGAGCGCATCGTCCATGCCCGCGGTTATGGTGCCCGCGGCTATTTCGAACTGACAGACTCCCTGCAGGGCATCACCAAGGCGAAAGTGCTGACGAAGGTGGGCGAGCAGACGCCAGTATTTGTGCGATTTTCCACGGTGGGCGGCAACATGGGTTCCAGCGACCTGGCGCGTGATGTGCGAGGCTTTGCCGTCAAGATGTACACGCCAGAGGGAAACTGGGACATCGTCGGCAACAATATCCCGGTCTTCTTTATCCAGGATGCGATCAAGTTCGCGGACCTGATTCACTCGGTGAAGCAGGAGCCGGATCGCGGCTTTCCCCAGGCTGCCACGGCACACGACACCTTCTGGGATTGGGTTTCATTGACGCCGGAAGCCACACACATGCTGATGTGGATCATGTCGGACCGGACCATCCCCCGCTCCTTCCGGACCATGGAAGGTTTCGGCGTGCACACCTTCCGGCTGGTGAATGAGGAAGGCAAGTCGACGTACGTCAAGTTTCACTGGAAGCCGAAGCTCGGACTTGCTTCCGTCGTTTGGGATGAGGCGCTGAAGATCTCCGGCGCGGATCCGGACTTCCACCGGCGCGATCTTTGGAACGCAATTGAGGCGGGAAACAGCCCGGAGTGGGAGCTCGGTGTTCAGCTCTTCGATGAGGAGTTTGCGAACAACTTCGACTTCGACGTGCTGGATGCGACCAAGCTGATCCCGGAAGAAATCCTTCCTGTCCGCAGGATCGGCCGGATGGTGTTGAACCGGAACGTCGATAACTACTTCGCGGAAACCGAGCAAGTTGCCTTTGCCACCACCGACGTGGTGCCGGGCATCGACTTCACCAACGATCCGCTGCTGCAGGGACGCAATCTCTCTTACATCGACACCCAGATCACCCGGCTCGGCTCGCCCAACTACAACCAGATTCCCGTGAACATGCCACGCTGCCCTGTGATGAATATGCAGCGCGACGGCCACATGCAGATGTTTTCGCAAAAGGGCCGGGTGTCTTACTCTCCGAGTTCGCTCGAGGACAACACGCCACGGCAGGATCCGCACAACGGCTTTACGTCATTCCCGGCGCACGAGTCGGGCGATAAGCTGCGCGTCCGTTCGGAAACCTTTTCCGACCATTTTTCACAAGCCCTCATGTTCTTCAACTCGCAAACAGAGCCGGAGCAGAACCACATCATTGCCGCGTTCATTTTTGAACTGAGCAAGGTGCAGGCCAAGCATGTGCGGGAGCGCATGGTCGGTCAGTTGGCCAACGTCGACCCGACGATCGCGGCCCGCGTTGCGGAAGGCCTGGGCATGCACGGCGCGATTGTCAATGTTCCGGGCAAAGTGCCGGTCCGGACCGATCTCAAGCCTTCGCCGGCGCTGAGCATCGTGAAGAATACGGTGCCGGGCGTGAAGACCAAGATCATTGGAATTCTGGTGGCAGACGGCTCGGAAGCGTCGGAGATCAAGGCGCTCAAAACCGCGGCGGAAGCCAAGGGAGCGATGGTGAAGATTGTCGCGCCAAAAGTCGGTGGTGCAAAACTGGCGGACGGCAACATCATGGAAGCCGACTTCCAACTGGCCGGTGGGCCGTCAGTACTCTTCGACGCGGTCTATGTCGCCATCTCAGACGCGGGTGCCAGCCTTTTGGCGACTCAACCCGCAGCTGTGAGCTGGGTGACCGATGCCTTCTCACACCTGAAGGTGATTGGTGCGACCGCCGGAGCCAAGGTGCTGTTGGAGAAGGCCGGTGTCCTGCCCGATGAAGGCGTTGTGATGGGCGGAGCGGCGGGCTTTCTGGAGGCTGCGGCCAAAGGACGCGTGTATGCTCGCGAACCAAAGGTCCGGCCGACGTACTAAGCCTGTTTCGTCCCTATGTACCCGGAGCTGACCCAGCTATCTATGGATGGGTCAGCTCTACAGGCCAATAAGAAGGACCCCACCTCTGCCAAGCAAAGGTGGGGTCCTTCTTGCTTCGTAGCTGCGGCAAGTTAGTTCAGGAACATGGTCGTGTAGAGTGTGTCACGCTGCACCGGCTTAAAGCCTGCATCGCGGATGATGCGGCGCAGCTCTTCTTCCGTAGTGCAGTTCGCCGTGCCCGCCGCGCGGACAACGTTCTCCTCCAGCATGACCGATCCGACGTCGTTGCCGCCGAAGCGCAAACCCATCTGCAGCACCTTCAAACCCTGTGTCACCCAGCTGCTCTGCACATTGTCGATGTTGTCCAGGTACATGCGGCTCACGGCGAGTGTTTTCAGGTATTCGACAGAGGTCGCCTCCTCCCAGCCGCGGCCGCCCAGGGCGGTGTTGTTGGGCTGAAAGCTCCACGGGATAAAAGCGGTAAAGCCGCCGGTCTCCTCCTGCAGCTTGCGCACAACTTCAAAGTGGTTCACACGCTGCTCGATCGTCTCGCCCACGCCGAACATCATGGTGGCGGTGGTGCGCATGCCGAGTTCGTGCGCGGTGCGGTGCACGCTGACCCAGTCCTCGGTGCGGCATTTCAGCCGGGCGATGCGCTTGCGGACTTCGTCATCCAGTATCTCGGCACCACCACCAGGGATGGAGTCTAACCCGGCATCCCGCAGACGTGCGATGGTGGTGCGCAGATCAATCTCGGAGTACTCGGCAATGGCCAGGATCTCACTCGCGGAAAGGCAATGCAGCCAGATTTGAGGGAATCGCTGCTTGATCCCGCTGAAGAGCGCTTCGAACCAGTCGATTTTCAGGTCGGGATGAATGCCGCCCTGCATCAGCACGCCGGTGCCGCCCATTTCGACTGTTTCGGCGATCTTGGCATAGATCGTGTCGAAGTCGAGAATGTAACCCTCCGCAGCCATCTTGCCCTTGAGCGGCCGGTAGAAGGCGCAGAAAGTGCAGTACTCCGTGCAGAAGTTTGTGTAATTGATATTGCGGTCAATGATGTAGCTGACCACTCCATCCGGATGCAACCGCCGGCGGACTGCGTCTGCCTCCATCCCAATGCCAATCAGATCGTCGGAACGGAAGCAGTCCAGCGCCTGTTCTCGCGTGATTCCCATAACATTTAGACTACGCCTGGCCCCGTCCGGACTCGACTGAGCTTGCTCCATTGCAGGCGCCGCACCACGATATTCGTCAGGGAAGAATCATCTCCGGAACGACGTTGAAACCGGATTTGATCTCTTGGTTAAGCATGATGCCGGAGCAGCAGAAAAAGCAGGATCAGGACAGCCACCAGAAGCACGAGCAATACCGCGAGTCCGCCCTGGAGGAGGTGCAGCAGAGAGGTATTCTGCCGTTCCATGGCTTCCATTTTCGAGGCAAATGTGTGCATGCCCTGCAGCCGCGCGTCCAGGCTGGCCACCACTGCGTCGTTGCTGACAGTCATTGCCTCATGGCTGATCTTAAGCTGGCGGATTCCACTTGTGACAGTCAGCATCTGGGCGCGTTGGTCCTCCATCGCCTGCTGCAGGCTGTTGTGCGACCGGGTGACCTCCGCGATCGCAGCGGTGCTGACCCGTTCCGCTTCGGCTTTACCGCCGAAACGCCCCGCGATCAGCGCTTCCAGCGTGGGGGCAAGGCGGTCCAGCATCGGCAGTAGTCGCTTCAGCAGCGGAAGCAGTTCAAGCCAACCCATGGATTCAGTTTAGCCTGCGTTCCGCCACCGGCCTCTGCTTAGCAAATCCATCCTCCGCTCACACTGCGCGAAGAGGCATGCCCTCGCGCCGGCGGGTACGCCGGGCGGTGATCACGATTGCGCAGCTCAGCAGAAAGATGGCGGCCATGATGCATTGCGACCACAAGCAGTAAATGCACCACTTCTCCAGGATGTACTTCTCCACAAAGGTAAGGCCAAGTGCCAGAAAAACACCGATCTGGCTGACCTCGAAAGTCCAGAAATCGAGTTTGGCCAACGCCAGTCCCGCCAGCACCAGATAGCCACCAATGCCCGCAATCGCGACCGGCAGGTGGCCCTTGCTGTTGGGATCCTCATCGAAGCCGCGCGGCGGAAAGACGGCCCATCGCGAGTGATTCACAATGCCGCAATCCCAGTGTTCGGTTACGGCGCACGGCGGCGCGGCATTCGGGTCCTGCAGATGGACGCGCAGGGCCAGCACGGAAACAAAAGCACCACCCAGGGCGAGCAGTGCGATCAGATATCGAAGCAGACGCATACACATTTGACTTTACGTGGAGCATTTGCGCTGCGCCAGTGACACTGGACCATCTGAGCCTTCCTTCGCCGATGATCAGCTGTTACGCCCGAGATTGCATGGTGGGCGTCCCGGCGGCATCCAACCGGTAAGTTCCACTCTGATTTATTGTGGAAGGTGATTTGGAGGTTCTTGCAAATGAGTTCGCCGACGACAAAGACGTGGTGGCTGGAAGCGTGGTGGCAGGTCATCGTGATCCTGCTGGGTGTGATGATGGTGGCCATCTTCCTTGCCTACAGCCCTATCACCAACTAACGATGCAGCGATGACGGCAGTGCAGGAGTGTTCGCCTTGAGGAAGCTACGTGTCGCTGTTGCATTGTGCTCGCTGTGGATCATGCCCCACTTGATCGCACAGGCACTCCCTCGTCCAACGACGCTTTCCGTCGCAGGTGCCACCGGCGAAGCTCCCGTGGTGCAGGTTAACGGGCACTCGTATGTGGATGTGCAGGCGCTTGCGCAGATGACGGGCGCAACCATGCAGTTTCAGGGCAGGCGCATTGTGATGCTGTTTCCAAACCAAACGGCGCCGTCCGGAAGCGCAGCGGGCAATTCACCTCCGGCCCAAGCCACACAAGCTCCGGCCGCTCCGGCTGGCCTCTCGCGGGAGTTTGTCACATCTGCTGTCGGCGCAGTCTCGTCCATGCGGGAGTGGCGAGTCGCGCTGGTCAGCTCTGTGCAGCGCAATCAGCCCATCGCCGACGATCTGATGTCGCCCTACCGCCGCAATTCCGAGACGCAGGTTGCTCTGGCAGCGGCGGCGGCTCACAACAGCGCCGACCGGAACGCCGCGACGTTGCTGCAGAACGAGCTGGGCAATCTGCGCACCTTGAGTGGTAACTACATCAGCCTGCATGACAGCAACACCAACATTCGCACGGATGCTCTCGATACCGATGCTCTCAGCATCAAGGTCCAGAACTGCCTGCAAGGGCTGGCCGGCATGAGCGTGGGCTCCACTTATCAGGACATCGCGACCTGCCACTGAGTCGAGTTCAGTGCAAATGCTGGAGATCTGGCGGCTTGTCGTACCGTTTGCGCAACACCCATGTCGTCATGCAGCGATAATCCTGCACGATGGTCGTCTTGAGCGGATCGACCAAAACGGCATTCATCTGCTCGGTCAGGCCCAGCAGCATGGCTTCATCCACAAGAAACCACTCGGAACCATCGCCAATGCGGTAGATGTCCGGCCGGACGCGTGGAAAGTCCATGCCGATGCGTGAGCCGAGCCGGCAGAAGAACAGGCCACCCGGCCGCAGCACGCGCCAGAGTTCCGCCATCATGGCTTGAAAGTGCTGGCGATCCCGAGCAAAGTGCAGCACCGAATTGCAGATCACCGCGTCGGCAAAGCCGTCCGGGAAATCGAGCTTTTCCAAAACTCCGACACGAAAGTTGTCTGCGGAGAACTGCCTGCCGAGCGAAGACGAAAGCTGCCGGACATGTTCAATGCCCTCCGTATCGGCGTCCACGCCAAAGACGTTGAAGCCGGTGCGCAGCATGTAAACGAGATTGCGGCCATACCCGCAGCCTGCGTCCAGCACGCGCATGTCACTCGTCAGGTTGCCGCGCAGGAGCTGGTCGAAGAGGTAGATGTCGATCTGGCCAAAGTCTTCTTCAAGGGTAGTGGACACCTCGTCAGGGTATTGCATTCTGACGGGTTCTTGCTGTGAGCTTGAAGGCGGGTAGACTGCTTCCATGCCGAATCCCATGTCCACCATCAGTGCCGCAGACGTGAAAGAACTGCTGGGGCTGGAGCCCCACCCGCGCGAAGGTGGATGGTACGTGCGGACCGTGGAATCGGCCGAGTTGCTGCCAGAAATTTCCTTTCAGGAGAGCCGCTATCCCGCAGCGCGACGCCTCGTCACGGCCATCTACTATCTGCTGGAGCCGCACACCTTCAGCGAAATGCACCGGCTGCGCAGTGACGAAATCTTTCACCACTACCTGGGCGGCGCGGTGGAGATGCTGCTGCTTCATGAAGATGGCAGCAGCTCCGTCCACCTGCTGGGCAGCGATCTAGCGCGGGGCGAGCGGCCGCAACTGCTGGTACCGCGCGGCGTATGGCAGGGAGCGAGGCTTTGTGAGCCGCAAGGCTTTGCGCTGCTGGGCTGCACGGTCTCACCGGGCTTTGAGTATGAGGACTATGAGAGCGCTTCTTACCTGAATCTGGTGAGCAGGTGGCCGCATGAATCTGAGCGGCTACGGATGCTCACGCAAAGTTAGCGTGGGTGTGTAAGCGTGGCCAAGCGCCTACCGCTTATACAAATCGAAGTGGTCCTTTTCCTCAAACACTGGTTTGCTTGCAGATGGATCGACCAGCCGGAACATCTTGACGGTGATCTTGTCGCTTTCAAGATCGAGCCGAAGATAGTGGAAGTTCGGGAGGTTCTTGTCCTGATAAATGTCCTGAGACGTGCGGTCGACTTCGTAGGGCTTGGCTCCACCGCCTCCGGAGACGAGGTACGTGATGCCGCCCACGGAGGCACGTTCATAATTGTGGATATGGCCGGAGGTGACCATGATCTCCGCGTGCATTTGCGGGCGCACGGCAGTCAGGTAATCGCGCAGGGCAATCTCGTTCGGCCGGGGATTATGGTCGATTTCGATGCGGGTCTGAATGTCGGCAACGGGAGGGTGATGCAGCCCGATCAGGACGAAGTCGACTGATTTCGGCAGTGCTTTCAATTGGGCATCCAGCCATGCTCGCTGTGGGCTGTTGTCCGTGAGGTCGGACATCGAGTCCATCTGAATCAGCGAGATGCGCGATCCAAGGGCGACCGAGTACCAGCGCTTGCCCCGCAGTTCTGGGAAGGCGGTCCACCAATTCTCCAAACCCTGCTCCGCGCCGCCGGCAAGTTCGTGGTTGTCCATGGCCGGATAAACTCGCAGACCGGCGGCGCGCCACGGTTCTGTTTCGAGTTTGTAGTTGGCGTAATCCGCGGCGTCCGAACCTTTGTAAGGTACGTCCCCGGTGAGCTGCACCGCCGATGGCTTCTCCTCCGCAATGCGGTTTACCAGGGCCTTGCGCGCCAGCGGATTCGCGACTGTTGTGTTTGAGGGGTCATGAAAGCGCATGTCGCCATACAGGATCAAGCTCACATGGCTGCCCAGATCTTTGTCGGCCACGGTAAACGTGGGGCTGGCATTGGTTTGTGCCTGAGCGAAGCCACACGCGGTCAGCCATCCAAGAACTGCCACGAAGATCAGGTGCCGGAGACGAATCATGCGCGCAGTATAGAGGAGCTTTGCGAATGCAGAATCAATGTGCGGCCCGCTATGACTTGTGCTTTTGTGAAAAACGCAACACGCTCAGGAGCAGAATCACTGCAAGCCCGGCGAAGAGGACGAATCCGCTGAGAGTTGCCAGATGTAAGCCATGCAGCAAGAGCCAGAGGAGCGCGACCCACGCCAGAATGGCAAGCGCGAAGCTGCCGTCATCGACGAAGAGGCCGAAGATTTCGAGCACTACTGTGCGAATCCACATCATGTGGTTCTCCTGACCGGAGTTTGCGCGGAGGTTGCGATTCGCCTGCAGAGAAGCATCGTCAGCAAAGCGAGCAGCCAATACGCGAGCACCAGGCCGGGGATCGACCAATCGGCGCCTGGCCATTGAAGGTCAAGACCCTCGCCGACCCAGAAAGTGCCGAAGGCCGAGAGCAGGATGCCGACGGTGAACTTCAGCGTGTTTTCGGGCACTTTGGCCAGCGGACGATGCAGCAGGATGCCGAGTGCGATGACGACGAGCAGCGCGGCGATCGCACCCAAACCGGCCGGCAGCAGCATGCCTGTTCCACCTGCGCCAATGGCGATCACGATAAAGACGACTTCCGTGCCTTCAAGCATGGTGATATTGAAGGCTGTTCCGAAGGCGACCTTGTCCCAGCCGGTGGGAGTTGCTGGAGAGTTTTGGAGTGCTTTTGTGTCAAGAGCCGAAGGTATTTGCAGAGCTGCGGTGTTCTTGGCGAATGCAGCAGTTTCGTCGTGCAGCGGAATTAGGCCGGCGGAACGCAGAATGGCCTTTCGGAGCCAGCGGAGGCCGAAAAGCACGAGTAATATGCCGACAACAAGCTGAATCGTGTGCAGCGG
This sequence comes from uncultured Terriglobus sp., assembly GCA_964246215.1. Lineage (GTDB taxonomy): Bacteria > Acidobacteriota > Terriglobia > Terriglobales > Acidobacteriaceae > Terriglobus. The sequence goes on along the minus strand of CAXTPQ010000008.1, from coordinate 4,027 downwards.
AACGCGGGTCAGGGCTCGTCCTAACGCGAGGATAAGTATCAGAAGTACGGCGATTGCTGTGCCTGTTCCGCTCAGCGCTGATCGCCAGCCGCGCACGCTGCCGACCGCGAGAATGACAGTCAGCGCTTCGACGCACTCCACGAGCGACGCCAGAAATGAGGCGATGATGGATGTGCCGAGATGTGCCCAGCTGGCTCCCATGCTCGAGTGGTTAGATGCGTGCCGGCGAGGCTGTTCTGTTCTGAGTTTGGTCCTGCCACCTCTCTACACCCGTAAGTTCCTCATTCCGTTGGATCGACACGCTAAGTTCCTCATTCAATTGAGCGTCGCATGTAAGTTCCTCAGCGATATGGGTTTATGCCGTGATGCACAGTTTCTTGTGCAGCCACTCTGCCGTGCAGGTGGCTGTCGGTGTGTCACGGAGTAGCGCCGCAGAGCTGCTGGAACCGGAGGCGTTAGGCCAGTTATACTGGCCGATACGGGAGAACCTACGTTGAAGGTACTCGGCGTGTACCGGCCCACTATTTCGAAAGAGACGTGGCAGGAACAGTGGCAAGTTACGGCCGACGACGCCTATACGAACGGTCACTTTGCATCGCTGGTGTTGATCGAATGTGTGGTGGACGGGTTAAACGGATGCTTTGACTTCGGCAAGTTCGGGCAGATGCAGGCGTAGTTTCCGGACGATCCAAGCCGCATGCAGGTGGGGTACGACGAGGGGCTGCTGTCGGCGGATGGTGAGACGCTGATTCTGCGAGAGATGAAATGTATCGAGGGAACGGGACCGCTGCGCTTTGCGGTGTATCTGCACCTGTACGATCCGGAGCGGTCTTTGCGATGGCAGGGTGGGGAAGTGGTTTGTCCGCCGGTACAGGATGCGCCGGTGCGGTTGATGATGCTTATGCCTTATGTGGCTTGCGATTAGGTGTACCCACGACCGAGAACCCACACATCGCAAAGTGCGCGATAGGGCACCCGGGCCCGCTTGTTGAAAATGACTTTTATCCGATTGAAGTTTGCGAGTACTCTCCCATGCGCTTCTGACAGGAGTGCTAAAATCACACTCTGATAAATGAGTGATCAAACCTCAAACTGCCCCAACATGCTCGCTCGTTTCACGGGGGAGGACGGCAAAGCCCGCTTACACGAAGTGCTAAGTGCCACGTTTCTACTGAATGGCGTGGCTGATATCTCAAAACTAATAGAGAGCGCTGATCTGCTTGATGTTGCAAGTGGCGACGCCCTGATTAGGCAAGGTGACGCAGACAGCTACATGTACATAATCGTCTCCGGCTCTTTCCACATTGAAGTAAATGAAAGGTTTTTGACCACTCGGCACCAGGGAGGTCATGTCGGTGAGGCCGCTATGATTGATCTCACCGCAAAGCGGAATGCGACTGTGCGAGCTGCGGAGAACAGCGTCGTCTTGCGGTGTAGTGATCGGGCGTTCTCAACGTTCGCAGATGCAAACCCTCAAGTCTGGAGGAGGATCGCCATCGAACTGAGCCGAAGACTGACGGAGCGGGTGTCAGGATTGAGAGTTCCCCGGACTCAGCCAGTGTTGTTCCTTGGTTGCTCTACCGAGGGACTCACCATCGCCAGGGAGGTGCAATCGGCGTTTCATCACGATGACTTTGTCGTTCAGCTATGGACGGACGGTATTTTTCGCCCATCTCACACGCCAGTAGAAGACTTATCGCGGCTGCCTAACGAGATTGACTTTGCGGTCATGGTCATCACGCCTGACGACATTCTAGAGAGCAGGGACGAACGATACAGGGTGATACGAGATAATGTCCTTTTCGAGCTAGGGCTCTGCATCGGTGCTATAGGACGGGAACGTGCCTTCTTGCTATCGCCTAGAGGAGGACAGATTAAGATCCCCAGCGACCTGCTCGGCGTCACTCCGCTTGACTTTGTTCCCCCGCCGCTGCCAAATGGCTGGCCATCTGCTCTGGGCCCAGCTTGTAATGAGTTGAGGAAAATTATCAAAGGCGCGGGACCAAGGTAGACATGAAAAAGTTATCCGATCTGACGGCTGTCATCGATTCCACACTCTCTACGAATTGGCAGAGCCGTGCAGGTTTGGTAGTGCCGAGTGCAGAGAACATTAACCTTGGAAATGATGCCGTAGAACTCGAGGGTACAGTACTGTACGCCGACCTAGCAGACTCGACTGGTCTGGTTCAGGACTATAAAGCTTGGTTTGCTGCCGAAATTTATAAGACTTATTTGGTTTGTACTTGTGAAATTATAAAAAACAATGGTGGGGTCGTAACTGCATTCGATGGCGACCGCGTGATGGCAGTGTTTATAGGCACTGCTAAGAATAGCAATGCGGCAAGGACTGCACTACAGATAAATCATATGGTACTAAAGGAAATCAACCCTCGTATCAAGAAGAAATACCCGACTAGTCCGTATATTCTAAAGCAAGCAGTAGGGATAGATACAAGTACTTTGTTTGTTGCGAAGACTGGTATACGTGGTTCTAATGATTTGGTCTGGGTTGGTCGTGCCGCGAACTATGCAGCTAAGCTCTGCGGGTTAAGAGACGACTATTACGTATCCTTTATCACTGCCGATGTTTACAGCAGGCTCTCTGTGACCGTTAAGGAGGGTGGTTCGCCTAGCGTAGACATGTGGACGAAATTTATATGGGCAGACACAGGAATAGTCGGATACAAATCTGGTTGGAGCTGGTTGCCGGACTGACACACGAGAGATAGATTATTGCTCCGCTCAGATCTAACATGCCGGTGAGTCACCTGGGTGTTCGTCTCTGCTTCTGCCTAGGGCTTGCTCCATAGGTAATATGTGCCGGGCCTACAGCCCTTCGGTGTTGATACATGGCTAACCCAGGGCTTTGCCCTGGGCTGTTATATGCCGGGCTTCAGCCCTGAAAGGGTAGCTATGACGACCCAAGATCGTCAGCCTTGAATTAAGGGCGCAGCGGAGCGGGTTGACTACCCTTTGTCGGGATGTGCTAGGTGTGGCGTGGCTCTGGGACTTCGTCGCCGGGCATGGGTGGGCCGTTGGGGATTTGTGCGAGGGCGCCTCGCCATGAGCCGGGGACGGCTCGCTTCATCCGATCAGTGAAGAATGCGTCCGTTTCGTCCTGCAGCTTGCGTTGCAGTTCGAGTTCACGAACCAGCCATGCCTCAATGGAGATGCCAAATTCAGAGGCCTGGCGCTCTACGTAGGCCATGACGCTTGCAGGCAATTCGACAGTAATTTGACGCGTGCTCATTGCAGCCTCCCCAGATGAATGATATCTGCTGGACGAACGACCTGAATGCCAAATTGTAAAGCCGCCGGCAGAAAGTCGGACACATTGTGGGTTACGAGGGCGTCTGCAAAGCCGTTCACCGCGGCTTCCAGCACGTGCTCATCGTCTGGGTCTGTCAAAAGAGGGCGGTAGCGGTAACGAATCCTGACCGGTGCTGCACTGACCATAAGACGGTCGAGAAGTCGATTTACACTCTGTGCGCTTAGGCGGTGCTGCTGCACCTGCTCAGTGCGAAGGAGCACGGCTTCATATTCGAGGAGCAGGGCTGTGGTGAATGAGAGCCGAAAAATCCCTTGCTCCACGAGATCAAGAAAGCGGCTGCTCGCACCCGTGGTACTTCGCACGGCGGCAACAAGTACGGAGGTATCCATGACGACGCGGAGCGGTGGGGTCATTTGGCGTCGCGCCAGTTGGGGCCTCGGTTGACTTCGGCGACGATGGGGATGGTGAGGGTGATGACTTTTTCCATCTCCTCTTTCACCAGTAGGCTGACTTCGTCGGCTTCGTTTTCGGGGGTGTCGAAGAGGAGTTCGTCGTGGACCTGGAGGGTCATTTCGGTTTCGAGGTGGCGGTCGCGAAGGGCCTGGTCAATGGCGAGCATGGCGACTTTGATCATGTCGGCGGCGGTGCCCTGGAGGGGGGTGTTGACGGCGGTGCGTTCGGCGAAGCTGCGGGCGTTGGGATTGCGGGAGTGGATGTCCGGGATGGGGCGGGTGCGGCCGAAGAGGGTGCTGACCT
>CAXTPQ010000007.1:61507-89926 GCA_964246215.1 uncultured Terriglobus sp. | reverse complement strand
GCAGATCAGCGCAACGACACTCAAGCGAGAAACGCTGCAGAACAAGTCTTCTTCAGGGGTGCTGCATGTTCTTCGGGCTGAAAGCCCGTGCTACTTTGGCCTGGTACAACGCCCGAGGTAGTTTGTGCCTCCAGCCTTGCGGGCTGAAAGCCGCATAACGTTCGACTCCGTCCAAAACTACACCTGAGAAAAAGTACCTTAACTTAAAGCACTACCCGGTACCCCAACTGAAACGGATTCGCCGCAAGCCCGGCCAGCAGATACCAACCCGTCGCCCCAATGTGCAGCGAAGGTCCATACGTATAACCAAAGCCCGTATCCAGCACGCTCGTGGCAGCAACAAGTCCGTACCCCTGCGGAATCGCCTTGCCGCCCACCGTCTTCCCCGCACCCAGCAGCGACTGTGCATGCTGGCACTGGTTCAACAGCACCGCCGCCTCTGACAAGTCCGCAAACAGGCCGGCCAGCGTGTCCTGGCCACGCAGCACACGAGCCACAAGCGCTGCAGCCGTATGGGCCGTGCCTTCCAGCCAGACAGCGTTCGGATCGGCAGTCGTTGTCGTCAGGCTCGCCGTATCGAAGACCAGCCCATGCACGGTTTGCGTGCCGGTCAGGCTCGTGCGCGGGGCAGCGGCTGTGTCCGTCGTCTGCAGATTCGCCAGCGCCCAGTCGATCGTCTTGCCCCATGCCTGATTCAGGAACGCCAGATACGACCACGTCTGCGTGTCCTCGGGGATTGGCTGAGGGTTGATCGTGCTCTGGTCGCCCAGCGTGCCCGTATAGAAATACGGCCCAGCCGGGTTATACATCGCCGTCACAAAGGTGAGGGCATGCTGCGCCAGCTGCGACCACAGCATCCCGTTCGCGGCAACACCGTCCGACGTCAACTTCACCAGCATCGTGAAGAATGCAAAGCAATCGATATTGTGCTCGGTCGCCTTGCCATTGCTCGAAGGCACGGACTGGTTGTACTGGTTAATATTCGTGCCAAACGCAAAACCGCCAGGCCCGATCATCGAATAGGTATTGTTCACGATCCAGTTCGCCACCAGCAGCGCACCGTTCAGGTAAGCGGCATTCTGTGTGCGGTAAAACAGCTGAGCCAGCGCCATGCCTGCCCACGCCTGGTCGCCCGTGGCCGAGGTGTAAAAGTAAAACGGCGCGGCCGCCGGATTCACAAAGGCACCATCCGCGTTCGCCGTGCTCACAAAGTAAGCCTGCCCGAAACGCCCGTCGTGAAAAGGAAAGTTGTACGCCTGCGCATACAGCAGGCCATTGCCCAGCACCTCCGCGCGGGCCAGCCCATCCGCCGTCCCAGCCGCCAGATAGGCATGGATCGAAACAGCGTTGTCATAGGTAAACGCCGTGGAAAGCAATGCCTCATCGGAATAGCTTTGCGCCAGCCGCGCCGTTGTACCCACGGCATACGCGTCCATCATCAGGTTCTGAAAGGTGATCGCCTTCTCGATCGAACGGCGGAACGCCGCCGGATTCAGCTGCGTGGCGGAAAGCGCACTCACCTGAGCCGTTTCAGCGGAGCCTTGTGCCTGCATCGTGCCCGCCAGAACTGTTGGCAAGGCGGCAGCGGCCGTGGCACAGGAGGCCAGGCCAAAAAAATCGCGGCGTGAAACTACGGGGACGGAAGCCATGGGGTGTGCGGATCTCCTTCGATTGCGGCCCTCGGACCGGGCGCAAACCAATCTACCTGAAGGGGCGAAGAATAAGCAAACAGAATGGCTTCGCAGTGAGAAGCTGTCAAGCCCCTACCAAAGCTAAGTGGTTTCCGATGTACACGATACAAGTGGCAGGGTGTTTATCCCTGATCTCATACAAAAGACACAGGCTCGTTACCGGAGCCGGGTCTCCTATACATCGCGCCTTTGCGGTGTCTGGCTACAGCTCCTGCCGGCACACCACTGCATGCGCTCGGCTTCAGAGGGATAACCCGTCACATGAGTCGGGCCGCACCCGACACGCGCCGCCTCTTGGAATCAGGGTTTTACGTACGGTTCAAAAAGCAAAGTCCTCAAATAAGGATGTTGCCAGGGGTAGGGGATGGATAGCTGCAGAGCTCTTACTTTTCCCGCTCCGTCACATACCCCGGAACCCAGAGCAGTGCGCCATGCGCCTTTGTCCGCGGCAATTCCGCAATGGATTGCCGCGCCGCTTCTGCATAGGCCCGCGCCGCATCCATCGCATACGCGATAGAACCATGCCGCTTCAGGATTTCCAGGATGGCGTTGTGCGTGACGCGGTCAAAGTTGCCGTCCGCCAGCACCGTCCGAATTGCCTCGCGGTCCGCTCCTGTCCCACGCTCCAGCGCATGAATCACCGCAAGCGTCGCTTTACCCTCGCGCAGGTCGCTCGCCACTGGTTTGCCCAGCTTCGCTTCCGTCGAGGTCAGATCCAGAACGTCATCCACAATCTGGAACGCCAGCCCGAGATTCCGGCCGTACTCGCCAAGCTGCTCTTCCAGCGAGTCGTCCGCGCCGGCAATTGCCGCGCCCAGCTGCATGCTCACCTTGAAAAGGCAGGCCGTCTTGCGGTAGATCAGCTCGAAGTATTCTTCCTCATTGATCAGGTGGCCGAGCTTCTGAATCTGCAAGAGCTCGCCTTCCACCATCTGCTGCGTCAGGCTGATCAGGAGATCCAGGACATGGAAGTTCCGTTCCCGCAGCGCCGTCTGGAAGCTCTGCATGTACAGCCAGTCGCCCGCCAGAACGCACTTGCTCGCCCCCCACTGGGTGTTGGTGGAAGGCCGGCCGCGCCGCGTCTTCGCCTCGTCGATGATGTCGTCGTGCACCAGCGTCGCGGTGTGCAGCATCTCCACCACTGCACCTAGGCGGATGCGGCTGTCGCCGTCGAACCCCAGCGTTTTTGCGGCAAGCAGCAGAAGCAATGGCCGGATGCGCTTGCCGCCCCCGGCCAAGAGGTAATCACCGATTTCGGTGATGACCTCGACGTCGGATTGCGACTGAACCGCGAACTCCTTCTCCACCAGCCGCAGGTCCGACTGCACCAGGTCAAAAACCTCTTTTGCGGAAGAGATGGAAAGCGACGCCATATTGTTCTGACTCTAACAGCAGTTCTCCCGTCGCAGAAATGACAGTCAGTTGGAACGGTAGTTCGTAAACTGAAGTTCCACGCCGAAATCTTTTCCCCGCAACAAAGCCATGATCTCTTGCAGGACGTCGCGGTCCTTGGCTGAAACACGCACCGTGTCACCCTGGATGCTTGCCTGCGCCTTCTTTTTCGAGTCCTTGATGAGCGCAACGATCTTCTTCGCCGCATCACCGGAAACTCCCTGCTTCAGCTTGATCTTTTGCCGGACGGAACTGTTCGAAGCAGGTTCGATCTTCTCGTACTCCAGGTTTTTGAGCGACACATTCCGCTTTACCAGCTTCTGCTGCAGAATGTCGATCACCGCTTTCAGCGTGTACTCATCCTGTGACGCAAGTTGGATCGTCTCCTGGCCTTCCAGCTCCATGGTCGACTTGGAACTCTTCAGGTCGAAGCGTGCATTCACTTCCTTCTGCGCCTGATCCATTGCGTTCTTCACTTCCTGCACCTCGACTTTACTCACCACGTCGAAGCTGTTGTCCTGTGCCATTGCAAAATCCTTTCGTGCCGCCACATGGAGTGCCGTTCAAGCTGCTCGCACGTGCGAGCCAAAGCTACTCAAGCGATGAGAGTGAGAAGAGCCGCTGGAAGTTGGCCGTCGTCCGCGCGGCAAGCTGCTCCAGCGCAATCCCCCGCAGCTCGGCGACGAACTGCGCGGTGACCCGCGTGCGCGCCGGCTCATTGCGCTCGCCACGATGCGGCTGCGGTGCAAGGAACGGCGCATCGGTTTCCACCAGCATGCGATCGAGCGGAACGATTGCCGCGGCTTCGCGAATGCTTCCGAAGCGGCCATAGGTCACGTTGCCCGCAAAGGAAATGTGAAAGCCAAGATCAAGCGCGCGCCGCGCCTGCTCCGCCGTGCCGCTGAAGCAATGCATCACGCCGCCAATGCCGTGCGGCGCCCAATGCTCGGCTATAAGCCGCAGCAAATTTTCCTGCGCATCCGCCGTGCCGAAACGTGCCTTGGCCTGCTCCGTCGCCAACTCACTCGTCCGGCAGTGAATCAGGATCGGCTTGCGCACCTCGCGCGCAATCTCCATCTGCTGCAAGAACGCCTGCTGCTGCACCTCGATTTCGGGATTGTCCGCGTGATAGTAGTCCAGCCCGATCTCCCCAACGGCGACGACCAGCGGATCGGCAGCGAGCGTTCGCAGCTTCTCCAAGGCTTCCGGCGTTGCCGCATTCGCCTCCTGCGGATGAATGCCCGCACTGCTCACAATGCGTGGAGTGTTTGGATCAGCAGCAAAGCGACGGGCCAGATCCCGCGCACGATGCATCGTCTCCGGTCCGTCACCGATGCCGACTGCCAGAATCGTTCGGACCTCCGAACTCAACGCACGCTGCAATACGCCTTCGAGATCGTCGGCGAGAGAGCTGAAGTCGAGATGTGCATGGCTATCGACGATGTGCATAGAGGGTCAACGCAGGCGTGCGCCTACCTCAATCTCTTCCAAAAAGCTGGCCAGTGCAGGCGCTCCATCCCCGGCAGAGGCGGCAACAATCATGCCCTGCGACTCATACCCACGCAGCTTGCGCGGAGCCAGATTGGCGACAATCACTACCTTGCGGCCGACCAGCTTTTCCGGCTCATAGAACTGCGCGATCCCCGCGAGAATCTGCCGCTGCTCATAGCCCAGATCAACCTCCAGCCGCAGAAGCTTGTCGGCCTTCGGAATGCGTTCAGCCACCAGCACTCGTGCGACACGAAGATCGACCTTCACAAAGTCGTCAATGGTGATCTCCGGCGTATCCGGCTTGGGGATTGTGGCTGCTGGATCCCCCGTGGAATCGACAGATGGATCAGCGACTGGCTGCGCTTCGGCAGTTGGCGAGACATTCCCGCTCTCCGTCACCTCCGTCATGGGTGCCAGCCGCTGTGTCTGCGCATTCTGATCGTCGGGCGCGGCGGCTACCGGCGAGTTTTTCTGTTCGGCATCACTCATCTGGTTCAGGATCTCCTTGTCTGCCCGCGGAAAGAGCGGAGCGATGGTTCCGATGCGGGCGTTCGCGGCAAAGCCGCCATGTGTCAGATCGACGAGTTCGCCGTTTTCAACTGCACGGCGCAGTGAACCCAGCCCAAGCTGCTGCCAGACCCGCTCCGTGCTGTACGGCAGCACCGGATAGAGCAGCGCCGTGACAATGCGGATCGCCTTCACGGACGTACGCAGCACCGTGGCCAGGCGCTCACGCTGCAAGTCATCCTTGGCGAGCTTCCACGGCGCGTTCGCAGTGATGTAGCCGTCCACCGCCGTAATCAGCGAAGCACACGCCTGAACCGCCGCCGTGAACTCCTGCCGCGCCAGCGCTTCGTCATACTTCGTGAGCGCGTCCGTCGTCGCGGCTGTCAACTCCGTGCCTAAGCCACTCTCCGGAACCACACCAGCGAAGTATTGCTCGATCATCTTGAGCGTCCGGCTGACCAGGTTGCCATAGCCGTTGGCAAGATCGCTGTTGTAGCGAGCCAGCAGGGCATCGAAGGAGAACGATCCATCCTGCCCGAAGGGGATTTCCCGCAGCAGGAAGTACCGCAGCACATCGGCGGCAAACAAATCCTGCTCGTCTTTCGCAAGCTCGGGCTTCAGCGCGCCGAAGCCGTCCAGGATCGTCTCCGTCCGCACGATATTGCCACGCGACTTGGACATCTTCGACTCTTCAAAAAGCAGCCAGCCGTGCGCCACGATCCTCTTCGGCAATGGCAAGCCGGCTGCCAGTAGGAACGCCGGCCAGTAGACACAGTGGAAGCGCACAATCTCTTTGCCGACCAGGTGCACATCGGTCGGCCAGTAGCGTGTGAACATCTCCCGGGCTTCGGCCGATCCATTCCCATAGCCGACTGCGGTCATGTAGTTTGCCAGCGCATCCAGCCACACATAAATCACATGCTTCTGCGTGGTCGTGCTCGCTGCCGGCTCCGGCACGGGAATCCCCCAGTCAAAGCTGGAGCGCGAAACGGACAGATCTTTGAGTGCGCCCCGTACATATGCCACGCCGGTGTCGCTGCGCAGCGTCTCCGCGCCCTCGCTCACGTTGCCGCGCAGGAAGGAAAGCACCTCGTTCTTGCGCGACTCCGGCTCAATGGCGAGCTCGTTGGACTCGATCAGGTCAAGCAACGGCTTTTGAAACGCGGAAAGGCGGAAGTAGAAGTTTTCCTCGGTCACGGTCTCGGTCGGCCGCCCATCCGGACCGATCGTGCCTGGCGGGCCTTCGACAAACATCTCTTCTGACACGCAGTACTGGCCGGTGTAGCTGTCCAGGTAGATGTGGCCGCGTTCGTAGAGCGCCGTGAACAGCTTCTGGACGCCGCGCTTGTGCTTTTCATCGGTCGTGCGGATGTACTGGTCGTAGCTGATACCCATCCTTTGCCACAGTGCGCGAAAGCTGGCCGACACCTCGTCCGTAAACTGCTGGGGTGCGATGCCCGCTGCGGCGGCGGAGCGCTGGATCTTCTGCCCGTGCTCGTCGGTGCCGGTCAGAAAATAGGTGTCCTGGCCCAGCATGCGGGCCCGGTGCGCCAGCACATCCGCGGCAATGGTGGTGTACGCATGACCGATGTGCGGGCGTGCGTTGACGTAATAAATCGGGGTTGTGACGTAAAACTTGCCAGGCATGCGCTTTCTGTCAGGATAGCAGCGCTTCCGCTTCTCCCAAGGGTGCTTAGGCTGCGCTGGCCAGCCGCTCCTTGCCCCGATCCCTGCCTTGCTGCGAGCCCAGGCTTGGCACCAAGAGCTGAATGCACAGCAGCGCCAGCAAGTAGGCAAAGGCGGCAAAGGTAAAGATCACCACCGGATGCGTGGTGATGTTGTGCTTCACCAAGACCGTGAACAGCGCACTTGCCCCTGACCCCATCGCACCACCAATGCCGACGACCGTTGAGACCGCCGTGGACGGCAGCATGTCGCCCGGCGTAGAAAACAGATTGGCCGACCAGCCCTGATGCGCCGCCGCAGCAAGTGAAAACAGTCCAATGGTCGGCCACAGTGTTGCTCCATGGCTCGCCAAGTATGGCACCAGCCCGACCGGCAGAACGCAGCATGCACAGATGAGCAGGGTTAACTTGCGCGCCCGGTTCACACCCATGCCGCTGCGCATGAGCGCACCCGCCAGGTAGCCGGCCGCAATCGAGCCGACAGACGAAGCCAGGTACACCACGATCAACGGCTTGTAGAGCTGCGTGAGTGACAGGCCGTAGTTCTCATGAAAATACTTCGGCAGCCAGAAGAGGTAGAACCACCAGATGGGATCGGTAAGCGCTTTGCCCACGCCAAACGCCCAGGTACCTCGGTTACTCAGGATGTAGCTCAGCGGTGGGCGTTCCGGCTGCAGCCCGGCTTGCCGCAACGGCAGCTCCAGATTTGTCTGCGTCAGGGTTGCTCGCCGGCGCAGCTGGTTATAAGGAAAGATCAGCCACATGGCCAGCCACAGCAGGCCGAAGCTGCCTGTGGTCAGGAAGGCAGCGTGCCAGCCGTAGTGGCCAACGATGAACGGAATCAGCAAAGGTGCCACGATCGACGACAGATTCGTCCCGGAGTTCCATAACCCTGTCGACAGCGCGCGTTCTTCCTGGGGGAACCACTCACTTGTAGCCTTCAGAGCGGCGGGGAAGTTGCCGCTTTCGCCAAGGCCGAGCATGAATCGCGCCAGACCAAAACCCAGCACGGAGCCCACCAGCGCGTGGCTCATGGAGGAGAGTGCCCAGATGGCGATGGCCAGCGCGTAACCGAGCTTGGTCCCGAGCCGGTCAATGATGCGGCCGCTGATCAGCAGGCCCAGCCCGTAGGCGACTTGAAAATAGATCAGCACATTGCCGAAGTTGTTGTTGAATACCGTATGTGCGGGATCCGCCGCGTTCCAGCCCATGAAGGGCAGATCGTGCAGCTTCGGTTCGATGAGCGAGAAGACCGAGCGGTCCATGTAGTTGATCGTCGTTGCCAGAAAGAGCAGGCCGCAGACGAACCATCGCATCTTGCTGACCTCGCTGAAGCTGTCGTGAGGCGGGGCAGGCGCGTACTGAGTGGCCACATGGTCTCCTGGGCGGGCGCGGGCGCTTGATGGACGCACCTGGGAATAGTTTTCGACTCGAACCGAGCATACTGACCGCAGACGCAGGGCTGTCAAGCATGGCTACAATCGGAGGCGAGATGGCAAAGACGATTGTGGTGACAGGAGCGGCCGGATTCATTGGCCGCAACATGGTGGCGGAACTGAACCGGCGAGGCCAGACGGACCTGCTGCTGGTGGATTCGCTGGGAAAAGACGACAAGTGGCGGAATCTGTTGGGCCTTCAGTATGAAGAGGTGCTGTCGCCCGAGGAGTTCCTGGATCTGCTGGACGGCACGGACAACGGCAGCACGGATATTGGCGGAATCATCCACATGGGTGCGTGTTCAGCCACAACAGAGCGCGACGCTGACTACCTGCTGCACAACAACTACCACTACACCCGGACACTTTGTGAGTGGAGCCAGGAGCACGGTATCCGCTTTGTGTACGCCTCGTCGGCCGCAACGTACGGGGATGGAAGCCGCGGCTACGACGATGCGGACGCGGTGACACCCACGTTGGAGCCGCTGAACATGTATGGCTACAGCAAACACATCTTCGACCTGTGGGCGCTGCGGCACGGCCTGTTTTCGCAACCGGAGAACCCCATAGTGGGCCTGAAATTCTTCAATGTCTACGGCCCTCATGAAGATCACAAGGGCGACATGCGCTCCGTGGTAAACAAGAGTTTTGGACAGATCCTCCAGAGCGGGAACGTTCAGCTTTTCAAGAGCTACCGGCCGGAATACCGGGATGGCGAGCAGATGCGCGACTTTGTCTATGTGACAGACGCTGTTGCCGTGGCACTCTTCTTCCTGGACGCTCCCGGCAAGGGAGGTTTATTCAACTGCGGAACCGGCATGCCGCGCACCTGGCGTGATCTGGTAACGGCGGTGTACAGCGCCATGGGCCGCCTGCCGAAGATCGACTATATCGAGATGCCGGACGAACTGCGGGGCAAGTATCAGTACTACACCGAGGCCAACCCGGCCAGACTGCGCGCCGCCGGGTACGCGGCTCCGTTTGTAACGTTGGAGGATGGCGTGCGTGACTACGTCACGAAATATCTGCAACCGCGCGCCGCTGGCGAGCGTACTTAGTGAACAGCGCAGTCCCTTGCGCAATACGAAAGTGCATGTTGCCACACGATGGATTTGTTTCAGGCATCTCAGCCCTGATAAGTTTGGCTCCGTACACGGGAGCAGGAGTTTAAGTTGGCGAACAGAATCCGCATCGGTATCGACTTGGGTGGCACAAAGATCGAGGGGCGGGCATTCAGTCCCGAAGGTGGAGAACTCGACCGGATTCGTGTATCGACCCCGCAACACGACTATCCCGGCACGGTAAACAGCATTGCCGAAGTGGCGGAGGCCCTGGAGACGCGAGCGGGCAGCCGGGGGACGGTGGGCGTCGGCATCCCTGGAACCGTGGTGCGGTCGACAGGCTTGGTGAAAAATGCAAACTCGACCTGGCTGAACGGCATGCCGCTCGAGACAGATTTATCCGCCCGGCTTGGCCGTGAGGTGCGATGCGCGAACGATGCCAACTGCCTGGCCATCTCCGAGGCGATCGATGGCGCGGCCGCCGGGTACCCCATCGTCTTTGGCGTCATTCTCGGCACGGGCTGCGGTGGTGGTGTGGCGATCGAGGGCCGCGTGCACAATGGTCCGAACGGCCTGGCGGGTGAGTGGGGCCACAATCCGCTGCCACTGCAAACAGCCGATGAGTGGCCTGGGCCGCCCTGCTACTGCGGCCGCATCGGCTGCATTGAAAAATGGATTTCCGGTTCAGGGCTGGAGCGCGATTTTCTCACCGTTACGGGCCGGGCACTGCGCGGACCGCAAATTGTGGAAGAGAGCGAGGCTGGAGACCCGCAAGCCATGGCTGCCATGGACCGGCTTGAAGACCGGCTTGCCCGGTCTCTGGCGGGACTGGTGCATGTGCTGGATCCGGACGCGTTCGTCATCGGCGGGGGACTGTCGCGGCTGGACCGGCTTTACCGGAATGTTCCTGCTTTACTCTCCCGGTACACCTTCGGAGGTCCGGTGGAAACACCCATCTTCAAGGCGCTGCATGGAGATGCCAGCGGTGTGCGCGGCGCAGCGTGGTTATGGCCGGCAGACGAAACCGCTGCCAAGCCTGTTGTTTAGAGACCCCACGCATAGATCCGTTGATTGCAATGGTGTCTGTCTGAACCGAATAGGCCGGGAATCGCCATTTGTCCACAACCTTCGGCCAAGAAGCAAAAAAAGCCCGTATGGGTCGTGAAACCCATACGGGGGAGGCCAGTGACGCAACTTGTAGCGGCGGGATGTTTCTCGGACCGTCCGCAGAACTTGAGGGCCGGTTGGTTGACCGTCTGCCCACAACCATTATGACGCAAACCGGGACAGAAAGTTTCCCGGATCTCCAGAAAAGTGCAGATTTCTACCAAAGCACATAGAAATATCCGGCACCTGTCGGAGAGGTTTATTTCCTTTCAGCACTTTGCAGGGAAGCGCGCCGTTTCGCTGCCCAATCCGGTTTCGTGATTTGCCGGGCCCTGCCGAGCGCGAGGGCGTCAGCGGGAACGTCGTCTGTAATGCAACTGCCGGCTGCCACGTAGCTGCCGGGCTCCAAGGTAAGCGGAGCAACCAGCGTGGAATCGGAACCGACGAAAACGCCATCGCCGATCCGGGTCACGTTCTTGTGCACGCCATCGTAGTTGCACGTAATCACGCCTGCCCCAATATTGACGCCGCTGCCGACAACGGCATCGCCAAGATAGGCCAGGTGATTTGCCTTCGAGCCGTCTCCGAGAGTCGTCTTTTTGGTTTCGACGAAGTTGCCTACGTGTGCACCGGCACCGATGTGGCTCTCCGGGCGAAGGTGCGCGTAGGGCCCCAGTACTGCTTCATTCGCAACGGCGGCGTGGTCCAGCACACATCCCTGCCGCACCAGAACGCGATCGCCAAGAGTGGAGTTCTCAATTGTGGAGTACGAGCGGATGCGGCAATGCTGGCCTACCCGCGTGGTGCCCAGCAGCTGTGTAAACGGCTCCAGCACAGTGTCCGCACCGACGCTAACGGCACTGTCTATGGTGACGGTTTCGGGCCGGAAGATGGTCACGCCGGAGGCCATCAGGCGTTCGACATTTTGCCGGCGAAGCGATGCATCCAGGTGCATCATTTCGGCGATGGTGTTGGCACCTAACACTTCGTCAACGGAATCGGCCGCCACCGCGACCACGCGTGCGCCCTCCGTCACCAGCAGGCCGGCAACGTCGGTCAGATAGAACTCATTGGCGCTGTTTGCGTTGGACAGCCGGTCGAGCGCGGGGAAGAGAGCGGATGTTTGAAAGGCGTAAATGCCGCTATTGATCTCGCGCAGAGTTTCCGGCGCGGCCAGCTGCTCCGGCGTGAGGGATTTCTGTTCGACGATGGCGGTGATTTCCGCCGAGCCGGCAATGCGGCGAAGAACGCGCCCATAGCCGGCCGGATCGTCAGGTATTGCCGTTAACACCGTCATCGCAGCCGACTCAGCGGCGTGGGTAGTCCAGAGCCGCTGGATGGTTTCGGCGCGGATCAGCGGCACATCCCCGGAAAGGACAACAATGTTCTCCGGCACCGTCGTCCCATGCTGCAGAAACGCCGCCTTGACGCACTGCAGGGCATGGCCGGTTCCGAGCTGTTCCGGCTGCCGTACGAAATGCACACCGGTTTGGCGAACAGCCGTTTCGACCTGCTCGGCCATGTGCCCGACCACAACGTGAATCTGCGAGGGCGTCACCAGTTCCAGCGCTGCGTCAATGACGTGGCGGAGAAGCAGCTTGCCACCCACGGCATGCAGCACTTTGGGCCGGCTGCTCTTCAGCCGCGTACCCCTGCCGGCAGCCATGATGACGATGTCGAATGAGTTCATATCTTCGAATGTAATCGGCGAAAGCATGTCGCGCACTCCGGCATAAGCCAAGACGACCCTACGGCATGTGTACGCCTGCCAGGTAACGGTCAGTTGCGGCGCTCAAACGTCAGTTCAGATGGTCTTTGACGGCGGTGCCTGCTCTGCCTTTCCAACGGTGTTCTGAACGGGTGTCTCTGACGCAGACGATTTCTGGCGAGATGTGCGAGGCGTCCTTGGCTTTCGCGGCGCTGCTTTCGTTTTGGCCTTTTGCGGGATTGCGATAGCCGGCGGCGCTGAGATGATCCCACTGGCGACTTCCATTAATTGCTGTTGGGCGTTCACCGGGTAGGCGCGTGCGGGCGGGCGGACATATGTGCCGTCCGGTGTGAGCATACGTGCTTTCACATTGTCGTCCAGATAGATCTGCAGAATTTCATTCCGAAGGCGACCACGGAATTTCGGATCGTCGACCGGGAAGACAGCCTCACAGCGGTCATACAGATTGCGCGACATCCAGTCGGCGGAGCCGCAATAGACTTCGCTGTGATCTTTCTCCGTACCGGTTTCGGTTCCATTGCTGAACCAGAAGATGCGGCTGTGCTCCAGGAAACGGCCGACGATGGAGCGGACGCGGATGCGTTCGCTGAGACCGCGCACGCCGGGACGCAGTGCGCACATGCCGCGCACGATCAGGTCGATCTCCACACCGGCTTTCGATGCAGCGTAAAGCGCGCGCACCGTTTTCTCATCGAGCAGCGCGTTCATCTTTGCGATGATGCGCGCCGGCTTGCCGGACTTTGCATGCTGGGCCTCTCGTTCAATCAAATCCAGCAGACCCTGGGCGAGTGTCACCGGTGCAACCAGCAGGGGCTCATAATCCTTCTGTTCCGTTTGGGCTGTCAGGAAATTGAAGACACGTTGCACCGCGCTGGTCATGGCTTCATTGGCGGTGAGCAGACTTATGTCCGTATAGAAGCGCGCCGTGATTGAGTTGTAGTTGCCGGTGCCCAGGTGCGCATAGCGGCGGGTCACGCCATCGGGATCGCGCCGCACCAGGAGGGCGAGCTTCGCGTGTGTCTTCTTGCCGATGACTCCATGAAAGACCTGCACGCCGGCATCCTCCAGCGTGCGTGCCCAGCGGATATTGGAGTCCTCGTCGAAGCGCGCCATCAGCTCCACCACGACCGTCACGTCCGTTGTCGGGGCGGCCTCCAGCAGGGCACGAAAAAGCGGGGAATCGGAAGAGGTGCGGTAGAGCGTCTGCTTGATGCTGACCACCTGGTGGTCGGCCGCGGCAGCCTGCATGAATTGCTCCACGGCGTTATAGGAGTCGAAGGGATGGTGCAGCAGCACATCACCCGCGCGGAGTGTGTCGAAGATCGTTTGCGGATTGCCGTGCTCGTCGCGATCCAGCACTGGCGTGCGCGGCGTGAACTTCGGAAACTTTAAATCGGGCCGGTCCACGGCGCTGTACAGGTCGGCCACGCGAGTCAGGTTGACCTGGCCCGCTGTACGGAAGACTTGCCAGCGATCAAGTTCGAAGTTGATCCGCAGCTGCTCCAGCATGGCTTCATCGGCACCGCCCTCAATCTCTAGGCGGACGATGTCCCCCTTGCGCCGGTTGTGGAGTTCCTCGCGCACACTCTCCAGCAGCGAGCGGGATTCTTCCTCCTGGAGGTAAAGGTTGCTGTTGCGGGTGACGCGGAAAGGTGCGCAGCTCAGTATCTGATAGCCGGGAAACATGCGGCCGGCGTGAGCTTCCACGAGTTCGTGCAGGGGCAGGAAACGGAACTCCCCCGGCGGCGACGGCAAAGGCACCATGCGGGAGAGCGAGCGCGGGATCGTCACGACGCCCAGCATGTTCAGGTTGCCGCGTTTGCGGCGCAACAGCAGGGCTAGGCAGAGTGCCTTGTTCAGAACACGCGGAAACGGGTGGCTCGGGTCAATGGTGACGGGCGTGAGCAGTGGATCGGCTTCCCGCTCGAAAAAAAGCTCGGCGTGGCGGCGCGCTTCGGCGTCCAGTTCCGGCCAGCTCAAAATGTGAATCTTGTACGCGGCGAGCGCGGGTACCAGCTTGCGCGTCCAGCAGTCATATTGCTCGTGCACGTAGGAGTGGAGCTGATCGGCTAGGGTATCCAGCCGCTCCTGCTCGGTTAGGCCGTCATCGTCCTCACCCGCGGGCTGGGTGTATCCATCCTCGATGCGCTGCAGGATGGTGGCGACGCGCACTTCGACAAATTCGTCCAGGTTGGACGCGGTGATGGAGAGGAAACGAAGCCGCTCCAGCAGGGGATTGGTTTCATCCTGTGCCTCTTCCAGCACGCGGCCGTTGAAACGCAGCCAGCTTTCATCGCGATTGAAGAAGAGGTGCTCGGGGTTGTTGCTGTTCTGCTTCGCCGAGAGCCGTTCCGCTGCCTTGCGTTTTGCCATGCAGTTTCAGGGTAGCGCAGGGCGGCGATTTCGATGATGAATACGCGTTAGGGCTAGCGAGACATGTCTAACGCTTGCCGGGCCGAAAGTTGAAGGTGTAATACGCCCCGAAGATCGTCATCAGCACACCCCACCAGAAGGTCGGGTGCAGATCGTGCAGGACGGTCTGCGGCGGATGCGTCCACTGGTAAAGTCCGGACGGAATAAGCACCAGGCCATAGACAAGGCAGAGCACCCCGCAGAAAAACCAGATGGAGAGCTGTGCCTTGCCCGGTTTGGGATCGATGGCGTCCGTGGCGGCGTGATTGCCGATATGTGGGTGCGGTCCGGCCATGCTGGTACGCTCCTTCTCTTATGTGTACGAATGCAACCTTTTAGAAAAATGCGAGGTTCAGGCCGATGAAGACCACTGCGACAATGCCGGCCCAGAAGATCGGCTTTTGCCAAAGCGTGCGCGCGCCATCATCGGGGATCACGGTCGCACCGTAGACAAGGCCGTTCAGTTCGGCATCGGTTTTGGGTCTGGTTGCAAGGCTCACGGCAACAGTAACCGCAACGCAGATGAGCCAGCTCCAAAGCGCGCGGTAGAGGTTTTCCGCCTGGGGCTGTGCGTCCGGTGAAAGGGCGATGCGTGCCAGGGCAGTAGCCTTGTGCTCCACAGAGCCGGTGCTGGTGTAGATGAACATGGCGATGGAAGAGCCGGTGCCCGCGAGCAATCCCCAAAAACCGCCAGGACCCGTGGCCCGCTTCCAAAGCATGCCCAGAATGACAGTGCCGAAGAGCGGAGCAATGAAGAAGCTGAAGAGCGCCTGTACATAGTCCATGATGGAGGCGGCGTTCATGACCAGGTAAGCCGTGCCGATGGAAATCAGCATGCCGACCACGGTGGACAGGCGGCCCATGAAGACATAGTGTGAGTCGGTCGCCTTCTTATTCATGAAGGCACCGTAGAGGTCGTAAGTCCACACCGTGGAGAAGGCGGAGACGTTGCCGGCCATGCCGCTCATGAAACCGGCCACCAGCGCCGTGATGCCCAAGCCCAGCAGACCCGGCGGGCAGTACCGGATGAGCATGAGTGGCAGCACCTGGTCGTAGGCCGGCTGCCCGGTGACCTTGGCCACGGCACCCGGTACCAGGTGGTAGATCGGCTGGCCATGTGCATTGACCAGACCCAGTGCCACCAGTCCGGGCACAATAACGATGAGCGGCACGGCCATCTTAAAGGCGGCACCGATCACCGGAGCCATTTTGGCGGCGCGCAGGTTGTTGGCGGAGAGGACGCGCTGGACGACAAGGAAATCCGTGGTCCAGTAGCCGAAGCTGACGATGGCCCCCAGGCCGAAGACGATGCCGGTCCAGTGCACGCCCATGGGGTTACCTTTGAAGGTGCCGAGCGTGGACCAGAGATGCGTGTAAGTAGCGTTGCCGACGTTCGTGGCGATTTGAGCCTTCAGGTTGGACCAGCCACCGGTCTCGATGAGGCCGAGGATCGGGATCATGGCCGCACCTGCCCAGATCAGGACAAACTGCAGCACTTCATTGATGATGGCGGAGCGCAGGCCGCCGAGCATGACATAAATTGCGACGGTGACCGCGCCGACCCAGATGGAGAAGTTCAGGTTCCAGCCAAGCACCGTTTGCATCACCAGGGCCATTGCGTACATGTTGACGCCGCTCATCAGGATGGTCATCAAAGCAAACGAAACGGCGCTCAGGGCGCGTGCGCTCTCGTTGTATCGGAGCTGCAGGTAGCCGGGGACGGAGTGCGTCTTGGAGATGTAGTAGAAGGGCATCATGACGATGCCGAGAAAGAGCATCGCCGGGATTGCGCCGATCCAGTACCAGTGCATGGCAAGGATGCCGTACTGGTAGGTCGAACCGGCCCAGCCCATCAATTCCAATGAGCCGAGATTGGCTGAGACGAAAGAAAGGCCGGCGATCCAGGCGGTCATCTCACGGCCGGCGAGAAAAAATTCCTCTGACGTGTTCGCCGAGTCGCGTACGTAGAAGCCAATGAAGATCACGATGCAGAAGTACAGCACCAGGATGAGGATGTCGACGAGGGAGAGCGAGGTGAGCTGCCGGGATGCGGCAAAGAACAGGAATGAAGCTGGAATCATGAAGTTGCGCTCGCCAGGGTGCGGCCCTTTTCAGTCCACCGGAGGTGCTGTCCCGGTTTATTGTCCGAACTATACAGGACGGCAGCAACAACAGAAAAGCGTGTAAGCGATTTCATCGATGCACGATCCGCACGGCTCAGCTCAGGCAATGAGAGTGCTAAGCCTGTGCCGCTGCGAAAGATCGCGGCAGCAGCAGGGGCGTGGCGAGTGCAACCAGTGAAATCCAGAAGATGTCCGCGCTGAGCAGGTGCAGCACCTGAATCCAGGTGGGCGCGAGCAGCAGAACGTCAGCGGTGCCAATGACGATCTGCAGGGCGATGTTGACGGCCAGCAACACCGCCAGGCGCTTGCGGCCCTTACGCCACAGGGCAAGTGTCAGGTAGAGCACGGCCGCTGTGGTCAGGGCGGAAGCGGCTGGGTGCATCCATCGCATGCGGATCAGCAGGGGCGAATTTTGTGCAAAGTCGGCCGCGAGTGCCGCCTGCAGATTCGGGGACGGGAACACCGTATCCGCCAGCGCTGCTAGCGAGCCGGTCGCTCCTGTCAGGATGGTGGCGGCTATGGCGAGGATCGCGGTGACCCGGGTTGCTGCTTCACTTCTGACGGAAGCAAATTGTTCCCGTGCAGGACCGAGCAGAACCGCGGTGACCGTGGTGGCGGCCAGCAGCAGCAGCGTGTTGGTGAAATGGACAGACTGCATCACAACGCGCAATGCCGAGGTATTCCTTTCGACCAGATGTTTCAACACCAGAACCGCGCCTAGAACAGCTTCCGACAGAAGCAGCAGGCCGGCGATGCTGACGGCCCGGCGTGCTGGGTGGCGTTTTTGCGTAGCAAAAAAGGTCCACACGATCAGCAGAGCGAACATCGCTGAGCTAACGCCAGTGAGAGAGCGGTGCGTGAACTCGATCACAGTGGCAAGCCGAGGGTGGTGCGGCAGAATCTCGCCATTGCACAGCGGCCAGCGGTCGCCGCAGCCCGCGCCGGAGGAGGTGGCGCGAACGACCGCGCCCTCCAGAACCACGATGACGAAGAAAGCAAGAGTTGCCCATGCCCAGCGGCAGACGCCGGTGAGGCTGCGCGTGCGATCTGCTGTGCGGATCTGGGGAAGCGTTTGCGTTGCCATTGGCAATCCTAGCCTGAATGTGCTGCTTAGCCTGCCGCGAGCTCCCGCGCCCGTTGCGTTGCGCGCTTGACGGCCTTAATGAGGGTGACGCGCAGACCACCCTCTTCCAGTTCAAGAATACCGTCTACGGTGCACCCGGCGGGTGTGGTGACGGCGTCCTTCAGCAGCGCCGGATGATAACCGGTCTCCAGCACCATGCGCGCCGCGCCATAGGTCGTCTGCGCGGCAAGCAGCGTAGCAGTGTCCCGCGGCAGACCGACGTTTACACCCGCTTCCGCAAGCGCTTCAATGATGATGTAGAGGAAAGCCGGACCGGAGCCGGAAAGGCCGGTGACGGCGTCCATGTGCTTCTCGTCGACGATCACGGTACGGCCCACAGTTCCGAAGATGCGCTGCGCAACGGCGAGCTGGTCCGGCGAGACGAACCGGCCGCCGCAAAGCGCAGTGATGCCGGCGGCCAGCATGGCCGGGGTGTTCGGCATGGCACGGATGACGGAAATGTCCATACCTGCCGCGTTCTCAATCGCAGAGGTTTTGACGGAGGCCGCGAAGGAAATCAGGAGCTTGTCCTTTGTCAGCGCGGGGCGGATCTCTTCCACAAGTGCCGGCACCTGCATGGGCTTGACGCCGAGCAGGATGATGTCCGCTTCCATCGCCGCAGCCAGGTTGTCTGTGGAGACCTGAACGGAGTACTGGGCGGAAAGGGCGTGGGCGCGTTCTGGATGTGCGACGGTCGCGAAAATCTGTTCCGGATACAGCAGGTTATTTTTGAGAAAGGCCTGCAGTAAGATGCCGCCCATTTTGCCAGTACCGAGCACGGCGATCTTTACGCCCGGCATGCTGGCGGGTGCTTTGGGTAGCTCGCAGGTTTGTAGTTCTTCGGTCATTCTGTTCCTTGCGTATTCATCTCAGAAAATAGCTGATCGAGGTCAAGGGAGATTTCTGTTTCAGCAACCTGCAGCTTTCCATTCAGTGTCATCAGAAGTTTCTCGCCGTTGTAGGTGTAAGCACAGCGCCGCATCGGATCGATTAACCAAAGATTGCGCACACCCATTTCGTAATAATCGGCGAAGACCAGAGCTGCACGAGAGAGGCGGTCCTCGGGAGAGAGAACCTCGATACAGACCAGTGGCGGGATTGTCGCGACCCGCTCGTATGGATCGCTCTCACGAATCATAACGACATCACAGATACGTACTCGGCTTGCGTTCACCCGGATTCGCTGTTTCATCATCCCGAGGAGGCCGAGGCGCTTGCGTTCTCTCCCCAGCATCTCAGCAATAAGCCACTGTACCTGCCCGCGATCTCGTTCTCCCACATTCCTCTCCTCAATGTGATCATCTACAAAATCGACATCTGGGCCATAGCTGGTGTGTAAGTAGTCTTCAATTGAGAGAAGCGCCGGTGCAGTCGCCATGATGTCCTCCTGATCTGCTTGTGGTGAACTTGATTGAGAGCGTGATCAAATCTCAGAAGTTCGGACGTGCAGGTTGAGACGCGCGAAGAGTGGTTCCAGATCGATTTGAATCGGTGTCCCCGGAACGAGCAAGGGGCCTTCCGGATGTGTGTGCAAGCCGTCCTGGTCGAAGGTGAAGGCTTCCTGACGTACCGGATCGATGAGCCAGATGTTTTCCACGCCCATCGTGAGATAATCGGCCAGCACTCGCTCCGCGCGCGAGATGCGATCTTCCGGAGAGAGGATCTCGATGCAGACCAAAGGGGGAGTGGCCGTGACCTTTTCATAGGGCGCACCCTCGTTCAGCATCACGAGATCGCAGATGCGGACCCGCCCGGGAGCAACACGGATGCGCTGTTCAGTAATGCCAGTGACCTTCCACTCCGCTTCATGAGCGCAGAGCAACGCCCCAAGTAGAAACTGAAATCGTCCGTGCTCAAATTCTCCCAAGTGCCTCTCCTGTATCTTGCCATCGACGAAATCCACATCCGGGCTGTAACTGGTATGCAGATACTGCTCGATGGACATGAGCGCGGGTGCGGTGGCCATGCTGTCCCTCCTGATCTGTCTAGAGTACGCTGCAAGCCGGCTATTTTGCCGCGATTGCGGTGCCGCTGAAAGAGCTTTCGGGATACCAGGCGGGCCGCGCCGGCGTGTTGGCGACGCGGGTTGCGAGTTGGGCCAACAGCAGGGTGAACTGGGCCGCGGCAATTTTGTCGACCGGCTGGTTCAGGTCGTCGCTGGGCTTGTGGTAGCGCGTCTTTACCCAGTCGTTGAAAGTCTTCTCTTCCGGCGAGTCCGGTGTCCAGCCGAATTTGAAGGCGAGCGCCGGGATACCCTGCCTGACGAAGTTCACCTGGTCGGAGCGGACGAAGCGGTTCTCGTCGGGTTGCTTGTCAAACTGGACTTCCACGTCATTCAACTGCGTGACAGCGCGAGCATCGTTGCCCAGCGTCGATTCACCCAGTCCCTGCACCTCAAGGAAACGTAGCGGAAACAGCGGCAGGTACATGTCCATATTCAGGTCGGCGACGATTTGCTGCCGGGGTACGGTCGGCTTTGTGGCGAAATATTGCGAGCCGAGTTCGCCGATCTCCTCGCCCATGAGCGCGATAAAAAGGATCGAGCGCCGGGGCCGGGGCTGCGCGGTCATGAGCTTTGCGCACTCGATCAGGCTGGCCACGCCGCTGGCATTGTCCATGGCACCGTTGTAGAGCTTGTCGCCGTCGATCTCACGCCCAATCCCGAGATGATCCAGGTGAGCGCTGATCACGATGTACTCCTTCTTCAGCCTGGCATCCGAGCCCTCCAGCAGGCCGATGACGTTGGAGGCAAAGACCGGGTTGTCCCGCCGAACGACCGCGTGCGCTTGCAGGGTACCCGGAATATCAAAGTGCGGCAACGGCTTGCCTGCATCCGCCAGCGCTTTGAGTTCGTCAAAGCTATGCCCCGTGCCGGCCAGCAGCTTGCCCATGCCGGCGGCAGTGATGGAGCCGCCAAACTGCATGCCCTGCAGTGTGTCCATCTCAGGATCGGCAAAGGCCAGGGCCGGCCCAAGTGCCCGTTGCGGCTGGGCAGCCTCGCGCTGGGCAGCGGTCATCTTGTCCTGGCCGGGGATGAAGCGTGGCGGCGTAAAGCCAAGAACGCCGATGGCACCAGCTTGCCGCAACTCCTTCCACCGCTCGGCCATGATCCGCGCATAGGCGCGTTGCGGTCCCTGCAGTTTCTCCGGAGCGGCGTTGTAGAAAACGACGATCTTGCCCTTCAGGTCTGTTCCGGCGTAATCGTCAACGTGTTTTCGCGGTATTTTCAGGCCGTAGCCATCGAAGACCAGTGGTGCAGTCACACGATCGGCGGTATGGGCATAGAGTGTTGCGTCCTTCGGCAAGTCCAACTCGACTTCACCATCGGTCCGCCGCAGCACAGCGCTTGATGCTGCTTCATCGACGGAGGTCGGCAGCAGTGCGATGGGCTGCTGAAACCCCTTGCTGCCCGCCGCTTTCAGACCCGCCGCCTGAAACTGCTGCTCCACATAGGCAACCGCCTTTTCGTAACCGGCACTGCCCGTCATGCGGCCTTCGAGTTTGTCGTCGGCAAGATACTGCACATGCGACCACCACGCAGCGGCCGGCGCAGTCCAGTCGGTCCGCTCCGGGATGGTGGGCAGTTCCGCCTTCGCGGGCAAGGTTGGTGCTGCGAGGGTCAGCAGCAGGGCGGCGGATATGAGGCTGCGAAGTGGGCTGGACAGCATGAACGCTCCTGGGAAAGGGTGCGCTCATGGTACACGGGCCGTACTGGGCTGGGTGCTTTCACCGCGGTAAAGGTGATCGCTTGGGAGAACCCCCCCCCTACGACGATGAGCTGTCGTACAAAGTGGGCAACCACTCTCAACAGCCGTCAGCGTTTGCTGAAGACGTCGCCCATGCGTCTGATCTGTGCGCCCACACCGCGCAGCTTCTCTTCAATGTTTTCGTAGCCGCGATCGATGTGGTACACGCGGTCAAGTATGGTTTCGCCATCGGCCACCAGTGCCGCCAAGACAAGTGAAGCAGAAGCACGCAGATCGCTGCACATGACGGCCGCGCCCTGCAGCGCGGACTTGCCTCGGACGGTGGCCGTGCGGCCTTCCACGCGGATGTTGGCACCCATGCGATGGAGTTCGCTCACATGCATGAAACGATTCTCAAAGATATTTTCCGTCACGTTGGAGGTACCCTCTGCCTGTGTGGCCAGAGCCATGTATTGCGCCTGCATGTCGGTGGGGAAACCGGGGTACTCCACCGTGGAAACATCCGCGGCACGCAGGTGCCCCTCGCTGCGTACGCGGATATTGTCCTTGCCCACGTCCAGCCGCACGCCGCACTCTTCCAGTTTGCTGATCACGGCGGCCAGGTGGCTCGGATTGCAGCAATCCACATTCAGGTCGCCGCCGCTAATAGCACCCGCCACCAGGAATGTTCCTGCCTCAATGCGGTCGGGGTTGATGCGGTGCTTTACGCCGTGCAGCCTGCTCACGCCACGCACGCGGATGGTGGAGGTGCCGGCACCCTCAATCTGCGCGCCCATGCCGTTCAGCATCGCGGCAAGGTCGGTAACTTCCGGCTCCTGCGCACAGTTCTCCATCAAGGTTTCGCCATCGGCCAGCGTTGCGGCCATCAGCAGATCTTCCGTGCCGGTAACTGTGATTTTGTCGAAGAGGATGTGCGCACCGCGCAGGCGGTCGGCACGGGCCTCGATGTAGCCGTGTTCCTGCGTAATGCGGGCTCCCATCAATTCCAAGCCCTTCAGGTGCAAGTCAATGGGCCGTCCACCGATGGCACATCCACCTGGTACAGCAACGCGCGCCATGCCGGTGCGCGCGACCAGCGGCCCCAGTACCAGGGACGAGGCACGCATTGTCTTCACGATTTCGTACTTGGCTTCCGGATCGCTCAGCACGGCGCATTGAATGGTGGTGCGATGCTGAGCGCGGCCGTAGCCCAGCTCGCAGGTGGCACCCATCGCCACCAGCAGCTTGCGCTCTGTTTCAATGTCGCGGACCTGAGGAATGTTTTCAAGGACGACTTCGTCTTCGGTCAGGATGGCTGCGGCCATGCAGGGAAGCGCGGAGTTTTTTGCGCCGGAAACTTTGATGGTGCCGAGAAGGGGATTGCCTCCGCGGACGACGAACTTGTCCATCGCGCCAGTTTACCGAAAGGGAACGCGCTGCACAGGTGTACAGCCGGATGCGGCCATGTGCAGCTACAGTTCCAGCCTGGAATCCTCAATGGCGAGACGGACATTGCCGTCGGCTTTTTGCAGGCGGCGCACAGCTTCCATCTTGTCGACATTTGCCTTGAGCATGACGGCTGCAAGGGGGATCGACTTCCCAGCGGACTTGATGGTGCGGATAGCCGTTTCCCGGTCGACGCCGGTCAGCCGCATGAGCACACCAATGCCGCGCTCCACCAGCTTCTGGTTCTTCATGTGCACGTTCACCATCAGGTTGTCGTACACGTAGCCCAGCCGGGTCATGGCACCGGTGGTGATCATGTTGGTGATCATCTTTTGAGCAGAGGAGGCCTTCAGGCGAGTCGAGCCGCTGATGACCTCCGGTCCAACCTCCGCAATGACGCAGATATCGGCGGCGTCGGCGATGGCGGTGTCGCGATTGCAGGTGATGGCGGCGGTCTTCGAGCCGCGGGCGCGGGCATATTCCACCGCACCCACCACGTACGGCGTTCGGCCGGAGGCCGAGATGCCGATCACGATGTCCTTGCGGGTGGGGCGGCGCTTGGCGATGTCGCGTTGGCCCATTTCAGGCGAGTCCTCGTTCACATCGGCAGCACTCGCCAAGGCTTTCGGGCCACCACACATGATGTATTGCACCTGAGAGGGTTGCGTCGAAAAGGTTGCCGGGCATTCCGACGAGTCGAGTGCGGCAATGCGGCCCGAGGAGCCGGCACCGACGTAGATGAGACGTCCGCCATCGCGCAGGCAGCGGGCAACCACGTCAATGACTTGTGCAATTTCTGGAAGGGCCTTCTTGACCGCCGCCGCGACCTTCGCATCTTCCGCATTGATGATGCGGGCGATCTCCATTGCCGACTTTTTATCGAGACCCTCGGACGCCTCATTCGGCCGTTCGGTGGCAAGTCCAGGAAGGTGATGATCGTTGTTCCTGCGTGGACTTCGGGCTGCCGGGGATTCCGGTAGCGTATTCGCCTCTGGCTCGTCAAGCGTTACTGCTGCTGGCATAAGATCTCCGTCTTTCGCCCCAATACTTATTCTAACAACGACATTTCGATGTCGGCGCGGCTTGTTTCGTTATCTGACGGCGGGGCATGACTCCCGTGCGGGCAACATCCCACCTCGGCGTGCGTCTTTCTCATGTAGAGTCACCAGTACTGCCGTTCAACCCACATGGATCCGCAATCAGCCACATCTTCGTCGAACAAAGGACCAGCCCGCACTTCGTGGCGCTCGTCCTTAGGCTGGACTGTGGATGTGATGATTGCCCTTCTTGTCTCACTGTTCTTTATCGTGTTTCTCTACCAGCCGGTCCGGGTGGAGGGGACCAGCATGGTACCGATGCTGCAGGATCAGGACAGGCTTTTCATCAACAAAGTGGCTTACCGCGTCGGTGACATCCACCGCGGCGATGTCATTGTCTTTCACTATCCGCGTGACACGGAAAAGAGCTATATCAAACGTGTGATCGGCTTGCCGGGCGACCATATCCGCATCGAGCATGGGCGCGTTTTTGTGAACGATCAGCCGCTGCAGGAGGCGTATGTGCCCGCTCGCTACGCCGATGAGCGATCCGAGCCCGAGTTGGGCGTGCCCGGCAATGCGTATTACGTGATGGGCGATCACCGGTCGATTTCGTCAGACAGCCGTGATTTCGGAACGGTAGAGCGCCGCTTTATCTACGGCCGGGCGGCCTTTGTGTATTGGCCCATGAGCGAGGCCGGCGTGGTTCGCTAGAGCCAAACGGCGTACGGCAATCCTCTGAAAGGGCCTGGCAGGCGGACGGTAGGCAACTGCAGACGATTTCATATCTCAACGGAAATGTGGCACATAGCAGCCGCAAGGCATCCGGATTGGTTCGTTGTTGAAAGTCGTACGTTCTGAAGAAG
This sequence comes from uncultured Terriglobus sp., assembly GCA_964246215.1. GTDB lineage: Bacteria > Acidobacteriota > Terriglobia > Terriglobales > Acidobacteriaceae > Terriglobus. The sequence goes on along the minus strand of CAXTPQ010000007.1, from coordinate 65,134 downwards.
GCGAATTCCAGTACTTTCATTTGTAGAAGTTATTCCACTTCGCAGGAGTATTTGCCATGAAGAAGATTGCCCGCGGCGTTGTCGCCGTTCTTGCTCTGCTGACGGTTGCCGGTGCGTTCAGCACCGCTTCGGCTCAGCGCCACCATCGCCATCACCACCATCATCATCGCAACCGCTAGTCCCAGGGGTGCGTGTTCTAGAAAGCCCTGCTTCGGCAGGGCTTTTCTGTCTTCACGCTGAGCCGCATCAATCGATCTGGTACTTCACCATGGCAGCTAGTGAGTGCGGATCGAGACTGGCACCACCAATCAAAGCGCCATCGATGTTCGGCATACGCAGCAGGGAAGCGCAGTTGTCCGGCTTTACCGATCCGCCATACAGAATGCGCGTCTGATGGGCGCAGACCGGGCCGAACTTGTCGGCCAGTTCGGCCCGGATCATGGCATGTGCTTCGTCAGCAATTTCAGGCGTTGCGGAGGAGCCGGTGCCGATGGCCCAGATGGGCTCGTAGGCAATGACAAGCGTCTCAACTTTGTCGACAGGGAAGTTGGCAAGCGCCGCACCCATCTGCGCCAGCAACGTGTCCTTTGTGTAGCCGGTCTGGCGGTCGGCCAGCATCTCGCCCAGACAGAGCACGGGAGCCAGATCGTGTGCAATCGCGGCTTTCAGTTTCAGATTCACGTGCTCGTAGCTCTCGTTCGCATATAGGCGGCGTTCACTGTGGCCCAGCAGCACGTGCGTTGTGCCGATACTGGTAAGCATGGTGGGCGAGGTTTGCCCCGTAAATGGGCCTTCGTTGAGCCAGTGCATTGTCTGTGCGCCGGCGCGAACTCGGGTCTTCTGCACACGATCAATGACCGTTGACAGCGAGGTCGCGGTGGGAAAGATCAGGATGTCGTCCCGGTCGTGGTCCTCGACCATGGGAAGGAACTCATCCAGAAACGCCAGCGATTCCTTTGGATTTTTGTACATCTTCCAGTTCGCCGCGATGATCTTCTTGCGCATAGTGAATCAGATGCTCCTACGAGTCCGCTGGCAGGATAGCAGCCGCTGAGGATCGGGTGCGTGTGGGCGATATTGCATTGAAGCATGCAGTAAGAGAAATGCCGTCGTTCTTCTGCGTTAGTCACTCTCCAGCGCGGCAACGCCCGGCAGCGTTTTGCCTTCCAGAAACTCCAGCGACGCACCGCCCCCCGTAGAGATATGCGTGATACGGCCGGTGACGCCTGCCTGTACGGCTGCGGAAACGGAGTCGCCGCCGCCCACGATGCTGGTCGCATCGACGTTCGCGGCCACAGCTTCGGCGATGGCCATCGTACCTGCGGCAAAGGCGGGCATTTCGAACACGCCCATGGGACCATTCCAGACGATGGTGCGCGCCTGGCGTATTTCGTCTGTGAAAAGTTCGATCGATTTCGGCCCGATATCGAGTGCCATCAGCTCGGCGGGAAAGTCGCCAGTGCCATTGAAAGGCGTGGTGGTCGCGTCAGGCGCAAACTTGTCAGCCAACACATGGTCGACAGGCAGCAGAAAACGCACGCCCTTCTCTTCCGCTTTCTTGAGGGCGGCAGCGGCGACGTCGATCTTGTCAGCTTCCAGCAGGCTGTTGCCGGTTTTCTGGCCTTTGGCGTTCAAGAAGGTATAAGCCATGCCACCGCCGATGATGAGGGCGTCAACCTTGTTCAGCAGGTTATCGATCACACCAATCTTGTCAGAGACTTTCGCGCCGCCGATGATTGCAACAAAAGGCCTGTCGGGAATTTGCAAAGCTTTGCCGAGGAACTTGAGTTCCTTTTCCATCAGCAAGCCAGATGCTTTTTGTGCGACATGATGCGTGATGCCCTCCGTCGAGGCATGCGCACGGTGTGCCGCGCCGAAAGCGTCATTTACGTAAATGTCGGCCAGTGCGGCCAACTGCTTAGCGAAGCCGTCGTCGTTCTTTTCTTCCTCGGCGTGAAAGCGAAGGTTCTCGAGGAGAAGTGCTTGTCCATACTCCAAATTCGCGACAAGCTCCTCGGCGATGGGGCCAACGCAGTCTGGCGAGAAGGCCACATTCCGCGAGGCACCCAGATCGGCATCCAGCAGCATGCGCAGCCGGTCGACCACTGGACGCAAACTCATGCTCTCGACGCGCTCGCCTTTGGGACGGCCCAGATGTGCAGCCAGAATCACCTTTGCGCGTGCGCGCAGCGCAAACTCAATCGTGGGCAGCGTCTCGCGGATGCGCGTGTCATCCAGGATTTCGCCGCCATCTTTGGACAACGGGACGTTGAAGTCGACGCGGATGAAAACACGCTTGCCGTGCAGGTCGAAGTCGCGGAGAGAAGGAATCGCCATGCTCTTACGATACAGAGCGTGGCGCTTAGGCGTCCTCGCGGCTGTGGCGAACCGACAGCACTCTTATTTCGACGTCATTCGCTTGGTAGGCAACGCGATAAGCACCGCGGCCAAATTGCACCGTCCACTCTCGAATGCCCAGCTGCTCATCCACCAGATACCCAATCTCAGGGCTTCGCAGTAAAAGTGGAAAGCTGCTTCGAATCGACCGGATTGCAGCTTTTGCCGCACGTTGGTTCTTCGGCTCTAAAAAGTCGTAAAGGCGATTGAGGTCGCGGAAGACAGCGTCGGCGAGAACTAGGTGTGGCATGCAGGAGGAGGCACGCGTTCACCATTCTCGAGACGGGCGAGCCATGCATCGGCCTCCTCCCAAGTCACATGAAGCCCAGTCCGCTCATAGTGAGCTAATGAATTGCGTGCATCAGACAGAAACTTTTCAGGGTTGGCATGCTGCTGCAGGTATTCTTCAAGCGCCTCGCGAATTAGGAACTCAGGTGAGCGCATCTGCTCGGCTGCGAGCGCCTCGATTTTGAGTTGCTGGTCAGGGTCGATGACAAGGCTTTGTCCAATGGTCATGTACTGAGAATAATTGAGAAGTTCGCGTTCAGCTTATCAAAGGGGGCTGGAAGCTGTACCACACCTCAAATACGACCTTTACAACGTCAGAGAAATGTCCTGGAAAGAGGCCTGCCGCGTAAAGAACGGGTAGTGCCGGTCTGCGGCCCTGTCGCTGTTTGTACGCGGAGCACCGGCGTTGCATCTGCTACTTCGGAGCGAAAGTGTTCATCTTGAATAAATTCAGAAGTCGAAAGGCATAGCGTTCGTGGAGCTGTTGGTCCCGTAATGCCCTTCGAGAACCCTTCGCCCGCCCGTGGATTTTTCTGAAGTGCTGGGCCAAAGAAGACGTGCTCGCTGAGCGTTTGCAGCAGATCTCCGAAGGTTTCAGGATCGTTCTTCATGCCGCAGTGCCCGGCGTGTACAGGTTGTTGAGGAGTCAGGCGAATGGCGGTAGTTCCGTTGACAACCTGGATCTCTACTCGCCTGCGCTCTCTAAGTAGGTGAGTCAGCCCGCTTGCCCGCAAGAAAACAGCTGCAGGAGAGAGCACTCCAGATACACGGATCCGGCGATGTTTGCAGATGATATCGTGTGGTAAAGAAAGACGCAACCGGATGAAGTGTTCGATGTCAACCGGCATCAGTATTTCCTTACATATGAATCGTCAGTGGATCAAAGTCCTTAGCCGCCAGGAACAACACCATGTCCCGCACGCGGCAGCTGTAGCCCCATTC
>CAXTPQ010000007.1:41479-61407 GCA_964246215.1 uncultured Terriglobus sp. | reverse complement strand
CCTTAGCCGCCAGGAACAACACCATGTCCCGCACGCGGCAGCTGTAGCCCCATTCATTGTCGTACCAGCTGATCACTTTGCCGGTCTTGTCGCCGACGACCTTGGTCAGCTTGCTGTCTACGATCGAAGAACGCGAGTCGCCCCGGAAGTCGGCGGAGACGAGCTCCTCCGTGGTGAAGCCGAGATAGCCTTTGAGCGGGCCACTCTCGGAGGCGGTTTTTAGCGCGGCATTGACCGTTTCGATGCTGATCGGCTTTTCCGTGTTGAAGGTCAGATCGACGACAGACACATTCGGTGTCGGGACGCGGATGCTGAAGCCGTCGAGCTTGCCGGCCATCTCCGGGATGACGAGCTTCAGCGCCTTTGCTGCACCGGTGGTGGATGGAATCATGCTCAGCGCGGCGGCGCGGGCGCGGCGCAGGTCCTTGTGCGGGAAGTCGAGGATGACCTGGTCGTTGGTGTAGCTGTGGACCGTGGTCATGATGCCGCTGGTAATGCCAAAGCTGTCGTGCAGCACCTTCACCACCGGTGCAAGGCAGTTGGTGGTGCAACTCGCGTTGCTGATGATGTGGTGCTTGGCCGCGTCGTAAGTTCCCTCGTTCACGCCGAGCACAATGGTGACGTCTTCGTTAGTTGCCGGCGCGGAGATGATGACCTTTTTCACGGTCTCGCCAAGGTGCGCCTTTGCTTTGTCTGCGTCGGTGAAGTGCCCAGTGGACTCGATGATCACCTGTGCACCGACAGAAGCCCAGGGCAATTTGGCAGGGTCGCGCTCGGCGAAGACCTTGATCGTCTTTCCATCGACAGTGATGGAGTCAGCGGTCGAGCTGATCTCGCTCTTCAGATTTCCCAGAATTGAGTCGTACTTGAGCAGGTGGGCCAGCGTAGCGGGGCTGGTCAGGTCGTTGACTGCCACGAAGTCGATCTCCGGGTTGCCGAGCGCGGTGCGGAAAACGTTGCGTCCAATGCGGCCAAAGCCGTTGATGCCTACCTTCACTGCCATGAGTATCCTGATCCTTGTCTTTGGAGCATGCCGCAGACCGCGCTTGGACGGTTTGGGCGCATTGCTTTCATCTTAGCCTGTAGCACCGCGCTTACGCTTCGCACAGGTGCACCGGTTTGTGGGCAGGTGGAACTGTATGCTACAAGCGTGGCAGGCGCACGATACAGGCGAAAACCGCACCTTGGTTTGCCGGATTACGCCTGGCGCTGAGTTCCCAGGAAGAAATGAAGTCATGCGCGAAGGAACGCGCAACAGAATGCGCGAAAAAATGAGAAAACGAAGCAAGCGTGGTCCTAACAATAGTGAGGCCACAGGAAAGATTGGGCAGGAGATTCCCTCCGACCAGCCGGCAGCACTGCGGCCCGCCTACCCGGACGCACCGAAGCACGACGAAGATGTGGAAGGGACGACTCTGGAATCGGCGGTGGCGTCTGCGGATGTACATGGAGACGAGCCGGAACAGGCTGCAAGCGAGCCCGAGACTCACCAGCCGGGCAGCATTGTGCTGGAAACCCAACCCGACTCGCTGGGCACACCGCCTGCCGAGGCTCAGCCCGTGTCGGCGACAGACGCGGGCAAGCCAGCGCCAAAAGGTTATGTCGTCCTGGCCATCGGTCTGCCCGGCTCCGGCAAGACGACCTGGTACAAGCGTCGCGGTGTCACGCCGTTGTCGTCGGACATGTTGCGTACGATTCTCTTCGACGACATCACCGACCAACGCTACAGCGGCCTTGTCTTCTCGACACTGCGTTCACTGCTGCGCGCCCGGCTGATCGCCAAGATGCCATGGAATTACGTGGACGCGACAAACCTGTCCGCGCATGAGCGGCGGCAATGGATTAAGATGGCGCGGTCTTTTGGGTATGAGGCTCAAGCGGTCTTCTTCGACGTCCCACTGGCGCTCTGCATGGAGCGCAACAGCAAGCGCGACCGCCGCGTGGCCGATGACGTCATGGAGAAGATGGCTGAGCGCCTGCGCCCGCCGTCGTTTCGTGAGGGCTTCTCAAAGATCACGGTCGTGCGCGTGAAGGGACACGCGGGCAATACGCAGACGGGCGGCATTTCGCCGGAGTCGTTCAACGCTCCACTCCTCGACGAGCAAGATACGGTCTCACTGGATGAGCCAAGCGGAACCCTGAGCGATGAGGGACAGGCGTCATCCCCGAGCGGGTCATCTGCACCCGCCATGGATGAGCCGTCCAGGGGTCACGATGCACTGGAAGGACGGCAGGCGGTGCTGGCCGATGAAGATGGCGCAGAGGGCCGGGAGTCAACACTGAGCGACGGCGATTCCGCCGAGGTATTGGATGAGCCTGCCGGACGTCTGGCGACACTCAGCGACGAGTCCGCAAGCAAGACTGGGGATGACCAGCCCGACACCTACGAGTAGCGATGAGCGAAGCTGGCGGCGTGACGTTTGAAAATGTGAGCTTCACGCCGCCGGGCCGCGATGCGCGTCCCATCCTGAACGACATCTCACTGGAGATTGCGCCGAAGACGACGACGGCCTTGCTGGGCCGTTCCGGGTCAGGAAAGACGACACTGCTGCGGACCGTGAATGGGCTGGTGCTGCCCAGCTCCGGAAGTGTTCTGGTCAACGGCGATGAAGTCGGGCCGTCGGTTCCGCTTGGCAAGCTGCGCGATCTGCGCCACGGCATCGGCTACGTCATTCAGGAAACCGGTCTCTTTCCGCACATGACCATCGAGCGGAATGTCAGTCTTCCTCTGGAGCTTGCAGGCAAGCCGCTGCAAGAGCGCCAGAGCCGGGCTGCGGAACTGCTGACCATGACCGGGCTGGATCCGCAAAGCTTCGCGACCCGCCACCCACATGAGCTTTCCGGCGGTCAGCGGCAACGTGTCGGCTTGGCGCGCGCGCTGGCCAGCGATCCAACACTTCTGCTGCTGGACGAGCCGTTTGGCGCGCTTGACCCGCTGACCCGCGCGGAGATGCAATCGATGTTGCGCGATCTGCTTGCAAGACTCGGCAAGATGGCGCTGATTGTCACGCATGATTTGCAGGAGGCGATCTTCCTTGCGCACCGGGTGTTGTTTGTCGATGTGGGACGCATCGTTGCCGATCTGCCGTCACATGAGGTGCTCCGTTCAGAACTGCCGGCGGTGAGGGAATACGTGCAGGCCGTCAATCGGTTTGAGGCTGCCGGATGACCGCCTTCCTGCGCCAGCACGGCTATGAACTGGCCCGGCTCACCTTTGAGCATCTGTGGCTCACCGGGTGGTCGGTGCTGCTGGCCACCTTGATCGCGCTGCCCGCCGGCATCTGGCTCACGCGCCATGAGCGATGGGCCAGATCCGTAATCGGCTTTGCCAATGTGGTGCAAACGATCCCTTCACTCGCACTTTTCGGTCTGCTGCTGCCCGTGCCATGGCTGGGTGATCGGGCAGCCCGGCTCGCCATCCTTGCGCTCACCGGGTACTCTCTTCTGCCAATTCTTCGCAATACCTACACCGGCATTCGCGGCATTGACCCCGCGCTGCTCGATGTCAGCAATGCGCTTGGCATGAGTAACATGCAAAGGTTGCTGAAAGTAGAATTGCCACTCTCGGCAAGTGTGATTCTCGCCGGGCTGCGTACCGCGACGGTGACGAGCGTGGGCGTGGCAACGATCGCCGCCGCCATCGGTGCGGGGGGCCTGGGCGAGTTCATCTTTCGCGGAGTAGCTTCCGTCGACAATCGCTTTGTACTAGCCGGCGCTATCCCCGCGGCTCTGCTCGCACTGCTGCTGGATGCTCTGCTCGGGCTGCTGGAAAACCGGCTGGCGGTGCGGAGGGCAGGTTGAGACTTGCCGCGCGCTGCACCATCGCGGCAGCCTTGTCTGGGCTCCTGCTGTTTGTGCAGGCCTGTGACCCACCGCATGGATCGCACATCGTGGTCGGCGCAAAGAATTTCACTGAGCAGGTGCTGCTGGGCGAATTGCTGGCACAGCAGATAGAAGCGCAGGGCGAGAAGGTCGATCGCCGCTTCTACCTGGCGGGCAGCTACATCGCGCACCAGGCGCTGCTTTCCGGCCGCATCGATTGCTACGTCGAGTACAGCGGCACGGCGCTCAGTTCCATTCTGAAGCAGCCGGTCGACCGGGACCGTGACCGCGTCCGCGCCACCATCACGAAGATGTACGCGGATCGCTTTCACATCCGTGTCGAACCGTCGCTCGGCTTTGAGAACACCTTTGCCATGGTGTTGCGGCAGGGCGACGCAGAGCGGCTGCACGTGCGGAGGCTCAGTGATCTCAACGTGGCGGCGCCGCAGCTGCGCTTCGGCACTGGGTACGAGTTTGAGGAGCGTGCGGACGGTCTGGCCGGCATGGAGCAGACCTACGGCTTGCGGTTTAACGGAACGCCGCGCGTCATGGATCTGGGCCTGCTCTACCGGGCTCTGGCGAACCGGCAGGTGGACATCGTTTCGGGGAACTCGACGGATGGTGCGATTCTGGTGCAGCACCTGCAGGTGCTGGCTGACGACCGTCACTACTTTCCGCCGTATGAAGCCCTGCCGCTGGTGCGCGAGGACACGCTGCGGCAACACCCGGCAGTGGGCAAAGCATTGCAGCAGCTCGCAGGAAAAGTCACTGAAGCGGAGATGCAGCAGATGAACCATGCCGTGGAGGGTGACCACCGCGACCCGGCGGATGTGATTCGAGAGTTTCGCGCGCGCAAGCACCTTTGATCTTTTGCGTGTTCGGGAAAATTCGAGGCCGGTGCTACAGTGAAGCGCATGCCGGTACGCCTCCGTGCAACGAATCATCCAGAGGCTAATCCGGTAATACAAATGCATCACGAGGCCAGACCATGCACGCCAGCGGAACCTTTCTAGTCGACGTGAAACCCGCCGAGCCTTCAGAGATCGCGAAACAGGCAGGTACGGGCCGCATGACGATCGACAAGACCTGGTCCGGCGACATCTCGGGTACGAGTCAGGGCGAGATGCTCACCGGAATAACGAAGGCGACAGGTTCCATGTCGTACGTCGCCCTGGAACGCACACATGTGACCATTGCGGGCCGAAACGGAACGTTTCTGCTGCAGCACATGGCCTACATGCAGGCCGGCACGGACCCGAACCAGGCATCCTGAACATTTCCGTCGTGCAGGGCTCCGGGACGGGCGCGCTGGCCGGCATCAGCGGCACGCTCAAGATCAACATCACGGGGAAAGTGCACCGTTATGACTTCTCTTACGATCTGCCGCCTGGTCAGTAACCGCGCTCCCAGCATCCAATGCCATGAGGTGAAGGACCGATGGCGGAAAAGAATTACAGTGGCGCGGAAGGCATTGAGAAGATTCAGGAACTCATCAAGGACGCGCACATCGCGATGCTGACGACAGTGTCCGGAGACGGCACGCTGCGGGCGCGGCCGATGGCGCTACCTGACAAGCCATTTGACGGCATGCTCTGGTTCATCACACGCAATGAGTCGGGCAAAGCAGAAGAAATCCGGCACGACAGTGAGGTCCTGGTTTCCTTTGCGGAGCCGAAGGACGGTAAATACATCGCCCTGTCAGGCCGCGCCTCCATCGTGCAAGACCGTTCACAGATACACGAGCACTGGACGCCGCAGGCCAAGGCGTGGTTTCCAGACGGACCGGACGATCCTGCGGCAGCACTCATTCAGATCAAGGTGGACTCGGCCGAGTATTGGGCCTCCAGCAGCAGCAGCCTGGTGCGGTTCACCAAACTTGCCCTGGCCACGGTAGCGGGCGCTGACAAGGTGAGTGTAGGCGATCAGGGCAAGATCACGGTGTAAGTCCCGCACCATGTATCTGCTTGAAGCAGAGCCTTGGTGTCCATTCTGGAGGATGTAAAGGATCCGCTCTTGAGCTGTCGAGGCCTGAAAAGAAAGCAGATCCGTTCACTGCCTTCACTCATGTGGCTGAACGGGCTTGGCATCCTGATCGGCGGGTGCTGGCAGATGCCGTGCGGCGGGCGCATCATTGCGAGGTGCCGCACTGCCCCGGCGGGACTGCGTTTGCGTGGCAAAGTACGTGGTCAGTTCTTCGCGGTCGAGATTGCCGTCATGGTTCGTGTCAATGGCTGAGAACTGACGCTGCATGTCGTAGGGCGTTTCCCTTTTGCTGAGCACACCGTCCTTGTTGGTATCCGACTCAGTCAACAGCTGCGCTGCGCGTTCACCGGGGCTTGATCCCTGAATCTTCATCTCTGCCGGCTGCAGGATGCCGTCGGCGTTTGTATCGAGCGTTTTCAGAGCACCAGAGGCACTGGCGAGTTCGGCTGCTGTAAGCGTGCCGTCATGGTCGACGTCCATGCAATCGATCAGCGGGTCATGGCGCTCCGGCTGATGTGGCTGCATCACGCTGTCAGTGATTTGCGCTGTTGGCTGCCGCGGCAGGTACTCGTCCGGTGTGAGCCGGCCGTCGTGGTTGCGGTCCAGCTTGAGCAGAGAATCGGTTGCACGCTGGATTTCGTCAGCAGAAAGCGTGCCGTCGCCGTCGGTGTCCAAAGCCTGCAAAACCAGGCGAGGTGACGGACTGCCCTGTGCAACCAGGTGCGCTGCTGTGAGGCAGAGAATCGCCGGCAGGATGAAAGGACGAAGCATGCCATGAGCTTACGTGAAAAGAGCGGATGCCAGTGTCAGAACACTCTTTGCCGCGAAGTTCATCCAGAGTGAGGGCGACTTCGTTGAGGAGCTTTGTCCAAAGCTTTAAGCGGGCGGCAGGCCGTCGACCACGGTCACGTCCGCAGGGGGCGTGAACTGAAAATCGGTCTTGTCCGTGGGCAGATTTTCCTGCTGAGCGGAGAAGCGGAAGCCGGTGGTGCTGCCGTCGATTTCCACGATTTGAAGCGCTTGAATTGTTCCAGTGGATGGATCGGCGGTGACGCGAATCGTTTGGATGCGCTGCTCGCCGGTGCCCGTGGAGGAGCGAGGCGTGCCGCTGAGGGTCATCGCCCCGCCCTGTGCCATAGAGGCGGTCAGATGATCCAGCTCCTTTTCGAGTTCCGTATGGCCGAGCAAAAAGCGTAGAGGTGAGCGCAGGTCGTCCAGCTGTTTGGCTGGAATGCGCTGCGCCTGCGCATCGCCGGGCGTGTAGCTGATGGCGTTCTTGCCGTCGAGCACAAAAATTTTTCCACTCACATAGGTCCAGCGCATGCGGCCGGGTTTCTTCAGAAGCAGTGTGCCGTGCTCCTCACGCTCCTGTCCCATGCCGCGATACTGCTCGACATAGGCGGCACGCAAGCTGGTGAGGTGGTTGTAATGACGGTCAATTTTCTGCGCGAGGTCATGGACATTGGCTTGGGAAGCTGCCGTGAGAGGGAAGAGCAGGGCGATGAGAAATGCTAGGCTGCGCGGCATACATTCCCCCAGCGGCTGAAGCCGCAGCCTGTCATCCCTGATTCAGTCAGCATGGCTGAAGCCATGCGATGGTGAAAGCTGACCTACTGCAACGGTTGCGTGCAGGCAGTGCCGCCCTTCGGATCGACCTTGATTTGCTGCGCATCGTCAGAGCAGAAGCCGCGGTCGCCCGTCTTGCCGATCTGTTGCGGCACGGCTGTAATTTCATAGCCGGTGTACTGGTCCTGGTTGTTGATGGTCACGTGGGTGCAGTTGGTGATGGCGAAGGTATAACCGGCCTTCTGCCCGCTGGCCAGGTCGGCGGCGATCAGGCCGGCGGCAGCGGGTGTAGGCGTGGCGCCCTTCTCGCCACCCAGCGCGCCCACGGAGCAGGCATACCCGTTCGCCGGGTAAGTCTGCTGATACTGCAGTTCCGCCGCCACCAGCGCACGGAGGGAACCCACGGCGGAGGTTTCGTTGCCCTGGCGCTTGTAGCGCGTGATATTGGGCAGCGCAATGGTCACGATGATGATGATGATCGACATGACAATCAGCAACTCGATCAGGGTGAAACCCTCTTGGTCTTTCGAGCGGCGGTGTAGGGATTCGAGCTTTGGCAGGGGGTGCACGGTCATGATTCCTCGGCTGGTTCTCGCTGTTTGTTGGCTTTCGCGCGCGATTACGGCTGCACTGGTAGGACGAATCGCGCCACGCTTCGACATCAGGAACTGTATCAGCTTCGTGGGCCGCCACAGAAGTTCAACATTGCAAATCCCCGCGGGCAACGGCCAGGTCGCCAAGATTTCCCAGCAGTGTGAGTGACAGCAGCTCTGGGCGAAAGAGCTCGCGGGCGACGCGCAAGAGGTCTGCCGGCTGAATGCGGTCGACTTGCGCGGTGATCTCCTCGGCGGAGGTGAAGCGGCCATAATAGAGCTGCTGCCGGGCGAGGTTGGACATGCGCGACGAGGAGCTTTCCAGGCCGAGGATGATGTTGCCTTTGGACTGGTCTTTGGCGCGCTTCAGTTCTTCATCGCTCACCGGCTCGGTCTTGAGCAGGGTCAACTCTTGCAGAATGAGCTGAATCATTTCGCGGGTCTTTTCGATGGAGGTGCCGGCGTAGATGGAGAGGCTGCCCGTGTCGCGGAAGGGTGAGAGCTCCGAGTAAATGGAGTAGGCGAGTGCTGCCTCTTCACGCACAGTCTGGAAGAGCCGCGAACTCATGCCGCCGCCCAGAATGGTATTGAGCAGGTAGAGCACGTAGCGGTCGGGTGAGTCGACCGGCGGCGCGGGTACACCCATGCAGAGCTGCACCTGTTCCAGCGAGCGCTTGTTTTTCAAGGTAATGTGCGGCGTCACGCGCGGCGCTTCAAAGCGGCTGATGGTGTTCGCTCCCGTGGCGAGATTGCCGAAGTGCGCGGTCACGAGGCCGATCATCTGCTCATGCCGCAGGTTTCCCGCGGCAGAGAAGACCATATTGTGCGGAGAAAAGCGCTGCCGGTGAAAGCCGCGGACAGCCGGTTCCGTAAAGCTGGATACGGATTGCGCCGTGCCCAGGATGGAGCGAGCGAGGGGATCGCCTTTCCAGAAATTGGCCGTGTGGATCTCATGCACCAGGTAGTCGGGATTGTCCTCGTCCATCTTGATCTCTTCGAGGATGACGCCCTTTTCACGCTCAACGTCTTCCGGCGCAAAGGCGGGGTGGAGCACCAGGTCGGCAAGAATGTCCATCGCGGCCGGCAGATTTTCATCCAGCACCTTGATGTTGAAGCAGATGGTTTCCTTGCCGGTAAACGCGTCGAGGTTTCCGCCGATGGCATCGGTCTCGCGGGCGAGCTGCTTGGCGTTGCGCGAAGTTGTTCCCTTGAAAAGCATGTGTTCGACGAAGTGTGAAAGTCCGTTGTGCTCGGACTGTTCGTCGCGGGAGCCTGTGGCGACCCACACACCCATGCTGATGGAGCGCATGTGGGGCATCTGCTCGGTCAGCACGAGCAGACCATTGGGCAGGGTTGTTTTGCGGATGTTGCGGGGGGAGCTTGCCGCGGCGGCTATTGCCGCATTTTCGGCGACGGGAACTGTTTCTACCATTGCTTCCATTGTAGTGGCTTAGCGGCGAAGCGGCAGCAGACCGTTCATGGTGGAAGGCAGTGGTTCGTTTTCGATGCGCTCCAGCAATCGCGCGCGAACAGCAGGCCATTCCCCGTCGATGATCGAAAACCAGTGCGTGTCGCGCGATGTGCCATCCGGCATGATCATGTGCTGGCGATGGACGCCCTCGAAGTACGCACCAAGCTTCAGCATGGCGCGTTGCGAACGGATGTTGTCGTGGTGAGTCTTGAGTGCGACGCGGCGCATGCCCAGCGTTTCGAAGGCGTGTTGAAGCTGCAGCAGCTTCATGCGGGCGTTCATGCTGCTGCCTCGCAGCGCGGGTGCAATCCACGTCCAGCCAAGCTCGCAGCGGCGATGGTGAGCATCCAAATCCGCCAAACGGCTGCTACCCGCAACCAGCGGCGCCCGATCATCCTGGAGAATCGTTGCCGTCCATGCCTGTGTCGTGCCGGCGGCGCTGGCTTCCAGGGCTCGTCCGGCAAGTGCCCGCATCAGTTCCGGTGTGCTGCCGCTTTCCGACATCCAGGTCCATGTGCCCTGGTCGTGGGTTTGTTCCAGCGCGGGCAGGTGCTCCATGGCAAGCGGTACCAGCCGGATTCCGAAGCCCTCCAGCACAGGCGTTGGTGTCACGCCATATTTCCTTGCTGTACACCGCGTCCCTGCGCGGCGATCTCCAGCAGCGTCTCCGCCACGCGGTCGTAGTCATGACGCAGCAGATGGCCCTCATGCACAAAGTTGCCCGTCACGGGAACGACACCGCAAGCGTGGATTCGCTCGACATCCGGCTGGATCGGTGCCTGGCCCTCAAGTGCATAGCGTTCCGCGGTCGTCTTCGGAATGGGCGCGGTGTTCAGGATCGCGTAATCGAAGATGCGCCGTCCGCAGTGATTCTCAATGCACTCCAGGTGCTGCGATGCCGTTAGGCCGAGCGATTCATTGGCCTGGGTCATCAGATTGCACACATACACACGTGTGGCGCGCGATGCGGCAATGGCTTCGGGAATGCCGCGTACCAGCAGATTTGTGATCAGCGAGGTGTACAGCGAGCCGGGTCCGATGGTGATCAGGTCGGCTTCGGCAATCGCGGTGAGCGCCTCAGCCAGCGGCGGAGCGTCGGCCGGGTCCATGCGCAGCTGCCGAATGGTCTGGCCGGAAGCGGTGATGTTCGTTTCGCCCTGCACAATGGAGCCGTCGTGCATCAACGCGGTCAGGCGCACGTCGGTGTTGGTGGCAGGGAAAATCTGGCCGCGTGCCGCAAGAATTTGTGAGGACATCTGCACGGCCTGGGCAAAGTCTCCGGTGATGTGCGTGAGTGCGGCCAGAAAGAGATTGCCGAAGGAATGTCCGGCCAGGCCGCCGTTCACTCCGCTGCCATTGCTGCTGCCGTGTTCAGCCTCTGGAAAGCGGAACTGAAAGAGCCGCGAGAGCAGTAACTCGTCTTCAGAAAGTGCTGCGATGCAATTGCGCACGTCGCCGGGCGGCAGCATGCGGAAATCCTGGCGCAACCGGCCGGACGACCCGCCATCGTCCGTAACGGTGACGATGGCCGAGAGCTGTGCAATGCGATTTGGGCCGTCTTGTGGCGACGGAGCCGCTGTGCTGAGAACGGGCTTGACATAACGCTTCAAACCGCGCAAAAGCGTGGATAGGCCCGTGCCTCCGCCAATGGCTACGACGCGCAGTTGCTTTGGATCCGCCAAAGGCTCGAACGCTCCTGAAAAGGTCACGGATGAGGGAGATGTGTGGCCGTTACGCGTCGGGGTACAGCAGTTCCGTGAAGCGCGGATCGTCCGCCATGTCCTGGAAGTCCGAGTCGGAACGGGCAAGAATACGGTTGCCGCGATTCAACCGGATGGCCTCTGTGAGCTTCTCCAGGCAGGTATGCGAATCGCCGGTCATGGAGGCGAGCACGGCCAGGCCATAGAAGGCATAGTCGGCTTGATCATTGCTCAGCAGGATCTCGTTCAGGTGCTGGCGGGCATCGTCGTACTGACCGTCGTTCAGCAACCAGATGGCGTAGTCATATTGCTCTTCCGGACCGTGAAAGGCGGATTGTCCCTTTTTGGATTGAGCGACGCACACGGCGAGGTACATACGGACGCGATCCGTAAACTCGGGCGGTGCTTCCTTCAGCAGCTTCTCCAGCGCGGGATGGGCCGCGGAGAAGTTGCCCTGCTGCATGAGCGTCACAGCCTTTTGGTAGTCGTTCAGGATGGCGACGCGTGCAGCATCAGGCACGTTGACGACTGTGCCGGCCAGTGTGCGGGGAAATTGCTTTAGATTTTGTTTTGCTGTTGTCGATTTCATGGGCCGTGTGGTGCTGATTGAAGGAGCCATCGTGAGCCTTCCTGCTGATCCGGCAAGGGAGCCGTGGATTTTTTTACAATGACCGACGGGGCGATGTTCGCATTCGTCTCAGGTTTATACGGTAGCCCATCGCCCGAGTCAACCATTCAAGCTGTTGCCGCACTGGCACTTTAGTGGGACGCCTTCGGACCGCTACTCCGGTAGAGCACCGGATTCAATTGCGGGTCGTTGTACATCTTCATCTGCCGGTACTGCTTAAAACGCCGCTGGCCGCCCAGCACCTGGGACCAGAGCTGAGTCAGGCATCCGGCCAGATCATTCTGCTGCTCTTCGATCATGGCGAGACGCATCTGATTGCGGTCGTGGTGCTCCTTGCTTGCGTCGCTTCGGAACACTTCCTGGCCGGTGTGAAACCGCTTTAAGGCAAGGATGGAAAGCCGATCCATCATCTGTCCCGGCGTCTCTGAATGGAGCGGAGTATCGCCTGCTGGAAGTTCCTGTTTTGCGAGGTACGCAAGCAGGACCTCATCGATGCGCTCGGACATGTCGTTCCGGATTTGATTCACCCGATCAATGCCGTGCTTGACGTCCACGATGACGGCGTCGCTGCTGCCAGAGTCACGCGCCCTATCTTCCAGATGCCACAGGTCGAAGTTGGCTTGATGCAGTTTCGCAAGAAGATCATCTTCGCCGATGAGCTTCTCTTCGCGGTCCGCATGCCATGCCGCCGTCAGCGCGTTCAGGTGGTCCGCCGTGCGATGCGCGTGGGCACACTGTTCGGGCAGCTGACTGGTTGGCGAGGCATCGTCCTGTAGCATGATTGTTCATGAGTGTACTGGTGACAGGTGAAGGGGTGCGTGTGCAGCCCGACGTGCGCCGTGTCCTGGTCTACCGGTTGGGCAGCCTGGGTGACACGGTGGTGGCCCTGCCCAGCCTGCACCTGATTGCGCAAGCCTTTCCCAACGCGGAGCGCCGCATGCTCACCAACATGCCCGTGGCCTCCGTCGCGCCCGCGGCGGCGGCGGTGCTGGGCAGTTCGGGCCTGATTCATGGCTATGAGCGTTACACCGTGGGCATGCGCCACCCGCTCAAGCTGCTTGAGTTGATCTGGCGCTTGCGGCGCTTTGGACCGGAAGTGATCGTGTACCTGAAAGACCTGTCGCCGCAAAAGAGGGTCAGGCGCGACACGGTCTTCCTGCGCGTGCTGGGAGCATCGCGCATCATCGGCCTTCCGTCGCAGCCACAGGATTTTTTGTACAAGTCGATGCCGGACGGCACCTTTGAGTACGAGGCAGTGCGGCTGGCTCGTTCGCTCGGCGAGCTTGGCACGGTGCGGATGGACGATCCTGCATCCTGGGACATTCGACTGACAGAAGCGGAGCAGGCCAGTGCGGCCAAGGCGATTGCAGGTACGGAAGGCCGGCCCTTTTTCGCGGTGAGTGTCGGCACAAAAGTGCAGGCAAAGAATTGGGGTCCTGCAAACTGGCGAGCGCTGCTGGCGGATGTTGCCCAGCAGTATCCTCTGCACGCTCTGGTGCTGGCCGGGGCCAGAGAGGAAAGCGATGCAAGCCAGGCAGCGGGCCAGGGTTGGCGCGCCACGCCGGGCAGCGGCCCCGTGGTGAACCTCTGCGGGGAGCTCACACCACGTGAGAGCGCGGCGGTCTTCGCGCGTGCCAGAGCATTCCTTGGGCACGACAGCGGACCAATGCATTTGGCTTCCATCTCAGGAACGCCCACGGTGGCCATCTTTGCCGCACGCAATCAGCCACGGACCTGGTTCCCCATGTGCCCGCACCAGCGCGTGATCTACCATCGCGTGGACTGCTGGGGGTGCGGCTTGGAGACGTGCATCGAGCAGAGAAAGAAATGCATTCTTTCCATCACGGTTCAGGAGGTCATGCAGGCGTTGCACGAAATGCTTTCCGAGGTCGATGCAACTCCGGCCGGGTCCGCTGTAACTACCGTCATGACAGGTGCGGGGGCTTATGCTGCTTGATTCCCGCATGGTGCTGGATGCGTTGAGCGGAGGGTTTCGCCAGCTGCACATTCTGGTGGTGGGCGATCTGATGCTGGACCGTTACCTGATCGGCGATGTCGAGCGCATCTCGCCGGAAGCGCCTGTGCCCGTGCTGCGGCAGGTGCGGCAATATGCAAGGCCGGGCGGCGCGGCAAACGTCGCATTGAATCTTGCCGGTCTGGGTGCGAAGGCCACGTTGTGCGGTCTGGTTGGCTATGATGGGGATGGCCGTGAGCTCATTCACCAGCTCCAGGAAAGCGGTGTACACACCGGTTGCGTTCTGCCTTGCGGCCTGCCGACGATTACGAAGACGCGCGTGGTGAGCCGGACGCAGCAACTCCTTCGCGTGGACGTGGAGAGCCGCTCGCCGGGCTCGATCCCGGAACATGCAACGCTGCAGGCCAAGGCGCTGGAGGCACTGGCTTCAGTTGATGCGGTAATCCTCTCCGATTACGCAAAGGGTGTGCTGACGGAAGAACTCTGCCGCGTGTTGATCGAGGCGGCGCGGCAACGTTCCATCCCGGTCCTTGTGGATCCGAAGTCTCGCGACTTTCATCGGTATGCGGGGGCAACGACGATTTGTCCAAACCTGCAGGAGCTTTCCGCAGCCGCCGGTGTGCCGGCCAGCGACATGGATCGGCTCATGCGGGCAGCGCAGCAGATGGTGCAGTCGCTTGATCTAGGCTTTCTGACGGTCACGATGAGTGAGCGGGGCATCGTGGTCCTGCAGCGCGATGGTGCGGAGGTCCGCTCCGACGCGAAGGCGCGCGAGGTCTTCGATGTCTCCGGAGCAGGCGATACCGTGATCGCCACCCTGGCCGCCTCCATTGCCGCCGGCATGGATCTCGCTTCGGCCATTGAACTTGCCAACATCGCGGCGGGTATCGTTGTCGGCAAGCTGGGAACGGTGCCGGTGACCGCGGCGGAGATTGTGGGACGGCTCACGTATTCGCCGGCGCTGACCTCCGCGCAGAAAGTGCTGGATCGCGCGCGTGCCATCGCGCTTGTGCAGGACTGGCAGGCTGCGGGAGAGGCGATCGTCTTCACCAACGGCTGCTTCGATCTGCTGCACGTGGGGCACATCACACTGCTGGAACAGTGCCGCCAGTTTGGCAGCAAGCTCGTGGTTGCCATCAACACCGATGCCTCTGTACAGCGGCTGAAAGGGCCAACACGGCCGATTGTTGGCGAGGCGGAGCGAGCAACGGTGCTGGGCGCGCTGGCGGCTGTCGACCTGGTGACGTACTTCGACGAACCAACACCGCTGAATCTTATCCAGCAGATGCGGCCGGGCGTGCTGGTAAAGGGTGGCGACTACTCCGTGAGCACGGTCGTGGGCCATGAGGTTGTGGCGGCGTACGGCGGCCGCGTGGAGATTGTGCCGATTGTGGAAGGCTTTTCCACTACGAAGATCGTGCAGAAAATGACAGCGGGAGAAAGTTGAGCATGGAAGAAGTCCGCACCATCCTGTGCATTGCGAGTTATGAGAAAGGACAGGCCTTTCTTCTAGAGGCAGCCGCCCAAGGTGCTCGTGTCCTGCTGCTCACCGCGGAAAAGCTGCGCGGTGGCGATTGGCCATTCGGTAGCCTTGCGGAAGTGCACACGATGCCGGACGAGGCGGACCCCGCCGAGGTGTTGCGGCGCGTGCAGTACATTGCACGGCATACCCGCATTGATCGCGTGGTGCCGCTGGATGAGTTTGACTTGGAGGCCGCGGCACTCGTGCGCGAAGACATGCGCTTGCCTGGCATGGGCCAGACAACGACGCGGCACTTCCGCGACAAGCTTGCCATGCGCGTAGCGGCACAGCGTGCCGGAATTGCCGTGCCGGAGTTTGTGGCGGTGCTGAACTACGACGATCTGCGGAGCTTTCTGGAAACCGTTCCAGGGCCTTGGGTGCTGAAGCCGCGCACCAGTGCCTCCGCCATTGGCATACAACGGATCGAAACGGCTGCGGACCTGTGGCGCACGCTCGACGAACTGGGCGATGCGCAGACCGGCTTCCTGCTGGAACGCTTTGTGCCCGGCGATGTCTTTCACGTGGACTCGATTCTGTGGAATCGCGAGGTGTTGACGCAGGCCGTGCATCAGTACGGCGCGCCGCCCATGGCGCTGATGCAGGGTGGTGGTGTGTTCACCACGCGCACAGTGCCACGTGGCTCAGCGGCTTCGCGCGAGTTGAAGCAGATGGATGCAGCGCTGCTGCCGGCGCTCGGCATGGTGAGCGGCGTAACGCACACGGAGTTCATCTATTCGGAGCCGGAGAAGCAGTTTTACTTCTTGGAAACGGCAGCGCGTGTCGGCGGCGCTTATATCGCGGAGTTGGTGGAATACTCTACCGGTCTGAACCCATGGGTCGAGTGGGCCCGCATTGAAACAGCCATGCTCTTTGGCGAGGCGTACCGCCTGGCCCCGCGCACCGATGCTTATGCCGGTTCAGTGATCTGCCTGGCCCGGCAGGAGCAACCCGATCTGAGCGCCTACACCGATCCGGAGATCGTCTTTCACATTCAGAAATCACATCATGCGGGCTTGATGGTGCGATCGACTTCCGCGGAGCGCGTGCGCGATCTGACGGAGCAGTACAGCGCGCGTTTCCTGCAGGACTTCTGCGCAACGCTGCCGCCACCGGACAAGCCGACATCCTAGCTATCTACGCCGCACAAATCATCTTCTTACGGGTGCATTCTGTGTAGAGACGCACCTTATCACGGTGCGTATCTGCGCGCGCTTGAGAATGATTTTAGAAGGGGGGAGTGGTGAGAGCGCTGGGGCTCGAACCCAGGACCAACGCCTTAAAAGGGCGATGCTCTACCAACTGAGCTACGCTCTCAACCTTTTAAGAATACGACACTCCGCGCTTCAGCGCTCACTCTGTGTCCGGTCTGGGGTTGATCTGAATCTGCGGACCTTTGGCCTGAGTGTGGGCAAGGTGGACGATATGCGGCGTGATCAAAACGACCAGGTCGCCGGTGATCTTGTCGCTGCTTTTGTCGGTCGGCACCTGAAAGCCGGGCAACTCGCTCAGGCCAGGAATGCCGATAGCCGCGCGTGCCTCACTGCGCGTCACATTGCTGGCCATCAGGGCGGTTTGCCCGTCTTGGACCGTCAGGTCGGAGCTGAATTGCCGGCTGGCCAGCACCGGGATGCCATTCAGGGCACTGCCGGACAGGGCCTCAATCTTAAACTCAAGATGCATGGTGATCTGGCCGGTACGCTGCACGTGGGGCGTCGCTTTCAGGGTCAGTCCGAGGTCTTCATACTGCACCTGTGGGATCGTCGCGCTGCTGGCAAGTGAACTGGTGCCCAGGTATTGCGAAATGAGCGCGGAGATGGCGCTGTTTGCGCCGGTGGCCGTGGTCGACACATCGCTGTAGAGCGAAGTCTGGATGGGGTATCGCGTCCCGCTTTTGAAGGTAGCGGATTCGCGGTCGCCCACGCGAAGCTGGACATCGTCAAGTGTGCGCGCATCGCTTTCCGTGAGAAGCAGATTGATGGTGGGAAAGTTTGCCAGAGACAGGCCCGTTTGCGTCAAGCCGCCGCCAAAGACAAAAAACAGATTGGACAAAGAACCCGTGCCCGTGGCCAGGCCTGAGGCTAACAGCGCGAGCGCGATTTGCGTTACCGTCGCGGTTGAGGAGATCGCTCCGCTGGAAATTAACTGCTGCACCAGGGCGCTGTTCGCATTCACCAGCGTTTGCGCCTCACTCAGGACATTGAAGGCAGAGACCGACGACGGCAGCGTTACACCCACGTTCCGCGCCCTTTCCGTATCGATGCTGTACAGCTTCAGGTCGATGACGATCTCGCTGTTGCTGTCCAGCAGGTCTGCCAGTACACCATTCACGGCCTGCAATGTGTCTTCTGGAGCGCGAACCGTGATGGCGTGTAGCTGCGGCTCAATGCTGACCTGCTTGAGTTCAAAGACACTCTTGCAGACGTTGGCCGCATCGTTGACCTGCTCCACGCTGTACCCCAACAGGGGAATTACCTCTTCCAGCAGCCGCTCCAATCGCAGGCGATTCGAAGCCGTATCCTGAGCGATCAAGATGCTGTGTTCATCCAGAGGCGTAGCAAATGTGCCGGAGAGCATGCCAAAAATGCGCATGGCATCGGGGTAGGTGACATCGTCCACGTCCAGACGAAGCTGCTTGCTCTGCAGGTCGGGATCCATGACGGCGCGGATGCCGTATGCGGCGGCAATCGTTCCCGCCATGGTTCGAGCGTCAGATGTGACATGGAAGCTTTGTATGCCAGCCGTGGGTTTCACCTGCAGCGCGCCCGCCAGCACGACTCGACGCTCAACGCCGGCAATCCCCGTGGGGCGAAGTGCGGGCACGCTTGCGGCAGGGATCTCACCATGCTGAGCGATCCGCGGATTGTCCACGCCCAACGTGCGCGCCTCGGCCAAAAAACGGTCGGCCTGTTCCGGATGCAGCGGACGTGCGGTAGCAGCTTGCTGCAGCAAACCGGTGATGCGGTGCTCCCGCGCAATAGTGGCGGCCTGCAGGTACTCTGCGCGCGAAGGATCAGCTCCATACGCCTCGGTGAAGTGCTTTTCCGCGCTGGCAAAATCTGATGCTTCCAGCTCGTGGGCACCTCGCAGATAAAGCCGCTCTGCCCGTTCCCGCTGTGCCGGCGTGACATGCACAGCGGGAACCGCCGGAACCTTCACGGGTGCGGCACTCTGAGCGGCGGTTTCGAGCGATTGCGAGTAGAGCGTTGACGAGATTGCGAACGCAGTCCATAGGGCCCACGCAACAGCTCTGCACCGGCCTGGCAATTGGAAAGACATCTGGTGAGTTGGACGGGCGTGCAGGGCTATCGGGCGCTGCTGATGGATTGAACGCGGGCCAGAGGACGTTCACTGCGTGACGGCCGCTTCATGCCGCTGCGGATTTGTGCCGTGTCCAGATCGAGCTCCGCGAGCGTCCGGCTCAGGGTGTTGCGGTGCATGCCCAGTTCGCTGGCGCTCTTGCACTGGTTGCCGCGGTGATTGGCCAGGACGTGCAGCAGAAAGCGGCGCTTGAACTCACGGACACCCTCTTCATAAGAGATTCCACTTGCGTGCATCTGCCCCACCAGCATGTCCAGTTCACGCCTCACGGTTCATCTCCTTGCGCGGTGTCGTCCCGCTTGTTTCGTGTTGTTCTGTGCTTCGGTGAGTCCGGCTGCCCGGCAAACGCAGGAAATTGCGTCAGTGTGCCGGAGGTGAGCCGATCTGCAAAGTCCCGCGGCAGAACGAAGGATACCCCATGCGCGGCGCTTCGCAAATAGGGAAGTAGCACTGAATTTCGGGCGAACGGCAGCATGGGCAGAAATGGCGAAAGCGGCAGGATCAGCGCCGCCAACAGCAGCACAGCCCGCAGTATGCCGAAGGCTGCACCACCCAACCTGTCGGCAAATCCAAGCCCAACCGCCTCGCAGGCATTGCGCAGAAGCCGGCCGGTGATCATGGCCAGCAGGTAACAACCAGCCAGAATCAGCAAGAAAGCCGCGATCTCCGCGAAGGTGGGCTGGGGAATCCAACGCAACAATATTCCTGCCAGCGTGGGCGCATACCACGCGCCCAGCAGAATCCCCAGGACCACCCCTGCGATGCTGACCAGGGAACGGATGAGGCCCCGCATAAACGCCGTAAAGGCACTGATGGCAAGCAGAACCACGATCACCCAGTCCAGCGGGTTTAAGCCGGCGAAGAGCCGCCCATGTACCTGTCCGGCGGAATCGGCGATGGTCTGGCTAAGTGCCACGGTCACTCCGGCAGATCGGGCAGACCGGTCAATAGTGAGAATGCCTGTAAGTACTTGGCTCGCGTCTCCGCAATGACTTCGGGCGGGAGCACCGGCGCGGGCGGCTGCTTGTTCCAGGCGATGCTCTCCAGGTAATCACGTACAAACTGCTTGTCAAACGAAGGCTGAGCACCGCCAGGCGCGTAACCCTCGGCAAGCCAATAGCGAGAGGAGTCCGGGGTTAATACTTCGTCCGCCAGGACGAGTTGTTCGGCGTCGTTGCCGGCTTCTGCCGAGCTTGAGCCCTCATCAGCCGAGTGGACTTTTGGAACAAAGCCGAACTCAAATTTTGTGTCGGCCAGGATCAGACCCTTGCTCTCCGCATAAGCCGCCGCCTCGGCATAGATAGCCAGCGTAAGCGAGCGTAGCCGTTCGGCGAGAGCACCTCCAACGGC
>CAXTPQ010000007.1:30973-41379 GCA_964246215.1 uncultured Terriglobus sp. | reverse complement strand
CCGGCATGGCTTGAGAACGGCTCCGGATACTCGGCGGCATCGGCGGTGATCAGGTGATTCGGCACGATCCTGCGCAACCGCTCAAACCAGAAGAGCGAAAGCTGTGTCAGGACCTTGCCCTTATCCGGAATTAGGCTGCCTAGGACATGATCGAAGGCGGAAATGCGGTCTGAGGCAACGAAGAGAAAACGGTCGTCACCGACTGCGTAAAGGTCGCGGACCTTGCCGGAGAGAAAAGGACGCATTTCGCCAAAGCTGCGCATTAGCACTATTGGAACACCGCCCGTAAGCTCCTGCGGAGCCAATCAGAAGTAGAGCATCGGCACTATAACGGCGAGGCAGGAAGAAGGCGTTCAGATGACTAGCCGTTCCGCTGCTTGCCGCATCATCTTTACAATCGCGGCCAGCTCTGGCCGTGTGTCGTCAAGATTAGGAAATTGGTAGAGGCAGGGCGTTTGTATGCCCTTGACCAAATCTCTCCACGGATACTCACAATTGTCCTCCCGCGCTGAGGAATTTGTTATTGCTGGAGCAAGCAATTCGATTTCGCGAGCAATCTGGCGAACTCGCTTCGCCTTTGCCTCTTGGGCTGGTCCTGATAAGCCAACAAACTCATTGCGTAGCACCAATGGTAAATTGCGTTCGGTGTAAGCATGTGTTTTCTTCACTTGGTCGTACCCTCTCCCCCGCACAAGATATGCTTTGCAGAGCTTCTCAGCAGCCATCTGTAGGTAATGAAGACGATGACATTTGGCCACTGTGGTCGTGGCTAAAACGTCTCTCGCTTCAAGATCAGATAAGGCCTGCATCGCAAAGGACCTAGACCAGGATTGATCAAGTTCCGTCATTTGCGGAATGCGAGTTGCGGGCCGATGGTCCACTTTTCCGAGCGAAATGCTAAAAAGGGCTCTCGACGAAGTGCTTCATATTCTCGAGGCGAGATTTCGACGATAACTGAGGAAAAGGGAATACCTTTGTCGCGCATAGCGGGAAACCCTACTGGCTCAATCCCACGCTCAATCGTACCGTCGACCACTTCGAGCAAACGTATGGGTTGTGTACTGTCATCATCAAAGTCTGATTCGAGCAAAAACACTTGCTCCACAGCAGTATCTACATCACGGTGGGATGTAGCTAGTCTTCTTGCCGCTTCAAGCTTCTGTTCGACAACGTCCATAGTAGCTATGTTAACGTACGAAGTTTACGCCACCTTGCGCTCGGCCCTGTTCAGGTTGACGCTCACGACTTTACTCACGCCAGGCTCCTGCATGGTGACGCCGTAGATCACGTCGGCTTCGCTCATTGTCCGCTTGTGGTGCGTGATGACCACGAACTGGGTGGTTTTGCTCATCTCACGGATGAGCCGGGCGAAGCGGCCCACGTTGGTTTCGTCAAGAGGTGCATCGACTTCGTCCAGCACGCAGAATGGGCTGGGTTGAAACTCAAAGATGCCGACCAGCAGCGAGAGCGCTGTGAGTGCTTTTTCTCCACCGGAGAGCAGCAGGACATTCTGCAGCTTTTTGCCTGGTGGCGAGGCGACGAGATCGATACCGCTTTCCGCGCTGTTCTGCTCGTCGGTCAGCTTCATGAATGCCTGGCCGCCGCCGAAGAGCTTGACGAAGGTGTCCGCAAAGTTCTGATTGATTACGGCAAAGGCTTCGTTGAACTTGGCATGGCTGATCTCGTCGATTTCCTTGATGGATTGCTGCGTGTTGCCGATGGACTCCAGCAGGTCTTTGCGTTGGCTGTTCAGAAACTCGTGCCGCTGTGAGGCTTCGGCGAACTCCTCCAGAGCCATCATGTTCACCGGTCCCATGGCTTCTAGCTTGCCTTTCAGCGTGCGCGTCTCTGCCTCAGCGTTGCTAAGGGATTCGCTTTCCCCTATGCGCATGATGGATTCATCAGCACGGAGCTCCGCCGCTTGCGCGTTCAAATCCTGCAACGCCTGAGCTTCCAGATGTTCGATGTCGCTGGTCAACCGGGCAACTTTCGTCTGCAGCATTCCGCGCTCTTCCCGTAGAGCGTCGATCGCAGTCCGCAGGGCTTTCAGTGCCGCAGTTTTTTCCGCAATCGCGGATCGCAGCTTGGCTGCCTCGGCAGTCAGGCGCGCCACATCGGCAGTCAACTGCTCGCGCGTGACAGACACCTCTGTGTGCTGGGCTTTCAGGGTGCCGTTTTCTTCTTCGCGCCGGGCCTGCTCCGCCTTGTTTGCCGCGATCTGTGACTCCAATTGCGTAAGCCGCTGCTGCTGCGCGTTGTGCATTCGTTGATTCTGCTCAAAGTTGCTGGACGCGTTACGACGGCGCTCCTCCAGGCCGGCCAGTGCGGCGGACGCAGCAGCGGCTGCGGCCTGCACCTCCTCCCGCTGGCGGCGAAGATCGTCGATACGCAGAATAGTCTCATTCACGCGAGCTTCCAAGGCTTCGCGTTCCGTGGTGAGCTGTTGCGCCTCGGCTTGCTTGCGCTCAATCAGGTCCTGCTTGTGTGCGCGGGCATCGCGGTTGCGCTCGGAGTGCAATTGCCAGTCGGCAAGCCGCCGCTCAATGCGGGCTGCCTCCGATTCCATCTGCCGCAGAGCCGCACCGCTGTTGGCGGCTTCACGTTCCGCATCGCGCCGCTCATTCTGCCTTGCCTCCAGCGAGTGCTGCGCTTCGCCGATCTGTCTGCTCAGTCCGGCTACCGCAAGCTCAGTGTGCGACAGCTCCGTCTGAACTGCTTCCAGCTTTGTTTGAACGTCGCGCAGTTCGCGTTTCAGGGCAAGCGGCCCCTCGCTGCGGGCCTTGCCACCCGTTACAGTCACGTTGTGAAAAGTCTCTCCACCGGGTGACAAAAAGAAGGCCTCCGGATTGTCGCGTGCCAGGGCGCGCGCAGTCTCACTGTCCGGAGCGATGAAACCTTCGCGCAGCTTAGGGAGAATCACCTCAAGCGAGCGGCCAAAGCCGTTCAACACGCGAATGCAGTTTTTTAGGGGCTGAACACGGTCCATGTTTTGCGTGGCACGGCTGGCCATGCCGTCCGTGAATGGAAAGCCGGTCTGCGCATGCTCCTCATGCACCAGAAAGGTCGCGCGCCCGTCCACGTTGCCCTTCAGCATGCCGATGCCTCGGTCCGCCGCATCCCAGTTCTTCACCACGATGTAGTTCAGTTCTTCCCGCAGGAACTCGTCGACCACGGTCCCGTATTGATCGTCAACCTCAAGGAAGTCCGCGAGCGTACCCACCGGCGAAATAGTTCCGCCCGCCTGATTTGCCTTAAAGATTTTGCGCACAGTCTCAGTGGAGTAGCTGTGATCCCGAATGAGCGACTCCAGGGAGTTCTTGCGGCCAAGCAGGGTCGCGGCTTCAGCGCGCAGATGGTCGCCGCGCCGGCGTATTTCCATCTCTTCACGTCGCCGCGATTCCAGGTCCAGCCGCAGTTGCGCAATCTCCGTCTCGAGCCGCTTCAGGCGCTCCGAAACAGTTTCAAAGCTGAGCGACACCTGGCCACGCTGCTTGCCCAATGCCTCAAGCTCATGCCGTGCGGTTTCACTTTCCGAAATAAGCCGCTGCGCCTCGCGATCCAGCCCGGCGAGCTGCTCGGTCGCCTGGGCCTCTTCACGGTGGATCTGCGAAATGCGCTGGAGGAGCTGCATTGATTGCTGCCGCCCCTGCGATGCTTCGCGATCGGCGTTGTTCACCTGAGCCTGTGCTTCATTTGCCTCACGCTGCCGGGCTTGCGCTGTTTCACGTGCTGCCGCTGTGTCCGCAGTCGCAGTCTGCAGAAAGAGATGAAGCCCGTCACGGTCAGCTGCCAGAGCCTCGATCTGATGACGCACCTGCGTCAACTCATCGGAGCCACTGCGGATGCGCGAGTCCAGGTCGGCAATGCGGTCCGTATTCGCGTGCATGCGGCTGCCCGCTCGTTCCAGTTCGACACGCGCCTCGTTCAGCCGGCCATTCGCGCCGCGTAATTCCTCATCCAGCTCATAGCCGCGTGCCACGTTCGCGGCATGTTCGGCGTCCATCGCCTCCAACTGCCCAGCCTGGACATCGATGGCACTGGTCAGTTCGCCGGCTTTCGTATTGGAAGCCGCGAGCTCCCCATCCATTTGGGCTAGGCGGCTGCTCAGCACAATGCGTAGTTTGCCGCGTAACTCATCGCGCATTTCTCCGTAGCGCTCGGCCTTTGCGGCTTGGCGCTTCAACGATGCCATTTGGCGGGTCACTTCATCGAAAATGTCGTCCACACGCGACAGGTTCTGCTTTGCCGCTTCCAGCCGTAGCTCGGCCAAGCGCTTCTTTGTCTTGAAGCGAGTGATTCCTGCGGCTTCTTCAATGATGGCGCGGCGATCCAGCGGTTTGGAGGAGAGCAACTGGCCAATGCGCTCCTGCCCAATAATCGCGTAGTTCTCGCCGGAAAGCCCGGTACCAAAGAAGATGTCCTGAATGTCGCGAAGGCGGCACAGCTTGCCATTGAGCAGGTACTCGGAATCTCCCGACCGGAAGAGCCGCCGTGTGACCGTGATTTCACCCGCGCGCACTGGTGTGCGATTGAACTTGCGCCGGCGCATTTTTAAAACAACGGAGTTGCCAGGGACTGGAATGTCAGTTGCTTCTGATGTAACTTCGGTTCCTTCCCCCTCGGGCGAGGGGAACACTTCCTCCGCCTCGTCGCCGGGCTGCAATGGGCCGGGCTGAGCCTCGGCCACGGCCACCTCCGTTTCTTCCATGCGGCGGCGGCGCTCAGCTGTCTCGTCCCAGTCCGTGACCGAAGCAGAGCCGATCGACACTGGTTCGTTCACCTCCCGTCCGTCGTACACCTCCGGGTCAACAAGCGTGAGCGAGACCTCTGCCATGCCGGTGGGTTTGCGGTCGCGCGTTCCCGCAAAGATCACATCCTCCATTTTGGCGCCGCGCAGACTTTTGGCGGACTGCTCCCCCAAAACCCAGGTGATCGCATCCGCGATATTCGACTTGCCGCAACCATTTGGCCCCACTACGGCGGCAATGCCGGCCCCCGAGAGCTGCACATCCGTGCGGTCGCAAAACGATTTGAAGCCGAGAATCTGAACGCGTTTGAGTTTCAGCAACGATGACTCCTCTGGTCTTGAGTGGAGCAGCAGCCGAAGTGCGCTGCATATGAGACTTCCTGACTTCAGGCTAGTGCGCCGCAAGCATGGAATCAAGCAGAGCACCCGCAACTTGTTGTGGATAAGCCAGCAGCAATCCCAATCTGTGGGCCGCAGCTGCAAATGTATGCCTCGAAAAAGGATGGAGCCGAGAAAACCTGAGCGTCTGCAGAAAAGGGCTAAACCTTAAGGAGTTCTAAGCCGGCATGGAAGCATTCTGTGCCGGCGATTGGACTGCCCCATCGTTTTTGGAGCGACACCTGTTACATTGCTTGCATCGTAGTGCTTGATTGGGCTCGGCATGCGGCCCGGCTGATCGACTGACGAGATTTGTGACAAACACAGGGAGTGTTCGATGAAGAATGTTGTTCTCGCCTCGATGCTGGCGGTTTCCGCAGTAACTGCCCCATTTTGCGTGGCTCAGGCCCCCGCGGCAGCGGCAGGCAGCCAGACCACCGATCAACAACCGGCTGGTCAGGCGGCCGCAGGCCAGGTTCAGTTGTCGCCGGCAGAATACAGCGCCTATCAAAATGTCACCACGGCCGCCGATCCGGCAGCGAAAGCGACCGCCGGTGAAGCTTTCCTGCAGCAGTATCCGCAGAGCACCGTCAAGGCTGCAGTGCTGGAACAGGTCATGAATGCGTATGCGCAGCAGAATAACGTTCAGAAGGCCCTGGACACGGGCGACAAGATTCTGCAAACAGACCCAAACAACTACACGGCGCTGTTTACTGAGGTTTATCTGCTGAAAAGTCAGGCCGACCAGTCCGCCGATGCGAGCACTCGTCAGACCGGCTATTCCAAAGCTGCGACTCTGGCAACCCGCGCCCTGTCCGCCACCAAGCCCGCAGCTGTTGAGCAGTCCCAGTGGGACCAGATTCAAACGAAAACAAAGCCCACGCTCTACAGCGTAATCGGCTTTGACGCGCTTCAGAAGAAGGACTCCGCCGGTGCCATTTCCGCCTACACCTCTGAGTTGAAAGCCGTGCCGGAAGACCAAACCAAGCAGCCGGGTGTTTTGTTGCAGGACACCTACTATCTGGGCACCGCCTACTATCAGTCCACCACGCCGGATTATCTGAGCTGCACCTATTTCGCCACGCGTGCCGCGGTTCTGGCACCTGACCAGTTCAAGGCGCAATTTCAGCCAGTCGCCACATATTGCTATAAGAAATACCACGGTGGCGACGATGGTTACGACGCGGTAAAGACGGCCGCCGCAGCTTCGCTCTTTCCATCCGATTCCTTCAAGTCGAGCGTAAAACCTGCTCCCACACCTGCGGATCAGGCGACTGCCGTGCTGGATGCTGACAAGAAAGAAGACCCGACGCTGGTAAAGACAAACATCCAGGATCGCGAGTTTGTGATCCAGAATGGCACAGCCGATCAGGCCGAGAGTGAATTTACTCCGATTAAAGGCAAAGAGATCAAAGTCTCCGGCGTGGTTGTTGCAATCAGCGGGACAGACCTGCAGCTGGCCGTTTCCGATGACTCGAAAGCCGCAAACCCCAAGGTCGCCGACTTCGACGTGACACTAAAGGCAGAGCCAACGAAGGTGCCTGCCGTCGACTCCACTGTGGATGTGTTGGGAACAATTGATAGCTACACACAGAAACCGCTCCTGGTGAAGATGACCGCTGGCGAAATTCAGGCGAAAGCCGCTACAAAGTCAGCAGCTCCAGCACGCCGGACCACGGCTCCTCGCCGCCGCTAGTCTGCTCAATACAACAAACGCGGAAGCGGCGAGGCCGCTTCCGCGTTCTGCTGCGTAGCTTCATCAAGCCAATCACTCGCCAAGCATGATGCGGCGAATGGAGTGGGCCCTTCCGGAAGCGCCATCACATCCGACGAGGGTTGCGCACATCTTCGGATTGCCTTTGGCTGCTTCCAGCTTTGCCGGCTGGCCGGTGAGAAACCTTTGCACCACGGCATCCTGCTCGACACCGATGACCGAGTCATACGGTCCGCTCATGCCGACATCGGTCTGAAACGCCGTACCACCGGGAAGAATCCGCTCATCGGCTGTTGGAATGTGCGTGTGTGTTCCGAGCACGGCGGTCACCCGGCCGTCCAGATACCAGCCCAACGCTGATTTCTCGCTGGTTGTTTCCGCATGGAAGTCGATGAGAATGACCTTGCTCCGGATTGCGGCGATAAGTTCGTCGGCTTTTCGAAAGGGGTCGTCATTTTGCTGCATAAAGACTCGCCCCTGCAGGTTCACTACGGCAAAGCTTTGGCCGGCCGGCAAAGTTCCCTCATACATGCCGAAGCCCGGCGTCTTGGGAGCGAAGTTTGCAGGTCGCAGAATTCGCCGAGCCCTCCCCGTCGATTCCGCGGGAACTTTCAGGTAATCCAGCAACTCTTTCTTATCCCAAAAATGATTGCCGGTGGTCAGTACTTCCGCACCCATATCGAATAAATCGTCGGCAATCGCAGGTGTAATCCCAAATCCGCCAGCGGCATTTTCACCGTTCATTACACACAGGTCGACCTCATGCGTCTCCATGACATGGCCGATATGCTCGGAAACGATGCGCCGGCCGGCCGAGCCAAAGACATCACCGACAAAAAGTATGTTCACTCGCCGAGGTTAGCAGAAGACCAGCTGCGAAAAGTTATATCGCGTAAGCCGACTGCGCGGACTACAGCAGTCACCGAAGCCAATTATTCCTGTGCAACAGCGTCAGATAGAACGGGTAGACTGTATCCAGCAGAGATCATCTTCAAGCAGGTCCCCGGCTGCGAGATCGCTGTACCAAATCGATGCGAAGGGAAGTTTGCTTCTCTTGCGTCAAAACGGCTAAATGTCTGTAAGACACGCGTATTTGCCGTAGTGGAAAGGGAGCTTCATTGACTTCGCGTTTCCGGTGGACGGGCTGGCGACTACTTCTTTGGCTCATCGTTGTCAGTCTGGTTTCGATCTTCTTTGTTAAATTGAGCTTCGCGGTCCTGCGGACGGCCTCTCTGGACTACCAGCTGTCCGGTGGACACATACCCTTGCCGGTGCGAGCCTACCGCCGGCTTTTTCGGAAACGAGTCACTCTGCATGACGTAACGATCACCGCCCGGGGGGAGCCGCTGCTGATTCGTGTTTACGAGCCAAGCGACCGGCCCAATGCTGAAACAATCGTTCTGATCCATGGCTTGTCCCCTGACGGTGTGCAGTTACCTTCCATCAATGAACTTGCGAAGGTGCTGGCCGAGGATGGGTTCCGGGTTGTCCTTCCCAATGTCGCAATCGAGACCAAGTTGCTCATGCGCAGGGATGCAGTCTACGAGATTGGGGACGCTGTGCACTGGGCGTCACAGCAATCTGGCAAGCCGGTCGCCGTCTTTGGATTCAGCTTTGGCGGCGGCCTTGCCCTGGCCATGGCAGAGATGCCGGAGTTTGGTCATGACGTAAAGCTCGTCCTCTCAGCATCTGGCTTCAACAGCTTGGAACGGATTGGCAGTTTTTACCTGCATGAGAAACCCTTACAGCCCGATGGTAAGCCGTATGACACTGTCCCTTATGGTGGAGGCGCGTTGTTAATGGCGTACCAGTACCTGAAAGAGATTACGCCACCGGGTGAGTATGAGCACATCCAGGCTGCGGCGTATAACGATCTAACATTTCAAAAGGAAACACCCGAGGGTCAGCGAGCCTTCGCCGCGCTTACGCCAGCGGAGCAAAGTTTTTATCAGAGTCTGCGTGCAGGTGATTCAGCAGCAATAGTCGAGGCACACCATCGGCTCATGGCAGAGCATGATGCAGAGTTTACCGCATTGTCCCCGCACGGTAAGCTGGGCAGGTTGCAGTGCCCCGTGTACCAATTGCATGGCCTGCGGGACTGGTCAGTACCGGAAGGTGAGGCGATGTGGACGGCTCACGAATTGCCCGCTGACAACCCCGGTGCGACACTCATCACGGATGCCGTGAAGCATGCCAGCTTGGACAAGAACGCGCCGCGCCGGGATAGGTTCAAATCAGCTATCTTTCTTGCGGAACTGATGCACAAAGTCGCGGATTCCCATGCTGTGACTTGCCAATGAACGGTCAGACATGTCCGGGTGTGCATGCATTAGGGTGCCAAAGTCAGAAGGGGGAGACTGGTCAAGTCTCCCCTTTCATCTCGTACACCGGACCTAGTCAATAGAAGAAGGCGTCGCGGAAAGTGTCGAAAACAGAGTGACCCCTCCAAAGTACTCGTTATTGACGACGAGCGGCACACCTGTGAGCTGGTTCACAAGATTGACGATTTGCGGTGTCAGCCGGAAGACGTACCCGCTCTGTGAGACCGCGCCGTTCTGTACTGTCACAGCACCGGACGAAGGTGTCGTGACGTTAAAGATGGGGGTACGGCCAAGCCGGCTGCCGTTGGCGACGATCATCGCCGTGACCACCGGAGAGTTCGCATTCGTGGTGTCCAGGATAAGATCCTGAATCTGGACAGTGGCCCCATTGGCCATGCCCACCAGTCCGCCTGTGTGGATGATTTCGGCTGTACTGTCTGATGTTGACAGTGTCCCGGAAATTTCTCTGAGAACAAGAGGCGTGCTGAGGGAACGGCCCAGCAAATCCGTCAGTGTGAAGTAATTCTTGAAGGAGGCGAGCAGGTTGGGATCGACCGTCACGGTCGTGCGCCCATAGGTCACGTTGTAGGTCTGAGCCGAAAGGCTGGCGGTTGCGAGAAAGGCGGATGCCGCAAGGCACAAAACTTGGAAGGACTTTTTCATTTTTCAGATCTCCGTTGGAAAGGCGGTGAGGCGTCGAGGTGAACCGGCAAGCGCAGAAGCTCTTGCCAAGGTCTGACCCATGTCACAGTGCAGCAGGTGTTGGTGCGAATTTCATTGCATGCTTGCGAGTCGGGCAGCGTGCAGTGCTTTCATCATCTCTGGAAATTTGGAAAGCTTTATGAACAGATTGTGGCACGCGGGTACCACGAAGGTTGTAGTCACACAAAGAAAAATTGATTGGGTAAAAAGAGCGCGTTGAGCCCTGGAAGGGTTGGGCCGCGACTCTTCACTCTGTAATCGAGCTCTCGGTCTTTTCCAGGACTGGCTGTTTGGCCGGACGCAGCAGTGGGAAGAGGATCACGTCGCGAATCGAGCGCGAACCGGTGAGCAACATCACGAGCCGGTCAATGCCAATGCCTTCGCCGCCGGTGGGGGGCAAGCCGTAGGCGAGGGCGCGGACGTAGTCGGCGTCCATTTGGTGCGCTTCCTCGTCACCCCGTTCGCGTTCGCCCAACTGCGCTTCAAAGCGGCGGCGCTGGTCTTCCGGGTCGTTCAGCTCGCTGAAAGCATTGCCCACTTCAAA
>CAXTPQ010000007.1:23863-30873 GCA_964246215.1 uncultured Terriglobus sp. | reverse complement strand
TCCCAAGGTCAATCTGCACCACCTCACCCGCCCGAGGTCCCTTCGGTATCGGAAAATTCGTCAACGTCGTCCCATTCACTTCGACCGCAACGAACTTGATTAACTCCTCCGTCAAACCCATCAAATCCCAGTAATTCGCATACGCCTGGTAGAACTCCAGCATGGTGAACTCGGGGTTGTGCTGGGTGCTGATGCCCTCATTGCGGAAATTGCGATTGATCTCGTAAACGCGGTCCAGGCCGCCGACGACCAGCCGCTTCAGGTAGAGCTCCGGCGCAATGCGCAGGTAGAGATCCATGTCCATGGTGTTGTGGTGGGTCATGAAGGGCAGCGCCGCCGCTCCACCCGCGATGGGCTGCATCATGGGTGTTTCCACCTCCAGATAGCCGCGCTCATCGAAGAACATGCGCAACGCTTTTAGCACTCGGGCGCGTTTTACAAAGACATCGCGCGAGGGCAGCCGCTGGTAAGAGGCGGTTGCAGCAGCAATGGCTTCCGGGTAGTCGCCATTGACTTCGGTTGTTTCCGCAGAAGGTGGAGCGGCCTCCTCGCCTTCGTCCGTAAAGAGGTCAAGGTAGCGCTGCCGATAGCGAAGCTCAATGTCCTGCAGTCCGTGATACTTGTCGGGCAAGGGCAGCATGGACTTGGACAAAAATGTAAGCGTTGTGACGTGGATAGTGAGCTCGCCGGTGCGCGTGCGGAAGAGATAGCCCGTGACGCCGATGTGGTCGCCCAGATCGAGCAGCTTGTAAAGTTCAAAGGCGGTTTCGCCCACGGCGTCTTGCCGGACATAGATCTGCAGGCGCTTGCCGTTGTTCTGCAGCACCGCAAAGCCGGCCCTACCCTGGCGGCGGTGGGCCATGACGCGGCCGGGAACGGAAAGCTCCGGCTTGTCGGCTTCGAGCGCTTCGGTAGATACGTCGTCATACTGCGCGCGAATTGCAGGAATGCCGCCCTCGGGCTGGAGCGGGAAGCTGTTCGGGTAGGTGGCTGCCAGCGGGCTCAGGCCGGTTTGCTGGCCCAGAGCGGCAATCTTCTTCAGCTTTTCCTGGCGTTCCTGGTAGAGCTTCTCTTCAAAGTCTGACGTGAACATGTCTCCGAAGTATAGAAGGCAGCAATCTAGTGGGCTGATTCATAAGAGCCAAAGCGTACGCAAAGGCACAGAGAAAACGCAGAGTGCGCCAAGTCACATCGAGATCTTTGCATTTTTGCGTACGCCGTGTGGTCTCATGTGACCCATTGCGATGGTGTAATGAAATGCATGGATGAAGAGCGCACACCCGGCAAGCCGAAGGGCACACTTGGCGATCTGGTCAAGGCGGAGTCGTTCATCCAGCTTGCCGTGGCGCTGCCGGTCGGCTGTGTCGTTGGATGGTTTCTGGGGCACTGGGTGGATGGCAAGCTGCACCAGAACTGGATCGGCGTCGTGGGTATTCTGCTGGGTGCGGTCGGCGGCTTCATCCAGATATACCGCACCGCGACCCGATACATGAAGGATCCGGAGTGAGCGTGTTGCCGGAGGAGGGCGACACTGCAGCGGAGTTGCGACCAGACATGCAGCTTCGGCCATATACGGAGGCCGATGCGAGCGGAAGCCTTGTTCGCGCTGGGCGTCTGGTGCTGGTTCTTGCGACGCTGGGCTTGCCGTTTGCGCTTTGGCTGGGAGGCTGGCGCTCGGCGGCTCTGCTGGCGATCGGCGCGGCTATTTCGGCGAGCGGCTTGTGGGAGTGGCGCCGGCTGATGGCCGCCCTTATGGCGCGCATGGATCAGGCCGATGCGGCTGAACAGCAAGCCGAGCCGCTTCTGAAGTACAGCGAAACGTCAGGGATGGCAGAGGCAAAGAGGCCTTCGATTGCCTTTGCCATCGCGGGCTTTGTCGTCCGCATGGTCGTGGTCATCATTGTTCTATATGTTAGCCTTAAGTATCTGCACGGCAGTGTGTTTGCACTCGCGGCGGGGCTGGCCATGGGCATTGTTGCGCTCACGGTGGAAGGTCTCCGGCTCCTGCGTAGCGGCACAATCTGATCGCATGGCAGAACCAAGATTTGAACGATGCCGGAACAGTTAGCCTTTACGCGAATCCTGAATCACCTGCTTGCCGCGCCCACGGATGCTGTGCTGAGCGCCCTGCATGTGCATGTGACGAATACAGCGGCACCCATCTCGAATGCCTTTGCGATGGAGTTGATCGTCACGACGCTTCTGCTCGTCTACTTTGTCGCGGTCCGAGTCACGCTCAGCGTAGAGAAGCCGGGAGCTGTCCAGCACACGGCGGAACTGGTGCACGAGTTTGTCTCCGAGCAGGGCGAGAGCATCATCGGCCATGGCTATGAGCGCTTTGTCGGCTATCTGTCGGTGCTTGTCCTGTTCATCCTGGCGATGAACCTGATGGGCCTCGTGCCGGGGCTGGAATCGCCTACATCGAACCCGGTGGTGCCGCTCGGCATGGCAATCGTGACATTTATCTACTACCACTACCATGGCATCCGCGAGAATGGCGGCAGCTACATCAAGCAGTTTCTTGGCCCCGTGTGGTGGCTGTCTCCGCTGCTTTTCGTCATTGAAGTCATCTCACACCTGGCGCGTGTGCTGTCCTTAACGGTGCGTTTGTACGCAAATATGTTTGCCGGCGATCTGGTCACTTGGGCGTTCTTTTCACTCGTGCCGATTGGCATCCCTTTGGTCTTTCTGGGGCTGCACCTGGTGGTCTCGCTGGTGCAGGCTTACGTGTTCATGCTGCTGGCGACGATTTATTTGAGCCTGGCCGTTTCTCATGAGCATTGATCCGCCACGCGCGGTTCAGTCAGGCATGTAGCCTGACCAGCTGATCAAGTTGACGGATGCGGGCTTCGCCTTTTCCGCGTCTGGAGTTGCAAACCGCGTGAGCGTGAGGGGGTCAGCACGGTGAACCCCAACCACCCACTGGCGCGGCATTCATAAGGCTGGAGCAAGACGATGAAGATGCTGAAGTACATGTTTATGACTCTGGCGGCGTTGCTGATAGCGACTCCGGCGTTCGCGCAGGATGCAGCCGCCAATGCTGCTTCCAAAGGTTACCTTTACATCGGTGCAGGTATCGGCATGGCTCTTGCCGCCGGTCTGTGCGGTTTGGCTCAGGGCCGCGCCACTGCCTCTGCTGCTGAGGCGCTCGCGCGCAATCCCGGGGCCCGCCCTGGTATCTTCACCTTCCTGATTCTCGGCCTGGCCTTTATAGAATCGCTGGCGCTGTTCACCTTCGTGATCATCTTCATCAAGCTGACATAATTGAAGCAGAGTTTCGACACAAAGCCCTCGCATGAGCGAGGGCTTTGTTGTTTTGTATTCTTTCATCGATCTCTGACTCCTGCTCAACATGTCGGCTTTGCCGAACAGGGTGTCTCTCGTTCTTTACATGTACTGGAGAGGGCGCATACCTGGGTTAGCGCAGAGGACGTCACGCACACTCCGCCGGGAGCGTCCGGCTATGGCTGATTCTTCAATGGTGTAGAGCTTGGCCTTCAGGGTTGAAAGCCCGTCATATAACAGCCTGGGGCGCAAGCCCCAGGAAGGGAGAAAGAGAGTCCGAGGGCTGAAGGCCTGGCATATCGGCCCTTTCCCGGAACACTCCACCTCCACGGAAACGGCTCTAAACTGCTAGTTTGCTCGGAGAGCGGTGGATGAAGCCGGATCCAGTGAACCCAGAATGAATCATGGCACTACCTGCGGGAAGGCTGCTGAGAGGTCTTGGCGAGGACAGGACAGCAGTCTTTTTGCCCACTCGACCTGTTCAAAGCCCCGTGAAGCTTTCCACCTGTATCGTCCGTAGCAGCAGTCGCAGGCACCTGCGTCTGCACTAGGCTTGCCTGCTGCAAAGAGGTGAGCAGCCGGCCGGGCAAAACTCCGAGCAGCAAAGTCGCCAAAAAGCAGATCGTAAGGCCGAGGTAAGCGGGCCAAGCCGCTGCTGAGCCTCGGCCTTCCAGACCGGACGCAGCGGAAATCGGATTGAGCAGGGGATTGGTCGAGCCTGCTGGATCGAAGTCGATTGCTGGAGCTACCGAGTAACCAGACGGAGATGAATAGATGCGCGCGATCAGCCGAAGATAGTAGAAGCAGGCGATGCCGGAGTTCAGCAAGCCCACCACGGCAAGCCATACATGGCCAGCGTGCAGTGCCCCGGCAAACACATAGAACTTCCCGAAAAAGCCGCCGGTGAACGGAATACCGATCATGGAGAGCAGGAAGAAGCTGAATGCTGCCGCGAGCACGGGATGCTGGATGCCAAGGCCGGTGTAATCCTCACCGGTACGCAGCCGTTCGCGGTAGCCGGAGACCAGGGTGATAACGATGAAGGCTCCGACATTCATGGCCGCATAGGCCGCCGTGTAAAAGGAAGCCGCGGCAATGCCATCCTGCGGAAGTGCCGTGAAGGCGACAAGCAGATATCCGGCGTGTGCGATAGACGAGTAAGCAAGCATACGCTTCACATCGCGCTGCAGCAGAGCGCCCAGGTTGCCGATCGTCATGGAAAGAGCGGCAATACCCCAAAGCAGCAAGGCCCACTTTGCCTCATATATCGGAAAGCCGCCAAAGAGGATACGCAGCAGAACAGCGAAGGCGGCAGCTTTGGGGGCGGTCGACATCATGCCGACCACGGGCGGTGGAGCCCCCTGATACACATCAGGCGTCCATACGTGAAAGGGGGCAGCCGAAACCTTGAAGCCGATGCCGATCACGATCATGGCGATTGCGAGAATCGCGAGCAAAGGAGTTGCGGTGGTGCGAAGGCCGGCGGCAATGGCGCCGATGTTTGTGGAACCCGTTGCGCCGAAGCTCAGTGCAATGCCATACAGAAAGAAGGCGGTTGCAAAGGAGCCGAGCAGGAAGTACTTCAGCGAACTCTCGCTGCCGGCGGCTTGGCCCTTACGATAGCCGGACAGGATGTAGGTGGAAATCGATGAGATTTCAAGGCCGATAAAGATCATGAGCAGCTCGGTCGAACAGCTCATCAGCATCATCCCGACAGCGCCGAAACAGGTGAGTGCAAAATACTCGCCCGTGTGCGTGTGAGCACCTTCAAAAAAGTCCAGCGATGAAAGCAGGGTCACGGCCACAATGGCGGCAATCAACACGTGGAAGAAGATGGAGAAGCGATCTGCCTGGATGGTATTGGCGAAGGCCGTCACCGTTCCGAGCGAGAGCTGATAAACGCTCGCCGCGCCAGCTGCGACCGTGCCCACAATTGCCAGCCAGCCCAGGGGTTTGCGCGATTTGTCGGCGGGCAGCACCGGCTCGATCATCATGACGGCGATGCCGGCCAGCGTCAGTATGTACTCGGGCAGCAGCGCCACAAAGTTAGATGAGGTCAGCATCAGCGCGCCACTCCTGTTTCAGTTGCATCTGCGTTGTGGGCTACGGATGAGTAGGTTTCTGCCTGAATCTTCTTGACACCTGGACCCTCCATCGCGGGAACGCGGCCGGCGTACGGAGCGCCGAGCAGGTCGAGCGTTTTCGTAAAGTAGGGTGAAGCGACTCCCATGACCAGGAAGAGCAGAACCATCGGCCAGAGCGCCAAGTGTTCCCGAGCCGTCAAATCCCAGCCGCGACGTTCGGCGGAGATGTTGCCCAGATCGGCATAAAAGACACGTTGAATCATGGTCAGCAGATATGCGGCGGAGAAGATAACACCACTGGTGGCGATCACTGTCCACAGCATCGCGTGGTGCGAGAGTGCCGTCTGCGCCGATCCGCTCAAAATCAGGAACTCACCGACAAAGCTGTTCAGCATGGGCAGGCCCACGTTGGAAAGGGCGGTGATCACAAAGAGCGTGACCATCCACGGCAGCTTGCCGGAGAGACCGCCCAGGTCGCGCATGTCATACGTGCCGTAGCGTTCATAGAGCATGCCCATCAGCAGGAAGAGCGCACCGCCGGAAATACCATGATTCAGGATCTGGTACATGCCGCCGTCCAGACCATTGACGGTAAATGTGAAGATGCCCAGAACGCAAAAGGAAAGGTGACCCAGGGTGGAGAAGCCGGCGAGCCGCTTCAGGTCGTTCTGCACCAGCGCTAGGCACGCACCATAGACAATGCCGATGGATCCCAACGCGATCAGGACGGGCGCGACATGCCGCGACTGCTCTGGAAAAATCGCAAAGGAGAAGCGCAGGATGGAGTAAATGCCGAGCTTCCCGGCCAGCACCATAATGGCTGCGGTCGGCCCTTCCGCAATGGCATCAATCAGCCAGCCGTGCAGCGGGAAAATCGGCACTTTGACTGCGAAGGCGATAAGGAAAGCCAGCGAGCAGAGCCAGAGCGCATGGCTCGATCCCGGAATCGCATGCGTGGCGGCCAGCGCAGCCAGCGTGGGCAGCTGAAACGTGCCGGTAGCTGTGTAAAGCCAGAGCATGCCCACCAGCAACAGCGCCGAAGGAATAAAGGTATATAGAAAAAACTTGATGGCCGCGCGACGGCGATTTTCCGTGCGTCCAAAGGTGGCAATCAGGATTGCCATCGGCACCAGGGACAGCTCCCAGAAGGCGTAATACAGGAAGAGATCGAGCGAGACGAAGACGCCCAGCATAGCCACCTGCTGCAGCAGAAAGAGCGTGTAGAAGAGCTTGCGGCGGTTCGCGATTGCGTTCCAGGAGGCGAGCACACCAAGCGGTGCCAGAAAGCCGGAAAGCACGACGAGCCACATGGAGAGGCCGTCCACACCGACGTGGTAGCGGATGGCGGGCTGGCTGATCCAGGGCTGGTCCTGCACAAAGCGGAAGCTCTGCAATGAGCCGAAGGTGGAGCTGATCTCCGTGCCGCTGAAGTAATACGGGAGATGCAGCGTCATGCCAAAGGTGATCAGCGTGACGGCGAGCGCGACCCACTGCTGGAGCCGGCCGCGGTCCGGCAGCAGCACAAGCAGGGCCGCTCCCACCAGCGGTGTGAAGGTGATGAGCGAGAGAATGCTGTGATCGAGATTCACTGTCGCTCCTTTACCGTGAAACCACATGTGCGGTGAGGACCGAATAGGTCAT
>CAXTPQ010000007.1:16643-23763 GCA_964246215.1 uncultured Terriglobus sp. | reverse complement strand
CACTGTCGCTCCTTTACCGTGAAACCACATGTGCGGTGAGGACCGAATAGGTCATCACGAGGATGACAACCGCCGCGCCAGCCGCAAGCCAGCCCGCATATGAGCGAATGTTGCCGGATTGAATACGGCGTGTGCCGGAGCTCGCCGCGCGCGTGACGAACGCGGCCAGCGAACCTGAGCCGTTCACCAAACCGGACTCGACTAGACCATTCAGAATGCCTCGCGTCAGCACCAGTACCGGTGTGACAACGGCGACGTGGTACATCTCATCCACGTAATATTTGTGCGCAACCAGGTTGTAGACAGGATTGCCCGCAACCCGTTTGCCGAGGCTGCCCGGCTGGCGGTAGTAGAAGACGTAAGCCGCGGCCAGGCCCAGCAACGCGACAAGAACGCTAAGGGCCGCAAGGCCTAGTTCCAGGGTATGCGAAACCTGGTCAGCGTTGATGGCGTTGTGCGGTTCGGCGGAGAGTGCGAAGACAGGGTCAAGGAAGTGTTCAAAATGATTGCCGCCGCCCAGCGCCGCGGGAATGCCAACCCAACCGCCGATCACTGAGAGAACCGCCAGCACCACGAGCGGAGAAAGCATGACCCAGGGCGACTCGTGCACACTATGCGCATGGGCCTGCCCCTCGTCGTGCTCATTTTCACCGGCATGTACCTGGCCGAGATTGTGCTCATCAAAGCGTTCGGCACCGAAGAAAGTCTTGAACCAGAGCCGGAACATGTAGAACGAGGTCAGACCAGCCGTGAGCAGGCCAACCGCCCACAGCACAATGCCGAGATGGTTCGGCGAAGCGAAGGTACGGTACAGGATTTCGTCTTTGGAGAAGAATCCGGCCAGCGGCGGAATGCCCGCGATGGCGATGACGCCAGCGGTCATCGTCCAGAAAGTGATGGGAATGCGCCGGCGCAATCCGCCCATCACACGCATATCCTGCTCGCCGGAGAGCGCATGAATGACTGAACCGGCCGCCAGGAAGAGCAGCGCCTTGAAGAAAGCATGCGTAACCAAATGAAAGATCGCGGCCGAGTACGCTGCCACACCGCAGCCGAGAAACATGTAGCCGAGCTGCGAAATGGTGGAGTAAGCCAGCACACGCTTGATATCGTGCTGCACCACGCCGATTGTCGCGGCAAAGAGAGCCGTAACGGCACCAACGATGGCTACCACGCCGAGAGTGAACGGTGACCGGTCAAAGAGCACGTGAGACCGCGCGACCAGGTAAATACCCGCTGTCACCATGGTTGCCGCATGGATCAGCGCGGAAACGGGCGTAGGGCCCTCCATGGCGTCCGGCAGCCAAACATACAGAGGGATTTGCGCGGACTTGCCGGCAGCTCCAACGACCAGCAGCAGCGCGATCGCGGTCAGGATGCCACCGTGCATTTCCGGGTGCAGCTGGATCTGCCCGAAGACCTCCGTAAAGTCCAGCGTGCCGAACTGCCGGATCAACAGAAACATGGCGAGCAGAAAGCCGAAGTCGCCCACACGGTTGACCACAAACGCCTTGCGGCCGGCGTTGTTGGCGGCGGGCTTCTGCCAGTAAAAGCCGATCAATAGATAGGAGGCAAGACCTACACCTTCCCATCCGACAAAGAGCAGAAGAAAACTATGCGCCAGCACCAGCACCAGCATGAAAAACATGAACAGGTTCAGGTAGCTGAAAAAGCGCCAGTAGCCCTCCTCATGCGCCATGTAGCCGATGGAATACAGGTGAATCAGAAAGCCCACGCCCGTCACCACGGCCAGCATGATGAGTGTCAGGTGATCCGCGGTGAAGGCGAAACGGACGGTAAAGCCGGTGACCGCGATCCAGGGAGCGGAAGCCGCGGTGACCGCCAGCGTGCCGGTGCTGAGCATGTATTGCCAGAGCCAGGCGACAAGCGCTGCCGGCAAGGCCGTGAACAGTAGTGCGATGGCCGCGACACCCGCGCGCGGCAGGCGGCGACCGACCAGGCCGTTCAGCACAAAGCCGGTGAAGGGAAGCAGCGGGATGAACCAGAGCAGGTGTTCGGGCATGTCGTTCGTCAGTCCTAAGGCGTTCGGTCCTTCGCTCCAGTTAATTTTTCATCAGGTTGATCTGGTCAACGTCCAACGTTTGGCGCGAGCGGAAAATGGCAATGATAATCGCCAACCCGACTGCAGCCTCCGCGGCGGCAACCACCATCACGAAGAACACAAAAATCTGCCCCTGCACCGCATGCCTCATGTGCGAGAAGGCTACAAACGTCAGATTGACGGCATTCAGCATGAGCTCGATGGACATAAAGATGGTGATGATATTGCGCTTGATCAGAAAGGCGCCGATGCCAATGGAAAAGAGAATTGCCGCGAGTATCAGGTAATAAGCGATAGGCACCATGGCTAGCTCTCCTTCTTTGCGAGAACGACCGCACCCAGGATAGCGACCAGGATCAGGATGGACGTGACTTCAAAGGGCAACAACAAATCGGTGAACAGCACCCGGCTGATTTCCGAGATATTGGAGGTGGTGCTGTTCAGCGTGCCGCCAATGTTGGCGTAACCGAGCGCCTGTTTCTCATGCAGAAAAATGTAAGAGAGCAGAGCGACTACGCCCAGAACACCCGGAATACCCACCAGGTAGGCAGCTCGCGATCCACGTGTTCGCACTTCTTCGCCGGCGTTCAGCAGCATAATGACAAAGGTGAAGAGCACCATGATTGCGCCCGAATAAACGATGACTTGCGCTGCCGCGAGAAACTCCGCGCCAAGTGTCCAATAGATCACGGCGAGCGACATCATCACGACGACCAATGACAATGCGGAATTGATAGGGTGCCGTTGAAATAGCAGATTCAGCGCTCCGGCAACGCAGAGCACACCGAAGACGAGAAAAAGCGCAAGTTGCATCGATCGGGCCGGTCCTTCTATAGCAGTACAGCAGAGGTAGGTACTACGCCCGATTGTAACGCGCCGGCTGTTTCTCTTCCCGGTCTTTGAGAACTGCTTGACCGGTTCTTAGCCGTGGAAGGCGAGCACCAGGCTCGTGATAAGAATGTTCACCATGGCCAGTGGCAACAGA
The DNA here is from genome assembly GCA_964246215.1 of uncultured Terriglobus sp. GTDB lineage: Bacteria > Acidobacteriota > Terriglobia > Terriglobales > Acidobacteriaceae > Terriglobus. Next base: position 20,716 of record CAXTPQ010000007.1, on the reverse strand, counting down.
AACTTCCAACCAAAGCTCATCAACTGGTCATAGCGGAAGCGGGGCAGCGTGGAGCGCACCCAAATGTACAGAAAGATGAAGAGAAAGACTTTCAGCACGAACCAGAAGATCGGGATCGCCGCTGCTTCAATCACCTGCATCGTGTGGCCGCCTACATAGTGAAAAAGATTGCCGAAGGGACTCGTTGCGCCGCCAAAGAAAAGCAGCGTGGCCACACAGGAAACGGTGATCATGTTCGCATACTCGGCCATGAAAAACATGGCGAACTTCATGGAGGAGTACTCGGTGTGGTAGCCGGCGACAAGCTCAGATTCAGCTTCGGGAAGATCGAAGGGAGCGCGATTCGTCTCGGCGTATGCGGCCATTAGATAAATGAAGAAGCCAAGCAGTTGGAAGCCGCCGGCGATGGTCCAGAAGGTGGCACCGGCCGCGTTGTGCTCGCGCACCGGTCCGCCGAAGATGTTCCAGGAGAGCGCGCCATGCGCCGCCTGTGAGTTCACGATGTCCCGCAACCGCAGCGACTGTGCACGCAGGACCACGCCGACCAACGACAGGCCAAGCGCAAGCTCATAAGAGATGACCTGTGCGGAGGCGCGCAGGGATCCGAGCAGAGAGTACTTGTTGTTGGAAGACCATCCGGAGAGGGCGATGCCGTACACGCCGGTGCTGGTAATGCCGAGGATGACCAGCAGGCCGATGTTGATATCGGAAACTTGAAACAAGTCCACGCCGTGATACGTGGTCAGTGAGCCAAACGGAACGACGGCGATGGAGATCAGCGCACAGGAAAGCGCGATCATGGGGGAAATCACAAAAAGTGGCCGCTCCACCGCAAGCGGCATCAGGTCTTCTTTCAGAAAGAGCTTGGCGCCATCGACCAGCGGCTGAAGCAGGCCGAACGGACCGGTGCGGCTGGGTCCCCAGCGGTTCTGAATGCGCCCAATGACCTTGCGCTCCAGCAACACGGTGTACGCAACCGAAGTGAGCGTGATGACCAGCACCACCGCGATCTTGAGCAGAGTGAGCAGGAGGAAGATGTAGGTGTCGGTCAGGTGCATTGCGCCGGTGGATTCCTTGCTTTCTGAGTCTGTAGGCCTAGTCTACGTTGCGCTTTAGTCCGCGGGTATCCCAACCGGCTCGTGCGTATACTTTTGCTGCAATTCCACCAACTTGGGGCTAAAGCGGCCAAGCGTTCCGCTGGTAAAGAGCGTGTCGTCGGCGGGCAGCACCAGGTCCGGCCGGCGCGCGTCGATCTGCACCAGATCGGGCGATGCTGCCGGTGCCAAGTGCTGGTCGTTGCCGCTCAATAGCTGCAGCCGAAGCAGGTCATAGCCGGGCACCAGTCGCTGAATCTCATCAAGTACGGCAAATGGATCAAACGGCGAAAGCTTCGGCTCTAGATTGTTGGAGGTGAGAAAGACCGCGTGACGGTCGGCCTCACCGGATTGCACGCCCCGCGTTTGCCCTAGGTCGGCACGGATGCCGTTCACCTGTGGACGCTTGCCGAACGGCACCAGTGCGCGGATGTTTGCGCCCATGCGGTCGGCGACGCGCACAATCAGCTCAAGATCTGTGCGAACGCCGGCTTTATCAGCGGCTTTTTTCACAAGCTGCAGGTCGCCGTAGCTGTTCACCACCGACCCTGACTTTTCGTACAGGTTAGCCGCGGGCAGGATGACGTCTGCCAGCCTCGCGGTTTCCGTCAGGAACATCTCGTGCGCCACGACAAAGGTGTTTGCCAGGACGGCGGGGTCCACCGAGTAGCGAGCAACCGGATTCGCATTCACGACGTAGAGCGCTGCAAGTTCGCCATGCTCTGCTGCTTCAAACATCTGCACTAAATTCAGGCCGGGATCTGCAGGGAAGCGCTCACCGTACTCGGCGGCATAGCCATGCTCGGCGGTCAGCAGCACGTAGCCCGGCAAAACGTCGGGAAGCAAACCCATGTCGGCCACACCGTGGCTGTTGGCGTAATCGGCCAGCAAAGCAAACTTCGTGTTGGGCAGCGAAAGTCCGAAGGCGATGAGCGCTTTTAGATCGTTCCCGCGCAGTTCGGAGCCGATCAGGATCAGCAACTCCTGCTCACTGCGGAGAGCTTGCCGGAAGCTGTCGAGAGATGCAGTGTCGGAAGTGATGCCTTCTGTGGAACCGTTGCCGCCCAGGTACGCGGCCAGCGCGCCATAGCTGTATGGCTCCATTTGCAGGAACGACTTGGCCTGCCGGCGCAGCTTGATCGGTGCGTGATTCGCAATATAGAGTCGCGCACGATTGAGCCGAACGTTGCTGCGCAAGTTCCATGCGGTCAGCGGATTCTCGTCAGTCGGATTGCCACCTACCAGTAGAATTGCCGGTGCCTTCTCATTGTCGTGCTGGCTGGCAAAGCGATTGCGATGACCGGCCAGCGCCGCGGCGAAGGTAACGTAGTCAGCTGTGCGGTGGTGGTCGATATTGTTCGTGCCGATGACCTGCCGTGCGAACTTTTGCAGCAGGTAGGCTTCCTCATTTGTGATGCGGTTGCCGCCAATCACGCCGATGCTGCGGCCGCCCCGGCTGTCACGGATCTCACGCAGGCGTCTGCCGGTAAATTCGAGCGCTTCATCCCATGTTGCCGGCTTGTGACTGCCGTCCGCTTGCTTGAACAGGGGCGTGGTGATGCGGTCTTCACGGTTGGCAAAATCAAAGCCGTAGCGGCCCTTGTTGCAGAGAAAATCGCCATTGATGCCGCTTTTGTCGCGGTTGTCGCCGCGCATGATCTCCGTGCCGTCGGTCGTGGCGCGCACGCCGAGCGTCGTCTTGCAGCCATCCCCGCAGTGCGTGCAGACAGTCGCAACGTGATTCATCTCCCACGGCCGCGTCTTGTAGCGATAGGTGTCGCTGGTCAGCGCGCCCACCGGACACACGTCGATGCACATACCGCACTCTTCGCAGTCCAGGTGCTGCAGCCCATCCTCGCTTTGCGTTGCGGGGATATTCGGCGCGATCACGGCAGAGGAGCCGCGGTTCTGGATGCCCAGCGCGTACACATCCATGCCTTCGCCGCACATGCGCACGCAGCGATAGCAGAGGATGCAGCGCGGCCGGTCGAAGTACACCGTCGGCGACCACTTCTGCTCTTCGCGGTGGTTCTTAGGCTCGGCGTAAAAGCTATCTGCCGCGCCATACTTGAAGGTCATGTCTTGGAGTTCGCACTGGCCGCCGGCATCGCAGACCGGGCAGTCCAGCGGATGATTGCCAAGCAGAAGCTGCAGCGTGGCTTTGCGCGCCTGCGCAATCTCCGGCGTCTCCGTCGCCACAATCATGCCTTCGGCAACGGGCGTGGTGCACGCCGTCTGCAGCTTGGGCATCTTCTCGATGCGCACCACGCACATGCGGCAGGCTGCCTGAAGACTGAGCCCGGGGTAGTAACAGAAGGCGGGTATGGAGATACCGTTCGCCTTGCAGGCATCAATCAGCAGCGTGCCCGCAGGTGCGGTCAGCTGGCGTCCGTCAACGGAAAAAGTTACATCTGGCATTGCGTGTCCTTAAGCGGCGGCGAGCTCGCGGCGAAGAGCCTTTGGCTTGTGTGAAGAAGTCTTCCTTGGTACGGCGATCGAAATGAATTCCACAACATAGGTCGTCTTCGGATCGAGTTCACCCTGTATCGGCAGCGTGATTGTTTCACTCGATGGCAGGGGAATGTCGTCACCAAAATCTATCGAGACCTGCAGGTAGCCTTCAAGTGCCTCCCTCATATTGCAGCGCATCTCCTCAAGGGTCTCGCCCGCTGAAGCGCAGCCCGGCAGATCAGGGACAAAGCCACTGAAGTTTTTTCGTCCTTTTTCGTACACGACAAGGTAGTTCCGTTTCATAACAACCCCGCTTGCTTCAGAATGGAACGTTCTGTACCAATCTTGAGTTCTCTCGCATGCATCGGTATCACAACGGTTCCTGGCTTTGTTGGGTGACGGAACATGCGATGACTCCCGTTTTGCCGGACGAAGTACCAGCCATCCTGCTCCACAAGTTTGACAATCGCCTTTGGTCTCAATGCGCCCCGACCAACTCCTCTGTCGTAATAAAGTGTTTCTCCGTGC
>CAXTPQ010000007.1:0-16543 GCA_964246215.1 uncultured Terriglobus sp. | reverse complement strand
TGGTCTCAATGCGCCCCGACCAACTCCTCTGTCGTAATAAAGTGTTTCTCCGTGCGCTTGCCTTGCAGATACTCTTCGAACTCACCCCGGAACTTCTTCACAAAGGCAATCGTCGGCATGGCCGCTGCGTCGCCCAGCGGACAGAAGGTGCGGCCCATCATGTTTTCCGCCAGGTACTGAATGTTGTTGATGTCCTTGGCCGTGCCCGCACCCTCGTAAAAGCGGCTGAGTGTCTTCTTCAGCCAGTCCGTTCCCTCACGGCAGGGGATGCACCAGCCGCAGCTTTCGTGCTGGTAGAACTTGATCGTCCGCAGCGCAAACTCGACAATGCTGACTGTCTCATCCAGCACCACGATGCCGCCGGAGCCGAGCATGCTTCCGGCTTTTGCCATCTGGTCGAAGTCAAGGCCCACATCGATCTCGTCTGCCGTCAGCACCGGGCAAGACGAGCCGCCGGGGACCACGGCCTTCAGCTTGCGCCCGTCCTTCACGCCGCCGGCCACATCGTAGATCGCTTTGCGCAGGGAGTAACCCATCGGCAGTTCATACACGCCGGGCCGCTCCACCATGCCGCTGATGCCGAAGAGCCGTGTGCCGCCGTTGCGCTCTGAGCCTAGCTTCGCGTACACCTCTCCGCCCATGAGCAGAATGTGCGGCGCCGCGGCGATCGTCTCGGCGTTGTTGATGACGGTCGGCCCGCCGTACAGGCCGACGACCGCGGGGAAGGGCGGCTTGATGCGCGGAATCCCGCGCTTGCCCTCCAACGACTCCATTAGCGCGGATTCCTCGCCCACCTCATACGCACCGGCACCGGTCTGCGTGATGATGTCGAAGTCCACGCCATCCTTGCCGAAGATGTTCTTGCCAAGAATGCCCTTGGCATAGCAGTCCGCAACGGCCTTCTCGACGATCTTCAGCAGGTAGCGGTACTCGCCGCGCAGATAGATAAAGCCCATCTTGGCGCCGATCGCCAGGCCCGCGATCATAGTCCCCTCGATCACCGCATGCGGATCGTGCAGGAAGATCATGTGGTCTTTGCAGGTACCGGGCTCCGACTCATCGCCGTTCACTAGCACATACTTCGGCTTTTCACTCTGCTTGGGGACAAACGACCACTTCATGCCGGTGGGAAAGCCGGCACCGCCACGGCCACGCAGACCGCTTGCCTTCATCTCGGTAATGACCCATTCCGGACCCTGCTCGATAGCTTTTTGCACGGCTGCATAGCCGTCCAGTTCCAGATATTTGTCGAGCGACGCCGCACCCTGGCCGAAACGCCGGGAGAGCACCTTGACTTCATCGGGATGAGACACAAGTGTCGGCATTATTTTTCGTCCTTTCCGCGTCCGGCGGCATAGTCATCCAGGATCGCGTCCACCTTTGCAGGTGTCAGGTCGTCATGAAAGTCATAGTTGACCTGCATCGCGGGCGCCCAGCAGCAGGCTCCGATGCACTCCACTTCTTCGAGGGAAAATTGGCCGTCGCGGGTCACGCCTTTATGGTCGATGCCTAGCCGCTTCTTGCAGTGCTCAAGGATGTCGTAGCCGCCCACCACCATGCAGCTGATGTTGGTGCACACCTGAATGTTGAACTTGCCGGCCGGCTTGGTTCGCAGCATGGAGTAGTAGCTCAACACATTGCGCACATCGAGTTCCAGCAGATCCAGCCGCGCTGCAATATCTGAAACGGCCGCGTCGGACACATAGCCCAGCTCGTCCTGCGCGTACAGCAGCATGGGCACCAGCGCGGAGCGCTTTACCGGGTAGATCGTCACAAGTTTGTCGAAACGCTCAGCGGTTGCGGGCGAAAAGATAGTGCTGGTCACCGTGCTCACAGCATGATTATCTCGCGAGTGAGCCGTTCTGCGGCAAGGTCCATCGGCTCTTCCGTGCCGTCCACGTGCGCATCACCGTTTACCGTCAGGCCAAAGGGCGATGTTCGACCATCGGCATGCTCCATGCGGTCATGCCAGAAGCGCAGGGAGCGCGTGCCGTAACGGAGAAGGATCGTGTCTGCCGAGATCTCGACAACCGCGTGCTGCGCCTGGCCAAGGGAGTGGACCGCCGCATAGGAACGAAGCACGCCCGCCCAGGAACTCCACAGTTCCCGCTGCAGAAGATCGTGTTCCGACAGCGCGTCCTTCGGAGCAGTGCCACTCACGGCTGAATATCCGGTGTGCCGTTAGGAGGCTGAGTCTCCTCGGCCGACCCTTCGGCAAGGAATTCCCAACCTTCGTAGGCCGCATGCACGCCACTGGCCAGGGTAATCAAGTCGCAAATGAACGGCTCCTGAGTGATTTCCCGCAGATTGTGCTTGACCACGGCACGCACTTCGAAGCTGCCATCCGGCTGCCGCTCGGGCTCAATCGTCATCAGCCGGAGACCCTTGGCAAAAAGCAAACGCCCCAGTCCTTGCGCGTCACCGCGGTCCGCTGCGCTGAACCGCAGCAGGAAAGCCCGCGTGATCTCGGTATTGTATTGTTCGTCGACCAGTTGTTTGAGCCGCTCACCGTTGCTAGCGCGGTGCCGCTCCAACTCGGCCTGTATGTTGGTGGGCGTGGGCATGATGGTTTACCGGGCCTCGAAGGTTCCACCCACCGCGACACGGATGAGACCTTTCAGCAAATCTTCTTCGCTAAGGGCGCTCGCCACCGTATCGCCGCCCTGAAAAGCATACTCGTCGGGCCCACCCGCCGCAGCCAATGTGCGCACCGGGGTTTTGCTGTCGGGTGCCAGAAAAAGCAGCTTGCGTTTGTGGATCAGCAGAGCATAGGCCGGCTTGTTGTCGCGGTAAAACTGCAGCATGCCACTGCCTTTCTCCACCTTCAACGCATCGGCGAACTCGGCCTGCTCGTTGAAGGCCTCAACCTCCGGCTGCAGCTTCTCCAGCAGGTGCGCTTGCAACTGTGTGTCGAAAGTCTCGTCGGTTTCCGCAGCCATCTTGCGCTGCTCATCCACCTCGATCTTGCCCTTGAGCTCTTCCGCCGCCTGTTTCCCGATCTCACCCGCCATGCTCGTCTCCGATCAGCTTCTTTTCAGAGTCAGATGCGTTTCGGCTGCGGATCGATCTACGAAGGCCGGCGTCTTTCGGCAGGCGCGTTGTTCAAACGGAAAGACGTCCTGAAAGATTTCCCTTATGAGTGAGACGCAGCGTCGATCTCTTCAAAGATGTCGTGGATGGAAAGCCGTACTGGTGTACCGAGCACGGTGAAAGCATCGCCGACCATCGGCAAAGCCCCACCATTTGCGTCCAGCGTCCAGGTCTCGCGCGTCAGCGGATCGACGATCCAGATATGCGCCACGCCCATCTGCTGGTACTCCTGCGTGCGAGTGACAATAGCGTGCAGGCGATCCGTGGGAGATAACACCTCGACGCAGATGAACGGAGGAGTTTGGAGGACACCTGCAATCGGCTCGGATGCCTTCACGACGCAAACGTCCGGAACTCGGAAGCGTGTGGCTGTCACCTGAATGCGTTGCTCAGTGATGGCGCGTAGACCCCACTCCCGCCAATGGAGAGTAAAGAGAAACGCGACCATCTTCTGAACCAATCCGTGAGGCTGCTCGCCCAAGTTCCTCTCCAGCACCTCACCGTCCACATAGTCGCAGTCCGGTCTGTAGGTGGTCTGCAGATACTCACTCACCGGAATGTAAACCGCGGTCGCCATGCGATCAGTCTATCCGAGCTATCTGCCACCAGTGAATGAAAGCGATTCGACTCACGCAATGGCGCGGCGCTCATGCTGCCGGATCGTTCTACCGGTCAATCTCTCCCAGCACGATGTCGATGGAGCCAATCACCGCGACCACATCCCCTAGCAACTTGCCCTTGCACATCGTCTCGAGCGATTGCAGCGTCGCGAAGCTCGGGTTGCGCATGTGGACCCGCAACGGCTTGGCCGTGCCGTCACTGACAACGTAATAGCCCATCACACCGCGAGGCGACTCAACGGTCTGGAAGACCTCACCCGCCGGCACGGCAAAGCCCTCGGTCACAATCTTGAAGTGATGGATCAGCGACTCCATCTGCGTCTTCATCTGCTCGCGCTCGGGCAGTACGATCTTGGGCGCGTCCGCGTGGATGCGTCCTTCGGGCATGCGATCAATTGCTTGCTGAGCGATCTTCACCGACTCATACATTTCTTCGAGACGGACAACATACCGCGCCCAGACATCGCCTACGGTGCTGGTCGGCACCTTGAAATCGTATTTCTCGTAGCCGGAATAGGGCATGTCGCGGCGCAGATCCCAATCCACACCGCTGGCACGCAGCGGAGGCCCGGTCACGCCGAGCTGAATGGCATCCGCCGCTGAAAGATGGCCCACACCCTTCAAACGTGAAACCCAGATGGGGTTGCCGGAAAGCAGAGCTTCATACTCGGCAATCTTCTCCGGCATCATTTTCAGGAACTTGCGCACGCGGCCCCAAAAGTCCAGTGGCGGCTCCAGAGACACCCCGCCAATACGGAAATAGCTGGTCATCATGCGCTGGCCGGACAGCATTTCGAAGATCCGCAGGATCTCTTCACGTTCACGGAAGCAATACAGAAAGACCGTCAGCGCGCCGATATCCATGGCATGCGTGCCCAGCCATACAAGATGGCTCTGGATGCGAGTGATCTCGTTCATCAAAACGCGGATGGTTTGCGCGCGTTCCGGGATCTCCAACTCCAGCAGCTTTTCCACTGCAAGGCAGTAGCAAAGGTTGTTGGTCATCGGTGAGAGATAGTCGATGCGGTCAGTGAGCGGCACCACCTGCTGGTAGAACTTGGCCTCAGCGGTCTTCTCGATGCCGGTGTGCAGGTAGCCAATGTCAGGAGCCAGCGAGACAACAGTCTCGCCATCGATCTCCAGCACCAGGCGCAGCACGCCATGGGTCGATGGGTGCTGCGGCCCCATGTTGAGCACCATAGTCTGCTCGCCGCCGGGGTCTTGCGCATGCTTCTGCGCATCATGGATAACATCGTCAATACCGGGGATCAGAAGTTCAGGAGCGAGAGCTGGGGACATAAAGCACCTCAAGAAGAACTGCTAGCTGCTAATTTTTAGCTCTAGCTGTAGTTACACAAACTGAAACCTTTTAGCGAAATCGGGAGCCAGACCGCGTTCTCAGTACAGCGAAACCAAATTGGACTGATAACGGTCAGGAGCTATCGATAGCCCTCGACCGGGTAGTCCTTACGCAGCGGATGCCCGACCCAGTCGGTCGGCATCATGATGCGTGTCAGGTTGGGGTGACCGGCGAAGCGGATGCCAAAGAGGTCAAAGACTTCGCGCTCGTAGAAGTTCGCTGACGGCCAGATTGAGGTGACTGTCTCGACGGAAGGATCGTCTCCCGAGAGCATGACGGCCAGCCGCACCCGCTGCTTTAACGAGTGAGACACGATGTGATAGCTGACCTGAAAGCGTGGCTCGCTCGGATACCAATCGGCTGCCGTCGCGTCCTCAAAAAAGTTGTAACCGGCCTGCTTCACGGCATCCGCTGCCGCGACGATGTTCTCCGGTGCGACGGTAATGGTGAGTTCTTTGCGGTCATACTTTACGCGAGAGGCAAGAGTCTTCAGAGCCACGAGCGCCGGATTTCCAGGCAGCGCCTCGTCGACTGCTTCGATCGTTAACAATGCTTCTGACAAAACTGCTCTCCTTTGCGCCCTCTGCGAAACTGTTTCGTACTTTGCGTTCTGCGCCGCTGGCTAACATTGCCGAATCATCGAAAGGTCTACAGGTCGGCCTTATCGTTCGACCAGTCCAGAATGCCCTTTTTCCAAACGTAAAACAGTCCCACGGCCACAAAGCCTAGGTAAACAAACATCTCCCAAAAGCCGAAGAATCGTGACCCCGTAATCGCGGGCAGCTGCCGGAAAATCACCGCCCAGGGAAGCATAAAGACCGCTTCCACATCGAAGAGGATGAACAGCATAGCCACCATGTAAAAGCGAACGGAGAAGCGTCCACGAGCGTCGCCGATGGGCTCCATGCCGCATTCGTACGCACCCGCCTTGACCTTACTCTGGCGTTTCTTACCGATAAAATACGACGCCCCGACCATGCCGCAGGCCATGCCGATGGCGACCAGCAACTGAAAGGCGAGCGGGATATAGTTCCAGATATAAGGGTGCGCCGTATTCATTCAGGCTCCTTTCTGGATTTTAGGCCGGGATCGCACGGCATGTCACGGCGACGATCCATCTCATCGGCGATCACCGTGCGAACAACGACAAGTACCAGTCCACCGCCGTCTCGCCGATCACGGCAGAGACGAACCCGCCGAAGGCAAGAAAGCTCCCAAAGGGCAGCCGGGTTGTGGCATTGGCTCTGCCCCGCAGCAGCAGCCCAATGCCAAACGTAGCTGCCAACAGGACACCCAGCAACAGCGCGAAGAGCATTGGGCCAAACCCAAGAAATGCACCGATCATGGCAAGCATTTTGCTGTCGCCCAAACCAATGCCGCGCCTGCGCCGGATCAGGTGATACAGCACGCCAATGCCCCACGGCAAAAGAAATCCCGCTGCCGCGCCAAGGACACGATCCCAAAAGCCATGCCAGGCCGACGTGGTACTTAGGCCGCCAACATGCAGCAGCCCTGATTCGGCCGCCGCGAGTATCAACCCAGCGCCGACTCCGCCCAGGGTAAACAGGTCCGGCAGCAGTTGTGTCTGCCAGTCCATGACCATCAGGCCGAGCAGCAGAAACCCGAGCAGCGCCGTACCGGTGTTTGCCACGGCGGGAAGATCAATCAGCACAGCCGAGGCCGGCAGGCTATCCATCGTCCGCGACAGCTCCAGAAACGACCAGCAAAACCACGCGGAAACGGACGCTTCCACGAGCGGGTATTGCCACGCGATCCGCGTGCCACAACTACGGCAACGCCGGCGTAGTGCAACAAAACTGACCAGCGGTAGATTGTCGTACCAGGGAAGGGTCGTACGGCAGTGCCCGCAGTGAGAGCGGGGTGAAACAACAGACCGTCCATCTGGCAGGCGGACGATGCAGACATTCAGAAAACTTCCAAAGACGAGGCCCAGGGCAGCCGCAAAGAGCAGAACCATGGAAGGGATTGCCACTCACGAAGTATACGTTTGCCGTTTTCTCACACGGTCTCTGCAAATCTCGCGAGAGATGAGCGCGGGTGATTCAGAGCCGATGCCGCTTCCACATGGGAGAATGAGATGACTCTGAATCATGGCGCTAAAGAGATGGACCGTACGGTCACAAACGCTCCCGATGATGCGTCATCCGGTGCTTCGGCCAGGCGAGATGGATGCGGTGCGATGGCGGGCTGCGGGCGCCAAGGATAAATTTTGAAGATTCGTTTTCGCGGCATTCTGCTGGTTCTCATCATGTCTCTGCTGAAAGCTTCAGCGGGATTCGCCCAGGGCGGAACACCCGCGCCTGTGCCCGATGAACAGCCCACTTTTATGAAATACCTGCAAAAGCGCGGACTGCATGAGAGCGAAAATGAGCGGTGGAACGCTTACGGTCAGTTCACCTATATTTCCGCGTGGAAACCCGGCTTTGACGCACCGTACACCAATTTGAACGGCAGCCCGAACTCGCTGTTGCCTGGTTACGAGCGCAGCTTTACCGGCACGCTCACTTTCTACCTGGCACTGCGCACGTGGAAGGGTGCAGAGCTCTACTTTGTTCCAGAGGTCATCTCCGAACAGCCGCTTTCGCAGTTGAAGGGCCTGGGTGGAGCCATTCAGGACTTCGAATTGCAAAAAGGCGGCGATATCCTGCCGACGCTCTATCGCTCGCGTTCCTACCTGCGCCAGACCGTGGAACTTGGCGGAAGCGATGTGCAGGTGGAATCCGGGCCGCAGCAGTTGGGAACGACTTACAAAAGCCGGCGGCTGGTGTTCGTCGCGGGCAACTTCAGCATTCTGGACTTCTTCGATAAAAACGCCTTCGATATTGATCCTCGGCAGGGCCTCTTCAATCTTTCTTTGCTCACCTATGCCGCATACGATTTTGCTTCCGATGCACGCGGCTATTCCTGGGGCGGCGTTGCGGAGTATTACCACGACAACTGGGCCATTCGTTATGGGCGTATCACGCCGCCGCGGGATCCCAACCAGCTCGCCATTGAATGGCGGCTTTTCAAGTACCACGGCGACCAGATGGAGATCGAGCACAAGCACAAGCTTTTCGGCCAGGATGGCTCGGTTCGCGTGCTGGCGTACCGCAATCGTGAAAACATCGGGCGCTTCAGCGACGCCATCGCCGCCTACCAGGCAGATCCAGCCAAGAATGCAGCTGCCTGCACGAGCTTCAACTACGGCTCGACCAACAGTACCGCGCCTGATCTGTGCTGGGTTCGGCACTCCACGGCGAAGAACGGCATTGGTGGATTTGTGCAGCAATATGTTGCCAAGGACATCGGCGTCTTCAGCCGGGCGATGTACTCGGATGGAAAATCCGAAGTCGATGCCTATACCTCAACCGACCGCTCGGCAACCGTGGGTGTGCTCGCGAAGGGCACGCTTTGGAACCGGTCGCGGGACGTGACGGGAGTGGCCTTCAATGCCGGCTGGATTTCCGACTCGCATGCCAAATATCTCGGCATGGGCGGCATCGACGGCTTTGTGGGAGATGGCAAAATCCGCCCCGCGGCGGAGCAGGCAATCGATGCTTTTTACAGCTATAACGTAGACAAAGTCCTGTGGCTTTCCGGTGATTATCAGCGCATCACAAATCCTGCCTTCAATGCTGATCGCGGTCCGGTCAATGTTTACAGTTTCAAGATTCACGGCGAGTTCTAAAAGCTGTTGTGCTGCTTCATCGCTACGCGTGAGGGTGCTCGGGCTGAGGCAATACGCAACAAATGGCAGCCGCTTTTCTGTGGCATAAAGCGGCGCTCCCGGCGCTCTTGAAATGGGCCGGGGTTCTGCGTTATGTTGTGAATACACGGGAAAGGAGGATGATCCAGCCTATGAAATCTGATTGTTATTTATGTGGTTCAACAGTACGTGAGGTGACTGAGGCTTAGAGCGTCCGCTCTAGACCTGGCATTTCGCCGAAAGCACGATCATCGGCACTCCGCCGAGGCCCTCCGCAAGAGTGGACGCCTCAGGTCAATCTCAACAGTTCACCGGCATAAGGCCTGCACCCTATGGGTGTGGGCCTTTGCTTTTCCAGAGCTGTGACATGACCTCCCTCTCTCCACTAAGTTCTTGAAGCGGAGGAACTTGGGATCTCTCTGTACACGCTTCAACAGCTAAACTCCTCATTTTGCCTGAGATGGTAGCTAAAATCCTGCATTTGCGCGAGTTGGCACGGGTTGCACAAGATTTGGTGCGGCCGCTTGTGGACGTAACATAGCTGTATGGAACCGTTTGTGATTGCAGGCAAGGCTTTTCAGTCGCGGCTGATTGTGGGCACAGGCAAGTATAAGGATGGACCGGAAACGCAGGCGGCCGTGGAAGCATCCGGTGCGGAGATGGTGACCGTTGCCGTGCGCCGGGTCAACCTGGATCGCTCGAAGGAATCGCTGCTCGACTTTCTGGACCCGCGACGCTATTTTCTTTTGCCGAATACCGCCGGCTGTTATACGGGGGAAGAGGCAATTCGAGCGGCTCGGCTGGCGCGTGAGGTGGGCCTTTCCGACTGGGTGAAGATTGAAGTCATTGGAGACCAGCGCACCCTGTACCCGGACGTAGCCGGGACGTTATATGCGACGGAAGTTCTGGTGAAAGAGGGCTTTACAGTCCTGCCATACACCTCGGATGACATTGTTTTCGCAAAGCGATTGATCGACGTGGGTGCCGCGGCGATCATGCCGCTGGGTGCACCCATCGGCTCCGGTCTTGGTTTGCAGAACACAGCCAATCTGCAGATCTTGCGCGAGATGATTACCGATGTTCCGCTGATCGTAGATGCAGGCGTGGGCACGGCCAGTGACGCAGCCGTGGCAATGGAACTGGGTTTCGATGCGGTGCTGATGAATACGGCGATCGCCGAGGCAAAAAAGCCCGTTCTGATGGCCGAAGCCATGGGCAATGCCGTGCTGGCGGGACGGCAGGCGTACCTGGCCGGCCGGATGCCGCGGCGGCTTTATGCCAGCGCAAGTTCGCCAATGACAGGAGTCTCGCGTTGACGGCACGGTGCAACCGCGGAAGTCGTTGCATTTGGCAGCTGTACCGGCCGGAAAGAACATAGCTTTCTTCGTTGCAAGCGCCTCACGAGGACACTCCCAGGCACCAGGAAGAGCTCACTGCACGTGAGCCAGACGCTCTGAAACTACTGCGAGTTTCTTGCTGAGGCATCTGCACCTCGCAGATGCACTCCGGCCAGGCTCGCTCTCTCCCAGATGGGATTGCTCACGCTGTAGCTGCCGCGCTTGTGGCGGGAAATAAGGACCGCAACGCCACACGCGAGCATGGTCACAATTTCCGGCTCAATGGGTTGACGGTAGTCTGTCGACGCGTGGGTTAAGTAGTACGGCAAGGGAAACAGCAGAAAGAGCGCAAGGAATGGCAAGGCGAGCTGCCGATTCCGCCGGCGCAGCGTGATCAGACCCACGATCATGACAGCTGTCAATACGCAGCAGAAAGGAACATTTGGAAGGTCCAATGATTCCTGTTCCAGGTAGGCGTGGGAGAAGCTCCAGTAGCCTGTCCAGAAGCGGAGGATGCGGCGGCTGCTTTGCACGGCGAAAGCCGCGGGATGATGTTTCAGGTGATCCAAGGCAAGATCGTGCTTCTCGTGCATGTAGGCTGCTTCACCAAGCGACTCGTACTTTGCCATCTCGACGGGGTTGCTCGCGGGGTGAGCCCAGGGTGGATTGGAGTGGCTGGTGTCATCTGTGTTGCCTGCCCAGAACTCTAGCCAGAAACCGTCCCGCATGAGCACGGGCTGATGCAGGACGCGAAAGTTCCGCAACGTCCACGGGGCAACGGTGGCCAGCAACATGACGAGCGCAAGGGCAGCCCGGCCAACTTGAGCGCGAGTGAACCGGCCCGCCTTCCAAACGGCCCAGGCGAGCAGCACGGGAAAGATCGTGAGCACAGAGGGGTTGGACAGCACCGTCATGCCATACAGCACGCCAAAGCCTGCCCAAAGCCACGCCCGTCCATTCGGCAGCCTGGTGAGCGCGAGAAAAAAGCAGCAGGCAAAGAGCAGTGAGGTGAGAGCGCAATCCCACAGGTAGACCGCAGAGTAATAAACGGCGAATGGGTACAGCGCCCATAGCCAAGCTGTGCCGCGAGCCATGCGCGGGCCGAAGAGTGCACGCACTCCAAAGAAGAGAACGGCGGCTGTCGCTGTGGAGAGAAGGGCATTGAGTGTGAGGGCAATCAGGGCTGATGCCGTGGAATAAACGCCAAAGATGCGGAAGATGGCGGCAAGCAGCTCAGGATAGAGCGGACAGACCAACGCCGTTGGTCCGGTGTGCGGGAAGAACGGCGAACTAAAGCCATGACCTTCGGCGATGCTGCGAGCCGTCCATCCCATCTCCCAGCCAAAGCGCTCAAACTTGTCAGAGACCGGCAAGCTGCGGAAGTTGATCAGGACAAATAGGAATCGCAACAGAAAAGCGGAGAGCAGGACCGGGAACAGCGTTCGTGCGGTCTGCCTGGCCGGGTTCGCCTTGATGTCAACATCCTGCAGGTGTGGGTTGAGCGTGAGCAGTGCGGTGGAAATCTGGAGGCTCCTGCAGAACGGGCGTTAGTTGATGTGACGCACGAAACCGGCCCTTCGTCTACGGAAAGCTTGTACCCTTTGTGTCAGCTTGCACGACTCTTTGATGGAACAAGTCTCCAGGGGAACCCGCGACATCAAGCTCGCGGGTTCCACATTCAGGGCTGGATTAGCGAAGAAACACGCTCAGCTCATTCGCCGCGGCGCGCAACGATGGCAGAAACTGCGTTTGCATGTCGAGCAGAGACATGCGTTGCGCATTGCCGCTCAGATTCACCGTGGCGATGACCTTGCCACTGGGAGCATAGACCGGCACGGCGATGGAGCGCAGGCCAACCTCATACTCCTGATCGCACATGGCAAAGCCATTGCGGCGGACGTTGCGCAGCATCAGGCGCAGCTTCTCCATGGAATTGACGGTCTTGGGCGTGTACGCCTTCAGCTCGACACGCGACAAGTATTTCTCCACAACATCGGCCGGTTGTGACGCGATGAGGACGCGTCCCATGGACGTGCAATAGGCTGGCAGGCGGCTGCCGACATGCAGGTCCACACTCATCACGCGGTGTACCTGGGTACGAGCGATATAGACGATCTCATCGCCATCCAGCGTGGCCACGGAAAAGCTTTCATGCAGCTTCTCGCTCAGGCGTTCCAGGATGGGCTGGGCTGCGCTGGCGAGCGTGTTGCTGACAGTGTAGGTATGGCTCAGCGTCAGCATTTTGGGACGAAGGGAGTAGCGCTGGCCATCCTCCGCGCCCGCGTAGCCGAGCTTGCTGAGTGTATACAGGCACCGGCGCACGGCGGCCCGGCTAAGGCCGGTTTTCTGGCTCAGTTGCGAGATGGTCATTTGCGGAACTTCGTCCGCAAATGCTTCAAGCACCGAGAGACCGCGTGCCAGGGAGGTCATGAAGTTGGGGTCGCCGGCGTATTGGTCGAGGTGGGCGGCGGTTTTTACCGGCTCCATCATGGATGGTGGTGGGGGAGGCGGGGGCATGTGCATGTTCGGAATCACAGTGGCTAAGGCGGACATTGTTTCTCCTGCGCAGTCGCGGTCAGGTCAGTGCTTTCTGCGCCTTGCGGTTCAAGGGTGCGACTATCGCGCATCCGTCTCGATTACCGCACTCTCATTTTAAGATGCTGAAGCCCACCCTGGGAAGCAGCGGACTCCGCCATCCTGATTCGCGATGTTGGTCCTATAGAACGGAAAGCACTTCATATGGTTCCGGACGAACACGGAAATCCGCATGGGCCTGGCTGAAGAGCAGCGTCCCGTTGCGGCCAATGACGAAGGTGCCCGGCAAGGGCAGCCGCCATACTTTCGAGTCGCCGGCAGACATCACGTTACGGCCGCCGTTGATGAACGGAATGTTGACGAGGATGGATCGGTAGTAGCGATCCATGGATGGCGATATGGGGTAGCTCAGGCCGAACTGATCCGCCAGCCGGCAGTCCTCATCGCACAGCAGAGGAAAGGGAATGCCGTGTTGCTGCACGGTAAAGTCGCTCTGCCGCACTGTTTGCGGAGAGATGCCGACGAGCAGTGCGCCCCGGCCGCGCACGGCTGGATACAGATCGCGCCATGTTTCCAGTTCGGTGACACAGTACGGATCCCAACGGCCACGAAAAAAATTCACGATCACCGGACCAAGCGCGAGCAGGTCGGCGGAATCGATGAGCTTTCCGGAGATGGCGTCCGGTAGACGAAAGCTGGGAGCGGGTGATCCCGCCGGAAGGATCCGGTCTTCAATGCCGGTCGCGAAAAGCTCGGTGATGAGAGCTTCGGAAATGGCAAGTCGTTCCGGCTGCACCAGCTTGCGGGTGTTCTGGGTGATTTCGTCCAGGCGTGGTTGCAACGGAAGCATCACTCTTCCATTCTTTCAGAGGAGGAAGCGTCAAGGATGGATACCGGCACTGGCGCTGTTGACAAGCGGCCTTAGCCGGCAAGCGCAGGTTCATACTCAGACGATTTGCCTGCCTTGCCAGCTTCGGAAGGGCGATGGTGATGACGGCGCTTCACCTCATACATATCGGCGTCGGCGTACCGCTTCAGGTCCTCCATGGTGTGCCCGTGGTCAGGGAAAACGGCAACGCCGATGCTGGCCGCGCCTCTCAGGTCGATGCCGTCGAGGTGAAAGAGATCGTCGAAGCAACTCTGCAGACGTGCCTTGTAGGCGGCGGCATCCGCAACAGATTTCAAGTCAGAGGCGACGAGCAGGAATTCGTCTCCGCCGATGCGCGCCAGCAGGTCTGACTTTTTTACGTTGTTGCCCAGGCGCTCAGCGATGACCTGCAGGTAGAGGTCGCCGATTTTGTGGCCAAAGCGGTCGTTGACGCTTTTAAACCGGTCGATATCGATATACGCCACGCCCATACGGCTGTTTGTCTCGATGGCCTGCTGCATGGCAGCTTCCAAATGAGCGTTGCAGCGGCGGCGGTTGGGCAGATTTGTGAGATGGTCGTGCGTTGAACTATGGTTCAGCTCTTCAAAGAGCCGGCGTTGGTTGAGCGCAACGTTGACCAGGTCGGCCGCGGCATCGAGCGTGCCACGGCTCTCCTCATCGAGCGATACACCTTCTGGGCCAAAAGCGCAGAAGATGGCGATGCGCTGACCGCGATTATCCAGTAGGTCCTTGCGGAAGACGGGGTAGGCGTCGGCTACGGAGAACTCCGGCGTGACCTCATACGCAACGATTCCAGATGGCCCGAGCACGCGCACCGAGCAGCGCGCGGTTGTGATAAGCGCGTTGATGGAGGTGCAAATCTCATTAAGCAAGCTGTCCAGCGGCGTTTCAGAATTGATCAATTCCAGAAGGTGGCTGCGCTCTCGTTCCACACGGACCGCATGGCGGATTTGCTGAGTCTGCTTGCGGACGCGCCGCTGCAGAACGGCGACCCAGATGAGGATCGCAAGGGAGATTCCGGTGACTGCCCCGAGCACGAAGAAAAGATGGCGGACGGTCCACCAGGAGGGCAGCGTGATGATGGTCAGGTCAGAACTGTCGCGGAGATCGACACGGAAGAGAAGCGGTTTTTTCCACTCGATGCTGGGGGTGACGCGGCAGATACCACGCGCCGTGACGACGGCTCCGGCCGGCAGGTTTGGCAGGGGCTTGCTGCCGCCACGGCGCAGCACGATGTTGACCGCATGCTGGTCGACATCAATGACCACGGTGTCGGTCAGCTCGCTGTGCAACTGAGAAACGACGGTTCCGCGAATTTCGACGAAGGCATCGCTGGCGGCTCCGCTCATGGCTTCGGCATAGCTGACGGGCCGGGGAAGGATTTGCGCTTTCTCCCCGAGAACAAGGAACTGAGCATCCTCAAGCACGGCACCATAGGCGTGGTCATCCGGGAAGCCGGTGAGATCGACCACGGAGCCGGGATGGATGTCACTCACCTGACGCGTGATGGCGAAGAGGCTGCGGTCGCCGTACTGAATGACCATGGAGTAGCCGGGATCATACGCAGTGACCACCCCCTGAACCCGGACACGGTGGGATTGATTGAGGATGTAGCGGTTCTTTTCGATGTCGCCGATAGGCGTGATGGGAAGATTCCAGGCGCTGACGGCAGGCTTGTTCAGGATGTGCAGATCGCGGCTGGAGTTGGTCAGCAAACGTGGCCGCATGATCTCACCCACGGCGTTGTAGGCGGCACCGGCAACGCCGGAAATCTGGACTTCGGCATCGATAAGGGAGTTCAGATCAAGGCCGGAGTAGTCCTGCACGTACGCCTGCACCAGGCCGCCGGGCATGAGCAGCTGCAGTTGCGCGACGGTGTCCGCGCCGTGGCGCTCCAGGCTGGCCGAGCGCACGGTGGCGCGGATGGAAACGAAGCGGCAATCGACATCGCCGGCCAGGAAGGTGCGATAGTCCACGAGTTGCGGCTCGATCTGGTGGCCGGTGCTTAGGACGCGAATGGGCTCGGTCACCAGAACAACGGTGCGCAGGCTGGCCCGGGAAACGCCGGCGATCTCAATCATGTCACCGGGATGGAGGTTGGAGCGGGGCTCGCCCCAGAGAAAGACGCCACCGGTGCTGTCCGCGACGAAGAGGTTTTCCTCCTCCGGCTGGTAATAGGTGACCGTGGCGACGATGTGGACCGGGATGGCACGCAGCGCCTGCTCAGCGGGAAGGTCGTGCACCTGGCGAGCGGAGGTGAGTACGGTGGGCAGGCTGGCGGCTTGGGAAGGTGCGGCAACCAGCAGGCCTGTGAACAAAAGCAGCAGGGTGAACAGCGCTCGGCACAGGGCGATCGCGCGGGGTTGTCCGTCTCGCCGCACCTGGAACAGGTTCAGCGTCGCCGTCTGCGTGACGGACGGCGGGAGTAGAGCTCGAAACCAGTTCAGCGGTCGCATGGGGGATGTATCGGCTGGCGAGGCAGTCTCCTTCAGTGGCAATTGTTTCGCAGAGGCTGGGAGAGCGGTATCCCTCTTTTGGATCAGTGGTGGATTGCGATTACGGAATAGCGCCTCGGTCCGGCAACTCAGCCAGCTGGCGTTAGAGGCAAATCGGGCTTGCTGTTGCGGGCCATGCCGGCCGGCGTTGGGCAAAACCGATTGAGTGCGAAGACTCTGTCGTCCTGTAACGAACGTGCTTTCAGAAGGTGATGGTTTCGCCGAGGCCTGCGTACAGGCTGTGGTCGCGCCACTTTTGCTGGACTTTGAGGAAGGCGAGTTCGCCGGTGCAGTGGCCGATGGCCATGCTGTGCACGTGGTAGGTGTCGGCGAGGACGGCAAGCGTCGCATCGATTTGTTCGGGGGAGTCCTGCAACAGGTGCAGGCCACCCAAGACCATGGCAACGGGTTGCGTGGGATGGCCGCTGGTGGCGGCGGCCATGATGCGCTCGATCCCGGGGTGCGAGCAGCCGACGAAGACGACCATGCCCTTGGGCGTGTCGAGCAC
>CAXTPQ010000006.1:108242-125370 GCA_964246215.1 uncultured Terriglobus sp. | reverse complement strand
CTGAAGGAGCAACAGCAGCCGTCCTTGACGGCCTGGCTCGCGGCAAACCGGTAACCATTTATTTGCCTTTTGCTGCATTCGGCAAGCGAGCTGCCGCCAGGATTTTCACTAGATCTTTCGCGAGACCGCCAGAGGCGCTGGTGCCATCGAACGCGGTTTGTTTTCCGGACCCGATCACGATGCTCGTCTTGGCGTCGGTGAGAACGAAAGTATGCACGTACGTGAAAAGTGGCCGGTCGACTTCAACAACAAGATCGGCGAGTCTTTGATCCTGAACAATCACAAGCCCAAGCTCCTTCCACTGTTTGTTGGCGATCAGGGCCCGTTGTAGAGTGTCGATCGTCAAGAACAGGGTTTTTGAGCGTAAGGCGATTGTCTTGGCATTCTTCAAAAGCTGATCTTGATTGGCATTTGCAATCGCAGCGCTGCTGGCCGGCAGAGTCTGCTGTGTTTGAGCTGGAGTCTGGAGCAGTGCACCCGATCCAAATGCCACCGGATGCGTAGAGTCAATTAGACCCAGCACGCTTTGTGCCGGAACCGCAAAGGCGGAACCTGAACCCATTCCGCTTGTGATGACCCCGAGTAGTTTTCCGTCGGCACTCACAAGGGGCCCACCACTTGCTCCGGGAGCAACGGGGGCGGTGAACTGGATTACCTGAAATCCCTGGCCCGCTCCGGGGATGTCTCCCGCCGGCCGCAATGCCGACACAATCCCAGTAGTTGCGCTCCAGGCTAAACCGTTGGCACTTGTCACGGTTGCGACACTATCGCCAACGGCAGGTGAGGTGTCCGCAGTGCTCAAGAATGTCTTCGTCTTTGCTGCGATTCTGATTGCGGCAATGTCTCGACGCTCATCTGTCCCGAGTAGTTCGACTTTGTCGAAAACTTCTCCATTGGCAAGTCGAACCTGGACCTCTGCCACATTTTTTACAACGTGAAGAGCCGTAAGTATTTGCCCTTTATCAGACACAAGCACGCCAGTGCCAATACTGTGAAGCCGTCCCGAGCCTTCTCCGGTAAGTATCAGCACGGAAGCATCTTTGGTGGCATCCAGCGTGGCTTTCTCGACGGAAGTTTGCGCGACGGCAATCACATTCATGCTGGCACCGGTGAGCATCGTCAACAAGGAAATCGGTAGACGTCTATACATGTCGTTCACCATAAAGCATCAGTGGCGGCAAGAGACAATAAACAGAATGCGATCCCCACAAGAACAACGCGAGTGGCTGCGCCGCCTGCCGAAATGCGAACTGCACCTGCACCTGGAGGGCACCATCGTGCCTGAAACGCTGGTGAAGCTTTCCGCGCGGCACGATGCGGAGCCGTTGACGCTGGAGGCAGCCAAGCAACTCTACGTCTACGAAAACTTCCTCGGATTTCTGATGGCCTTCAAGGCTGTTTCCGAGCGTCTGCAAACTGCCGATGATTATGAACTGATTACCCACGAGATGATCCACCGGCTGGCCGAGCAGGGTGTGCGGCATGCCGAGGTTTACATCAGCTTCGGCATCCTGCTGCGCTTCAAGCCGCAGCTCTCCCTGGAGTCCGTCACTGAGGCGATCGAGCGCGGGAGGCTGCGCGGTGAAGCCGAGTTCGGCACGACGATTCTTTGGATCATCGATGCGGTGCGGAATTTCGGTGTGAGAGAGGCTGCGGTCGTCTTTCGCAAAGCCGCGGAGCTTCGCGCGTCCTACCCCAGCATCATTGGGATCGGTATCGGCGGCGATGAGGCACGTGGGCCGGCGGACGACTTTCGCGATGTCTATGCCGAGGCCAGGGCAGCCGGCCTGCACCTGACCGTCCATGCCGGTGAATCTGTGCCCGCAAGCTCTATCTGGAGTGCGATCAACATTGGAGCGGAGCGGATCGGCCATGCGCTGAGCGCCGTGAATGACCCGGAACTGCTCGATCTACTGGCCGAGCGGCAAATTCCACTGGAGCTGAACGTCACCAGCAACCTGCGTACCGGCTGCTGCGGTTCGTTGCAGCACCATCCCGTGCGCCATTATTTTGAGCGTGGCCTCATGGTGACGCTCAACTCCGACGATCCGCCGATGTTCGGCGCGGACCTGCTGGATGAGTACGAAATGGTGCAGCGCGAATTCGAGTTCTCCGACGAGCAGATGCGGGAGTTCGCGGCGAACTCCGTCGAGGCGAGCTTCCTGCCGCCTGAGCGCAAGATCGCACTCCTCAGACAAGTCGAAACTTACCGCTGACTCCGCTGCTTATTGCGGGTCGTCTTTCGTATGCCGTTTGAGTGTGGGGTCCTGTTGCTGCGATGGAGGCGCGGAACCCGGCGCGGTGGCATAAGGTCCATTCGGTGGCGGCCCATTTGGCCCGGAGCCTTGCGCGTATGGGCCACTTTGCCCAGGTCCACCCGGCCCGGCCGGCACCATTACGGCGTTCTGGTCTACCTTGGGAATGCCGAAGTGCCCGCTCAGATGAAACAGGTCGAGCGGCCGCAAGGTGCAATCCACCACCAGCGCTGTCATGTTGCGGTCACCTCGCAGCAAGACCACGAGCGAATTGACGTTTGGGCCGTTGAACCGGAGCCAAAGGTCGGTCAGGCTGCCGCTGCCGCGAGCGTTGGCATTCACCAGGTGCTGGTATCCGGCGGCCCGGTAACCCCCATCCACCGCGTAAAACGCACCAGGATCGTAGCTGGCGTAATCGCGGTACCGGTAATTGTGCACCGTGATGCTGTTCAGACCGGCAGCGATGCGGCGTCCTTCCGGGTCCTGACCGTTAAAGAATCCATCCGCGGCCGCAAGCATGCTCCGGTCCAGGGTAAAGGTGCTGGTTGTCGCGGGCTGGTGCACAATGCTCTCAAACGCATCAGGAGGAGGCGGGCCGGCCGGCTGCGCGGATGCAACGATGGCCGGCGCAGTGAGCACGCCGCCGAGAAAGAGACTGGCCAACAGGCGAGAGCGGGTCACAAGTTTTCTCCCAACTGGTTATGACACAAGTTTGGATCGTTCGATGCGCTCCGTTAGGAACTTTTCCTTTTTCCAGACCGCCGGAGTATCCCCAGATTGGATGCCTTTGCTCCCCGTTTGTGGGACACCGCCGTCCAAAGAGCTGAGCTATGATGGGCATCATGAACTGGAGGGGCAGGCGCCGCGAGATGTTGAAGGATTTTGAAACCCGGCTGGAAAGTGAGATCGCACAGATGCCCGCGAAGGTGGAAGCACTGCTGCTGCGCCGCCACACCCGTCAGCACATGGCCAATACGGCGGCATGGCTCACAGGTGGGGTTGCGGTGCTGGCCGCCGGGGTGTACGCCGGCCGGGAACTCCGCTCACGTTACAAGTTCAAGCGGCGCACCCCTTACGACTTCTACGCCCACTCCGGCGACCATGTGCCGGATGTGGAGTTCGGCGTCGGTATCTAGGTCAGTTCGGACTGGCCTCACATAAAGCTTCAACAAAGCCGGAACCGGCGGGCATATGTACATGCAATGGCTCGGCCGCCAAGCGTCCATTGCTTCGCTGATCCACGTCCACGACACTGCCGCCAATCGCCGCGATCCGGAGTGAGACGGTACCCCTCTGGTGGGTCTCGGCAAGAATGTGCGGGAGGTGTGTCTCATCGCCCGGCTCAGGCCCGGGCTCATCGTGCAAGCCAAGCTCGACTCGCGGCAGTGGAACGTTGCTCTCATGCACGGTGGCCAGCGTCGGTGTGCAGCTTGCGGCCGCTGCCGTATTCAGGCAAAGAGCGGTGGGCTTTACCGAAGAGACTGTGACTTTCATCGCCGCCCCGACCCGCTTCATCGTGACGTGATAGAAGTCATCACCGACGCGGACGTTGTCCAACTCCGCGCCCTCCCACCGTACCGGCAGCTGAGGGTGAATGTTCAGCGCACGATGTGTGCTGTCCACGTCGATGCCGAAAAGTCCCCGGACCGCCGGTGCCAGCGTCATGGCGCTGGACCAGAGCTGGTGCGCGCTCGAACGGCCAAGCGGCTGGTAAAAGCGTCCGGAGATCACCTCCGTGACCGCACCCGGATCCTCGGCAAAGGTGAGCCGCAGATTTTGCTGCAGCGTCGCCCAGCCGGCGGCGGAGTTGCCGGTGCGGTATTGCGCCATTGCATTCCATCCCGTGAACAGCGGCCACACCGAACCCATGTGGTAGCTGATCGGGTCGTAAAAAGAGACGTTCTCTGCCACGGCGCGCGTACCCCAGTCCGTGGCCAGCAGGGGTGAAGACCACGCCCGCAACATGGGCCCCGGCTGCGCCAGTCCGGCGGCTGACTTCCAAAGCGCGACCGATGGGTAGACCGTCAGCGTGCGGTCGTAGCTGCCATCCGCGTTCTTGCTGAAGGCATACAGGCCGTCGCTGCCGCGGTAAGCCTCGACTGCCTTGGCAAGCCGCACGGCATCCGTGCTGGCAGCCGTACGCAACATGTCGTCGTGCATCAGTGAAGCCAATTCCGCGACGCTCGCCGCCGCCTGTTGGTCCAGCGACGCAAGGTAAAGCTCCTGGTGCGGCATGGGGCTCTGCCAGTTCTCCACCCAGCCGGTGCCCTGCGAGTTGTCGTAGACACCGTCCCCGTCGGAGTCGTGCGTCCGCTCGAAGTGATAAGCCAGCTTTACCTGCTCCCAATGCTGCCGCAGAAAATCCAGATCGCCCGTGGTGCGCACGTAGTCGAGCATCGCCATCGGAAAGAGGGGTGTCGCATCAGCCGCTGCGTACTCATAGCCGAAGCTCGACCAGGCCATGTTCGTGGGCAGGTCGTCCGCCATTTGGCTGAACTCGTGCATCATCTTGCCGTCGGCGCGTTGGCGGCGCAGCAGGAATTCAAGAGCGCGTTTCGCCAGAGCGCCATCACCATAGCTGTCGATCGCGTAAAGGCTCCATAGGGTGTCACGGCCAAAGTACCAGCCGAATCCAGGCCGCGTGGAATCATAGGAAGGAAACCAGCCCGCGACCAGGCCGGTTTCACTTTTGAGGTTGGGTGTGTAGTCCCGAGGACCAGGCTCAAGAGTGGACGATACCGGCCCGCTGCTCACCTGCCCTCCCGTATCCGTGCGATGTTCCACTTGTGCATCCTCGATGGACAGCTCGGCCCAGCGGAGCGCCTCATCAAACCTCGGGTCGGGAGTCTGCACGGTCAGGCGCTTGTCGAAGAAGTGGGCGTAATAAAAGTCGATCCGTTGCGCGAGTTCGGGCAGCATCGCTGCTTGATCAGCCAGGCGCTGCTGCATTCTGACCTGAGCTTGTGAAATGGCCTCTCCCGGCTGCGACACAGTTGAGAGCAGCGGAAACAGCCGGCCGCGATCCTTTGCCGGGTCATAGCGGACGAGGAACTGCAGCGGCAGGGTTTGCGGGTGCTCCTGGTAGACCGGAACATCGCCGGGTCTGCTGTTGGGCATGCCGATCATGCCAAAAAGCCGGGGATTGTCCGTTGCAATCATGTACGCGCCGCCTGCGCCGAAAGGACCGTCCGGCGACATGGGGAGCCAGCTCGCACCGGGGATGCCGTACTGCGGGGCGGGCCACTGCTGCTGCATCGCCGGCATCAGCGTGACAGTGAGCGTGGCCGCGCGCACGGCCTCGATGTCGAAGTAGATCAGTGCGCCGGGGTCATGCCTGGCCGCTTCCTGGTTCACATCGCCCTCTTGCGCCGGTGAGACCAGCATGTGCTGCCGCACCGTGATGCCGGCAAAGCTGTACGTCAGCACGGTGTGCCCTGGCCGCACCTCCACCGTGGCCGCACCAGGATTGAGTTCCAGCGGGACGGTGTAGCCGTCGATCTGTGCCTTCAGCCGCAAACCGCTGAAGACTTTCACCGGCAACTGCCATAGTTCCATCACGCCGCTCTGCTCGCCCAGAATGGCACCCCGCGCGCCGGTGATGGTGAGCGGTTTGTTCGGCTTGACGGCTTGCCGAATTACCGGAATTTTCAGGAGGTCAGGCCGGGGAAAGGGAGCGACCGTCCGCAACGCAGGCGCGTTCTGCGCTGCGGTAGAGATCGCCAGAGTCAAGGAAAAAACAAGTGCGGCGGAACGGGCTAGCATGGGCGTCTTCCAACCTACGTGGCAGGGCGCGGGCTGTCCAGTCCAACAGCGAACGCAGAGTCTGCCAAGTTTGCGCAAAGTACGCAGAGAAGTTCGCGGCCTCTCACAGTAATCCTGTGCATGCCGCGAAAACACCACGAACGCGGCGTTCATGATTGCTTTCGAGCCAGAGCATGCATGCAGAATCGCTATTTCATTTTGACCGTAAGCAATTGCCGTGAAGTCCCCGGCCCCTCCCAGAAGACGACAGGCGTTTCACTCGTACCGCCAGAGGGCAATTGCGCATTCTCGACAGATCCAAGCCGCCTGACACGCAGTGTGTGGCTGCCTTTGCTCAAGATGACACTCTGGCGCACCGGCTGCACCGCGTTGCCGGTCGCTCCACAGACCTGCCGCTGTTCGTGAGGCGCGTGCACCGGCTGCAGGCGATCCATGCTGAACAGCGCATCGTCACTTGTCAGCAGAGTGAAGGTGTAACCGCCATCTTCGGGTATGTCGAAGCTCGCCTGGAAATCCTTCGCATCGGCGATCGTAGCATCGGCGATCGTAGAGCCCAATGCAAGCTTCGGCGGCTCCGGCGGCTGGAGCACGACCGGCTGGCTGCTCCAGGCCTCCTCACCGTTGCGGCCACGCACGTGCAGCAGCACGCGAAAACGGCCGGACCCGTCCAGCAGCGTACCGTCCGCGTCTGGAAAGCGATGCGTGACACTGCGTCCACTCGTCCGGCTGCCGTCGCCAAACATCCACTCAAAGGTAAAGCCCTCGTGCTGCCCAGCATCCGCGCTGAAGGTGACAGGTTGGTGAGGTTTCAGAATGCCTGAAGTGTAGTGGTACGTTGCAACAACCGTGGCAGGCAGAATGACCGGTGGTGCCGCACCTTGCTCCAAGCTCGTCTTTGCCCCGGCAACCCCGGCCAGGTCGACATCCTGCAACCGCACCCCGCTCACATCACCCTTCAGTAAGGGCGGCAGCATCGCCGGGCCGTCCATCGCCCAAATGTCGTGAAAGCGGATGTCGCGGAGTTTCGCCGCGGGCTGCCGGATCTGGAAGAGCGAGTACCAGTCCTCCAGGCGGATGTTGCGAAAGCTGTAATCCGAATGGGAGCCATGCCCATCCGGATCGGCCCACATTTCGAAAAAGGCAAAGGGCACCTTGCACGCGCCGAAGCCGGTGTGGATCACGTCCATGTCGTGCATGTGGAAGTGTGCGCTGTTGAAGGTCTTGCCCGGCCAGCCCAGGCGGATTGTGTTCGAGATGCTGGTGGACGCCACCGTGTCGGAGATGTCGATGTTTGTCACATCCGGGCCGGGCCGCTTCAGCACGTCAGGCTCGTAGCCGTCCCAGTTGCCGTACATGGCGAAGACGTCGTCTGAAGCGCGAAAGAAGCTGTTCGCGATCGTCGTGTCACCACCGCCGAGCCAGTCGATGCCGTCCTGGTTGGCATTGTTCGCGTTGCCGCCGATGATTTTTACGTTGTAAAGGCCGATGTGGCGCGAATCTTTCATCTGCACCTGCCAGCTGCGGCTGCGCGTGATGCACGTGATACCGTCAATCTCGATATTCCGGGCTTCCTTCATGACGATGCAGTGCCAGTTTGGCTTGGTCATCCAGCCTTCGTCGCTGTGCGGATCCTGCGGGCCGTCATAGATGATGGTGCCGGTACCGTAGACGCGCACATCGTGCACCTGCCAGAGATTCAGCGAGCCAAAGACGACCGCGCCAGGCGCGAGGTAGATGCGGTCGCCACTGTGCGCATCGATGTTCTCGCGGTGCACGCCGGGGCCGTAGGAACGCAGGCCAGATTCGTCAGCGCGGGGTGCTCGTGCCAGTGCATTGGCGAAGAGAAAGAGCATCTCCGACTCGGCAAAGTGCTCCCCCGGCCGCGAAATGCTCAGCTTAATGGGGCCGGGAATCGAAAAGCTGATCGTTGCACCGTGGCGTACCGGGCGGATGCCGTGCCGCATCGGCTGCACCTCTACGCCGCGATCCCAGAAGTGCGGGTCATCCGCCGTTACGGAAAGGACAGCCGGCCCGGCCACATCGAAGTTCAGCATGTAGTAGCCGCTGGCCGCGTGCATCACCGGTGTGCGATGACCGTTGATGGCCACGGTGAAATGCGACGAGGACACCTCCGCCGGAAGCGGAGCAAAGGCTGCCGGGGAAGCTGCCTGCAGAACTGCTGAAAGCAGTGCTGGACAAACAACGGCGTACAAGAACCCGCGACAAAAGAAGCGGCGCATGCCTGTCGAAATAAATGGCAGAAAGAAACGGAACATGCATTCGGCTCGCTGCGAACAAGGTGCGGCGTGAGGCTCTGACTGCAGTATGCTGAACCCGCATCTGCTGTGCAGGCCATTCATGAGAAGGAAGCAGCGAAGAGGATAGATGCAGGAAAGCCCGGGCGCATGGAACCCGGGCTTTTGCTGTTTACAGGTTAGAAAAGGAACTTGACGGCAAGCTGCACTTCCCGTGAATTGCCGGCCGTGCTGTTGATCTTGCCGAAGTTACTGCCATCGTTGACACCCGTGTCCGGGCCGCCGAAGTTCGGATGGTTGAGGGCGTTGAAGGCCTCCAGCCGGAGCTGCAGGTTGTAGCGCTCCGCCGCACCCAGGTAAGTGTTTTTGAAAACAGACAGGTCTGAGTTGGTGTAGTGAGGTGTGCGTACGTTCCCGATCGTCCGTGGCGCGTTGCCGATGGTCCCCGGTGCCGCGTTGACGAAGGCCGCCGTGTTGAACCACTTGGCACGCGTGGGGTTGGAAATCTTCGCGTTGGCGATCTGATTGGGGCGCTGGCCACCGCCGAGCAGGAAGGCGTTGTCGTTTCCACCGCCAACGATGAGCGGCGTGCCGGAGTTGAAGCTGATGATGCCACCAATCTGAAAGCCGCTCAGTGCCGCGTTGGTGATGCTGTTCAGGCCGTTCAGGTAGTGGCGCCCGTGGCCGAACGGCAGCTCATAGCTGAAGCTGGAGGAGAGCTGACGTGGGATGTCGTAAGCGGAAACGGAGTACTCCCCGTTGGGGTTGTACTGGTTCGCATACGTGCTGCTGGACGGTCCGAGGTAGCTCACAGCCGCCGACGCGGTGTCGAACGTTTTCGATCCCGTGTAGGAGACCAGGAAAGTCAGACCGTTGGTGAAGCGCTTGTCGACCTTCAGCGTGAATGCCTGGTAGTTGGACTGACTGCCCGGCTTGCGCACCGCTGTCACGTTGTCATACTGCGGAAAGGGGCGCAGCAGCTGGTTGCGATGCACCGTCTGCTGAGACAGGTCGATGCCCGGCACTGTGATGATGCCGTAGAAGGGATTGGGTACGTTGTCGTTCAACGTGTTGCTGATGGACAGGTAGTTGGTGGTGAGCTGGTTATACGGGACGCCCGGATCTCCAAAGGGAAGAAACAGGCCACGGTTGCCGATGTAGCCCACCTCTAGGATGGTGTTCAGGGGCAGCGCACGCTGGATGTTCAAATTAACCTGCTGCGAGTACGGATTGCGGTACGACGGGAAGAACGACTGGCTGATACCGGTGCCCAGGTCCGTTCCAGGGCCGCCAGCTAAGCCGAGAGCGCGGTTGTAACCGTCCTTCGCCGGATTGTCGAGCGTGGTGTTGATGGTGTGGTAGCCATCGTGGCTGAAGGAGTAGTTGGTCTGCGTGGCAAAGCCCTCGGTCCCGGCGTCGCCCGTGGTGCCGGCGGCCTGCAGAGCGGAAGGCGCAAAGACGAGACCGTAGCCGGCACGCAGGACGGTCTTTGAATCCAGCTGGAAGGAGAGACCCACTCGCGGTGCGAAATCCTTGTACTGGGTCGGCGCCTGATGACGGCCGTACTTGGAGCCAGGCTGGCCGACGAACTGGATGGCACCCTTCAGGTTGTAGCAGGCGGGGCACAGGGCGGGTGAAACGCCGGTGGCAATGACCGCAGCGGAGATGGGCGAGGGAGCGTTTGGATCGAAGTAGGAGAGCTGGTTGTGGCGCTCCGTGCGGGGAACCTCCACGTCCCAGCGAAGACCCAGGTTGATGGTCAGCCGTTGCGTGGCCTTCCACTCATCCTGTGCGTAGGCTGCAATGTACGCGCTGGCCTGGGCGGTGGTGATGTCCTGGGTCTGGTAGCCGTAGTCCGGCAGCCCTAGCAGGAAACCAGCAAAGCTATTGCCGTCTGTGCTGTCGCCGCCGTTGTTGATGTCCTGGCGGGTGGATGCCTGGTAGAAGCCATAGCTGCCTGAGGGCTGTGCAAACTGGTGAAAGTTGAGCAGCAGCTTGCGGTACTCACCGCCGAATTTCAAGTTGTGGCCGTGAGTAATCTTGATGATGCTGCCGTTCACGTCGTGCGCCGTGGGGTTTTCCGTGTAGGCCACGTATCCACTGGAGCCGAGGCTGGAAAAGCTGTTGCCGAAGTTATAGTTCGGGAACACCTGGATGTTTGTATTGGCCGCGAAGCTGCTGGGGAAGCCGAGAGAGGTGAGCGGGAAGGTGCCGCCGAAGGGGAGGCGAGACGTTGCCGAGCGGCTCAAACCGTAGCGCACTTCCGCCAGCAGCGTCGGTGAGAAGGTGAAGGTGTTGTCGTAGGAGAGGCTGTACGCGCCGGCATTTTGAGGCCCATTGTAGCCTTCCGAGGCGACATTGTTGAAGCCGCTGAACGGGACGCCCAGGTCGTTGAAGTGCGAGAAGCGGACGAAGGTGTGCCAGTTTGGCGTCCAGTTGTGATCGACTTTCGTGTCGAAATGGTAGTACGCATCCGTGTCCTGCCCGACAGAGACGAAGTTATAGCCGTTGGCCACAATATTTGGCAGCGGATAGTAGGCCAGCGAAGCGACGGCAACCTTGCTGAACAGCGCCTGGGGAATGATGTTGCCGGCAAATGGGGTACGCGTCGTTCCATTCACCTGGTACGGGTTGTAGATTGTCGAGCCGGACGCGCTGAAGTCGCCGGAGCGTTCCGCCGCGGTGGGAACGGTAAACTGACCGGAGTTCGCGCTGTTCGTGTTGGACTTTTCGTACGCCACGAAAAAGAAGGTCTTGTCGTGGCCGTTGTAGACGTGCGGAATGACAAGTGGGCCGCCCAGCGTGCCACCTTCCTGGTAGCGCTTCAAATCGGGAATGGGCGTCCCAGCCGGTGAGAAATAACTTTTCGCGTCAAGCACGGCATTGCGCGCGAAGAAGAAGCCCGAGCCGTGGAGCTTGTTGGTGCCCGATTTCGTGATCAGGCTGATGACACCGCCGGAAAAGCGACCGTACTCCGCCGGCAGCACGCTGGTTTGCACATTGAACTCTTGAACGGAGTCAACGATCGGGTTGTACACGCTGGAACTGTTGCCCACATTGTTTTCCGGGGCAATGTTGGTCTGGCCGTCGAGCTCAGTCTCATTGTTGGCATTACGCGAGCCGGAGATGTGCGGTGTGGATGCGCCGCCAGTGGTGTTCACGCCGGGTGTCAGGGCGGCCAGGTCAAAGGGATTGCGGCCGTTCAAGGGAAGGTCGACAATGCGCTTTTCGGTGATGACGGCACCGGTGGCTGTTGTGTCCGTCTCCAGGTTGGCGCTGGTGGTGCTGACTTCCACCGTCTGGTCCGCTCCGCCGGCGTTCAGTTTGAAGTTTACGGGGTGACCCTCGTTCACTTCGACATTGATGTCATGCTGCTCGTCGGCGCGGAAGCCAGGGGCGTTTACCTGAACGGTGTAATCGCCCGGCGGCAGCAGCGGGACCTGAAAGCGGCCGGCACCGTCGGTCTGCAGCGTCTTGGTGTAGTTGGTTCCCTGGTTCCGCACGGTGATCTGGGCATTGGGGATCACGGCACCTGAGCTGTCGACGACCGTGCCCTGCAGGGAGCCGGTAGGAGTCTGTGCCAGGACAGCGGAGACGCTGAGAGCGCCGATGACGCACACATTTCGAAGTGGCGAACTGAATTTCATGTATTGCCTCCAGAAGGAAATCATTCCAGTGCAGAGCGGCATGGGATGCGGCCGTCTCGGATTGTTTCCCCGTGTTGCTGTTCCATGGCGGGAGCCTGGTGCGATTCTGAACCTGCCCTGGACAGCACCGGGAACTCACACATGGAGCTTGCGCGCACACACCGTTGTCAACGAAAGTTACGGTAGCCGCTCAGGACTTACGGGATTCTGCTGATTTCTATGGGGTAATGCGGGGGTATACTACCTCCGGCTCACGCGAAAGTGCGGAGCTGTTTGAAAGCATGCGCACACTGGAAACGCCCCCCGACGAGACAGTCGACTTGACGCAGAGCGCCATCGGCCCGGACGCGGTACGCAAAGAACTCGAGCAGATCCTGCAAAGCCAGCCGTTTCGCACGAGCAAGCAGTGCCGCGACCTGTTGCAGTACATTGTGGAACACTCCCTGGCCGGCCGCGAATCGGACTTGCGGGAACGCATTGTCGGGATTGAGGTCTTTGGCCGGTCGCCCGACTACGATACCGCCGAGGATCCAGTGGTTCGCATGCGTGCGGCGGACATCCGGAAGCGGCTGGCACAGTTCTACCAGGCAGAGGAACCTCATGCGCTCCATATTGAACTGAAACCCGGAGCCTATCGGGC
Organism: uncultured Terriglobus sp.; assembly: GCA_964246215.1. Taxonomy (GTDB): domain Bacteria; phylum Acidobacteriota; class Terriglobia; order Terriglobales; family Acidobacteriaceae; genus Terriglobus. The sequence goes on along the minus strand of CAXTPQ010000006.1, from coordinate 112,811 downwards.
AAACTTCCGCATCGCAGCCATTCCACGTGCCGAGATCACTCCTGCGGTGGTCTCCAAGATGGCCGCAGAAGCGCCTTCGGACGTTATTCCAGCGGCTGTCAGCACTTTGGAATTGCAACAAATCTCCGAGGTAACGGTGCGCAAGCCGGCGCTGGCGGCAGATCCCGCGCTACGCCGGAAGTTCCGCATCCCTCGCCGGGTTGGTGCACCGATTGCGGTCCTCCTTCTTTGTCTGCTTGCCGCCATTGCTTTTCGGCTCTGGAATCATCGCGCGACAGCTCAGGACCGGTTCTGGGCACCCGTCGCCAGGCAGCAGGAACCCGTGCTCATTTATACGGGTACCAATGTCGCGTACCGGTTCACCCCGGGGTATCTGGAGCGGTATCGTCAGGAGCACGGACTGAACCGGCAAAACGGCCCAGAGTTCTTTCCCGATCTGCCGAAGGGCTCGGTTATCCGCAGTGACGACCTGGTGGCAGCCGAGAATACGTTCATCACCACTGGCGATCTGGCCGCTTCGGTCCAGGTGGCGTCGCTGCTGAAGAGTTGGTCGCGGCCATTCTTGCTGCGCTCGGGCAGTGATCTTTCCATCAGCGATTTGCGCAACACACCGGCCGTCTTTATCGGTGGCTTCAACAATCACTGGACGCTGGCCACCACCGATCCGCTCCCGCTGAGCTTTCGCGACGGGACCAGCATTGTGGACCGGGCAAACCCGTCGCAGCGCTGGACGACCGGCCCGGACAACCATGGTGAGCCGACCGAAGACTTTGCACTGATTTCACGCGTGCTGCACAGCGGCACCGGCGGCCCCGCGCTGGTGATCGGCGGCATTGGCTCGTATGGAACGCAGGCCGCCGCCGAGTTTGTGTGTTCGCCGGAGAAGATGAATGAACTGCTCCGCTCGGCGCCGGCGGGCTGGCAAGGCAAGAACATGCAGGCCGTTTTGCGCATTCATGTGGTCGGCTACACGCCGGTCAACATTGAAGTCGCAAAGACATATTTCTGGTAGCTCCCGGCTCTGGGGCGAACGGACTTTGCAGGACATCTGTTTGCAAGTGGATAGATCGCCAGAGGGCAACACCTGGTGAGCTTTTGTGTCTATTCATTTGCACCCGTGACCTATAGCTTTGGGAGAGGAGATTCGATTTTCAGGTATGTTGCAACCGCTTCAACTCCGAGATGTAGCTGCGCACTATGCGGAAGAGATCGCCGAAGTGCGGGCGTTCTTGGTGCAGGCTGATTTTGCCGGGGGCACGGCGGGAGCCCTGGGTGAGCTTGCCACGCGTTTGCGGCACGATCGTGGCTTCCGCCGTGATCTGACGTCGCATCTCTGGGTGTCGATCGACAGAAGCGACCGGCGGATGAGCCCTGCCGACCTGCTGGGCGTGCTGGCTGTTGCCGCCGCAGGCACCCGCCTGGCTGCCGAGGCGGAGGACGATGCCGCTCACGACCTCTTGCGCTTTGTGATGGCAGCCAGGCGGTCCTTCGACTCGGACGGTCAGCACGGGGTTACATCCGCAAGAGAAGAGGAGAGAGTTCGGCCTGCAGCGTCTCTTGCGCACGAATCTGCGGTATCTCCCTCTCCAGCCCCGTCCTCTTTTGGAGAAGGTGCTGAACAAGGCGACTTGAAGCCAACCGCACCGTCTCCAAGTTTTCAGCCGTTCTACCGGCAGGTGTCGCCCCCCGCTCACAAGGGCCGCGGGCCTGTTCTCTGGATTGCGGCCGCGTGCGTTTTGGCTGCCTTGTTCATGGGCCTTTGGCTGCATAGCCGGCCGTCTAGGGATGCTGAACGTGTGCTGGATGGTGCTGTACGAGGGCCGGTGCGTACTGTCCCTGACTCATCTGCCAACAGGGGTAGTGTGACCATCCTGCCTGACGTGGGTGGAGCGGCGACGGAAGCGGCCCCATCGCCGGCTGTGCAGACCTACTCGCGAAGTGCGCCTGCCAGGCCGGTCGCGCCGCTCTCTCGTCCGCTGCTGAAGTCTGCCCGGCGTGAAGCTGCGCATGTCACGGACAGTCATACGGAGCCTGCTCTGGGCAAGCGTGTTGTCGAGCCTACGGAAGCGGCCTCGGCTGTTCCAGCCTCCGCCATTCCGCCGAACACAGCTTCACTCGTCGCGCGGGGAAAGTCTCCCTCCACGCTCCTCGCTTCCTCACCCAACCAACGCGCAGCAACCATAGCAAATGCCGGAACGAATGCAATCCCGGCTTCCACGTTGAGCCAGCGCCTGGGATCACCAGGCATTCCCGCATACGCCTCGGCCAGCGATGAGACCTCCGATCTGCAACATCATCCCCGCCTCTTGCGGAGGCGGGCAGTGACCTCCTCCTCTGCATCTCTTGCGGGCAGTGCCAACCTTGTTGCCGAGGTCGACCCGGCGAGTCTTTCAGCTGTGCCTGGAAGCGCTTCCCCTGGGCATGGCGATACAGCCCGCGCAGGCATTGTCCGCCCCATCTCACTTGGCAGGATGGCCGCGAATGTTCTGTACAGCCCGTCGCCGGCGTATCCAGCGGCAGCGTCCGCCGCACACGTGCAGGGCGAGGTCAAAGTGCAGGCGGAGGTCGGCCGTAATGGCAACGTGATCGCGGCACGTATCATCAGCGGGCCGCCATTGCTGCGGGATGCCGCACTCGATGCAGTGCAGCGCTGGCGCTACCGCCCGTATGTCTCGTCCGGCAAGCCGGTCCCGATGAGTGCCATGGCAGTCATGGATTTCCAGCTGCCCTGAACGGGTCAAGCACGGGTTCAAGGCGAGCAGTCACGGTTGCGAGACCCGTCCAGGACCGCCGTGCTTGCCTCTACCGCAGCGAACACGGCCTGCCGACATCCAATGGGCATGAGTTCGCCAACACCTCTCACTGACACAGCAGCCCAAAACCTCCACGGTGAGTTCCAGCACGTGCACTTTCCTTTCGCCAACACATACGTGCACTTACCCGGGCGCTTCTATGCACGCCTGGATCCAGCGCGCGTTACGGCGCCGCGGTTGGTCAAGGTGAACGCCGCATTGGCTGAGACTCTCGGCCTGGACCCAGAGGCGCTGGCCAGCCCGGAAGGGGTGGAGGTCCTGGCGGGGAATCGAGTGGCAAGTGGTTCCGAGCCTCTGGCGCAAGCCTATGCGGGGCATCAGTTCGGGCATTTCGTACCGCAGCTTGGGGACGGCCGCGCCAATCTGCTCGGTGAGGTCGTTGGAACCAACGGTCTACGCTATGACATTCAACTTAAGGGGTCAGGGCCTACGCCGTTTTCGCGACGCGGCGATGGCCGTGCCGCACTTGGGCCGGTGCTGCGCGAGTACCTGGTGAGTGAGGCGATGGCGGCACTCGGCGTGCCAACTACGCGCGCTCTGGCGGCGGTGACTACGGGCGAACGCGTTTTCCGTGAAACAGTGCTGCCCGGGGCCGTGCTGACGCGGGTTGCGGCCAGTCATCTTCGCGTGGGCACCTTTCAGTTCTCTGCCGCGCGGGGCGATGTGGAAGGCACGCGGCTGCTGGCGGATTACGCGATCCAGCGGCACTTTGTGGTGGATCCAGAGACCGCACAGCCTTTGCGCCTCTACCGCGCTCTGCTGGATGGCGTGATTGCGCGGCAGGCACTGTTGGTGGCGCAGTGGATGCTTCTCGGCTTCATTCACGGCGTCATGAATACCGACAACACCTCCATCTCCGGCGAGACGATCGACTATGGCCCATGCGCCTTTCTGGAAGCCTACGATCCCAATAAGGTCTTCAGTTCTATCGATCAGCAGGGCCGCTATGCCTACAGCAATCAACCGCATGCCATGCACTGGAATCTGACCCGGCTGGCGGAATGCTTGCTGCCGCTGTTTGTGGAGGCGGAGGGCAGCGAAGAACTTGCGCTGGCCTCAGCAAGAGAGGCGCTTGCTGCATTTTCGCCGCAATTTGAAACTGCTTATCGAAGCGGTCTGCGCCGCAAGCTCGGGCTTTTTACAGAACGCGAGGGCGATGACGCACTGGCTGACGATCTGCTGGCCTGCATGGCAGCCAATCGTGCCGATTACACGCTGACTTTCCGCTTGCTGTGCGATGCCGCGGCAGAACCGCAAGCCGAACCAAGGGTTCGTGCCCTGTTCAGCAATCCGGCCGAGTACGACGCGTGGGCCGCGGTCTGGCATCGACGCCTTGCTAAGGAGCCGGCCTCTGCCGTGGAGTGTGCCGCCGGTATGAAGTCGGTCAATCCGGTGTTCGTGCCGCGGAACCACCTGGTGCAGGCAGTGATCAACGCAGCTGTGGACGACGAGAACTTCCAGCCCTTTGAAGATCTGCTGGAGGTCACATCAAAACCGTATGTGGATAGGCCTGATCGCGAAATCTATGCCACACCCGCCCGTCCCGAGCAGTGTGTCAGCCAGACCTTCTGCGGGACCTGATCGGTTTATGGCGGAGAGTGAGGGATTCGAACCCCCGCGTTACGCATGAGGTAGGTTTTGTGGTGGAGAGTAAGGGATTCGAACCCCCGCGCTGCGCATGAGGTGAGTTTTGTGGCGGAAAGTGAGGGATTCGAACCCCCGCGCTGCGCATGAGGTAGGTTTTGTGGCGGAGAGT
>CAXTPQ010000006.1:101304-108142 GCA_964246215.1 uncultured Terriglobus sp. | reverse complement strand
AGTGAGGGATTCGAACCCCCGCGCTGCGCATGAGGTAGGTTTTGTGGCGGAGAGTGAGGGATTCGAACCCCCGGAACCCTTCCGAGTTCTGCAGTTTTCAAGACTGCCGGTTTCAACCGCTCACCCAACTCTCCGCTCTGGTGACGCACCTTCATGCTAGCAGCACGCAGGCAAGCCAGCGCTCATGAAAGTGCGACGACCCCGCCGCAGGTGCCGTCTAATCCGGAGAGAACATGGCACCGGTGATCGAAAACTCGAAGAGCACCTTTGAAGGCACGCTCCGCTCCGCAAAGTCCACCATGGTCTTTAGCGAGACGTTGCACCTGGCCATGGACAGCTTTCGTGCCAGCAAAGTGCGCTTCCTGCTCACCATGCTGGGTATGATCATCGGTTCGGCATCCATTGTGCTCGTCGTCACCGTTGGCTTAACCGGCCGGCAGTATGCGGTCGACACCATCTCCAGCCTGGGGCCCAACCTGGTGGAGATGCAGTACAGCGGTGGAAATACCGTTGGGCCGAACAATGCTTCCACGCCCGACTACATGACCAGCGAAGATGAGGCAGCTGTCACCGCCCAGGTCCCCGGTATCCTGTATTCCTCCCCGATGCTCGAGTTCCACTCCGCCATCAGCATGGGCAGCGGCCAGACGAAAGATGCGCTTCTGCTGGGAGTTTCGCCCCGCTACAAGGATGTACGCAACCTGGCCGTCGTCGCCGGACGCTTCTTTGACGATCAGGACGCCGTCGCGCATGACCACGTCTGCGTGCTGATCGAGCCATTTGCTCGGCTGCTCTTCGGGTCTGACCAGGGTGCGATCGGCCGCGAGTTCGCCGTTGCCGGTATACCGTTCACCGTCGTGGGCGTTGCCAAGCTGCGGGTCAACGACTTCGGCCAGTCGGAGCTTTCCGATCAGACCATTCTTGTGCCCTACCCGGTGGCGCGCTACTTCACTGGAACGGATACGGTGAAGGAGATCTTTTTCACCATGAGCAGCTCGCTTGACGTGCCGCACGCCGCGCAGCGCATCACCAGCATCATTCAGGGCAGACACCGTTCGACCAGCGTGTATAAGGCGCAAACGCTGGTGGATGTGCTGGTCGTCATGGATCAAATTGCTACTGCGCTTACATACGTTCTGTCCATCGCCGCCTTCATCACTCTTGTGGTGAGCGGTGTAGGCATCATGAACAGCATGCTGGCGAACGTCACGGCACGTATCCGGGAAATTGGTATTCGGAAAGCCCTTGGTGCCACCAAACGTGAGGTGCGCCTCCAGTTCCTGACCGAGGCGGTTTTTCTTTCACTGAGTGGTGGATTTGTCGGGACTTTTTTTGGTGTCGCGCTGCCCATCGCGGTGAATTTTCTGACTCCGTTTCACATTCCCATCTCGTGGTGGGCACCGGTGATTGCACTTACCACCAGTGTCGCCGTGGGAGTCATCTTTGGAACTGTCCCAGCAAACCGTGCCGCATCACTTGATCCCGTGGAAACTCTCAAGTACGAGTAGCGCCCATCGTTGCTGATATGGATTGCTGTGCTGGAACCGGTGGGTTCGCGATTTACATCACCAGGGCAAGCCGTCCCAGTTCCTGGCGCATGCACTCCAGCGAGCAGCTTTCCGACTCGATTCTGGTGGCCACCCGGCGAGCCTCACCCGTCGATACACCGTAACCCCGCACGGCCAAAAAGCTGGACACCAGTTCACCGGCTTGCCATGAGTCCAGCCCGGATTGCAGCAGCTCATTGCGTAGCGTTTCCAGGTCGGTGACGGTAAAGTCAGTGCCGGTTGGCGGCTCGGTGAGCGAAACGACTGTGGCAGGATCGGGGGTTTCCATGCTCATGCTGACTCCTTGTGCGGTGACGTGCCGTAGCGGCGTTTGGCTTTTAGACGTGAAGCATGCCCCCGCGTTGTAGCCGAGGCGCGTTTCCTTGTGGGCGGCGTACGACATTTGCTGCCCTGTATCCTTTTCAATAAATGAGTGCACGAATTTTGGATGGCACAGCCATCGCGGCCGAGATCAAAGCAGAAGCAGGACAGGCTATTGCGGAGTTGAGGAGCAAGAGCATTGTGCCGGGCCTGACTGTCGTACTGGTGGGCAACGATCCAGCGTCAGAGGTGTATGTCCGCAACAAGGTACGCACCTCCGCGGAACTGGACATTCGCAGCACATTGCTCACGCCACCGGTCACCATTACGGAAGCGGAGTTGCTGGAAACCATTCACTCGCTCAATGGTGACGATGCCGTGGATGGCATCCTTGTCCAGCTGCCGCTGCCGAAGCACATCGACACGCGCCGCATCCTGGAGGCAGTCACGCCCAGCAAGGATGTGGATGGCTTTCATCCGGTGAACGTGGGCCGGCTGCAAATCGGGCAGGCGAGCCTGGCACCCTGCACCCCGGCAGGTGTGATGGAGATGTTGCGCCGCTCCCAGATTTCCGTAGCGGGTTGCGATTGCGTCGTGATCGGACGCAGCGATATCGTGGGCAAGCCGCTCTCCACCATGCTGCTGAATGCGGGGGCGACGGTCGCCGTCTGCCACAAGGGCACGCGCGATCTGGCCATGTACACGCAGAGGGCGGAGATCCTGGTGGTGGCTACCGGGGTACCCGGGCTTGTGACGCCGGAGATGGTCCGGCCCGGCGCGGTGCTGATCGATGTTGGCATCAACCGGCTGGACACCGCCGATGCCGTCGAGCGCTTCTTTCCTGGAGATGTGAAACGTGCCGCCACCTTCGAGAAGCGTGGATTTGTGTTGATGGGAGACTTTGATCCGCGCTGTTATGAACTCAGCAGTGCGTACACGCCGGTGCCGGGCGGCGTGGGCGCGCTCACCATTGCCATGCTCATGCAGAACACGGTCAAGGCGGCACGCATGCGGCGGGACCCACGGCCAGGGCCCGTGTAACCGCATGCTGCGCGTCGGTCTGACGGGTGGTATGGCTGGCGGCAAGTCCGCCGCATCCGCCATCTTTCGTGAGCTTGGAGCCTTTGTATCGCAAAGCGACCAGGTGGCCCGCGAGATGATGGAGCCGGGTGAAGCCGTGCACAAGGCGATCGTCGACCATTTCGGGCCGCTTGTGCTGCGAGAAGACGGCTGTCTGGACCGCGGCGTGCTGGCAAGGCTTGCCTTTCAGGAGGGCCGTGTGGACGAACTGAATGCGCTGGTGCATCCGCCGGTCATCGCGGCGCAACAACAATGGCTAAGGGAGATGGCGACAAAGCATCCGGAGGCCGTCGCCATCGTCGAGTCGGCACTGCTGCTGGAAACGCGGTATGCGCCGGCGGAGCAGCCGGGTCAGCGTTTTGCCGCCGCTGAAGAACCGGTGACTTCGCTCTCTTGGCGAGACCGCTTCGACTGCATCGTGCTGGTCACCGCACGGGAATCACTGCGTATGGAGCGCTACATTGCACGTGCACTTGCGTCTGATCCATCAGTGGATCGCGCGTTGTTGCGGCAGGATGCGCAAAGCCGCTTTGCCGCGCAGATGCTGGAGGAGCGGAAGGCGGCGTTTGCCGACGTGATCATCCACAACGACGGAAGCCGGGGCGAGCTCCGCGCCAGGGTGGAAGCGGTGTATCGCGATTTGCAGGCGGAGGCACGCGAAGGCATGGCACCGGGTAACGGCGGATAGCGGTTTCTGAGTACGAGAGTGCGGGCCGTCCCCGGTAAACTGGTGTGGCAGTCGTGTTAGAGGTCAGGAACAATGAGAGTACGAAGATTGCTGCTGGTTTTGCTTTTGGTAATGGGCTTGCTATACACGTCGGACCACCTGTGGCCGGCGGGCACGCTGGGGACGCTTGCGGCCCGGTTGTCGCCTGTGAAGGACGGCAGCACGACCGTAACAGATCATGGCCCGCTCGGCGATTTTCAACTGAAGGTCGCCAATGCCGAGCCGGCCTACGACGCGGAAGAGCAGAACAACATTTCGGTCTATAAGCGACTGACGCCAAGCGTGGTGAACATCACTTCCACCGCCGTCGCCTTCGATTTCTTCTATGGGCAGGTGCCGCAGCAGGGCCAGGGGTCGGGCTTCATTCTGGACAAGCAGGGCCACATCCTGACCAACAACCACGTCATCGACAACGCTCAGCGCGTGGAAGTGCAGCTCTCTGACAAACACAAATACAAGGCACAGGTGATCGGCGTCGACAAGACGCACGATCTGGCTCTCTTGCAGATCAACGCGCCCAACCTGCAGCCCGTTGAACTCGCCAACTCGAACAGCCTGCAGGTCGGCCAGAAGGTCTTCGCCATCGGCAATCCTTTTGGGCTGTCGGGAACCATGACGCGCGGCATCATCTCCGCGATCCGCTCGATCAAGGGGCCGACCGGTTCCGCGATCGACAATGCGATTCAGACCGATGCCGCGATCAACCCCGGCAATAGTGGCGGTCCGTTGATGAACTCCAAAGGTGAGGTCATCGGCATCAATACCCTGATCGCCAGCAACAACGCCGACCAGAGCGCCGGCATTGGCTTCGCCATACCGATCAACACCGCCCGCGCGGTGCTGGAAGACTTCTCAAAGTACGGGCATGTACGCCGGCCCTCACTCGGCATCACCACGCTCGAGATCGGGCCTGATCTGGCCCAGCAGATTGGCCTGCCCAATGATTACGGCGTGCTGGTGGAGCGCGTTGTGCCCGGCAGTGGAGGCGACCGCGCAGGCCTGAAGGGCGGCACACAGCGCGCCTACCTGGGCAACACGCCCGTTATGCTCGGCGGCGACTTCATCGTCTCCATCGACGGCCAGGAGATCACCAATGCTCAGGATTTGAGCAACGTGATGACCACGCACAAGGCGGGCGATACAGTGAACGTGACGATCTTCCGCGGCCAACGCCGCATGAACCTGAAGATTACGCTGAGCGATGCAGGGCAGCAGTCGGCTTAGACGGTTTGCTTGTGCTGCGTATCAGGACTGCTGTAGCAGAAATCCCCGGATCGCCTCGGGATACGCAATGTGCTCCTGCTCCAGGATGCGCGCGCTCAGGCTGGCTTCATCATCGCCGGGCAGCACAGGCACACGTCGCTGCAGCAGGATTGCACCGTGGTCTACCTGCTCGTCCACCAGGTGAACGGTGCACCCCGCAACTGTCTCGCCCGCTTGCAGCGCCTGCCGCTGTGCGTGCAGGCCCGGAAATTTGGGCAGCAGCGAGGGATGGATATTCAAAATGCGCTGCGGAAATGCCGCAATGAACACCGGCGTGAGCACGCGCATGTAGCCGGCGAGGATGACGCAATGAATGCCATGCTCGCGGAGCGTTTGCAACATGCGCCGGTCATGCTCCTCGCGGGGCACACCCTTCGATACATGCGTGACAGCCGGGATGCCGCGAGTGCTGGCGGCCCGGAGGCCGGGTGCGTCTGCAACGTTCGCAATGACGACGGCGATCTCGCAACCGGGTAGCGCACCGGCGGCAATGGCGTCCGCGATGGCAACGAAGTTGGAACCACGGCCGCTGAGCAGGACACCGAGTCTCTGAATGCGGTTCGGCATTGCCGTCAAGCGTAGTTCACACGGCGTTCGCCTTTGGCGATGCGGCCCATCAGGTGAAATCGCTCGTTGGCCCGGCTCAGAATGCTTTTGGCCTTACGCACCTGTTCGCCCGGCACCACCACGATCATGCCGATGCCCATGTTGAAGGTCCGCAGCATTTCATCGCGGTCCACATCGCCAAGCTGCTGCAGGTGCGTGAAGAGCGGTGGCACCTCCCACGCGCTCAGCTCGACCACGGCGCACAGACCTTTGGGCAGAATGCGAGGCAGATTCTCCGTGATGCCGCCCCCTGTAATGTGTGCGATGCCGCGTACGATGCCCGCCGCCGTCAGCTTCTTCACAATCGCCAAGTAGCTGCGGTGCTGCCGCATCAGCGCCGAGCCTGTCTTGTCCTTCAACTCGTTCACATACTGGTCGGGACCGTATTTCGCCGTCTCAAACAGCAGCTTGCGCGCCAGCGAGTACCCATTGGTGTGCAAACCATTGCTGGGCAGGCCGATCAGGCAATCGCCCGCCTCAATCTTCTCGCCCGTGATGACCTCATCACGGTTCACCACGCCCACGATGAAGCCGGCCAGGTCATACTCGCCATCCGCGTAGAAACCCGGCATTTGCGCCGTCTCGCCGCCAATCAGGGCGCAGCCATTGGCACGGCACGCCTCACTGATGCCGGAGACGACCGTCTCCGCGACAGAGCCTTCGAGCCGGCCGGTCGCGAGATAATCCAGAAAAAACAGCGGCGTGGCGCCCTGCACGGCAACGTCGTTCACGCAGTGGTTCACCAGATCCGCGCCCACGGTGTGGTGAATGCCCAATTCAAAGGCGACTTTCAGCTTTGTTCCCACGCCATCGGCGGATGACACCAGCACCGGATTGGGGTACTTGACCAGATCGAGCCCGAAGAGCCCGCCAAACCCACCGATCTCGCTCAGCACCTGCTTGTTGAAGGTCTTACGGGCGAGCATCTTGATGCGCTGTTTGGTCCGGTCGCCCTCGGAAATATCCACGCCGGCGTCAGCGTAGGTTGCAGGCTTGGCTGCCTTGGTCTTGCGTACAGGTTCGGCAGTTTGGTCGGTCACGCGGGCGTCCTTTGCAGGTTGTTGATTGCAGCGGTTGTGAGCGCTTTGAGAATATCAGGGCGGCTCCGCCGATGTCCTCACGCCGCATCCTGCACACCCATAAGGTTTGGCGTGGCGTTAAAATCGCGTGCATGCCTGTGCCGCTCCGGTCTTACTCGCGCCTGCTTGCCGCCGCCTCGTTGCTTCTATGTGTTTCGACCGCTGCGGCGCAGCAGCCCGCCGTGCGGAGCGCTGCACCGAGCACTGCATTGGAC
>CAXTPQ010000006.1:84012-101204 GCA_964246215.1 uncultured Terriglobus sp. | reverse complement strand
CGCTGCGGCGCAGCAGCCCGCCGTGCGGAGCGCTGCACCGAGCACTGCATTGGACACGGCATTGGACACGGCCCAGGGCATCCACGGCATCCGTCCGGCCGACATGGACCCGGCCATCAAGCCGGGTAACGATTTCTACGCGTACAGCAACGGCGCATGGCAGCGACGCACAGAGATCCCGGCAGACCGCACCTCCATCAACGGCTTTTCCGAAGTCGCCGAGCGCACCTCCGTTCAGATTGGCAACATCGTGCATGAGGCCGTGAGCGCCAACGCCGCGCCCGGCACCGACACGAAGCGCATCGCCGACCTGTACGCCTCCATGCTGAATGAGCAGGCCAAGGACACGCACGGCATGGACCCGCTCAAGCCCGAGTTCGCTGCCATTGACGGTATCCACACGCAACGCGATTTCGCATCGGCGCTGGGCCAGACGCTGCGCACAGACGTGGACGCGCTCAACCTCGGCCAGTTCCACACGGCCAATCTTTTCGGGCTGTGGGTGGCGCCCGGCTTCCACGATCCGCATCATTATGCGCCCTATGTATTTGAGGGCGGGCTGACGCTGCCCAGCCGCGACTACTACCTCGACGGGGGCGCGCACATGGCCGATATCCGCAAGCAGTACACGACCTTTGCCGCGACCATGTTTCGCCTTGCCGGCTTCAGCAATCCTGACGAGCGCGCCGCGCGGGTGATTGCCCTCGAAACCAGCATCGCGAAGGTGCACATCTCGCTGGCGGACAGTGAGAACATCCGCAAGGCCGATAACCTCTGGACGGCCGCTGACTTCACCAGCAAAGCTCCCGGACTGGATTGGCCCGTCTTCTTTCAGGCCGCGGCCCTGCCCCAGCAAAAGGAGTTTTATGTCTGGCAGCCGGCGGCGGTTACCGAGGAAGCCGCTCTTGTGGGCGCGACGCCGGTGAGCACCTGGCAGGATTTCCTGCGGCTGCATGCAATCCTGGCGAACGCCGGCGCGCTATCGCAGGAGATCCGCACGGAGAACTTCCGCTTCTTCGGCACGGTGCTTACGGGCGCGCCGCAGCAGCGCCCGTTGGAGCGCCGCGCCCTTGACCTGGTGAACGGCAGCCTGGGCGACGCGGTGGGCAAGCTTTACGCGCAGCGCTACTTTCCGGAGCAGTCCAAACGGGAGGCGCAGGCGCTGGTTGCCAACCTGCTGGCGGTCTACCACCAGCGCCTGGAGGCGATCACCTGGATGGCACCGTCCACCAAGGCCGAGGCGCTGGCCAAGTTGAAGACACTGCGCGTGAGCGTGGGCTACGCCGACCACTTCCGCAGCTATGACGGCCTGGAGATTGAGCCCGATGATCTCGCCGGCAACGTGCACCGCATCGCCCTGTTCGACTACCACTACAACCTCGGCCGCATTGGCAAACCGACCGACCCGGACGAGTGGTGCATGACGCCTCAGACTGTGAATGCCGTGCAGATGCCGCTCAATAACGCGCTCAACTTTCCGGCGGCGATCCTGCAGCCGCCGTTCTTCGATGCAGCCGCTCCGTCAGCTGCAAACTACGGCGCGATCGGCAGCGTGATCGGCCATGAAATCTCGCACACCTTCGACTCGGAAGGTTCCGACTTCGACTCCGAAGGCCGCGTGCGCGACTGGTGGACCGGGACGGACCGCGCCCACTTCAATGCTTCCACCGCCGCGCTGGCCGCGCAGTTCGACACCTATGAGCCGCTGCCCGGCGTCCACGTGAACGGCAAGCAGACTCTAGGCGAGGACATTGCCGACCTGGCCGGCATCACCGCCGCGCTGGATGCCTACCATGTCTCACTCGATGGTAAGACAGCTGCAACGGTGAGCGGTCTCACCGGCGACCAGCAGTTCTTCATCGCCTTCGCGCAGAACTGGCAGGGCAAGGCGCGTGAAGCGGCACTTCGGCGCCAGGTGCTCACCGACGGTCACGCTCCCGGCCCCGTCCGCGCCCAGACAGTGCGCAACCTGGATGCCTGGTACACCGATTTCGGGGTGAAGCCGGGAGAAAAGCTCTACCTCGCGCCAAATGCGCGCGTGCACATCTTCTAACTGGAGTGAGGCGTCTGCGCCTTCCACCGCAGAATGAGGAGGCCTTCGGTACACTGTGCCTCATGCGACTGTGGCCGGGAAGACTTGTCACCCTTTTACTGTTCTCAAGTCAGCTTTTGGCCGATCCCGTTGCCGTGAAGTACAAAGAGGGTTCGGTCCACGGCTATCTTGCGATCCGGTCGCTCGATGGCAAGCTGCTGGGCGCGGCCGACCTGATTCAGACCATTCGCGGCGACCGTTTGACAGCCCGCCTGACGTACCGTTTCCATGACGGCTCCATCGATGACGACACGGCTGTCTTCTCGCAGACCGGTGTCTTCCGCCTGATCAGCGATCATCATATCCAGAAAGGGCCGCTCTTCTCAAAGCAGGTGGATCTCTTGATTCAGGCCGCCACCGGCCAGGTCACCGTACGTTACCGGGACAAGGACAACGACCCGGAGAAGGTGGAAACCACCCACCTGGACCTGCCGCCCGATTTGGCCAATGGCATCCTCATCAACGCGCTGAAAAATATCTCTCCCGCCACAAAGGAGACGCAGCTGTCCTATTTGGTCGCGTCGCCAAAACCTCGGTTGATCACCATCTCCATCACACCCGAGGGCGAAGACACCTTTCGCAGCGCGGGCCTGCGTAACAAGGCGATCCGTTTCAATCTCCATCTGAAGCTTGGAGGCTTTGCCGGACTGATTGCTCCCGCAGTTGGAAAAGCGCCTCCGGATGCGAAAGCCTGGATCAGCACGGGGGAGGTGCCCGCCTTCATCCGGTCGCAGCAGCCACTGTTTCTGAACGGCCCCGTACTTCGCACGGAGCTAATCAGCCCGGTCTGGCAGACCTCCCCCACCAATGAGCGGAGCAGCGGCAGGTAGCGGGAGCACCGGCGTTTCTGCTTCTTAGTGGCGGGCGGCTGGCTGGCTTTCCAATTTCTGAATGGCTATAAAGCTTTCCTGTGCGGCGGCGACTGTCAAAGCAATCTCCGTCTCGCCGTGCACCCCGGAAACAAAGGCCGCCTCGTACTGCGAGGGCGGCAGCCAAACGCCGCGCTCCAGCATGGCGCGATGAAAGTGCCCGAAGCGTGCGATGTTGCTGCGCGCGGCATCGTCGAAGTTCAGCACGGCATCGTCCTCAGCTCCCGAGCGGAAGAACCACGTGAACATGGAGCCGATACGGTTCGTCACTACTGGCACGCCCGCTTCATCGGCCGCCTCAGCCACACCTGACGCAATGCGCTCCGTTACTCTTGCCAGGTCTTTGTAAAAGACCGGCCCACCCGCGTGCAGCGCCTTCAGCGTGGCGATGCCCGCCGCCATCGCCAGTGGATTGCCCGACAGCGTGCCCGCCTGGTAGACCGCCCCCAACGGCGCAAGCTGATCCATGATCTCCGCGCACCCGCCAAACGCACCCACCGGCAGGCCGCCGCCGATGATCTTGCCCAGCGTCGTCATGTCTGGCCGCACACCATAGATTTCCTGCGCGCCGCCAAGTGCCAGCCGGAAGCCGGTCATCACTTCGTCGAAAATAAGCAGCGCACCCTCTCGTTCAGTAATGCGGCGCAGACCCTCCAGAAAGCCCTCCGCAGGCAGGATGGTCCCCGCGTTGCCGACGACGACCTCCAAAATGACGCACGCCACCTCGCCCGGATGTTTGGCAAAGAGGGTCTCTACCTCATCCAGATTGTTGTAGGGCAAGGCCGTGGTGAACTGCGTCGTTTCGGTAGGGATACCGGCCGAGCCGGGGATGCCGAGCGTTGCCACACCTGATCCGGCCTTGACCAGCAGCGCGTCGGAGTGCCCGTGATAACAGCCTTCAAACTTCACAATGCGCTTGCGCCCAGTAAACGCCCGCGCGACGCGGATTGCGCTCATCACGGCTTCGGTGCCGGAACTGACAAAACGCAGCTTCTGAATGGAAGGGACGGCGTCCACCACGAGCTGTGCCAGCTCCGCCTCGGCCGCGGTAGATGCGCCAAAGCTGGTCGAGCGGCCCGCCGCCTCCCGCACTGCCTCAATCACGGCCGGTGCAGCATGGCCCAGGATCATGGGGCCCCACGAGCCGAAGTAGTCGATGTAGAGATTGCCATCCACATCGAAGAGATAAGCCCCCTCCGCCCGCTCGATGAACGGCGGATCGCCTCCCACGGCGCGAAACGCCCGCACCGGCGAATCCACGCCGCCAGGGATCAGGCGGAGAGCACGTTGCTGAAGTTCACGAGAGCGGGTCTGTTGAAGTGCCATCCCCTTGAGTATAGGAGCGCGCGAGCATCACTTGCCGCTCATTCAGTGCTGCTTTACCTCAAGCTGCGCTTTGCGTTCTGAATTGGACGGCACATTCGAGGCTCGTTGCAGCAGTGCGACCGAAGCTTTCGGGTTGATCAGGTGACGGCGGCCATCGGCGCTGGTTTCCGCCCCCTGCTTGATTAGAGCGATGGTCTGTTCCGGCGTCAGTGCCGGATTCAGAGCAATGAGCTTTGCGGCTAGATTTGCCACGTTAGGTGACGCCATGGACGTGCCGGATTTCCGGGCATGGCTTCCTCCGGGCATATAGCTGTCCACCTGAAAGCCATTCGCATCCAGGATGACTGTGTCGCCGTAGCTGGTAAAGCTGGTCTCCTCACCTGCCTGGTCGACCGCACCCACCGTGACCAGGTTCGGCAGGTGCAGAGACGCAGGCACGTCTCCCAGGAATCCGGCGTTGCTGTCAGCGTTTCCGGCGGCGCAGACAAACAGGGTACCCGGCGCTTTGCGGATCGCACCCTCCACTGCTTCGCGCCAGATCGCATACAGCTTGGCGGCTGTTTGCTTGCGCACTTGTGGATCTTTCTCCGTGCTCGTCTTGGCAAGCCATTGTTCAAACTCACCTTGATTGTCGGACCAACTCATATTCACCACCCGTACCTGATGCGTGTTCAGGTAGCCGGCCAGCATGGCAAAATCCGTTTTGAACTGCTCGGCCCACGCCACGCTTGGCGCAAAGGGCAGGGTCGCCAGACCGTCGTCGAATTGCAGCACCACAAGCTGTGCCGCGGGGTTTCCACGCGCGGCAATGCCGGCCACATGCGTCCCATGACTCCACTGGTTCAGAAAGGTGTAACTCTTGCGGAAGCGGGCCAGCTCGTCGGGTGGAGTGGTGGTTAGGAGCGCACGGGCGGCAATGGCATCAGGCGAATCGATGCCGTTCTGCAAATCGTCCAGGCCTTTCGATAGCTTGAGAACCTTGGGATAATCGCTTTTCTGCTCGGGGGTGAGCGGCTGCAGGTCGCCGGCGGCGAGCTTTCCTTGCTGATCGAACGCCAGTCCATGCTGATTGAACTTTCCAGGAGCCGTGTCGGTGTAGAGCTGCGCCGGAAACAGGCTCGTATCGACACCGGAATCCCAGATGCCAATGCGCACCGGAGTCAGCCGGTCCGCGCTGGAAAGAGTGACTTCGCGGGCAGCCCAGATGTCTGGCTTCTGCCGATTGTTCGCGGCAATGTAGGTACTCAGCGCGCGTGATGCCGGCTGACTCAGTGGCAAATAGGTCTGCAGCAGAACACGCTCCTGAATTATGCGCAGAGCGACTTCAAAGGTCATGCTGCTTGTCTTCGCCACGCCGGGATCCTCCTCCGCCCGAGTCACGGAGATGACCTGTTGTGGGCCGAGAATTTCAAAGAGCCTTTTCAGTCCTTTTGCCTCGTCCTGGCCCGCGCTCCAGGGCAACGCTGCCAACCGCTGCTGGAAACGCGCGGCAAACGCCTGCTGGTAAGCAGGGCCGAAAGATGCTCCAGAATCCTGCCGGGCCAAAAGAATTTCCCGATTCATGATTCCGGAAGTCGCCATCGCCGATGGCTTTTCCTCCACGGACTTGAGGCGGTCCAGCACAGCGAGGCCGCCAGGGACATCGTTCATCAACAACGCCGCATTGGCACGCTCGGTCAGGAGCTGCCGCAGTGTCGCTTTGTCCTCGATTTGGTAGGTTGCGAGCGTCGACCGGACATCCTCATCGACCTTCTCTGCAAAAGCTTTGAATGTTGCATCGTCCGCTTGGAGCAGCGCACTTGCGCTCGTGGCCGGGTAGGTGAAACGCGGAAGGTCCTGAGCCGTGGTGACGACCTTCTTTGGAGCGGCATCGCTTTGCGCAACCGATCGCACAAAGCAAAAAGCTGTGCAGGTGAGGACGAGAAAGAGAAAACGGCGCGTAGTGCGGGTCTTTGATAAACCAACGAACAAGGCAGCCTCCAGAGATGCAACACAGCCAGTGAAGCACCTCTCTTTTGCGGGTGCCAGAAAATGAGCGGCTCCCGGCGGGGTCTTCCGCCTGGAGCCGCTACCGTGTCATGATTTGCGCGCGCTCGTCGCTTTAGGGCCAACGAGCGCTTCTCGTGTGGACAGTTAGTTCTGCGGCAGCACCATCACCTGCACGCCGCTGGGTGCGTCGGCGCCCGTGTAGACCGTTTCCGTGGCTTTCACGAACTGCTCCGGCTTGGCGGTTGGAATGTTGGTAAAGGTTTGCGGGTTGCGGTCCACCAGCGGAAACCACGAGCTTTGCACCTGCACCATGATGCGGTGGCCCTTGCGGAAGGTGTGATCGATATCCGGCATGTCGAAATTCACGGCTGTGACTTCGCCCGGCTTCAGGGCTTCCGGCTTTTCCCAGCTGTTGCGGAACTTGGCGCGAAAGGGCTCGCCGCGCACCAGTTGCTGGTAGCCGCCCAGCAGAACGGGTGCCGCACCCAGGATGCGCTTGCCCTGCGCGGCGTCTGGTGCATCCGGGTTTGGAAAGTCGAACGGGTAGACATCAATGAGCTTGACCACGAAATCGGAGTCGGTGCCGCTGGAACTGATGTGGAGCTTGGGTGAGATTGGCCCGGCAACGGTCACATCTTCTTTCAGCACCTCCGTTGTGTAGGTCAGCACATCGGGCCGGCGCGAGGCGAAGCGCTGGTCGTCGGTCATGTAGCGTTGCGGCACGGTGTCTGTGGTGTAGCTCACAAACGGAACAGGATGCGTCGGATCGCTCTCGTAGCTGTCCTTCGCCGTTGCGCCCTTGCCGGCTGGTGCGTCAAAGCTGAGCTTGCCGCCAGCGTGGAAGTAGAGCGTCTTTGCCTCCACGCCTTTGGGCGGCCACTGGTCGTACTTGCGCCAGGCGTTGGTCCCCGTTTCGAACATGTACGCCTTGGGCAGCGGAGCGGCCTGCGCATCCTTCAGGTAGTGCTCGAAGAAAGGGAACTGGATCTCCCGCCGGAAGAAGTCGCCAGTCTTCGCATTGAAGGTCACCTCGCCAAGCCGGTCGCCGTCGCTGCGCGCCCAGCCGCCATGCACCCACGGGCCTACCACGACAGTGTTCGCCGCACCCAGGCCGGGATTGAAGCGGTCAATGGCGTTGTAGGTCTTTAGCGGCCCGGTCAGATCTTCCGCATCGAACCAGCCGCCCACCGTCATCACGGCGGTGTGCACGTTGCGCATGTGCTCGCTCAGGTTGCGCGGCTTCCAGTAGCTGTCCAGCGTGGTGTGCTCGATCTGGTCGCGGAAGAGCGTTGGCCCACGTTTTTCCAGCAGCTTGGTCAGATTGCTGGTGTTGTCACGCAGATAGAACTCATACATGTCGTTGGTGCCGTAGTTGAAGCGGTCCGCGCGCGGCTCACTGGTGTCAATGGGGTTTTTCTGCGGTACAAAAGCGCTGTAAAAACCGTAGCCAGCCGCCAGCATGAAGGCGCCGCCATGGTAACTATCGTCCGCACCGAGGTAGAGATCGGTCATGGGCGCCTGCGGGCTGGCGGCCTTGATCGCGGGGTGTGAGTCGATGATGGATGCCGAGGTGAAGAAACCGGGGTAGCTGATGCCGGTGATGCCAACCTTGCCGTTGTTGTTGGGCACATGCTTCAGCAGGTACTCGACCGTGTCGTACATGTCGCTGGCATCGTCCACGTCCTTGGGGGACTTCTTCTCGTCAATGTGGGGACGCATTTCGATGAATTCGCCTTCGGAGGCGTAGCGCCCGCGCACATCGCCGCAAACGAAGATGTAGCCGCTGGATGCAAGTTCATTGCTGTAGGTTACGGCGCGCGGGTACTGATCCTCGCCATAAGGACCGCACGAGTAGGGCGTGCGCGTCACCAGGAAGGGGTAGGGTCCGTGGTCGTGAAAGGCACCGGGCTGCGGCACCATCACATTCACAAAGAGCTTTGCGCCGTCACGCATGGGGATGCGGTATTCGTATTTCGTGTAGTGCGCGCGCACCCACGCCTCGGAATCGATTGCGTCCGCGGAGGGAGCAGGCGGATTGTCACGCCTGGCTTGTGCGGAAAGGGAAGTAGCAACAACGGAGACGGCGAAGGCAACGGCGAAGATGCGGAAGCGGGATAGCTGGCGCAAAGAAGATTCCTTCCGAGGGCAAAGTCAGTTTCTGATAGGTGCGAGTGTAACGCGACTGCGAACACAGGCAGGCACCGTTGCTACAATCGGAGTTCAACCTGGGTGCGCGAATGCGCCTCACCGGAGCCACATTTGCTTCGTTTTTCAACAGCGGGAGAGAGCCACGGCGAGGCCCTGGTGGCCATGCTAAGCGGCATGCCCGGCGGCGTGCCGGTGGACGAAAGCTTCATTGCCCGCGAGCTTTGGCGGCGCCAGCAGGGCTATGGCCGCGGCGGCCGCATGCGCATTGAGACGGACGCAGCGCACATTCTGAGCGGTGTTCGCCACGGCGCCACCATCGGCTCACCCATCGCCATGACCATTGCCAACCGCGACTGGAAGAACTGGGAAGAAATCCTGCCAGTGGGTGTCGGCGATCCTGAAAAGCACAAGGCCGTTGCTTCGCCCAGGCCCGGCCATGCGGACCTCGCGGGATCACTCAAATTCAATTTCCGCGACGCGCGTTACGTGCTGGAGCGCGCCTCCGCCCGGGAAAGTACCGCGCGCGTGGCGGCCGGTGCGCTGGCCAAACTGCTGCTGCGCGCCCTTGGCGCGGAGGTGCTTTCGCATGTGGTGCGAGTCGGCGCGGCGGAACTCACCCGTAACTACACCTGGCCAGAACTGGAGGCGAGCACCTCCCGTGAGACGGTGCTTTTGAACTGCATCGATGCAGACACCGAACAGCAGATGAAGTCTGAAGTGGACCGCGCACTGCGCACCGGCGACACAGTGGGTGGCGTCTTCGAGGTGGTGGCGCACGGCGTGCCGGTCGGCATCGGCACACACGCCAACTGGGACGAGCGGCTGGACGGCCTGCTGGCCCAGGCGGTCATGAGCCTGCAGGCGGTGAAGGCGGTCGAAATGGGACGCGGCGTCACCGCAGCGGAATCGATGGGTTCCATGGTGCACGACGCAATTAGCTACTCGGAAGCGGCGAATGGCGGCGACACCCGCTTTACTCGCGAGCGGAACAACGCCGGAGGCATCGAGGGCGGCATCTCCAACGGAGAGGACGTGACTGTCCGAGGCTACCTGAAGCCAATTTCGACCCTCCGCCGTCCGCTGGGCAGCGTCAGTTTCGACACGCGTGAGCCGGTCAAGGCCGCCTACGAGCGATCCGATGTTTGCGTGGTTCCAGCAGCGGGCGTGGCCGCGGAGGCGATGGTGGCACTTACATTGGCCCGGCTCATGCTGGAGAAGTTTGGAGGCGATAGCTTGACGGAGACACAGCGGAATCTTGCCGGCTATCGCAGCCAGCTCCAGGCGTACTGACCTTACCTCGCAATTGCCGTCAAGCGTCGAAAGCCTGCCAGCAGCCACTAAAATAAACGAGATGGTTTACCCGATCGTGAAATATCCCGACCCGGTGCTGGCGGCCAAAGCCGCTCCTGTGACGGTCTTCGACAAGGAACTAGGCAAGCTGGCCGACGACATGTTTGAGAGCATGTATGCGGCGGAAGGCATCGGCCTGGCTGCACCGCAGATCGGCGTTTCCAAACGCATCACCGTCATCGATATTTCATTCGGCAAGGAGCCCAAGGACAAACTCGTCCTCATCAATCCGGAGATCATCTCGCGGAATGGCAGACAGGTGGAGGAAGAGGGCTGCCTGTCCCTGCCGGAGATCCGGGACAAGGTCTCGCGCGATGCCACTGTCACCGTACGCGCGCAGAGCGTGAAGGGCGAGTGGTTTGAGATCGACGGCGAAGAGCTGCTCTCCCGCGCC
The DNA here is from genome assembly GCA_964246215.1 of uncultured Terriglobus sp. Taxonomy (GTDB): domain Bacteria; phylum Acidobacteriota; class Terriglobia; order Terriglobales; family Acidobacteriaceae; genus Terriglobus. The sequence continues at coordinate 91,036 of CAXTPQ010000006.1, read as the reverse complement.
TTTCAGCACGAAATCGATCACCTGGATGGGGTGCTTTTCATCGACCGGCTCTCAAGGCTCAAGCGCGACCTGACACTCCGTAAAATCAAGAAGCTCATCCGCAATGGCGAGTGGTAGAGCGGTGCCATGAACGGTTCACCTTTTCATCGGCCAACATACCTGGGTGCCTCCTTCTTTCGCGGCTCTGTTGCGAAAGGGTGGGCTGGCCGCCACCGATCCTTGATTGAGATACGGGTAAGTCGCCAACACCCAACAGGGGTCAAGCGATGAAGCTTGTCTTCTGCGGAACACCCCAGTTCGCCGTGCCCACGCTGGAGGCGATCCATGCCGCGGGCCATCAAGTTCTCCTGGCAATTTCACAGCCGGACAGGCCGGTAGGCCGCAGCGGAGAGGTCTTGCCGACGCCGGTCAAGAAGGCCGCCCTGACGCTCGGGATACCCGTGGAGCAGCCCGCGGCGATCCGCAACAACGAAGCGCTGCGCGGCATACTGGAAGCCATCGCGCCGGACGCGATCATCGTGGTCGCCTACGGCCGCATTCTGCCGCGCTGGATGCTGGAGCTGCCCCGCTTTGGCTGCATCAATGGCCATGCCTCGCTGCTTCCGCGATGGCGCGGTGCCGCACCGATCCAGTGGGCGATCGCAAGTGGCGATCAGGAAACCGGAGTGACGACGATGCAGCTGAACGAGGGCCTGGACACCGGGCCCATGCTGCTGAAGCAAAGCATTCCCATCACGGCGGAAACAACCTCCCCTGAGCTCTTCGAGGCACTTGCGGAAGTAGGTGCTTTATTGATGGTGGAAACTCTTCGTGGACTGGAAGCAGGAACGATCCGGCCGACGCCGCAGGACGATACGCAGTCAACACTCGCCCCCCTTCTGACGCGTGACGACGCCCGCGTCGACTGGGCGCAAACCGCTACCGTGATAGAGCAGCGCTTCCGTGGCTTCCAGCCCTGGCCGGGTGCCTTCACCATGTTGCGCGGCAAGAAGCTCATGGTGCACGCGATGCACATTGCAGCGGAGATCGACGGCAAGGATGAGCCGGGATCTATCCACGCCGCCGGAACGGGTTTGTATGTGCGCTGCGGCGGCGGAACGGCTCTGCTGCTGGAAGAGGTGCAGCTCGAGGGCAAGAAGCGGATGTCCGCGGCCGAGTTCCTTCGCGGCCACCAGCTCAGAACCGGGGAACACCTGGGCTGACACCAGCCTCGGAGAGCACACATGTGGGTGCCTACCTTTACGAAGCCTTAGCGGCAGCATAAAAGGCTAAGCTCGACGCGTGCGGAAGCGCGGCCGCGATTCCGGGTCCGTTTCAGGCAGGGCACCGGTCTCTTGTGTCTGAAAGCGCCGGTACCGCTGCAGCAGCGACGACGGCCCGCGCGCGGTGAAGAAGACAAGGTTGCCTTCAAAGCGTTTGTTCTCCAGAAACGCACCACCTTCCAGCGCGGCGATCATCCGGCCTTCCCGCTGCGGCACGCGAAAGTTCGCCGTCGCTGTGGGGTCCGGCGCTTGCGCGCCGCCGATGCGCTCTTCGATCGCGGCGATCAGCCGGTCGAGCCCTTCGCCCGTGTGCGCGGAGACGGCAATAGTATCCGCCGCCGGGTGGCTGCGCAGCAGATCGCGCTCGCCTTCTGAAAGCAGGTCGATCTTGTTCAACACCTGCAGCGTGGGCGTCTTCGCCACGTCCAGCTCGGCCAGCACACTCTCCACCTGGGCTTTCTGCTCGTCCATCATGGGCGAGGCGGCGTCGCGCACATGCAGCAGCAGCTCGGCGCGCTCCACCTCTTCCAGCGTCGCGCGAAAACTGGTGACCAGCGTGTGCGGCAAGTTGCGGATGAAGCCGACCGTGTCGCTCAACAGCACCTTGCGCCGGGAGGGCAAGGCAAGGTGCCGCAGCTTGGGATCGAGCGTGGCGAACATGCGTGCGCTTTCCATTACGCCCGCATCGGTCAGCGCATTGAACAGCGTGCTTTTGCCGGCGTTGGTGTAGCCCACCAGCGCCACCGTGGGCACCGGCACGGCCTCGCGGCGCTGCCGTTGCTGGCGGCGGTTGGTCCTGACGCGGTCCAGCTGCAGCTTGAGCCGGTCAATGCGTTCGCGGATGCGCCGCCGGTCGGTCTCCAGCTTGGTCTCACCCGGCCCACGTGTACCAATGCCGCCGCCCAGCTGCGACATGGCCTTGCCACGGCCGGCCAGCCGCGGCAACTGGTACTCCAGCTGGGCCAGTTCCACCTGCAGGTGGCCCTCGCGGGTGCGGGCATGGCGGGCAAAAATATCCAGAATGAGTTGCGTGCGATCGATCACCCGGCAGGGCAGGGCATCGTTCAGGTTGCGCATCTGCGAGGGCGACAGGTCATGATCGAAGAGCACCAGATTCGCGCCGCTGCTCTTCACCACGGCCTCCAGCTCTTCCACCTTGCCGGGACCAATGAGCGTGGCGGCATCGGCCTTGGGGCGGCGCTGGATCAGTGTGGCGGCTATGTCCGCACCGGCAGAGGTGGCCAGCTCTTGAAACTCCGCCAGAGCGGCCTCGAAATCCAGATCGGCAAAGGGCGCAGCAGCCGGACGGGCCGTATCTAAAGGTTCCTCATGGGCGAGCTCGTCCAGAGTGCCGCGATGCAATTCCGCCGCGGTGCGCGCCGACTGTGCGGTGGCGCTGAGTTTGCGGCGCTCTCCCGTCAGTTCGACGGAGACCAGCACCGCGTGGTCCCGCACCGCGGCCGTGGAGTTCACCTCCACGGCGGAGCGGTTGCGCCCGGCAAGCTCAGTCAGTGATGCCAAGCTAATTGCCGGTGGTGCCGGAGATCGGTGTATTGTCCTGCGGAGCCGCGGGCGAGCCATCCATCGGGCGCGTGGGGCCGGTGTGCGGGCGCTCCGTATGGATGCTGCCGGGGCGTGTGCTCACCACGGTGGAGATCGCGTGTTTGAAGATCAACTGCTCCTGCGCGTTGTTCTCCAGCAGGACCGAGTACTTGTCGAACGAGCGGATCTTGCCCGTGAGCTTGACGCCCGAAACCAGGTAAATGGTGACGGCGCTCTTGTCTTTGCGGACGGTGTTCAGAAATGTGTCCTGAATATTCTGTGCCGGCTTGGATTCCATGTGGCCGATCTCCTATGCGCGCCAGGTACGAGTCAGGCTGCGCGGGTTTGTCTTTCCTTAACCAACAACCGTGGAGGTGTCCGGCACACCGGACGCGCAAGCCTTCACAGCTAAAAAATTGCATTCATCCTTCAAGGCATTCACCATACGAAAATACACGTAGCTGTGCAAGCACGGAGAGTATCGCCGTGGATGCTGGAAGGTGCCCGGATCCGCTGGGCGCTCTTTTTCGTTAGACGCACTACCAGCGAACAGGTGCAGCGGCGCCCTTCCATTCCAGTCGACCGCCTGAGATGGAGCGTCGTTGCGGTTCGGCAGTTGCGCCGTTCCGGGAGGAAGCGCGCCACGCGGTTCGAACTCTCTGGGCGGTTACGATAAAGCTGATGCCAACGGAAACACCTGCTGCCGCGACCGTCCCCATGCTTGACCTTGCGCGGCAGTACGCCACTGTCGGCGACGAGGTGCAGGCGGCCATTGCGGAAGTCTGCCGCGCCGGCCGGTTCGTTCTGGGCCGCGAGGTGGGCGAGCTTGAGAGCGCCTTTACCGCGAAGTACGGCATGGGCGATGCAGTCGGCTGTGCCAGCGGGACCGACGCGCTGTGGCTGGCACTCGCGGCGCTCGGTATCGGCGAGGGTGACGCGGTTGTCACCACACCGTTTTCCTTCTTCGCCACGGTGAGCAGCATCCTGCGCGCGGGTGCACGGCCTGTGCTGGCGGACATCGACCCGCTCACCATGAATCTCTCCGCAAAATGCACGGCGGCCGCGATTGCCGAGGAAACAGCGGCCGGGCACATCGTTCGCGCCGTCATGCCGGTGCACCTGTACGGCCAATGCGCCGATTGGGACGGCTTTTCCGCCCTTGCGGAACAGCACGGCCTGGCATTGGTGGAGGACGCCGCTCAGGCCATTGGAGCCTCGTGGCGCGGTATCGCCGCCGGTGCTCTCGGCGACAGCGCGGCCTTCTCCTTCTACCCCACCAAGAATCTAAGCGCCTGGGGCGATGCGGGGCTGAGCAGCTTTCGTGACCCCGCCGCCGGTGAACGCGCACGTGCGCTGCGCGGTCACGGCATGCGCCGCCGTTACTACCATGACGAGGTGGGCTGGAACAGCCGGCTGGACACGCTGCAGGCCGCAGTCCTGCTGGTCAAGCTGCGGCACATCGATAGCTGGACGGAGGCACGCCAGCGTGTGGCCGCCCGCTACACGCGGCTATTTACCGCGTCCGGCGTCACGGGTTCCGTGCGCGAAGGTGCGCTGCTCTTGCCGCACGCGGACGAGCGCGGCGTGCATGTCTGGCACCAATACGCCGTCCGCACGCTTCGCCGCGATGAACTCCGCGCGCACCTGACTGCCCGGGGCATCGGCACGGAGATTTACTACCCGCTCTCGCTGCACCAGCAAGAGGCTCTCAAGCACCTGGGTTACCGCACGGGCCAGTTCCCGGAGAGTGAGCGTGCCGCTGCTACAGTTCTGGCACTGCCCATCTACCCTGAACTGCGCAATGATGAGCAGGACCGCGTGGTGGAGGCGGTCGCCGATTTCTTCCGGTGAGAATGCTGTCGCTTTCCCTTGTCAGCTGCCGGCGAGCGATACCATGAACGGTATGTCCGAAGCCACTCAGAACCCGTCGAAGACCGTGCACGTCGGCAAGGTGTCTTTCAGCAACGCTCTTCCGCTCGCGCTCATCTGTGGACCATGCCAGATAGAAAGCCGCGAACACGCCCTGGAAGTCGCCCACGCTCTGAAAGAGATCGCCGCACGGGTCGGCATCGGCCTGGTTTACAAATCCAGCTTTGACAAGGCCAACCGTACCAGCGGCCATGCCCGGCGCGGCATCGGCCTGGAAGCATCGCTGCCGATTTTTGCGGAGATACGCGAGACACTCGGCTTGCCCGTGCTGACCGATGTGCACGAGAGCTGGCAGTGCGCGCCCGTGGCAGAAGCGGTGGACATTCTGCAGATTCCGGCTTTTCTCTGCCGGCAGACGGACTTGCTGCTGGCCGCCGCGGGAACCGGGCGCGCAGTGAATGTAAAAAAGGGGCAGTTCCTGGCGCCAACGGACATGCCAAATGTCGTGAGCAAGCTGGCCGGTGCCGCGGGTGGCGTGCTGCTCACGGAGCGCGGCACCAGCTTCGGCTACAACACGCTCATCAGCGACATGCGCGCGCTGCCAGTCATGGCCGCCACGGGCGCGCCGGTCATCTTCGACGCAACCCACTCCGTGCAGCAGCCAGGCGGCCTGGGCGGTGCCAGCGGCGGCCAGCGCGAATTTGTTTCCGTGCTGGCACGGGCAGCCGTTAGCGTCGGTGTGGCCGGCCTGTTTGTCGAAACGCATCCTGACCCTGACCACGCGCCCTCTGACGGCCCCAACATGCTGCCGCTGCGCAGCATGGAGCCGCTGCTGCATGAGTGGATGGAGTTTGACCGCCTGAGTAAGCGCTTCGCGAGAGAGTCGGCCTTCGATGGAACAGTGAACGAGGCATCGGCGTGAACGGACCGGCAGGATATGAAGCGGCTCGCACTCCGGCCCAGGTTTCCGCCGAGGACATCGCCTCCGCCGTAAGCACGGTGAGTTGTGAGCTTCGCGGCCTGGAGGCGTTGCGGGATGAACTCACCGGGACGTTGGGTCCGATTTTCAGCCAGGCGGTCGAGGCTCTGCATGCCGTCACCGGACGCGTGATTGTGACCGGCGTGGGCAAGAGCGGCCACATCGCCCGCAAGATCGCCGCCACCTTCGCGTCCACGGGCAAGCCCGCCCACTTCGTGCATCCGTCGGACGCCAGCCACGGCGATCTCGGCATGATTCGCCCGCAGGATGCCGTGCTGGCGCTCTCCTGGTCGGGCGAGAGTGCTGAACTGGCCGATCTGATCGCTTACACCCGGCGCTTCAGCGTGCCACTGATCGCCAGCACGTCGCGTCCGCAAAGCACGCTGGCCTGTGCCGCGGACATCGCGCTGATCCTGCCGGAGAGCGGCGAAGCCTGCCCCGACTCACTGGCCCCCACCACCAGCACGGCCATGCAACTGGCCATGGGAGACGCGCTGGCGGTGGCGCTGCTGCAGCGGGGCGGCTTTTCCCCGCATGACTTTCGCGAGCTGCACCCGGGTGGCCGGCTGGGCGCACGTTTGCAGCGCGTGAGCGAACTCATGCACGTCGACGCGGAAGTTCCGCTGCTCGCCGAATCCGCAACGCTGGCAGAGGCGATCGTGCGCATGACCGGTGGACGCTTCGGCATTACCGGCGTGGTGGATCGGGCAGGCCAGTTGGTGGGCGTCATCACCGACGGCGACCTCCGCCGGGCCTTTGCCACTGGCTTCCACGACCGGCCGGCACGCGAGGTGATGGGCAAACATCCACAGACCATTGCACCCGGAGAACTCGCCTCCGTCGCCCTTGCCCGCATGAATCGCGACAGCATTACCAGCCTCTTCGCCGTGGAAAGTGGTCGCGCCATCGGCATACTGCATATCCACGACCTGCTGCGCGCGGGAGTGCTGTAGGAGCGGGGTAAACCCGGGCACCCCAACTTTCGAGCCAAGGTGATTCTGCAAACTTGTTCTTAGCTTTTGAGAAGATCAGATTTCTTCCTGACCTAAGAGAAATTCTCTGCAAAATCGATTGAAGATGCTGCACAAATTGCCAGGAGTTTCAGCAACTCCTTAGCGGATCATGGTTTTACTCCGATGTATACAGTCCGCCGGTGATACCGGATGCGCATAAGGAGAAACCGCCATGAAGCTTGCAGCTGTCTCACTTACTGTTGCTCTCTTTGCATCTGCCTCTCTCACCGCCTTTGCCCAGGCGCCCGAATCGAATCACACATTTCAGGCCCGCAAGGCCAACCAGCAGCAGCGCATTGCACAGGGGGTCAACTCCGGGCAGCTTACCCGTAGGGAGACTCATCACCTGGAGCATCAGG
>CAXTPQ010000006.1:51432-83912 GCA_964246215.1 uncultured Terriglobus sp. | reverse complement strand
GGGGTCAACTCCGGGCAGCTTACCCGTAGGGAGACTCATCACCTGGAGCATCAGGAGCACGCCATCAACCGCGAAAAGCGTGCGCTGCGCAGCACCGACAACGGCCACCTAACCAGACAGGACCGGAAAACCATTGCAGCTCAACAGAATACGGAGTCCAGCCGCATTTACAAAGACAAACACAATGCGGCGGTCCGCTAACTCAACTTACAACCCAGCACCGCCCCCCAGAACCAGAAGAGCAAGGGCACAGAATGCTTTCTGTGCCCCTGCTCTTTGTATTTAGGGAAAGTGTTAGTAGCGGTAAGTGTCTGCCTTGAAGGGGCCTTCTACTGGAACGCCGATGTAATCGGCCTGGCGCTTGGAAAGCGTGGTCAGCTTGACGCCGATCTTCTCCAGGTGCAGCCGCGCTACTTCCTCATCCAGCTTTTTGGGCAGCACGTAAACGCCTACCGCATAGCTGTCCTTGTTCTTCCACAAATCAATTTGTGCAAGCGTTTGATTGCTGAAACTGTTGGACATGACAAAGCTGGGGTGCCCCGTTGCGCAGCCAAGGTTCACAAGCCGTCCTTCGGCGAGCACGAAGATCTGGTTGCCACCGGGGAAGGTGTACTGGTGCACCTGGGGCTTGATCTCGAGCTTCTCCACGCCAGGGCCGTTGTTCAGGCGGTCCATCTGGATTTCATTGTCGAAGTGGCCGATGTTGCAGACAATCGCCTGATTTTTCATCTGCTTCATGTGCTCGAAGGTAATAATGTCGACGTTGCCGGTGCAGGTGACATAGATGTCACCACGGCCAAGCGTGTCTTCGATCGTTGTGACTTCAAAGCCTTCCATGGCCGCCTGCAGCGCATTGATGGGGTCGACTTCCGTGACAATCACGCGTGCGCCCATGCCACGCAGGCTGTGCGCGGAGCCTTTGCCCACATCGCCATAGCCGCAGATGACGGCAACCTTGCCGGCCATCATCACGTCGGTCGCGCGCTTGATGCCGTCGGCAAGCGACTCCTTGCAGCCATACAGGTTGTCGAACTTGGACTTGGTCACGGAGTCGTTCACATTGATGGCCGGCACCAGCAGCTTGCCCTGCTCCATCATCTTGTAGAGCCGGTGCACGCCGGTGGTCGTCTCCTCTGAGACGCCACGCCAGTCCTTGGCGACATGTGTCCAGCGCTGCGGAGCCTCGGCCAGAACCTTCTTCAGCAGACCCTGGATCACGGCTTCTTCTTCGCTCTCGGCAATGGCGTCCACAAAGGAGCGGTCGCCCTTTTCCAGTTCCACGCCCTTGTGGATCAGCAGTGTCACATCTCCGCCGTCGTCGACGACAAGCTCAGGGCCTTTGCCGTCCGGAAAACTGAGCGCCTGGTTCGTGCACCACCAATACTCTTCCAGGGTCTCGCCCTTCCACGCAAAGACCGGTGTGCCGGTGGCGGCAATGGCGGCGGCCGCATGGTCCTGCGTGCTGAAAATATTGCAGCTCGCCCAACGAACGTCGGCGCCAAGGTCCTGCAGCGTTTCAATCAGAACGGCGGTCTGAATGGTCATGTGCAGCGAGCCGGTGATGCGTACGCCGGCCAGCGGCTCTTCCTGCGCATACTTGGCGCGGATGCTCATCAGGCCCGGCATTTCCTGCTCAGCAATGCGGATTTCGCGGCGGCCCCAGTCCGCCAGGCTGATGTCGGCGACTTTGTAAGGCACGGTGCTGTTTTCTGTTTGCTGCACTTGCGGCGTAAGGACTGCAGTCGCCATGAAATCGACCAACTTTCGTGCACAGAATAGACTTTCTATGTGCTTGCTCAAGCGTAACATTGCAGATACTGTTAAAGCTCATCAACAGACCTTCCGCTTTGACCGGAACGCACCAGGGATGTAGCATTCCGGCATTGCACCAACATAGCCCGGCAGTTCATCGGGCCCTCCAGTCGCGAAGGCGAGACAACGGTACGGCATGCGTTTTGGTGAAACGCTTAAAGGGGAACGCGAACGGCGCGGCATCGCGCTGGATGAAATCTCCGTGGCAACACGCGTCTCCCTGCGCAACTTGCGTGCGCTGGAAGATGAGCGCTTTCAAGATCTGCCGGGAGGCGTCTTCAACCGCGGCATCGTCCGTTCCTATGCGCGGTTCTGCGGCATGGATGAGGACCGAACCGTGCTGGCTTACACAGACGCCGTACGTGACCACGGCCTGAACCCCGAAATGGACTCCGCCGACTGGGTGGCCTTTGCCGAGAACGTTCAGAAAAACCGGATCAGCTTGAAGCCGGAACGGCGCATCCGCTGGGCCGGCGTGGCCGCCATGTGCTTTGGCCTGCTGCTGCTGGCTATTGCTGTATTTGCGCTGCTTGCCTACCGCGGTGTGGTGCCGGTCCCGCCACGCCTGCAGTCGCTATTGCAACGGTCGACGCGCGCTTCACGCCCGCAGACCGCGCCGAAGAACACTCAGGCACTGCCGGACGGGACGGCGACGCCCTCCGATACACCCTGACCTGTGATGAAGATCCTGAGCATCTGGCCCGTTGACGGCGCGTTCACGCCCGGGTAAGGTGTCTGAAACCGACAAGTTGAAATACTCCAGCAGGCGCGGTGTACTCGTGCGTGCGGAAGCCCAATCGATTCGCTTGTCAAGGAGATGCCCATGCACCGCCTCGCCCGCTATGCCGTTTGTGGTCTGTTTGCCGTTGCGCCCGCGTTCGCTGTCCCCATGCTTGCGCAGGATGTGAGCGGAAGCATCTCGGGCACGGTTCGAGATAGCAGCGGTGCCGTTATACCCGGCGCATCGGTTCAGATCGTCAACATAGACCGCGCCGATGCGGTCCGTACGCTGACGACGAACAGCAGCGGCTTTTACAACGCGGCGGCGCTGCCGCTGGGCAACTACACGGTTGCCATCTCTGCCAATGGCTTCGCCGGGCAGCACCTGAACAGCATCGTGCTGCATGTGAACGATGCCCTGACGATCAACGGCGATTTGAAGCCGGGCGGCGGTAAGAGTGAAGTGGTGAACGTAAGCGCAAGTCAGCAGAGTATCGACCTGGAAGACGCGACGCAGGCCGGCCTGATCAATGGCGCGCAGGTGAGAGAACTGGTGCTTTCCAGCCGTGTGTATGAGCAGCTTGTGGCGTTGCAGCCGGGCGTTTCGTACAGCGGTGGCGACTCGATCTACATCGGCACGACAAACCCGAGCGGCCAGACGAACGTGGTGCAGTTCTCGGTAAATGGCGCGCGGACCAGCGGCAACAACTGGACGATCGACGGCGCGGACAACGTCGACCGCGGCTCGAATTACACGCTTCTGACTTACCCGTCCGTGGATGCCATTGCGGAGTTCAAGACGCTGCGCAACCAGTACTCGGCGGAGTTCGGCCGCAGCGCCAGCGGGCAGATCAATGTTGTCACCAAGTCCGGCACCAACAGTCTGCACGGCAGCTTGTATGAGTTCATCAAGAACGATGTCTTTGAAGCGAATGCCGTGCTGAACAAGCTGGCGACCACACCAAGTGGCGGGTTGAAGACCGTGGCAGGACGGCCGCCGCTGCGCTACAACGATTTCGGCGGCACGGTTGGCGGCCCGATCTACTTTCCGCACAGCTTTGACGGCCGTAAACACGGCGCTTACTTCTTCTACTCGCAGGAAGTCCGCCGCGTGATTACCTACACGCCGGTGACGCTCACCGGAGTCCCATCGTTGCTGGAGCGCCAGGGCGTCTTCAGCGTTCCAGTGTGCGGGCGTATCAACTTTGCGACGGGGACCTGCGCGGCCGGGGCGACTACCCAGAAAGTCGCGATCACAAGCCCGCTGGCGCAGGCATACCTGAAAGATATCTACGCGAATATTCCCGCGCCAGACGCGAGTGGAACCCTTGTTACCGCGCCGCTGCGCAACGTCTTCAACCAGAACCAGCAGATTGCCCGTGTGGATCAGAGCCTCGGTCAGCGTGTGAATGTGTTTTTCCGCTTCATCAACGACATCATTCCGACGGTCGAGCCGGGCGGCCTGTTTACCGGCGGCGGTTATCCCGGCGTGCAGACTACGACGACCAACTCACCCGGCCGCAGCTACCTGGGCCATGTGACCTTTGTGGCAAGCCCAACGCTGGTGCTGGACGGCGGTTATGCGTTCTCGCAGGATGCCATCATCTCCGACCCAACCGGACGAGCGCTGAACAGCAACTCGCCGGACGTGGCGGCGCTCGCCAAATTGCCGTTCCAATCCACGCTGGCCCGCATTCCCGCGCTCAGCTTTACAGGTGGCGTTGGCATTACAACGTATGGCCCGTACCGTGATTACGGCCATAACCACAATGTTTTCGCAAACGCGACACGTACGCTCGGCCAGCACACTGTGCACGCCGGCTTCAGCTACAACCACTACAACAAGAACGAGAATGCCGCCGCGGCGAATGCCGGTGCCTTTACCTTCACGGCCGCCGGTCAGCCTGCCGGTGCCGCCACTCAGAATTACCAGCAGTCTTTTGCCAACTTCCTGACCGGCTTTGCCACGAGCTTCAGCCAGGCGTCGATCGATGCCACGCCAAACCTGAAGGTGCAGCAGATTGAGGCGTATGTGCAGGATGACTGGAAGGCGAGCCAACGGCTGACGCTGAACCTCGGCCTGCGCTACTCCAAGTTCAATCAGCCGGTGGATGCAAACCACAACCTGACCACCTTCGACCCGTCGCTGTACAACGCGGCGCTGGCACCCACGGTGGACAAGAGCAACGCCGGCAACCTGTGCCTGCCGGGTGCGGCCTGCACCGGAGGCGTGACCCCGAACCTGAACAGCAGCCTGACGAATGGCCTGAGCATCAACCGGTCCGACACGGCGAACGGCAACTCGCCCTATGGCGATCACGTTGGCAAGTCCGACAACCTGAACTTTGCGCCGCGGCTGGGCTTTGCCATGGATGTTTTCGGCAACGGGCACACATCGCTGCGAGGCGGTTTCGGCATTGCTTTCGATTCGGCGCTTTTCGGAACGTATGAGCAGAACATCTTTCAGAACCGGCCGTATGTGGTCTCTCCCGTGTTCTCCAATGTGAGCTTCGACAACCCGGTTGCGGCCAATGTCACACCGGCGCTGGTGGCTCGCGCGACGTCGCCGGACTTCAAGACGCCATACAACGAGCAGTTCTCGCTGGATGTGCAGCAGGTGGTGCCCGGCGGCATTCAATTGGAGGCCGGCTATGTCGGCAACCATCAGGTGCATCTGCTGGGCCTGGTGGACATCAACCAGGCCGCGCCGGGTGCCTATCTGGCAGCCGGCCTGGGTACACCCGTTGCGGGCGGTACGCCGGTCATCGGCTCGAGCAATGTTGGCACGCTGAACCAGATTCGCCCTTACCGCGGCTACAGCGCCATCAACTCGGTGCAGACGATCTTTATGGGCAACTACAACTCGCTGCAGATTGCCGGCCGTAAGCAGTTCCGGCATGATTCGCTGATTGCGGCGAACTACACCTGGTCGCGCGCACTGACGAACGCCAACGCCGACCGCACCGGAGCTCCGCAGATTTCGTCCAATCCCGCGGGCGAGTACGGCCGTGCCGCCGCCGACCGCACGCACATTTTCAACCTGAACGCGGTCTACACGCTGCCATTCTTTTACGACCAGCGCGGCCTGACCGGACACCTGCTGGGCGGCTGGGAAGTTTCCGGCATCCTGTTTGCCAACTCGGGTCTGCCACTGAACACCACCACCTCCGGCCTGGATCCGGCGGGCGTCGGTGTTGCGCTGGGCAGCAGCGTTTCCAGTGGGCGGCCTGACCGCATCGGTGATCCAAACTCTGCCAGCACCACCGGCCCGATCGCACTTCCGAACGGTATCCACAACCGCCAGCGCTGGTTTAACCCGAACGCCTTCGTTCCAGTGCCGAACGGCCAAATCCGCGGCGGCAACGCACAGCGCAACCTAATCGACGGGCCGGGATGGTGGCGAACGGATGTGGGACTCTTCCGCAATGTGAAGCTCTACGAGCGGCTGAACCTGCAGCTTCGCGGAGAAGCGCAGAACCTGCTGAACCACACCAACCCCGACACGATTTCCACGGCGGTGATCAGCAGCGGCAACGGGTCTACGGTCAGCTACTCGCCAACAGCGGGCAACGTACTGACGTATCGTGAGAAGCGGATTATGCAGCTCGGTGCCAAGTTGGTCTTCTGAAAAGCTTGCGGAGCCAAGTCACCTGGGTGCCTCACCTTCACACCGGCTTGATCGTTGTTCAGGTGGGTTCTACGCCGGCGAGGAACTCTGTCTTAGAGCGCTCCCGGTGAGTCACCACCTTGGCTTCGTGAAGGTGGGGCATCTGGCTTGCGATCAGCTTGGTAAAGCCGTCCCACTCATCCTGTAAACTTGCAGAGATCACTTTCCCGGTGAACTTCACCGTGAAATCTCCAAGGAGCCTGCTTTGTCCAACCGCGACCGTTTCCTGTTCACCTCTGAATCCGTCACCGAAGGCCATCCCGACAAGATTGCCGATCAGATTTCGGATGCCATTCTTGACGCCTGCCTGGCACAGGACCCTTTTAGCCGCGTGGCCTGTGAAACGCTCACCTGCACGGGGCTGGTCGTCATTGCCGGCGAGATCACGACGAAGGCCTACGTGGATTTTCAGAGCCTGGTGCGCTCGACTGTGGCGGACATCGGTTACACGCATTCCGAGTACGGTTTCGATTCGAATACCTGCGCAGTGATCTCCACCATCAACAAGCAGTCGCCGGACATTGCGCAGGGCGTGGACACGGGCGGCGCGGGTGACCAGGGCATGATGTTCGGCTATGCCACCAACGAGACGCCGGAGCTGATGCCGCTGCCGATCTCGCTCGCACACCGGCTTTCCGAGAAGCTCTCGCAGGTGCGCAAGAACGGCACCATGCCGTACCTTCGCCCGGATGGCAAGTCGCAGGTCACCGTGGAGTATGCGGAAGTGGGCAAGCCGGCCCGCGTGGACGCTGTCGTAATTTCTACGCAGCATGATGAGAACGTGACAAACGAGCAGCTCCGCGCCGACGTGCAGAAGCATGTGATTGAGGCCGTCATCCCGGCAGAGCTGCTGGATGGCCAGACCAAGTTCCACATCAATCCAACTGGGCGTTTCGTCATCGGCGGGCCGATGGGCGACTCCGGCCTGACCGGCCGCAAGATCATCGTGGACACCTATGGCGGCATGGGCCGGCATGGCGGTGGTGCCTTCTCCGGCAAAGACGCCACGAAGGTGGACCGTTCCGCGGCATACATGGCGCGCTATGTGGCCAAGAATATCGTCGCCGCCGGGCTTGCGGACCGCTGCGAAGTACAGCTGGCCTACGCCATTGGTGTCGCCGAGCCTGTCTCCGTGCTGGTGGATACCTTTGGTACGGGCAAGCTGGAGGCTCCGCAGTTGACCGAGCTCGTTCGTGCCAATTTTCAGCTCACGCCCAAGGGCATCATTGAGACACTCAAGCTGCGCCAGCCCATCTACAAGCAAACTGCTGCGTATGGCCATTTTGGCCGCACCGGCGACAGCTTCACCTGGGAGAGGACGGACAAGGCTGCTGCATTGAAGGCCGGTGCTGAGCAGCACGCGGCCGTTTCGGCGTAATAGAGTGGCAGGAAGAACCGTGGCAGTGCATACATGGTTCTTCTGATTCTGTCTCCTTTACTTGCGTGAAGTCATCGCGTTCTGCAGGTCCGGACAATATTTTTGTGCATCACATGGATACTGGCGTCAAACAGGCATCCTCCATGCTCATACAAAGCGAATTCGACATTCAGTTCAGTCTGCCTTGCGAGACCGCGGTTGTGGCCCTGCTCCATCTCCACCCTTCGCTGGACACAGCTCTGCGCTCCGGCGATGACCTGACGGTCGAGCATGTGGATGCGAGCAGCACGCGCAACATTCTGCCGGGTTCCTACACGGACGGCTTCGGGAACCGATGCGCACGGTTCGTGGCTCCCGCCGGAGCCTTGCGGCTGAGCGGCCGCACTCTGGTGCAGGCACCTGATGAACAGGACACGCAGGCTTGGACGGCGGAGCAATCGCCGATCCAGGACTTGCCGCCGGACGTGCTGCAGTATCTGCTCAGCAGCCGCTATTGTGAGGTCGACCGGTTCTCCGGAATTGCGTCGGATTTGTTCGGCCACTACTCCAAAGGTTGGGGCATGGCCGCGGCCATCCGTGACTGGGTGCATGCCAAAGTCCGCTTCGATTACATGAAGGCACGTGCCACGAAGACTGCGATGGATGTCTACACGGAGCGCGAGGGTGTTTGCCGCGACTACCAGCACCTGGCGGTCACACTCACCCGGGCCATGAACATCCCGGCGCGCTATGTGACCGGCTATCTCGGTGACATCCGGGTTCCTTACGGCGGTGCGGGCGACTTCTCGGCCTGGTACCAGATCTGGCTGGGCGGCCGCTGGTACGACATGGATGCCCGGCACAACGAACCCCGGTTTGGCCGCCTGCTAATGGCCGCCGGGCGCGATGCGGCGGATGTAGCCATCACGACCAGCTTTGGCCAGACCACGCTCACCCACTTCTTTGTGGATTCGTATGAGGTCACCGCGGACGGGCTGCGGGTGCCGCTTCCGTTAGTGGTTCCTGCCACTTTTGCGGGAGTCGCATCGCTGCAGCCGTAACATTTCACAGGACGAGCTGAGATACCATCAAAGCAGCTTCACCGATCTTCCCAAGATGCCCCTACCTACCCATGTGTTGAAACGCACTCCACTTTGGGTTGCGCTTTCCGCTCTGTATTATTTAGGCCTTTGCGCCTACGTTGCCCGGCAGAACATGATGTGGGTGGACGAGTTCTGCTCAT
Source organism: uncultured Terriglobus sp. (assembly GCA_964246215.1). GTDB lineage: Bacteria > Acidobacteriota > Terriglobia > Terriglobales > Acidobacteriaceae > Terriglobus. The sequence continues at coordinate 75,113 of CAXTPQ010000006.1, read as the reverse complement.
GGAATGTGCTTGCCGATCCTTCCTGGCGTCATGCGTTCATCAGTTATTCCAACGGCGCTGACAGCGGCGGCGTCCTGTTCTACCTGCTGGGTAGACTTGTACTTGTCATCTTCGGCCCGCATCCGCTTGCCATTCGCTTCCTGTCCAGCCTGACATTCTGGCTGGCTGGCTGGCTCTGGTGGATGACGCTGCGCCGTCTGCTGTCAACATTCGCCGCGACGGCCTCGGTCATTCTTGTTTGGCTAGGAAGTGGGCTGTTCTTCTTCCACGCGGGCGAGGTACGTTTTTACGGATTGTTCTTTTTCACGTTCAGTCTTGCGGCAGTGCATCTTGTTAATCTGGAAAAGCTTGGTCGAAGCGGACCACTCGCCGTGGCGAGCACATTTTTGTTTCATTTGCTGCTGGTCACCAGCCATACTATTGGACTGTTGTACAGCATGGCCTTGTTGCTGGTAGTGCTGCTTAGCCAAAGTCTGGGTAGATGGCGGTGGTGGCTTTGCGCGGTCATCGTCGCTTCCTGGAGCGTCATGTTGCTATTTCACCAAGCGCTGAGCCAGCAGGCACGCATCTCCTGGATGATAGCTCCAGACCTTCGCAGTTTCATCCGCTACTATGAAAAAACGCCCCTCACGGGAGCTCTGCCGAATTTCCTATTTTTTATTCTTCTGGCGGCGGGTCTTACTATAGGTCTGCAGACACCCACAGTGCTGAGAAAGCTTAATGGCGCAGAGCCGGCCAGGTGGCTCATGCTCCTGCTTCTCCTAATACCGCCTGTCTTTGCGGTTGTGTCGCATTTAGCGCGTCCAATCGCTGCTGACCGATACATGATGCCGGCCGTCTGTGGTTTTCTGATGGCCTTTGCCGCCGCGCTTTTCGCTTTGGAACAGCATTATCGGAAATTGCTCTCCACTCGAGCGCGAACGGCAGTCGTTGCTGTGTTTGCCCTGTTCACGCTTTCTGTGCACGCACGAATGCTGGCCGGCGCGCCCATGCGGCCAAAGTCAGAACTGGATGGTCTATTGCAAATTCAATCGGAAGAGCCGATTGTGCTGGCGAACACGAATGCCTTCTTCCAGATGCGGTATTACTATCCACAAGCAGCGCGACACCTTGTTCAAATTGCTGAGGATTCTTCGCTGCAAACTCCTCTCGCGTCAGGCAATGCGGTCCTGCTGCGCGCGGGTTACCTACATCAGGTCTTTGCGGAATCGGCGTTTCTTTCGCAGAGTCAGCAATTTCTTTACATCGACACCGACCTGGAACAAAGCAACTGGCTCGCCCTGTACAGGCGTCATCCCAATCTGCACGCTGTTGTCGCTGGCCAGACTACTTTTGGTGGGCGAACCGTCCCGGTTCTGCAAGTGACGATCCAATGACCGGCATATAGGCAACAAGATGCATGCTGTCCGGCTCAGGTGCTCTGCTAGACTGTGCGCTGCGTGACATTCTCTTTGCCAGAGTGGATTCCGTACGGCCCCGCTTTCCTGTTTGCCGCGGCGTTGGCAGCCGTTCTCTTGATCGAGGGAAACTCGCTTGCCAGCTGTGTGACAGTCATGGCACTTGTCATGATGGGCTCGTTTGGCTTCAATGCTGCCGGCGGCATGCAGACGCCCAGCGGATCATACATTCTTTTCGTGGTGGTTTTTACGGGGCTGCTCGGCACTGTAATCAAGGCGGGTTTGAGAGAGCCTCTGCTCGACAACGTTCCTGGTGCCGACAAGACGCTGCTGATTTACCTGGCTGGTACATGCGGGACCGTTGCGGCAATCGTGGCAAGCCGCCGGCTTGCTCCTAAAAAAGCGCTGCTGACTGGACGGCTGACATTTGAAAACTCAAATCGCGTGGTGATCGGCTGCATTGCCGGGGGTGTCGGTGTGCCACTGCTTTTGTCGAACTTCTTTGCATTTCAGAACGGAGGCATTCTCAGCATTGTGCGGCAATTGAACGTCGCGCTGCCGCTCTCAGTGCTGATCGCGGTTTACCAGCAGGTCAAGCGTTCTGGAAGCCGATCAAGTTTTAGTTGGCCTGCTCTTATTGCGTGGGCCTATGGCACAATCTTCGGTTTGCTGGCGTATTCCAAGGAGGGGATTTTTACACCCTCGATTGCCTGGATCATCGCAGCTGGCGCGGCACGCCTGCGGCTGACATTCCTGCAACTGATAGTTATGTTGCCGGCCGGCGTGCTGGTCGTCGCGGTTCTGGTGCCCTACGCCCAGTACGGACGCGTTTTCCGTGCTGAGACGACTGCGGACTGGCATGTGGCGGCCAACATTCTGTCGCACCCCTTGGAAACGCGCAAGATGGAGAAAGAGGCCGAAGAAAATGGTTACGAACTCTATCATTGGTATAACCATCCCCAGGGCATTCTGGACCGACTGACACTTGTGCCCATCGACAGTGCGCTAATCCAGAAAACAGATCTGACCGGAACACTCGGCCTAGGCAATGTGTGGCTCTATTTTGAAAACATCGTTCCGCACTTCTTGTTTCCTGGAAAACCGGACGTGCATACCGGTAACGATTACGCCCATGAGATTGGTATGCTGGCACCGGACGACCACACGACGGGCATATCGTTTTCGCCATACGCCGAGGCCTACCATCTGGACGGTTGGAGAGGCGTTCTGCTTCTGATGCCTGCGATACAGTTTCTTCTGTTCTGGGTGATGGAGCAGGTGGTCGGCAGCACCAACGATGGGCCATGGGCGTTGTTTTTCATTGCCGCTTTTGGGCACCTGGCGGCAGAAGGCTCGCTCGCTTTTCCCGTTTACATCATGTCATTCGGGGCGGAAGCCATCATCGCAACAGCTTTTTTCATGATCTACATCACGCCTATTCTAAGTTCACTCCTTATTGGACCGCAAAGAACTCCTGTTCAACCGATCCGCGCGGCGCAACCGGTACAGCGGCGCACCACACCTGCATAGGCGGAGGTCTAACCCCGGGTATGTTTACGCCGCCTGCACTTGAGTAAAATCAAGCCTGCATGAACAAATTGGTCTTCGGCAATCTAGTAAATCGTCCGCTACGCTCACTGATTTCCGCGATTGCGGTCGCGATTGAAGTCATTATGATCCTGTCCATTGCCGCCATCATGCTTGGCAAGGTAAATGGCTACCACACGCATACCAGCGGCATTGGCATGGACCTGTTTGTCCGGCCGAACAGTGTGAACAGCATGGTCGCGCTTTCTAGTGCGGCGGCACCGATCAAAATCGTGCCGATTTTGCAGCAGGTGCCGAACGTCGAGGTGGTTGCCCCGGTTAACATTCAACTGACCAGTTCGCTCGACAGCATCTATGGCATCGATTTCGCCAGCTTCAATGGGTTGACACCTTTCCGATTCATTGAAGGTGGCCCATTTACCGGGCCCGACAGCGTCATCCTCGATGATTACGTCGGCAAGGGCAGAACGATCGGCGAGCCCTACAAGCTGCTGGACCATACTTTTCACATTTCCGGTATCGTCGCGCACGGGCGGGGAGGCCGCAAGTTCGTCCCGATCACTACCATGGGCACGTACACGGGTACGGAAGGCAAAGCGACCGCCTTTTATCTGAAAACGAAGGACGCGCCGCGCCACCAGCAAGAGGTCAAGCAGGCGATACTTGCCATTGACGGCATGCAAAATTACAACGTGCAAACGCTGGAAGAGTACCTGTCCCTCATTACTCCGGAAAAGCTCCCTGCGCTGACCACTAGCCTGTACGTGGTCACAGGTATTGCCGTCGTTGTCGGATTTCTGGTGATTTTTCAATCCATGTACACCGCCGTGATGGAGCGGACACGTGAGATCGGCATCTTGAAATCCCTGGGCGCGTCGCGCAGTTACATCGTGCAGGCAGTATTGCGTGAGTCGATGCTGCTTGCCGGCATTGGCATTGCGATGGGTGTGGCATTTAGTTATCTACTGGGTGCCGTGCTCGCAAAAACAATGCCAACACTGGACTTTCAGATCAATGGCCCATGGGTCGTCCGCGGTGTGCTGCTGGCGCTGGCTGGAGCACTCCTGGGTGCGTTGTATCCAGCATGGAAGGCCGCCAGCAAAGACCCGATCGACGCACTGGCTTACGAGTAACGAGCTTTCTTTGTCTGCAGCCTGCGGTGATGGACCTGCTGTTCCAAAACCCGGCGCAACCATCGTTTGAATCGGTCGATAGGCATGGCTGCAGCTATGGATATCGCGACAACGGCAAAGAGCAAGGTGATTTTATCGCCAGTATGGTCAGGGCGGTAGAGGGCCAGCGAACGCGCCAGCAGCAGCAGCGGATAGTGAAACAGATAAAGCGTAAAGGTACTGTCCGCAACCAGCCGAATGGTATGTGCTGCGGAGGTGCCTTTGCGCAGATGCAGCCATTCCGAGGCGCTGAGTGCGAGAAACATGATCGGCCATGCCAAAAGCCCGGCGGCGAACTCGTACATGCTGGCGCGGGCGGGGCCCTGGTGGATGAGACTCAGGGGATTGGGCGCAATCACAATGCGCGTGAAGCCGGTAAGTCCGGCGACCGGTGTCAGCAACAGAGCCAGCGTGAACACGCATGCCAGGCGAATGGTGAGCTTTGGCCCCCGGCTGCAGGCCGTTGTCGAGCCCTTGGCCTGGCACCATTGCCAGGTGTCATAAAGCCAGCCGCCGCTCCACCACAATGGCAGCAACAGCAAGATCTGCGGACCATACAGCAGTGCCGTTGTCGTAACGGTGATGATCCGCACCCGCCCACGCAGAAACGTGAGCAGGCCGAAGAGGATGTAATATGGCACCTCATACCCGAGCGACCACAGCGGCAAGTTAGAGAGCAGCAACACGGAATGCCCCCAAAGCTGCGTTAGAAAGCTGAGGTGTGCCAGCAGATGCAGCGGCACAGCGGCCCAGTGCGGCTTTCCCACCACGGCGAGATAGAGCGCCGGATTAGCCCTGCTCGATACAGCGTCCGCGGCCACCGTGAGCGTGCATGCGGGTACCACGACGGAGACGATGCGTGAAGCACGGCTAATCCAGTAACGGCTAGCTTCCTGCTCGCGCGTGGTAGTCACGTAGCGGATCATGAAGCCGGACAGGACGAAGAATGCCGGCACCGCTATGTTGGCGTAGCCCAGCAGTGGCGGCCATCCGGAACAGAACCAGGGCAGAGTTAGGTGCCCGACCACGACCAGCACCGCAAGGGCGAAGCGCAGGATATCCAGCAGCAGTGAGGCTGCTTCCGGGAGAGGGTCCGGCGTTGTAGCTCCTTTTGGATAGCGCGCCTGCGCTGTTGTGGCAGCCAAAGGCGGCATCACGCCTCCTCGGCAAAAGTTGCGCGATGAATGCGGTACACCGCGGCCATCAGCACCAGAAATGAGGTTAGGCGGATGCCCGACCATGTGAGAGAGAAAGGAATCCGTCCATCGAAGAGCTTCTGCACATACCAGTGATACGCGATTAAGCCGAGTGCAAGCCTGGCGCTTGTCAAACGGCGGTGTTGCAGAGCGTAGCAGCCAGGCAGCAGCAGCACTGTCTCATCGTAGGAGTGATGCTTATAAAGCGCGAAGCTCATCACAGCCATCAAGGCAAGCAGCCAGCCCGTGCCCTCCCGCGATTCCGTTTCACAGCTCCGCCGAAGGCTGCGCAATGCAAGCAGCAGCACGCCGGTGGTGAGAGTGACTGCCACGCAAAAGACGATTGCCGTCAGTCGAGGTGTGGCCACGAGATTGCCGCCCAGCAGAAACTCCCCAAAATCCATCATCGTTAGGCCGGGATCATCGGTGGGTTGATAGCCGGACTTGGCAACGGCGAGTGGCTCAAATATCAAGGTGATCAGGCGTACAGGTTCATGCCCGTGAAACATCCACATCCAGACCAGAACGGTAGCTACAGCAGACGGCAGCAGGCTCCAGAGAAGAAAGCGCCAGCCCTTGCCCAGGCCTTCACGAAGCAGAAGGTAGAGCGCAACCGCCGGGGCAAAGCTGTATTTCAAGTAAGAAACGCCTGCGATCAAGGCACGGCGTGGGCTGAGTGGGAGATCACCGGCCGGCCCACGATTGCGCTCCCACCCAAAGAAGGCCATGCACCACAGAAACAGCACGAAGATCCCCTGCTGGCCGTTGCTCATAGAAATGCGCGTGGGCGCCGCGGCAAGCAGCGCAGCAATGATGCTGATGGTCCATACCCTTCCATGCAGCCCGTAGAAGCGTGCCGTTAGGATGGCGCTCACGATGGCGAAGGCCAGATTGCACAAGCCCCAAGTCAGGTTAGCCGCGGCCATGGGGAGCATGCACACCGGCGCTATCAGGACGTACAACACCGGCAGGTAATTGGGTACTTGGGTTGCGATGAGCCGGTGAGCGGGATCGTGTTGCAGATAGTCCTGCCAGGGATCGATACGATCGAAGAGCATGCGCAACCCGGACCACTGGAAATCCTGCGAGCGTGTCACCGCGTGCGCCACACCCGCCACCGCGGAGAGCAGGCCAGCAAGGACGATAAGCACCAGCCACCACGGACATGAACCGCTTCGGAAGCGTGCAGGGGACAGCGGTTGAGTGATGGGGTCCACTGCGAAAAGTGTACCGAACCGGAGCCGGGCATTCGATCACTCGATCGCGTGATGGTGCGCCTGCGCCAGGGTATCTCCCAAATGGAAGCGCCGCAGCGGCACAAACCGTGGTGAGCTGTCGCCTTCGGTGAACTGGTACATCGCATCACCCTGCAAATGTGTAAAGACCTGCTCCCGTGCAATGCTGGTTGGCCAGCGCAGCCGCACTTCGTCCACCACCGTCGCCGCACCGATGCCGATGTGCTGGGCCATGGGATTGCCGCCAAAGGAAGATACCGAGCCCACGGTGCGATAGACATGCCGTCGCACGGGCTTGCCTTTGCTGTCACGATCCGTGAAGACAACCTCAATGCGCGTACCGTAGGCAGCGCGGTTTGTTCGCGTGCCCTGCAGCCGCAACGTGATGGAGTGATTGGTTCCTGCCTTGCCGGGAACAGGGTCCGTTGCGGGGTTGCGGTACAGCGCCGATTGGTAAGGATCGCCGGGAAAAGCCCCGCCCATCTCCTCAAAAACGTCGTCCACCCCGCGATTCTCGATATCCGCGAAGACAATGGCGTGACCCTTCTGCAGATGTCCAAAGCCGCCGGTAGTGGTTACATCCTCAAAGCCCTTGCCGCCATTGTTGCGAAACATGCGATTGGGCAGCAGCGCCTCATAAGAGGGTTCGCCCGTGCCCAGGTAGATGTCGAGCCAGCCGTCGTTGTCCAGGTCGCCAAAGTTCGCACCCATGGTCAGCATGGCGCGATCCAGATGCATGGCATGCGCCACGTCGGTAAAGGTGCCGTCGTGATTGTTGTGGTACAGGTGCGGCATCTCCGCATCGGCTGGGTGCCCCACTTCAAAGTGGCCGACATCCTGCATGGATCCCGCCGAGTAGCCGGCGGCGAAAATGTCCGGCCAGCCGTCGTTGTCGTAATCGAAGAACCACGTCGCAAAAGTCTTGTGCTGGTGGGCCAGGCCTGCCTGCGCGGTCACGTCCGTGAACTTCCACCGGTCGATTGCGCCGCTTGCACCCGGCCCGTCATTGCGATACAGCCGGTTCTCACCGTCGCGGCAGGAGATGTACAGGTCAGGGCGGCCGTCGTTGTTGAAGTCGCCCCACGCCACACCTTTCACATAACCCTGATCCGCCAGGCCGACCTTCTGCGCGATGTCGGTAAAGGTGCCGTCGCCGTTGTTATGGAAGAGCTGGGAAGGGAAGCGCTCGCCCGCCGCGGAGTTATTCTCCCGCCCGATGAACAGGTCAAGCTTGCCGTCACCGTCGAAGTCCGCCCAGGCCGCCGTCTGGCTCGGGCCATGTGTGAGCAGGCCGGCGCGCACGGTTACATCTTCGAAGCTGCCATCGCCGCGGTTGTGCAAGAGCGAAAATGGGTACTCGCCGAAGTGGCCCCACCAGGCACCACGCAGCACCAGCAGATCCGGATGGCCGTCATTGTCGTAGTCGGTCAGCACGAGATTGAGTCCACCCACCTCATCGGCCAGGCCGGCGCGCTCAGTCCAGTCGCTAAAGCTGCCGTTGCCGTTGTTGTGGAAGAGGTGCATGGCACCGGTCGGGTTTGACGTGCTGGTGACAATGTCCAGGAGTCCGTCGCCATCGAAGTCCTCCACCACCGCACCGCCAGAGCGCGTGGCCAGGTCGATGCCTGCCAGCGCGGCCATATCCAGCCACTCGGGGATCTCGCGTTCGGAGGCAAACAGCTTCGCCGGCAACAGAAACCTGGGCGGCACACCCAGCGGGTAGCGGCCCAACTGCATGTAAGCCACGTTCAGCAGCCAGCGTGCCAGGTCGTCATGCGCATCCTGCTGCAGCAGCGTGGTAAAGTCGCGCACCGCACCCTCTGCGCCGCGCGGCAACGTGTGCACGCCGGCGGCGCGGATGGGAAAGACGCAGGAGTGCTGGCCATGGTGGGCAAGGCAGTTTTCCGTCTCGCCCAGCCGCAGATAGGCCAGCGCACGCAGATGCAGCAGCTCCCGTTGCGCCGCTGCTGGTGCGTGGGTCTGAGCCGCAAGTGCGTCCATCGGCTCCAGTGCTTTCAGGGCAGCTTCCGCATCGCCGGAGCGAAGCTGCTCCTGCGCGAGCTGCTGGCGCACGATCAACTCGTTCGCGGGAGACAGGCGCTGCTCGCGCAGCAGGCGATCATAGTAGCTGGCGCGTTCAGCGGTCTTGTTCGGGTCCGCCTTCCAGTCTGTCCCGCGATAAATGGCGCGAAGCCGCTGACCCATCGCCTGGTTGCTCTCCGGAGAGCTGCTGGCGGCGCTGGCCTGGATGGCCTGCTGCGCTCTTGGAGCGGTGCCGAAAGCGGCGAGACCGGCTGCGAGAGCAACGGCGAGAACTGGGACGAGCGACGCGGCACGAAGCTGGCGAAGGACAAAAAACATGACAACTCTGCACTGTCAGAATGCGCCCATCACAGGCCGGCTGTATAGCCTGAGGCGACGTTTGGCTGCGCAAGCCGAGCCGCGGCATCTCTCCGTAGCCGTTAGGCCATCTTTCGTCGTGCGCAGGGAAGGATGCAACAAGCTATAACGTTGAAGTGACTGTCGCGCGTCAGGAAGTGTCGACTGGACCGCTGGCCGAGAGATCAAAGGTCCTTCAGGTCAGGCTCTTCTGGATGGCATTGGCGTCCATGCTGATTGTTGCGTGCGTCTTTTTCGCGCTGCACTTCCTGCACCTTCGCGCTGACTTTCCAAATCACTCGCGATGGACGGACTGGGCCAAGTACACCGACGAAGGCTGGTATGGCGACGCGGCGATACGTCATTATCTGCGGGGGACCTGGCACCTGCCGGGCGACTTCAACCCTGCCGCGGCGTTGCCGGTCTGGCCGCTGCTGGAGGCGGTGGTGTTCCGCTTCACCGGAGTTGGCATCGTTGCGGCACGCACCCTTTCCGTCGCAGTTTTTGGGGGCATTCTTGTCTGCGGCTTCGTTCTGCTGCGTTATGGCCGTCCGCGCGGCGGGGCAACGACGCTGTGTGCCGCGGCTGCCGTGCTGCTCATGGCGGTGAGCCCCTACTTCTACGTTTTCAGCCGGATGGCCGTGCTGGAGCCGTTGCTGGTGCTGCTGACGCTGGTCGCGCTACTCACGGCACGGCATGTCGGCCGTGTTTATCGAACGTGGCAAAAGACTCTGCTGCAGGTCGGTATCGGCCTCTTAATTGTGCTCATGGCCGGCACAAAAACCACCGCCATTGCGCTGCTACCGGCGGTGGCTTACTTGCTGGCCAGCGCCTGTGCCTGGCGGCGTGCCGCCATGCTGCGTGCAGCCCTGGTGACGGGTGGAACCGCCCTGCTGGTGGGAGCGGTGTATTACCTGTCCGTCATCCGGCCGCACTACCTGCAGGATTTCCGCTATCTGTTTTCAGCAAACCAGTACACCGGCATTACCGCGGAGAACGCCATACAGACCCTTGGCGATGCCTTGAGGGATGGAGTCTGGATGGGCAAGGGAATCTACGCGTTATTCGCCGCGGCGATGGTATTTACCCTGGTCAGGAGACGCATCTGGCGCGATCCCATCGCAGTCTCGCTGCTGCTTTGGATCGCTGGTTACTTTGCATTTCTGGTGTATCACGCGAATCTGCAGCCCCGCTATTACTTTGTCATCGCCGTGCCGGTCACGCTGCTCACGGTCCGAGCCGCGCAGCATTTACTGGATTGGCAGCCACGCAGCGCAGCCGTTCTGGCCCTGGTGCTTTGCGTGTTGGTCGCGGCGGATGCCCGCCAAACATTGCACTTTGTGCGGCATCCTGATTACACCTTCCAGAACGCGGCGGTGCAGGTGGGCCGCATTGTCGAATCCGAGCCGCGGCACAGCCATACCGTGCTCTCCATCTCCGGCAGCGATCTGTCACTCATGACCGGTTTACCATCCATTTGTGATGACTTCGGCACAATGGAACTGGAAGACCGCATCGCCGTCTATAAACCAGGCTGGTTCATCGCCTGGAATTATGTGGAAGATGACAAGATGGACGCGCTTGCCAAATTCTACCGGCTCACGCGTGTGGCCGCCATCCCGGCCATGGACGATCCTGACCGCAATCTGATGATCGTCTACCGGCTCGATCCCAAGCAGGGAGTTGAGCCGAAACGCCGGTCCCGGCAGGCACGGCGCGAGTCGAAGAGTTAACGCACGTCCGTTGCATGGCTAAACTCATTGACTCCGCGGAAGCACTTCGCTATTCTGATGACTCGTGCCGACTTGCGTCTGCCGCCCTGTGCTGGATCCATCGAGCCGGGTAGCGGGCAAGTCGTGTGGTAGTGATGCGGGATCTCCATATGGCTTGACTTTGGCCTCCGGAGCCTCGTTTCCCGGCAGGGTGCAGCAACCCCTGCGGACGGGATTCGTCGATCGCACAGAACTTCCACTTTCAACAGGCCGTCGGCAGAAGCCGGCTCTGAGGTGCGCGCCAGTTCTGAAGTGCAGTTTGCAGGGAGTGGGAGTTTCCGATGTCGACGTTTGTTCCGAGTTCGAAGGACCTGAACCGCAAATGGTTTGTGGTGGATGCCAGCGGCAAAACGCTGGGCCGCCTTGCCAGCGGTGCCGCCCGTGTTTTGACGGGCAAGAATAATCCGCAATATACGCCCTATATCGATATGGGCGACCACGTTGTGGTCATCAATGCGGAAAAGATCGTGCTCACCGGCATGAAGAGCCAGCAGAAGCTCTATCGCCGCTACACCGGCTACCCCGGCGGTTTGCGCGAGGAAGAGTTCAGCAAGCTGCTGATCCGCAGGCCGGAAGCCATCGTGGAGCAGGCGATCAAGGGCATGCTGCCCAAGTCCAAGCTTGGCCGCCAGATGGCCACCAAGCTCAAGGTGTATCGCGGCGGAAAGCATCCGCACGACGCGCAGCAGCCGCAGCCGCTGGACGTGATGTCTTCGACCGGCAATGACAGAAGCGGTAGCCCGAGCGAACCCCGCGCGGTATTGGAAGGATAAGAGAGCATGGCAGATTTGGTGCAGTATTACGGAACGGGCCGCCGCAAGTCGGCAATCGCACGTGTGTTTCTGCGTCCCGGCAGTGGTAACTTCACGGTGAACGGCAAGGCACTGGATGTCTACTTTGTGACCGCTCAGCAGCGTGCCGCCGCCAAGCGCACGCTGGAAACGGCCAGCCTGGTCGGTGAGTTCGATGTCATCACCACTGTCAAGGGCGGCGGCGTGACCGCACAGTCTGACGCGGTGAAGATGGGCATTGCCCGGGCGCTGCTGGAGTTCAATGTCGAACTGCGCAAGACCCTGAAAGCCGACAACCTGCTGACTCGCGACGCCCGCATCAAGGAGCGCAAGAAGTACGGTCAGAAGGGCGCACGTAAGCGCTTCCAGTTCTCCAAGCGCTAAGTTTGCGTACCTTCATTGGGTTCTGATTCTTGCGGCGGGCTGCTGCAACCGTTGCAGCCCGCCGTTCCGCAACACGACACTCGGAGTTCAATCTCCCATACGGGATCAATCCAGGCCTTGCGACTCACGTTGACATGGCCAGGATGCCGCAACACAAGGAACCATACATGGCCTCGATCACAATGAAGGAGTTGCTGGAAGCCGGTGTTCACTTCGGCCACCAGACCAAGCGCTGGAACCCCAAGATGAAGGAATATATCTTCGGTGAGCGCAATGGCATTTACATCATCGATCTGCAGAAGACGCTCAAGATGTTCAAGGAGGCGTCGAAGTTTGTCACGGACCTGACGTCCACCGGCAAGCTTGTGCTCTTTGTCGGCACCAAGCGTCAGGCTCAGGATGCGGTTGCCGAAGAGGCCACTCGCGCCGGCATGCCGTACATCAACTCCCGCTGGTTGGGCGGTTTGCTCACCAACTGGATCACTGTGCAGAAGTCCGTGAAGCGCCTGGCCGAGCTCGATGAGATGGCCGTGGACGGCCGTTTTGAACTGATGACCAAAAAAGAGGTCATCAAGCTGGAGCGCGAGCGCAAGCACCTGAACACGAACCTGGCCGGCATCAAGAACATGCGCCGCCTGCCGGATGCGATCTTCGTGATCGACTCGAACAACGAAGCGATCGCCGTTGCGGAGGCCCGCAAGCTCGGTATCCCGGTCGTTGCCGTGGTCGATACGAACTGCGATCCGACCGTGGTTGACTATGTAATTCCGGGCAATGATGACGCTCTGCGCGCCATTCGCCTGTTCACCACAAAGATTGCCGATTCTGCCTTTGAAGGTGTGCAGATGATTGGCGACAAGAGCATCCAGCAGGAGTACGCGGATGTGACTCCAGTGGTTCAGGCTTCGCACTTCATCGGTCTCGAAGAAGAGGAAGGCGAAGTGCAGGAGTCCAATCCGATTGCCACCACGATGCCGGAGCAGGCAGAAGAAGAGACGGTCGACATGGAAGCTGCCCTTGGTGGAGGCATCCGGAAGACGGAATCAAGCGACAAGGAAGTGGAGCCCGAAGCCGAGCCGGTGGCAGCAGAAGTTACTGCTTAGGTCTGTGCACGGCAGTTCGCGATGGTGGCGGGCTGCCGTGTACGATAGCGAAAAGGTAGGTCGATGACAAACATCCAGCTATGTTTCGCCATCGGAATCCCAACATTTACGATCTTGTGCTCGCTTGTTGTCGGTGTATTCCAGCTTAACCATGCAGTAACCGCATCAACATGCGGTTGAGTACGTTGGGCAGTCGCCTGAGCAGTGTAGACGGCCGGGCAGGAAGCATTGAGTCGCGTCTGGACGCACGCATGGCAGTGATAGAGGGTGACCTGAAAATAGTTGTTCGCTCGATTGGTGACATGCACACGCGAATCGCCAGGCTAGAAGAGCGCGGCACCAGCTAAGCATCCGACACTGTTGTTTGAAGTGTCCCCGTGAGGGAAGGAAGAGTTATGTCCACAGTAGAAGCACCGGTTAAAGTCGACGCAAAACTTGTCAAGGAACTTCGCGAAAAGAGTGGCGCGCCCATGGGCGACTGCCTGAAAGCGCTGCAGGAAGCCAAAGGCAACATGGAGGACGCATTCGTCGTCCTGCGCAAGCGCGGCATGGCTTCCGCTGCCAAGAAGGCGTCACGCTCCACCAACGAGGGCGCGGTCGGCACCTACATCCATGCCGGTGGCAAAATTGGCGTTCTTCTTGAATTAAATTGCGAATCGGATTTTGTCGCCCGTACCGAAGATTTCCAAGAACTGTTGCGCGATATCGCCATGCATATCGCTGCTGCCGACCCGCGCTACGTCACCAAGGACGAAGTTACGCAGGCCGACCTGGACCGCGAACGCGACGTCTTCAAGGCGCAGGCACTCGCCACGGGCAAGAAGCCGGAGTTCGTCGATAAGATCGTGGACGGCAAGATGAGCAAGTATTACGAGGAGGTTTGCCTGCTGGAGCAGCCCTTCGTTAAGGAACAGTCGCAAACCGTCAAGCACCTCATTGCGACCAAGGTCGGCAAGCTTGGCGAAAACATCTCTGTGCGCCGCTTTGCCCGGTTCAAGATTGGCGATCCAAATCTTACGGTGGCACAGGTCAAACTGCCCGAAGCATCAGCTGAAGAAACGCAAGCGTAACTCTTACGCTTTCTGGCGATAGATAAGGCCCGGACGACCGTCCGGGCCTTCTTCTGCTCTGACGATGTCAACTGACGGTCACAGCAAGTTCAGGTGCGGATGGATGAGGGTTCCCGCTATGCGCTTGCCGATGCCGGCCAACTCCCGGCTATTGCGGAAAATCCTCACCATCGATGCGCGGGAGTATTCTGGCAGATTGACCGCCATGCCGTTGCGCAACCGGCCCAGTGCCGCTTCGTCCGCTACCACGGCGGGAAACTCCGGCAGAATTGTTCGTGCATGCGCCAATAAATCCGCCACCGTTGACTGATTGACGGCTTCGATCAACTGCTCGCGGGTGATTGCCTGCTCAAGTGTGAAAGGCCCTGCCGACGTTCGCCGCAGAGAAGCTAAATGCGCGCCGCACCCGGCCAGCATTCCCAGTTCGTGCGCAACCGACCGCACATAGCCACCGGAAGATACGCTCATTGTGAAGCTCGCTGTGTCGCCGTCCAGCGTATCCAGCGTAAAGTTATGAATCGTGATCCGCACCGGCTTAACGTCCACCGGCTTACCCTGCCGCGCAAGTTTATAAGCGGGCACACCGTTGATCTTCTTTGCTGAAAATGCCGGCGGCACCTGGTCCAGCGTGCCCTGAAACTGCTCCGCAAGTCTGCGCAGCTCATCCAGCGTCTTGCTTAGGTGACACGCCTCGCCCACCATCTCGCCCTCGGCGTCGAATGTATCGGTGGCAAAACCGAAGCGAATCGTTCCCGTGTAGCTCTTATCATTACCCGTGAAGAACGGTGCCAGCCGGGTCCATTTGCCCAGCAGGAGCGGCAGTACGCCCGTGGCCATCGGATCGAGCGTTCCCAGGTGGCCAACGGACCGCTCGCCCGTGGCGCGCCGGGTCAGGGCTACTACGTCATGTGAAGTTAGGCCGGCTGGCTTGTCCAGCACCATCAGGCCGTTCAGGCTGGGTGAATCAATCATCTGCTCTGCTCATTAGATCAGAATGGCCTGCAACCTGTGCAGCGGCCGCCACCTGTCCCGCCAAGCGCGGTACGCGAGAATTCACATTCATTCGTGCAGATTCAACTATTTATTGCGTGAAACTGTCCCGCCCGGAACAGCTGCGAATCACGCCTAACCAGGTCAGTGACTTCCCCGAACGTACGGAGACTTACCCAAACGTGGGATGATGACCACCGTTCGACGTACAGATTACCTAAGATCACCGTGGTACACCTCTGTATGTAGCGAAACGACACACGCGAAATGACAGAGCAAGTTAGAGCACTAGCTGCTTCAACTTACAAAATGAACAAGGCTGGACGCTGGATGGTCTTCTGCCGGGCACACGTAAATATCTCGGTCTGCATACCAATGCCGCATAAGATGGCATGGATTGAGCTGACCTCGATGACTGAATACCTTCCTCTACCCTCCTGAAGTGTGCGTTTATCTGCTTACAAGGTTCCTTTGAGGTCGTTTATGCTTTGGTCAACTGTCAAGGTTCAGCGGTATGGTTCCGTCGACACTCAGATTCAGCAGTCTGCTTTTGAACGGATGACCTCGGCATTCGGGAAGGAGCGCGGCTCATTCATTGCACGCCTGCTCGCGGCTCTTAGCTTGTTTGTCTTTGCCGCGATAACGTTCAGCCAGACCGTAACTCTGAGCACATCCACGCCTATCGGCACCCCATCGTCTTCAGTCAACGTCCCGGTGAGGATGCCGGGGGGCGGCACGATTGCTTCAGTGCATGTCCGCACGGGTGGCGTGGAGAATCTGGACTTTGCTCTGGCGGGCGCGGGGGACTGCTCCACACAGACTCCTTACTTTGTCAATAAAGTTTGTAACTTCCCCGTTGTCTTCAAACCAAAATACCCTGGACAGCGTGTGGGTGCGGTCATCCTGCTGGATAGCGGTAACAACGTTCTCGGTTCCACGAATGTCGTCGGTACTGGGCTTGGTCCGCTTTCATTATTCGTGCCGGGCACGATCCAAACGGTGGCGGGAGATGCTTCCTGGATTTTTCATCCCGGCGATGACGGCATTCCCGCCACAACCAGTCCTATCTATTTGCCTTACGGAATTACTGTTGATGGTGCAGGTAACCTCTTCATCGCAGACGGAAACAACAACCGCATCCGCCGTGTCGATGCCGGCTCGCAAACTATTACGACCGTGGTTGGCAACGGCAATCCCGGTGCTTCCGGAGACGGCGGGCTGGCGACACTCGCGTCCATTTCGCTGCCGAGCGCCGTCGCGATCGACGCCACGGGCAACATCTACTTTGCCGACAGCGGCAACCACGTCATCCGCCGGGTTGACGCATTCACCGGCATCATCACCACTGCCGCTGGAAAAATCGGCGTCGACGGGTACGGCGGCGATGGCGGACCCGGCACGCAGGCCCTTTTGAACAGTCCAAGTGGCGTGGCACTGGACGCCAGCGGCCACCTCTACATTGCCGACACATTGAACAACGTCGTCCGCCGCCTGGACCTTTCCACAGGTATATTGAGCGCCTTTGCCGGCAACCACCGTGCACTTTACAGCGGCGACGGCGGTCCAGCACTCTCCGCGTCCCTCAACGGCCCCTGGAGCATGACCGTTGCGGCATCGGGCAACGTGTATATCGCCGACCAGAGCAATCATTGCGTGCGCAAAGTCGATGCCTCGGGCACAATCACCACTATTGCCGGTAGCGGGCGCCCGGGCTTTTCCGGTGACAATGCGAATGCCACGGGCTCGGTCCTGAACAGCCCGTCCAGTGTTGCCGTCGACGTCGCCGGCAATCTATATATCTCCGACAGCGGCAACAACCGCGTCCGCAAAATTAACGCGGTCACCGGTGTGATCCAGACCGTCATTGGTTCCGGCGATGAAACATTTCAGGGGGATGGCCAAGCTGCGGACACAGCTGGCCTGTACGGCCCATATGGTTTGGTGCTCGACGGTGCCGGCGATCTCTTCATCGCGGACGTTTTTCACAATCGTGTCCGCATGGTCAGCAGCAACACAACGACCCTGTATTACACGTCGATCCGCGCCAACAAAGTTTCGTCTCCGCAGTCGACAACGCTCGAAAACGACGGCAATGCGCCGCTCCATTTCACGTCCATTCAGGGCGTGACCAATGCTCAGGTGGACGTGCCGACCACGATCTGCTCCTCAGGCGCAGCCGTCAACGTATCGCTGACTTGCACGATCGGTGCGGACTTTGCGCCAACCTCCGTCGGCGATCCCATTTTTGGATCGATCTCGATCACGTCGGACTCGCCAAACTCCGCGCAAACTATTACGCTTGAGGGGCCGGCAACCCGGTTGGACACGACCATTGCCGGACTCACCTCCAGCGGCAGTCCTTCGGCATATGGTGCGCCCGTGGTCCTTACCGCCACGCTCGCAACCACTGGGACATCACTGCCCACGGGCACCGTCACATTCCTGGATGGTTCCAGCACGATCGGCACCGGCGTGCTCGACAATACCGGCATTGCCCGTCTTAGCGTCAGTACACTGTCCCTTGGTTCGCACAGCCTGTCAGTGTCCTACCCCGGCGACACAAACAACGAACCAAGTGTTTCACCGGCCATCACGCAATTGGTCAAGAACGGAACAACCGTGCGGCTGAGCGCTGCGCCGGTGACCTCGACCTATAACCAGTCCGTCATCTTCACTGCCGTTGCAGTCGGCATCAACGCCGTTCCTACCGGTACGATGACGTTCCTGGATGGCGCGACACCGCTCGGCACTGTCACACTGGACAATACGGGTTCCGCCAGCTTCAGCACCAACACGCTTGCGGTAGGAACACACCAGATTTCCGCCAGTTACAGCGGCGACACCGTGGCGATCGGAAATGTCTCAAACATCCTTACGGAAATTGTCGGCAAGTCTTCCAGCAGTGTGGTCCTGACCACCAGCAACGCGACGTCAACCTTCAGCAGCACGATCACGCTCAAGGCAATCGCCACCAGCCAGTCGGGCCTGACGCCAACGGGCTCCGTCGTTTTTAGCGACGGCTCGTCCGTGCTGCAAACGGTTCCCCTTGACACGACCGGCATAGCCACATTTCCCATTTCCACGTTGGCTGTTGGGCCACATACACTCACGGCCACTTACAGCGGTGACACGAACAACACCGCAACGATCTCCCTACCGCTTTCACAAGCCGTGACAACCATCGGCACCACGACCCTGCTCGCCTCAAATTTGTCACCGGTTCCTGCGGGCGGTACCGTTCGCCTGACCGCGACGGTGACGGGTGCGCTGAATCCTGCGGGCAGTCCACTTACCGGTTCAGTGTCCTTCACGGACGGTTCTGTGACACTCGGAACAGCTACGCTGACCTCGGGCGTCGCCTATATCGACATCAGTTCACCAAGCATAGGTCAGCACAGCATCATCGCCACGTATAACGGTGCCACCGACTACGCCACCAGCGCATCTGTTGCGCTCAGTCTCAACGTTCAACTGGCCACCACAACCTCCACGCTTGCCGCTTCCCCCACGCCAGGCATCGCGGGCAAGGCGGTTGTGCTCACCAGCAGTGTGACGGGCAATGGTGGTACCCCGACAGGTCTAGTCATCTTCAAAGACGGTGGAGTCAGTCTCGGCCAGGGAACCGTGAATGCTTCCGGCATCGCGACGTTGACCATTGCCACCCTTGGCCCGGGCAGCCACATGCTCACGGCCAGTTATGGTGGTGACCAGAACGATCAAGTGTCCGCAGCCTCGCTGAATTTCACTATTCAACAAGCGGCAACAACCACGGGCTTGTCCAGTTCCGGTTCGCCCGCGGTCTTTGGGTTGCCGCTCACTCTGAGCGCGATCGTGAGTGGGACAGGCGGAACTCCGGGGGGCACTGTCACCTTCTATGAAGGCACGAGCCTGCTCGGTGCCAGCCAACTGGACAGCACCGGAAAAGCTGTTCTAGCACTCACCTCGCTCACAGTGGGAACGCATACCTTGTCCGCCGTCTATGCCGGAGATTTGAATGATGGCACCAGCACTTCCGCGCCCTGGTCGCAGATCATCCAGAAGACGACCACCAATACGGCGCTGACCACGTCGGCAGCCGCCACTGCCCAGGGATCGCCAGTGCTCTTCACCGCACAGGTTTCCAGCAATGCTGGAACTCCCGGGGGCACTGTCCAGTTCTTTGACGGCACGACCCTGCTTGGCACCGCTACCCTGTCGCAGGCAGGCGTCGCGACCTTCAGCACATCCTCCCTTGTTCCCGGTCAACATAACATCACGGCCGTCTTTCCGGGAGACCTCAGCAACGGCGCCAGCACTTCCAGCAGCCTTGCGCAGCTCGTTAATCCTGTCACGATTGTTGGCCTGACCGCGACTCCAAATCCGGCCAGCACGGGCGGAACTGTCACTCTAACGGCCGGCGTCAGTGGCGCGCACACCATTCCCACCGGACTGGTCACCTTCTCTGACGGCAACGCGATTCTGGGTACCGGCACATTGAATGTTGCGGGTGTCGCGACACTTTCCACCACAACGCTCACCTCTGGCGCGCACCCAATCAAAGCCTCATACGCAGGCGACGCGAATAACGCAGGCGGTGTCTCAGCCGTCACCACGCTTCAGATCAACCAGGCCACCACGCAAACCGTGCTGACCCTTGGATCGAACACCGCGGGCCTGGGCGCGCCGGTGACCATCCTTGCATCGGTCACGGGCACAGGAGGCATCCCGGGTGGCACTGTCAGCTTCCTCGATGGCTCAACTGTCATTGGCACCGCAACTCTGAGCGCTTCCGGCGCGGCAAGCTTCACCACGGCAACGCTCACCATTGGAGCGCACTCGCTCACCGCCGCTTACGCAGGCGACACGAATGATGGCTCTTCAACCTCGACGCCGAGTGTGCTCACCGTCGCAAAACAGAGCACGCAGCTTGTGATCGATACGGCCAACAATCCGGCGCTGGGCGGAACGGCCGTCAGCTTCACGGCCGCACTCCGCGTCGTCTCCGGCACGCCCACGGGGAGCATTGTCTGGAGTGACGGCAGCACCGTCCTTGCGAGTACGCCCGTGAGCGGCAGCGGCACAGCCACTTTCACGACATTGCTGCTGGCTCCGGGTCAGGCCCACACCATCACCGCCGCATACTCCGGTGATACTACCTTCCAGACGGCCAACTCAAACGCAATCTCGGAAACCATCAATCAGGGCACCAGTGCCGTAGCGCTGACCACTGCAAATCCCTCGGTTTCCGCCGGCACGGCTGTCGTGTTGTCCATCTCGGTAACAGGCACAGGCGCTCAGCCCGGCGGCAGCGTCATCCTTTCTGACAATGGCGTCCAGATCGGCACCGCAACCCTGGATGGTAACGGCAACTCAACCTTCGTCAGCTCCACATTGAGCGTTGGAGATCACACACTCACGGCAGCCTACCCCGGTGATGTGAATCACACGCGCAGTCAGTCCACCACGGTCGCGGAGCACATCTCCGCCAACACCAGCGCGATCACGCTGACCTCCAGCAAAAACCCTGCCACGGCGGGCGATGTGGTTGCATTCTCAGTGGCCGTGACAGGCAGCGGACCACAGCCGGGTGGCACGGTGCAGATGACCGATGGCAGTCTTCCGCTTGGTCCGAAGCTAACTCTGGACAGCAACGGCCTGGCTTCCTACACACCTTCAACACCGCTGAGTGCCGGCCTGCACAGCTTGACCGCCGTCTACTCACCGGATGCGTTTCACACGGGAAGCAGCGCAAATCTTTCTGAAACCATCACGCAGGCTACGAGTACAACGACCCTCGCCTCCAGCAAAAACCCCGCACTCGCCGGTGACGTCATCGTCTTGTCAGTGGCCGTGAGCGGTGGCGGATCACAGGTGACGGGAACGGTGCAGTTTACGGACGGCGGCAACCCACTCGGCACCGCGAAGCTGCCGCTTGATGGCAGCGGCCTCGCCTCGCTCACCCTCACCACACCGTTGAGCCCGGGCAGCCACAACCTGCTGGCTACTTACGGTGGAGACACAAATCACAGCGGAAGCTCCAGCGCAGTGACCCAAACGGTCGCGCAAACGTCAACAGTAACAACGATCACGTCAGGATCGAACCCGGCGAATACCGGTGCCGCAGTGACCTTCACCATCGCGGTGGCGAATGCAGCAGCGGGGCCGTCGGGAGTTCCCACAGGTACAGTGACCGTGTCGGACGGCACGGCGGTGATTGCCTCGGCGCTTACTTTGAATGCCGGCCAGGCATCCTTCACGACTAGTAATCTCGTCGTCGGCCAACACACCTTGACCGCTGTCTACATCGGCGACACCAATCACACCGGCAGCCAGTCGGCGTTGCTCCAAACGATTCAGCAGGCCACGACTCTTGTTCTCAGCTCCAACCAAAACCCGGCCATTGTTGGCAGCGCCGTGCTCCTGACTGTCAGCACAAGCGGCTTTGCGAGTTCTTCGCCGACCGTTGTGACTATCCATGATGGCGCTGCAACCCTGGCCACCATCGGCCTGGACGCGAGCGGGACAGCCAGCTTCAGCACAACCACGCTGGCCGTCGGTTCACACATCCTCACCGCACAATTCGCCGGCGATGCCACGCACCTGTCCAGCCAGTCCGCCGCGCTGACGCAGGTTGTCGGCCAGCTCAGCACGAGCATTAGCCTGGTTTCCAGCAAGAACCCCGCGCTGGTGGGTGACGCACTCACCTGGTCAGCAGTGGTCTCCAGCACGGGTAGCGCGCCCGGCGGCACGCTCCTCCTGAATGACGGAACCGCGACGATCGGAAGTGCCATGCTGGATGCAAACGGCGCGGCGCAGTTCCGCAGCAGCACGCTGATAACTGGAACACACAATCTGGTCGCCGTCTACGCTGGTGATACGACGCACCTGCCCAGCAACTCCGCGCCGCTGTCTGAGGTCGTTCAGCAAGTCACACAAACCTCGCTGAGTTCCGGTAAGAACCCCAGCAACAGTGGCAGCGCGGTCATCTTCACAGCCGCGGTAACGGCCACCGGCAATCTGCCCGTCACGGGAAAGGTCACTTTCCTGGACGGAGCAACGGTGCTCGGAACCGCTCCAATCAACGCGGCCGGACTTGCTGCCTTGACTGTGCCGCAAATGTCTCCGGGCCAGCACTCCATCAGCGCCACTTACTCCGGCGATACTCTCAACCAGGCCAGCTCCAGCTCGGCAGTGAATGAGCAGATTAACAGTGAACTGACCACCACGACACTCGCCGGCAGCGGCAGCCCATCCTTCGTCACCGCTGCCGTTACCCTGACGGCTCAGGTGACCGGCGGAAATCTCACTCCAACGGGAACCGTCAATTTCCTTGATGGATCCGTGGTATTGGGCACAGGAACAGTCAGTGCCGGCGGCGTGGCCACCCTGACCACCACGGTGCTCCACGCCGGCTCGCATGTGTTGCTGGCTATCTACCAGGGCGATGCCGACCATGCGAACAGTACTTCCAACCCGGTGCAGGAGCTGGTTCAGCAGCAGACCGTTGTGACGCTCACCTCCGGGCTTAACCCTTCCACTGTGGCGAGCAACGTACCTTTTCTTATAGCGGTGAGTGCCGGAGCAGGGAACTCCGTGCCCACTGGCACGGTTACGCTGACAGACGGAACGGCGACCCTGGGCACCGCCATCCTGGATAGCAGGGGCAATGCGGCCTTCTCCTTTGCAACGTTCAGCGTGGGCCAGCATAACCTGACCGCTACCTATGCTGGCGACGCCCAGAACACCACAAGCGCCTCCGGAACGCTGGTGCAAACTGTCCGCCTGCATGTTTCCACAACCGTGCTCACATCCTCGACAACCTCCACGCTTACCGGTCAGCCGATTGTGCTGACCGCCACGTTGAGCGGTGATGGCCCGGTACCGCCTTCGGGCAGTGTGGTCTTCACTTCCGGTTCCACGGTGCTGGGTACGGCTGTACTGAATGCCTCGGGGTTGAACTCGCAGTCCAGCAACCCAGCCGGCAACACGGGCACGGCAACGCTCTCGCTCAGCGGCGTCAAGGGCAGCTACGGCGTGGTCGCCACCTACGCGGGCGACTCGCTCTACAGCGGCTCAGCGTCACCTGCTGAGACCATTACCGTCGCGGACCCACCGAACTTCACTATCACGCTGAGCCCGAACACGATGTCGCTGTCGAGCAAGCAGCACAGCACATTGCAAATCACCCTCACATCGCTGCAGGGCTTCTCAGATACGCTTGCACTCGGCTGTGTCGGTCTGCCCGCCTCCGCCACCTGCACCTTCAGCACAGACCATTCCAAGCTGGATGCAAATGGTAATCAGGTCGTCCAGCTCACGGTCGACACGGGTTCTCCGCTGGTAGCTGGCGGAGCGGCCACTGCCCGGAACAGCAAGCCGTCCATCGCTCCTTTCAGTTCCACCCGCGCCAGACTTTGCCTGCTGCCGGGCGGCTTCGCTCTCCTCTTGCTGCTCATGCGTTCCCGCCGCAGCCGCCGTATGCTGCCCACCCTGCTTGCCCTGCTTGTCACCGCGGTCTCGTTCGCGGTGTCGGGTTGCGGCACGCTCGATGTCAACGGAACTCCCGCCGGCCAATACACCTTCAACATCACGGCGATCGGTGCCAATACAGCGATCACGCAGTCCGCACCCCTGCAGCTCAAGGTGACTCAGTAATGGAAAGCCA
>CAXTPQ010000006.1:32623-51332 GCA_964246215.1 uncultured Terriglobus sp. | reverse complement strand
GCGATCACGCAGTCCGCACCCCTGCAGCTCAAGGTGACTCAGTAATGGAAAGCCACCCCGGCGGAATAAGCGAGGAAACTTCGTTGGAGCGCGCGAGTGACTGGATAGGGTGTGAGGCGTGTACAGGCGGCCTTACCTTACGACCGGACTGTTCTACGCCGGTCCAGACCTTCGCCCGCAGTGTCAGCCTGGTCGCGTTGCTGAGGCACCTGCAACTTGTTGTCCTGCTACTTTTGCTTGCCTTCGCGCTGCTGCTCATCGGCACAGGCGTGGCCCATGCCCAGGCACTTCCCGCCGGAATCGGCCCGGGTGGCTGGGCGGTCAAGGTCGGCGGTGGGTACTCCAGCTACCAGGCTGACTACAGCAAGCGCACGCTCGGCGGCTACGTCATCTACGGCGATATCGAGCGAACGCAGAAGCTGGCGCTTGAAGTGGAGTCAAGGGTGCTCCGCCACAACCAGGAGGCCGGAACGCACGAGACTACGTTCCTTGTCGGGCCAAAGTATGCACGGCCCACGCGATGGGTCACGCCCTATGGCAAGGTGCTGCTGGGCGAGGGTTGGTTTCACTTTCCGTACAACTACGCGGAAGGCACCTACTTCGTGCTCGCTCCTGGTGCAGGTGTCGATGTACCCATCGGGCATTCTCGTTTTACCGTGCGGGCGATTGACTTCGAATACCAAAGTTGGCCCAACTTCACCTACGGCGGCCTGAATCCTTACGGCATCAGCGCGGGCGTATCTTTCCGCGTCTTCCGCTAAGGCACACAACAACCATTTACGAAAGCCTGGCTGCCGGATAGAGCTCGAACAGGCACTGGCGGTAGCGATCCATCGCTGCGCTATACATCTCGCGCAAATTGCTATTGGGCACAGCCGACTTTTCCGCATCGATCTTCACATATTTTGACGCGAGCTCGACAAATGACACCGGCTCGCCGATCTGCTGCCGGTAGGCATGGACTGCCTGCACCGCCGCACCCAAGCATCCGGCTTCCTCCTCCGCTGGGACTTGAATCGAAACGCCCGTGGCATCCGCCAACAGCTGCCGCCAGCCTGCCGATCGCGCTCCGCCGCCAATGAGCAAAATGCGCTCCGGCTGTGCTCCGCCCAGAATCAGTTGAAGACCTTGCAGGATGCCGAAGCTCACACCTTCTACAGCCGCCCGCACCAGATGCGCCCCGGTAAAGTTCAGAGTCGACACGCCCACCAACGATCCCCGTGCGGTTGGCAGGTCAGGTGTGCGCTCACCGTTCAGAAAGGGCAGGAATACCAGTCCGTCCGCACCTGGTGCCGTGGCCGCCAGCGCACTGTCGATCTCCGCGACCGTCTTGCCCAACAGCTCGACCGTTTGCGTCACGGCATTGGTCGCGTTCATCGTGCACACCAGCGGCAGCCAGCCACCAGTGGAGGAGCAAAAGGGGGCAACACTCCCGGTCGCATCCAGCACGGGCGCCTTACGGTAGGAGTACACGGTGGAGGATGTGCCAAGGCTCATCGTAACCACGCCTTCCTCCACGTTGCCGGTGCCGATTGCCCCCATCATGTTGTCGCCGCCACCCACGGCCACCACACAGGTCACCGGCAAGCCAAGCCGTCCTGCTGCTTCCGCCCGCAGCGTGCCGACCACGCTGCCCGCTTCGGCAAGTGGCGGCAACGCCCGGTACAGCTGCCCGGAACCCTCGTCGATGCTGTCCAGCACCTCCCGGATCCAGCTGCGCGATCTCACGTCAAAGTAGCCGGTCCCGGAGGCATCGCCAAACTCCGCGCACATCTGGCCGGTGAGCCAGAAATTCAGGTATTCGTGCGGCAGCAGAATGTGGCGAACCCGTGCAAAGTTCTCCGGTTCCTGCTGCTTGAGCCAGAGCAGTTTTGATACCGTGTAGCCCGTGAGCGGAACGATTCCGAACTGCTCGGCCCAGCCCGCCTTTCCGCCAAAACGATCCAGAAGTTCCTGATTGTGTGGGGCAGTTTCGGTGTCGTTCCACAATTTAGCAGGCCGGATTACTTCCATCGCTTCATCCAGCACGACAAGCCCATGCTGCTGGCCGGAGACGCCGACCGCTGCCACGTGAGCGGACTCATGTCCCGCCATCGCCACCGAAATCGAGGTGCACATCGCCTCCACCCACCAGCGCGGCTCCTGTTCACGGGCACCATTTGGCTTTTCTACAATGGCGTGCTTTGCATAGCCGCGGCCCAGTACAGCACCATCCTCATTGAGAAGAAGTGCCTTGGTGCCCTGTGTGCCGCAATCGATGCCGAGAAAGCTGACCGTCTTTCTTTCCATTCCGCCGATACCCACCCTGAAAACAAACTATAGAGTCCGTAGAACCAATTCGTGCGTCTGAATAGAAGATCGCCAAGGAATGAAGCAGGATGTGGATTGTTCGGCTGGCGCTGCGGCGCCCCTACACTTTTATTGTGTTCTGCCTGCTGATGATGCTGCTCGGCATCGGCACGGCAGTGACCGCGCCGAAAGACATTTACCCGTACATCAACATTCCGGTCGTCACCATTGTGTGGAGCTACAGCGGCCTGCCCCCGCAGGAGATGGAAGGCCGCATTGTGACAGTGTGCGAGCGTGCCCTGTCCACCACCGTGAACGATATTGAGCACACCAGTTCCCAGAGCTACCAGGGCGTTTCCGTCATTCGCGTGTACTTCCAGCCCACGGTCAAGGTGGAGCTTGCGCTGTCGCAGATCACCGCCGTCGTCCAAACAATCCTGCGTATTCTGCCCCCAGGCACTTACCCGCCCAATATTCTGAAGTACGACGCGAGCAGCGTGCCCATCGTCCAACTCGCGCTTTCCGGCCAGGGACTCACTGAAGAGGACCTGTACGATTTGGGCACTTCGTTCATCCGTCCTCGCTTGTCGCAGGTAAAGGGTGCGTCGATTCCATTGCCTTACGGCGGCAAGGTCCGGCAGGTCAGCGTCGACATCGACCCCAATCTGCTCTATGCGCACCATCTTTCCGCTACTGACGTCTCTACCGCTTTCAATCAGCAGAATTTGATTCTGCCGGCTGGCGTGGCCCGCATGGGCGACCGCGAATTTGTCATCAAGATCAATTCCTCGCCATCCGTCGTCGGCGCGCTGAATGACCTGCCTATCCGGTCGGCAAACGGTGCCGTCGTTTTTGTTAAAGATGTCGCGCAGGTTCGCCTCGGCTACTCGCCACAGGTCAACATCGTTCGTGAAGACGGCAAACGCTCGGCGCTGCTCACCGTGCTTAAAAATGGTGACACCTCCACGCTCGACATCGTCAAAGGCGTCAAGGAACTGATCCCCACGGTGAAGGCCGGTTTGCCCCCGGGCCTTACCATCACACCGCTTTTCGATCAATCCATCTTTGTTTCAAATTCCATCAGCGAGGTCGTCCGTGAGGCCGTCATTGCGGCCGCACTCACCGGCCTGATGATTCTGCTCTTCCTCGGCTCATGGCGATCCACGCTGATCGTCTGTACCTCGATTCCGCTTTCCATTGCCACATCGCTCGTCATTCTTTACGCGCTCGGCGAGACGATTAACGTCATGACGCTGGGCGGACTCGCGCTGGCGGTCGGTATCCTTGTCGATGACGCGACCGTTGAAATCGAAAACACTCACCGCAATATGTCCAATGGCGATCCCCTTGTTCGCGCCATCCTTGACAGCGCGCAGCAGGTCGCCACGCCGGCATTCGTGTCCACGCTTGCGATTTGTCTGGTTTTTCTGCCGGTGCTGTTGCTCACCGGACCCGCGAAATACCTGTTTACGCCGCTCGCCATGGCGGTGGTCTTCGCCATGCTGGCTTCCTACTTTCTATCGCGCACGCTGCTGCCGACCATGATGCATTTCCTGCTGGACAAAGAGATCAAGCTCTATCAGGATCCTGCCGCCAGCGAGCGCGAAGAAAAGGAAAACGTCGTCTGGCGCATTCACTCCCGCTTCGACAAATGGTTTGAGCGGCGTCGCGAAGGCTACCGCAAAGTCCTCGTGTGGACGCTCGAGAATAAGGCCATCACCCTTGCCTGCTTTGGCCTCTTCATCCTGCTCTCACTGCCGCTGGCCTTCATCATCGGTCAGGACTTCTTTCCATATGTGGATTCTGGGCAGATGGATCTGCACATCTACCCGCCACAGGGCTTGCGGCCGGAGGACTCCGAGCAATACTTCGCCGCGGTTGAAAAAGAAATCCGCCGCGTCATTCCGCCCGAGGAGATCAAGCTCATCCTCGACAACATTGGCCTGCCGAACGGCGGCATCAATCTTGCTTTTACTTCGGGCGGCGCCACTTCCGATTCCGACGGCGATATTCAGATTGCGCTGAACCCGGGCAAACGCAATACTCAGAAGTACATGCGGGAGCTGCGCGCCGATCTGCATACCAAGTTCCCGGATGGAATCTTCTTTTTTCAACCGGCTAACATCACCAACCAGATTCTCGACTTTGGCCTGCCCGCGCCCATCGATCTGCAAATTTCCGGTCGCGCCAAGCAAAACTATCCATTGGCGCAGCGGCTCCTCAAAGAAGTTCAGGCCATTCCCGGCGTTGCGGACGCGCATATCAATCAGCAGATTGAGGAGCCCGCGATCAACGTCGACGTGGATCGCCTGAAGGCCAGCCAGATCGGCCTGACTCAGCAGGATGTCGCGCAAAGCATGCTCATTTCACTGACCGGCACCGGCCAGACCGCACCCAATGAGTGGCTCAACCCGGTGAACGGCGTGAACTACCAGGTCGTCGTGCAGACACCGCAATACCGCATCGATTCGCTGCAAACCATGGCACGCATTCCCATCACCGCACCGGCCGGCAACACCAGTCAACTGCTCGGCAACGTTGCGAACTTCGAGCGCGACATCACGCCTGTGATTATCGATCACTACAACATTCAGCCGGTCTATGACGTGTATGCGGACGTGGATCAGCGCGATCTCGGATCGGTCGCCACGGCCATCCGCAAGCTCATCAAGGAGACAGAGAAAAACGTCCCCACGGGCACACAGATCGCCCTGCGCGGCGAGGTGCAAACCATGACCAGCTCCTTTCAGCGGCTGGGTCTTGGCATTGTTTTTGCCATCATCCTCGTTTACCTGCTCATGGCAGTGAACTTCCAGAGCTGGCTCGATCCGCTCATCATTCTCATGGCATTGCCGGTGGCTTTCGCCGGCATTTTGTGGATGCTTTTCCTCACCGGCACTACCTTCAATGTGCCATCGCTCATGGGTTCCATCATGACCATCGGCGTCGCCACGGCCAATTCGATCCTGATGGTCGTCTTTGCGAATGATGAGCGCCTGACCGGCAAGAACAGCATGGAGGCCGCGGAAAGCGCCGGCTACACGCGCCTTCGGCCCGTCTGCATGACGGCGCTGGCCATGATCATCGGTATGCTGCCCATGGCGCTGGCGCTCGGTGAGGGCGGCGAACAGAATGCGCCGCTTGGCCGTGCCGTCATCGGCGGTCTGCTGCTGGCCACGCTCGGCACCCTGTTCGTGGTGCCCATCATGTACTCCTGGCTCAGCAAGGAAGCACCACGCAACTACGACGAAGAGATTGACCGTGCCTACCATGAGGGCGATAAAAAGGAAGACAAGGCGCAGGCCCAGGGCCAGGGCAGTCCTCAGCCGGCCTGAAAACCAGGCTTTGTATCGTGAGCCACAGAACCAAGGCCGTAGAACATAGAACAGCTCAGCGTGAACCAGGAAAAGCCATAGATGAGTGACGACCTCCAGCAACGGATCTACCCGGAAGACGAGCGCCTCCGTGCCATTGAGACCGACCCCGACCGCCGCATGACGCGCGACGAATGGGAGCGTGAGGAGTCGCTTGCGCGCCAGGCCGCACACAAGAAGCATCAGCAAGTCGAGCACGATCGCCAGGTCCAGCAGGACTTTGACCGGAAGAAAAAGCAGCAGCACCGCCCGTGGGGCAAAATCTTTCTCTGGGTGGGAGCGGGTCTCGCCGTACTGCTGTTGATTTTCTTCATCGGTTACCTGCCACGCCACAGCCGCAACAAAAAGACCGAGGCAGACGCCAGGCAGCGCGAACAGGAACAGCCCGACGTCGACGTGATCAAGGTCGAACAGACCGCCGAAGCCGGTGAACTCACCGTGCCCGGCACCACCGCCGCCATCACCGAAGCCTATATCTATGCGCGCGCCAACGGCTACATCCGCAAGCGCTATGTCGATATCGGCGACCGCGTGAGCAAGGGTCAATTGCTTGCCATTCTGGATGCCCCCGACCTGGATCAGCAGGTGGATCAGGCACGCCAGCAGCTTCGCCAGTCTGAAGCGCAGGAAGCGCAGCAGCAGGCTCAACTCGACTTCACCCGCGTCACGTGGGAGCGCTGGCGCACACTTGTGTCCAAAGGCGTGTTTTCCCGGCAGGATGGCGACCAGCAGGAGACCAATTACCGCGCCCAGCTTGCGACCGTGACCTCGTCGCAGCGCAACGTGGAGAGCTACCGCGCAAACCTGCAACGTGTGATCGCGCTGCAAGGGTATGAGCGGATCACCTCACCTTTCGATGGCGTCATCACACAGCGCAATGCCGATGTCGGTGCTCTCGTGGGCAGCTCCGGTTCTGTCTCGGCCATGCCAAACCCCACACCGGATGCACCGACCGGCGGCACCACCTCTCCGGCAAGCTCGAACACCAACGGTTCCAGCGGTGCCGGCCCAACCACGGCGAGTCCGACCACGGGCGGGGCACAGGGCGGCAACATTTTCGCGGTCGCACAGATCGACAAGCTTCGCATCCTCGTTTCCGTGCCCGAGGGCTACGCCAGCAGCGTTCACCGCGGCCAAACAGCCAATGTGTTTCTGCAGGAGCGGGGCGGCAAGCCGGTCGCCGGTACCGTCACCCGCACCGCCAGTTCCATCGACCAGAACACCCGCACCATGCTTGCGGAAGTCGACATCGACAACCACAGCCGCACGCTCTATCCAGGCATGTATACGGTGGTGAGCTTTCAGCAGGTGCGCGGGACACCGCCGCTCACCGTTCCCGGTGATGCGGTCATTGTCCGCAACGACCAGACAACGGTTGCCGTCTTGCAGAACAACAAGGTTCACTTGGTTCCGGTGCGCATCGGCCGCGACTACGGTCCGTCCGTCGAGATCATTGGCGGCTTGCACGCGGGCGATACTGTCGTCACCACCGTTACCGATGGCGTCCGAGAGGGTGCGACCGTTCAGCCACACATGAACAAGCAGCAGGGCGAGGAGGCCACGGGCAAGGAAGCCGGCCCGGGCGGCTCGCAGCAGAATCGAAACCCTGATTCCGGCCCGAACGAGTACGGTGACCAGTCCATCGTCAATGAGCAGCTGGAAGGCAGCAACAATCAGGGCAAGAAAGGCGCTAACAACGGGACCAACGCTCAGGGCCAGAACTCCAAGGGCAGCGGGCCGCAGCAGAAGACAAAGAGCAAGGGTACGAATCAGTGAGGATTCTTTTGCCGAATCGGACCGGCGTGCTGATCGCCAGCATCGCCTTTTCTGCTGTGTGCTCCGCCGCGTTTCACCGGCTGCACGCGCAGCAGAGCCCGGCGAATGGTCAGCAGCCGCCACCGTATACCGCCCCGCCCTCCAATCAGCCGGCAGCGGCGCAATCTCCCGGCCAGCAGGCCATCCCGGCACAGCAGGCTCCCACAATTGCACCGGATGCGCCACTGCCGCGGCTCGATAGTTCCAGCGTCAACGTGCGCAACATCGAGCCTCTTACTCCCGAGGCGGCGGTCTCTGTGGGCACGTCTTCAGCGGTGCAGCAAACCCGCACCGCTGTTGCACCACTACGCAATGAGCGTTACGCGGCTCCCGTCACCAGTCCGTTTCGGCTGATCGCGCCCTACCGGGCGTCGCGCTTGCCGGAAGTTCCCGGGGGGAACTCACCTCGCCTTACCAATCTGGTTCGCGATGGCAAGCTTTACCTGTCTCTGCGTGACGCCATCATTCTCTCCATCGAGAACAACCTCGATGTCGAGGTCAGCCGGTACAACCTGCTGATCGCCGACACCGACCTGCTCCGCGCGCAGGGCGGCGGCAACCTGCGCGGCCTGGATTACAGCATTCAGCAGAGCGCGCCCGGTGTGGGTTCCGTCACCAGTCCGCTGCTCATCACGGCAAGCGTGACCGGCACGGCCGCACCCACCAGCGTGAACGTCACCGATCTTTCCCAGGTCACGCAGACCGGCAACAGCGTCCAGCAGAATCTTAGTCAGAACAATACCTTTACCTACGCGCCCGGCCCGGCAATACCACTTTTCGATCCCACGGTAGTGGCCGACGCCGGCTATCTGCGCCGGTCCAACCAAACGTCGCTCATCAGTACGACAGACACGGCATCCACAGGCACCGGCACAGGAACCGGCACCGGCTCCAGCACCGCTCCCCTCGACTACATCAATACGGCCATCGACTATCAGCAGGGCTTCTCCTTCGGCGGTCAGTTCGATGCCTTCGTCAATAACTCGCCGCAGGTGCTTTACGGCGGGAACTCGCAGTACAACCCGTTCCATTCGCCCAGCGTTTCCGCCACCTTTTCGCAGCCGCTGCTCCGGGGCCGCGGCCGTGAGGTGAATGTTCGCTTCATCCGCATCGCAAAGCTCGATCAGCAGGTCTCCCGCCTGCTCTTCCTGCAGCAGGTGCTGGAGGCGATCTACGGAACATCACGTCTCTACTATGACCTTGTCTCACTTGGTGAAAACATCGGGGTCAAGGAAGAATCCCTTGCCGCGGTTCAGAAGCTGTATGAGGACGACCGCAACCAGGTGGCTGAAGGCACGCTGGCGCCCATCGAACTCACGCGTGTCCAGGCGCTGCTGTCCTCTACCCGGCTGGATCTGATCCAGGCGCGCGGCGAGTACCGCCAGCAGGAGGTGATCCTGCGGGAGCAATTGCTGCGTAACCTGGCGGACCCAGCCGCTAACTTCGCCTCCATTGTTCCCACCGACCGCATTACCGTGCCATCCGCCGCGCCACAGCTTGACGTCGCCGCCCTGACCGCCGATGCCATCCGCACGCGTCCCGACCTGGCGCAGGCTTCGCTCCAGGTGCAGGCAAACCAGATCTCGGCAAGGGCCACCGCCAACGGCATTAAGCCCCTGCTGAACCTGTATGCCAACGTGCAAACGCGCGGCTCGTCCCTTGTTCCGTACCAGACTCTTGGGTCCACCGGTACCGGCGAAATCGTCGTGCCGTCCGCGCTGACTCAGGGCGGCCTTCGCCTGTCCACCATCTATCAGGGCGGAGTCCAGCTCAATTTGCCATTGCGCAATCGCATCGCCCAGGCCGACGCCGCGCGCGATGCCGTCCAGCTCCGCCAGTCCCAGGGCCGGAGCCTGAAGCTGGAAAACGACATTCGCCAGCAAGTGGAGAACTCCTCTGTTGCGCTTGACAACGCGCACCAGGCCTATGCCGCCGCCGTGGAAAGCGCGAACTACCAGCAGCAATTGCTGCAAGCGGAAATCGATAAGTTTTCCGTGGGTGCCAGCACCAATTTTCTCATCGTTCAGGACGAAGCCTACCTTGCCCAGGCGCGCTCGACAGAAGTGGCTGCCCGCTCCGATTACATGAAGGCGCAGATGTCGCTGGATCGCGCCCTCGGCAATCTGCTGCAGAAAAACGGCATCCAACTCGATGATGCAATTCAAGGCAGCATTCGCACGCCATCTCCAAATCCCGCTCCATAGACGCTTCTCGTTGAGAAACAACTAAGGCACACCCGCACACGACACATGCCAGCCGCCAAGTGGACCCGCAGCGACTCACTTCCCATTGCAGTTCTCGTGCCGGAGCCGTACTCTGAAAATGGTTCCGCATCCAACCGGAGAGTAAGCTTGCAGGCGGCTGACACCCTGGCAAGATCTGAAGGAAACGCTGGGCAAACGGCGCGATTTGCAGCCGGAGGAGAACGGGCATGCAGGTGCAGGACCAGATGACGACCGACGTAGTAAGTGGCTGTTGCCGCGAGCCGGACAGTCTCTTTGAGCGTTGCGGCTGGTTTTACGCTCTCTGCCGCGAGCATCTTTTTCACGATCATTCTCAGGAAATCGCCGACTCACTCTGGGGGGGAACTCCCCCCTCCGGCACTCACCTCCTTGAACTCGGCTGTGGTCCAGGCTTTTATGCCTGTCGATTCGCGGAAAAGTACCCGGAAATGCGCACCACCGGTATCGATCTCTCCAAGACCCTGCTGAACCGAGCCCGCACCCGTGCCGCACAGATGAAGCTCACCAACTGCAGCTTTCACCATGCCGATGTGCATGCCTTGCCCGCCCCCGTGGGTGAGGTGGACGTGATTGTGATTTCGCGCCTGTTCCTCGTCGTACCGAACCGGAATGACGTGCTGCGGGAAGTCTTCCGTGTATTGCGCCCGGGTGGCCGCGTCTTCATTGCGGAACCAGTCTCCAGCGCACGCACCCAGCTCCCCCTCAGCTGCATGTGGATGCTGGCCAAGCTCACCTCCTTCACCAAAGTTCCTTATGTGGAACCGCACCGCGTGACCACCATGACAGAAGATGAGTTCCGCTCGCTGATTTTTTCGCAGCCATGGAGCGGCGTGACGCTTGAGCGCACCGGCCGCTACCAGCACGCGGTCTGCACCAAGCCGCTGAGCCCGGAAACAGATGGAGCCATGGCCAGCCATCAACTGGAGCCGGCCTTTGCCTGAGTCCGCACGCGTCGCACCCGGCCCATCGCAGTACCCGATCCTTGATCCAGCCGTTACACAGGACCACCTCTCCAGTACCTGCGCGCTAGCCGTGATGGCGAAAGCACCGCGCGCCGGCAAGGTTAAAACCCGCCTCGCGCCGCCACTTACTTTGGAGCAGTCTGCCGCGATCAACATCTGCTTCCTGCGGGACACGACGGCAAACATAGCGTCGGTTCACGGGGCTCAGGGGATAATCTGCTACACGCCCGTGGGCGACGAGGTGGCTTTCGATGGCCTGCTGCCCGGCGGCTTTCAGCTCATCGCCCAGCGTGGCGACGGTTTCGGCGAACGTCTCCATCTGGCCGCGACGGACATTCTGAACTGCGGCTTTGGTGCCGTCTGCCTGATCGACTCCGACTCGCCCACGTTGCCGCACGCCGCGTTGCAGCAGGCTGTGGACGAGCTCGCGAAACCGGGTGACCGTGTCGTGCTGGGCGGCTCTGACGACGGTGGCTATTACCTGATCGGCCTGAAGCAGCCGCACCGTGCCGTTTTTGACCGCATTACCTGGAGCACCGGCTCAGTTCTTCAGGAAACTCGCGAACGGGCAAACGAAGCCGGGCTTGAGTTGATTGAGCTTCCACTCTGGTATGACGTCGACGACGGTGCCACGCTTCGCCTTCTCGCCGACGAATTGATAAACAACAAACCGCCTGCCTTTGCCGCCGTACCCGGCTACAAGGCTGAAGCTACCCGCGCTTTTCTGCAGGAATTTGCAAAACAGGCGAGCGCGCCAGGGGCAACTGAGGCCCCACAATACGCGAGCCCGCACGAATGACCCCGGTGACTGCATTACGGCCGGGTCTGCTTCGCCATGGCGCACCTTGGCTGACTAATCTTGCGCTTGGCCTGCTCGGTGCCATGCTGCTGGGTCTCTCGCACCATCTCGCCATTGAGTTCGACCACTTCATCATCGGCTACTCGGAGACGTCGACGGCTGCCCTTGCCGTTGCGCTGGGTGCCGCGCTCCTCGTTTGGAAGCTCCAGGTGGATCGCTGGACGCTGTGGATCATCCTCGTCATCGCGCTGCTGTGCCGGCTGACGCTGCTCATGCCGGAGCCGTACCTTTCCAGCGACGTCTACCGGTATGTCTGGGATGGCATGGTGCAGCATCACGGCGTGAATCCCTACCGCTACTTTCCCGGCAACGAGCACCTCCGCGCCCTGCGCGACGACGACATCTTTCCCAACATCAATCGCCGTGACTACGCGCCCACTATTTACCCGCCGGGTGCGCAAATTTTCTTCTTCTGCGTGACCTGGATCAGCGGCACCCTGACCATGATGAAGCTGGCGCTGCTGGCCGCCGAAGGCGTGACCGTCTATGCGCTCATTCACCTGCTCCAGTCACTGGGCCGCAAGCGGGAAGAAGTGATCCTCTACGCCTGGAGTCCGCTGCTCATTTGGGAGATTGGTTCGAGCGGCCACATCGACGGTCTGGTCATCACCTGCGTCGTGCTGGCGCTGCTCTTCCGCCACCGCAACCAGCCCACGCTGACGGGCCTGGCCCTGGGTGCGGCTGTGATGGTGAAGTTCTACCCGCTGCTGCTCCTTCCGGCGCTCTGGCGCCGCCGTGATTGGAAGATGCCCGCCGCCCTGGCCGCGGTCGTCATCGGCGGTTATGCGGTTTACGCGGGCGTTGGTCTGAAGGTTTTTGGCTTTGCCAATGGCTACGTGCAGGAGGAGGGCATGAGTTCCGGCTCACGCTACTTCCTGCTCGATGCGGCACGCCGGATTCCCGGCCTGAGCGGCCTGCCTACCGTCGCCTACTTCATCTTTTGTGCTGCATGCTTTGCACCGCTGCTGTGGTGGGCATGGAAGGCGAACGCACAGCTGGAAGATACCCGGCGGCCCGTCTTTCTGCGCATCTCCGCCGCTCTCGCCTTCACGCTCATGCTGCTCTTCTCGCCACATTATCCGTGGTATGTTGCCTGGCTTGTGCCGCTCTTTCTGCTTACGCCGGATCCTGCGATGCTCGTTTATACCTATAGCGTCTTCTACTGGCTCACCACGAAGTACGCCGAGCCTGGCCCAGGGATGTTCCTGGCCAATTCCTGGACATATGGTGCGACTGCCGCTGCAATGCTGTTCGTACTGCTATGGCACCGCTACGGCTCCCGGCTGAACCGCTGGACGACCGCATGAACCGCCAGAAAGAGGCCTGAGTGCCCGTCTCCGTGATTATCCCGGCGCTGAATGAAGCCGAGTCGATCGGCTACACTGTCTCGCAGCTGCCCTGGGCCCACATTGCCGAGTGCATCGTAGTGGACAACGGCAGCACGGACGACACCGCCGCACTTGCGGCCGCGGCTGGTGCCCGCGTCGTTACCGCTCCGCGGGGCTATGGTTCGGCCTGCATGGCCGGTGCCGCGGCAGCCTCGCCCGGCAGCGACATCCTCGTTTTCATGGATGGCGATGGCAGCGATGTGACGGCGCATCTGCCCGAGTTGACCGGTCCTATTGCGCGCGGCGAGCAGGACTTTGTTATGGGCACGCGGCTCGGCGGCATTGCCCGCGAGCCCGGCTCCATGCTGAGTTCGCAGGTCTTTGCCGGGCGCTTTGTGGGCGCGATCATTCGTCTGGTGCTCGGCTTCCGCTTCACCGACATGGGACCATTCCGCGCGATCCGCCGCTCGTCCCTTGCCGAACTCCACATGCGTGAGCGCACCTATGGCTGGAGTCTTGAAATGCAGATCAAGGCCGTGCAGCATCACCTTCGCATTCTTGAAATCCCCGTCGGCTACCGTGTTCGCTATGGTGGAGTGTCCAAGGTTTCCGGGGATTTGCGCGCGTCTTTGCGTGCCGGCACACGCATTCTGGAAGTGCTGATCCGTGTATTGCGCGAAGGCCGGAAAACGTAAAAGAGCGGCAGTGGTCCGCGGCCGTTCCACGCCCAAGCCGGATATTTTCTGGCCACAGGGCCAATCTACATTGCTGTGGAATCCAGGGTGCCTCCTTCTTTCCCGGCTCTCCCGCGAAAGGGTTGGTTTGGGAAGTCTTATAGCAGCCCTGCAGAGTCATCCAGCTCACCAGTGCTCAACGACCAGCAAAACTTCTCTCGAAAAAGCGCGTCTCTACACCTGATGGGCGGAGACGCTTCCCGTCCATGCTGGAGCAGCAGCGATGAAGAATGTCTTGGGTCAAGCAGCAGGAGCACTCGCACTTGCGGCCGTCCTCGCCGGCGGTGCCGCCGCACAGAGCGGCACGAGCGATGCGCAGGTGGAAGCGAACGTCCTGAAAGCAATGGCTGGCGATGCACGTTTAGCGAATCAGCCGATCAACAGCTCTACCGCCTTTGGCACCGTGACGCTCACCGGCGCCGTACCCGATGAAGCCACGCGTGTTGCCGCCGAGCAGATCGCCTCGCACACCGCTGGGGTGAAGAAAGTGGTCGACCAGCTCTCCGTTGGCCAGGACGCGGTAACTTCGGCATCGGCCTCGAATGGAAACCCACCCCTGGGCGCAAACACCCAGGACGATGATCCCGCATCCCGCAACGTCTTGCCCGGCGATACGCAGGTGGACAACGCCGCTCCGGTGAACGGCAACCAGGCTCCAAATGCGAACCGGCAGCAGGCATATCCGCCGGGCAATCCAGCACCGCAATCACCGGTCTACGGTCAGGAAACCTCGCAGCCGGCTTATCCGCAAAACGGCTATCCTCAAAATGGCTATCCCCAGAGCGGTTATCCGCAAGCGAGCGAACCACAGAATCCATATGGGGCGAACGGCTCCGCACCGCCGCCGAACCAGTATCCGCAGCAGGGCTATCCGCAGCAGGTCTATCCGCAAAACGGCTACCCGCAGACGCAGGCAGGCCCGCAGCAGCCTGGATATGGTCCGCCTCCGCAGGGCCGCGTTTACCGCCGCGATTGGGAACGCCAGCAGCAGCAGGGCTATGATCCCAACGCGCCGCAGTCCCCGTATGCGCAGCAGGGTCCATATGCCCGAACCGCGCCGGCCGGCTACGGCCAGGCAGGCGGTCAGCCGGTGGTGATTGCCAGCGGAGCGGTGTTGCCCGTGCGCATCACGCGCTGGATTTCCAGCGGGGATGCCCAACCCGGCTCCACTTTCAATGCCGTTGTGGAAAATGACATTCTTGCGGGCGGCTACATCGCCATTCCGCGCGGTGCTGAGGTGCAGGGAACCGTTGTCGACGCGCATGGTGCCGGTGCTCTGAAAGGCCGCGGTTCACTCACGCTGCAGTTGAACGAGCTTCATCTTGGCGGGCAGCAGGTGCCTCTCCAAAGTGAGCCCTTCACCGTGAACGGGCATGACAAGACCGTCAGTTCTGTAAATACGACACTGGGTGTCGCGGCACTTGGGGCCATTATCGGTGGCGTCGCGGGCGGCGGTGCGGGTGCGGCCATTGGCGCGGGTGTGGGTGGTGCGGCGGGCCTTGGCGTTTCCGCGGCTTCGGGGGGCGGCAATGCGCACATCCCAGCCGAAGCGCTGCTGCGTTTCCGTCTTACCTCGCCGGTGCAGGTGGCGACGCTCTCTGAAGCCGAGATGCAGCGGCTGGGCAGCTACGCCGGCCCGGAAGGCTCCCGGCGGCCGCTGCCACCACCGCCAGCCGGCTACTATGGCGGCCCGTATGCCTACGGCCCAGATCCCTATGGACCTTACTATGGCCGTTATTACCGTCACTAGTGAGTAGCCGGTCCGCATGGGCTACGAGAGCGGACCGCGATGGCACGGACGAAATGTTCCATCGCGAGGCGAAGCTGGATGAAGCATCTGCCCATCAACGAAGAGACCTGCCCATAGCTTGAGCAGGTCTCTTTGTTGATTCACAAGAAATTTTGGTGGAGGCGGTGGGAGTTGAACCCACGTCCGAAATAACTGTCAACAGAGAGCGTTCATGCTTTTCCCGGGTTCAATTTGTCTCGTACCTCGCGCTATGAACGGGCAAAGAAACGCGCGGCACCAGCTCGATCGATCTTGTCCTTGGCGTACGAGCAGAACACCTTGGACCAGCCCACTGTGCGACGTCCGCAGCCAGCCCATGGGCAAAGCCAGACTGAAGACGGCTACTTAATCAATTAAGCAGCAAGCGCGTATTGAGGTTCGGCACTTATGATTTTGGGCGCGATTACGGGTGTACCCACCCCGGCATGCCTCTCTGCCACAAGCAATCCCGTCGAAGCCGTGACGCCCCCACAATGTGTGAAGCGGCCTCGCAGATGCACAATGGCTCTGCAAAGAACTGTAACAATTATAACGCGCGAAAATGAGCTGTGTGAGCGTAAGTGTGGGTTTCTCCTTGGCTCACGAAACGAATGCCTGTAAACAATCCCACCTTAACGACCATGGAATTGTTGTAAAGGCGGGATACCACAATAGTTCACTCTACAATTCGCGGCGCCCGTCCATGGCGCGGGCCATGGTGATCTCGTCGGCATACTCGATGTCGCTGCCGGCAGGCACGCCCGTGGCGATGCGTGTGATCCGCAGGCCATGGTCGGCGGTGGCGCGGTGCAGTTCGCCTGCGAGGTAATGGGCGGTCGCTTCACCTTCCACGGTGGGGTTGAGTGCAAGGATGATTTCGTCAATGGCGGTGAGGCGGTTAAAGAGATTGGCGGTCCGCAGCTGCTCCGGGCCGATGCCGTTCAACGGACTGAGCGTGCCGTGCAATACGTGGTAGACGCCGTTGTAGCCGCGGGTTTTCTCAATGGCGGCAATGTTGGTGGGTTCTTCGACGACACAGACCGTGCGTTGCGAGCGCGTGGAACTGCTGCAGTAGGTGCAGGGATCCACATCTGTCACGTTGTTGCAGATGGAGCACAGGCGAAGTTGCGCCTTAAGCGCTCTGATCGCGGCGGAAAGTGCTTTGGCGTCGGATTCGGGCGAGCGCAGGATGTGAAAAGCCAGGCGTTGCGCGGATTTTGCACCGACGCCGGGCAGTTTGCGTAGTTCCTCAATGAGCCGGGCCATCGGTTGGGCGAAACGTTCCATGCTGTCTTTAGAGTACGCGGCTGACGTTTTCCGGTGGCCGGTGATCATGGCCCGGTTGAATCCACTTTGACGACGATGGGACTGTCGTAAAGGTGGGCACCCGGGTTCTGTCCCGGTACGCTGTCACTCGCCGAGCAGGCCTGCCAGGTCCATGCCACCCAGCATGCCGCTAGTGGCTGCCTGCATGGCCTGGTCTGCTTTGCGGCCGGCCTCGTTCACGGCGGCGGTGATCAGGTCTTCCAGCATCTCAATATCAGAGCCGCTGGCGCTCAGTGCGGTGGGTTCGATCTTAAGGCGCAGCAGTTCTTTGCGGCCATTCACCCGTGCCGTTACCAGGCCGCCGCCGCTGCTGGCTTCCGCAACCGTCTCCGACATCTTTTCTTCCATGGAGGTCTGCATTTGCTGCGCCTGCCCCAGCATGTCCTGCAATTTGCTCATATCCATTCCATGTTCTCCCTTCCAAGAACGCTGCTTCTTGAGTGTAGCGAAGCCGTCGCATCCACAGAAGTCCGGTCCACAGGGCCCGTGCGTAAAAGCAGGACACAATGTGACACGCACGGATACCTTGTCGCTAATAGACGGAAAATACCTCATGGATTGTAGTTAGAGATTGCAATTAAATCAGGTGAGACTACAACGGTCGCACGCAGTATTTCAAATGCTGACGTTACGAACGGACTTCGACATGCGATCTTTTCTTCTTCCGGTCACTCTCGTTGCTGTGGCTCTGCTTCCCGCCGCAGCGTTTGCCGCCCCTCTTTGCCCAACTCTTACCGGCGCAAGCACCAGCTATTACTCCGGAAATACAACAGCCGCCAGTAATTGCAACACCATCATTACGATCAGCAACACCGGCGCGCTTTCCGTTACGTTTCCAAACACAAATCCATATGACGGGAACGACGACAACTATGTCGGAGTTATTAACAATTCCGGCTCGGCAGTCAGCGGTCTGGACTTGACGAGTACCGATACCATCTTCGGATTCGATGGAGACGGAATCGACACGTTTGGAATCGCCGGCAATTCCACCGATCTGGCAGCGGGTTCTCTTGGCGGGTATGGCGGTGACGACGCATACTTCACGAACATCAATTCACTCGGCACCACGGGAACTGTGAATTTCCTGACAGCGCTCGCGGCAAATGGTGGCACAGGCTACTTCTCACTGGAACTGGCGCCGTCGACAGCTTCCATCGGTGGCACTGTCTCCGGTGTGACGCCGGAACCGAGCAGTCTTGCCTTGCTTGGCACCGGAGTGCTTGGATTGGCGGGTGCCGTTCGCCGGCGCTACATGGCCCGATAGGTCAGGTGTGCATACAAATGGGTATGACTCGAAGGCACATGAGTCATACCCCTGTTACTTATCGTTTGCCATTTGCCCACAAGAACTCAACTCCTGCTGTAAAGTTTTCAGCAGAAAGCTTCTGCACTATTGAGTGCATTTCATATTGAATAACAGTTGCAGCTTCCTATCAGATTTCATCCCGACTAAGTAACTTGAAAAGAAAAAGCACTTCGCCACGTATTCCACAGGATGACACTTACTCAATACGACAAACGAATCCCAACCTAGTCGCGGCGAAGGTCGAAAACATTCGTGATTTCAGCATTGAAGAGGCGCTGAGCAGCCTGTACGGTTGGATGCTCCAGTGCCTTGGCCTGGGCTGAACCGCTGCGGGGCTTTTTGGGAGCTTTAGGTTTGCTGTCCGGAGTCCCGGGAATCATGCTGAGCTTTGTACCGGCGAGTCCATTGTTCCTCAGAACGCTTTTCAATATGGCTTCTACGTCCGCGCGAAAGATCGTCGCGAGCAGCTGCTTTGAGAGGCCTGTCTGGATGCGCAGCTCTCCCTCGGCGAGGGACCACGTAGTCTGTTCCAGCTGTTCGGCGGCGGAGTTATGGACTTTGGCGGCAAACAGAGCTTCGATGGCGGCGGTTTGGAGCGCGGCGATGCCGGGTTCTGCGGTGCCGGGCCCAGTGGCTTCCGGATCGGTGGCCGTGGACTGGGGTGTGCTGCTCTGCACCAAGTCATATCCGGTGTTGTGCCCC
>CAXTPQ010000006.1:30530-32523 GCA_964246215.1 uncultured Terriglobus sp. | reverse complement strand
GGCCGTGGACTGGGGTGTGCTGCTCTGCACCAAGTCATATCCGGTGTTGTGCCCCATGTCCCGTTGTCGTGACAGGGGTTCCGCAGCCACGGGAGTCTCAGGGGCAGCAGGTCCGGGCCGCATGTCCGAAGCTGTGACTTCGACGTCCTGAGCAGGCACGTTGGCCTGTGTTCCCGAAGGAACGATTTGAGGCTGAACGCTGTTTGTTTGTTCCGGAGCATTCGATAGCGCAGGGTTAACCGTAGCAGCTTCCACCTCATGTCTCAGAAGCGTGACAGGGGGCATATTCTTTGGTTCTGAGACATCCTGTGCTGCCTTCGCCACACCTTTTGAAGGCGAGACCTGCAATGCCTGCTTGGTGGCAGGACGGGGCAGCTGTGAGAGGAAATGCTCCATCGGCAGCAGCCGTTGCAGGTGCACGAGCTTCAGCAAGCCAAGTTCCAGGTGAAAGCGCTGTTCCTGCCGGAAGCCCAGATCGTCAAAGGTGCGCAGCATGACCTGGAGAAAGCGGGTCAACTCCTCCTCAGTAAACAGAGCGGCTGAGCGAGCAACGCGGCGGCGCTCATCGGGGGAAATTTGCAGCAGTTCCGTGTCTGGCGCGTCAGCGGTGATGGCCGTGATCTTTGCAATGACGCAGTTCCGCAAATAACGCACAAACTGCCGGGCAATCTGCGCTGGGGAGTTGCCGGCATCCAGCAGACGGTTGGCTGTGGTGAGCACGCCGGCGGCACGGTTCTCACTCACGTGCTCCAGGATTTCTTCAAAGACCGTGTTGGGCATGGAGCCCATCAGCTCGCGGATTTCCGTGGCGCTCAGCTCCGGCTTGCCCCTGTCAGCGCCTTCGGTGCGCACGGGGGCTGAGGCAATCGCCTGGTCCATGATG
This sequence comes from uncultured Terriglobus sp., assembly GCA_964246215.1. GTDB lineage: Bacteria > Acidobacteriota > Terriglobia > Terriglobales > Acidobacteriaceae > Terriglobus. Next base: position 31,640 of record CAXTPQ010000006.1, on the reverse strand, counting down.
GAGAGTGCGTCGCGCATGGAGCCGTCGCCCGCTTCCGCGAGCAGATCAAGCGCGCCCGCGTCGGCCAGCACGCCTTCATCATCCGCGATCTTGCGAAGCTGGGTCAGGATGTCGTCGAGCTTGACCGCGTGAAAGCTGAAGTGCTGGCAGCGCGAGCGAATCGTCTGTGGAATATTCTCCGGCTCGGTGGTCGCCATCATGAAGACAATATGGTCGGGCGGCTCCTCCAGTGTTTTCAGAAGCGCATTGAACGCAGCATCGGTGATCTGGTGCGCCTCGTCCAGAATGTAGATTTTGTAGCGGTCGCGCGCCGGGCGGTACCGGGCAGCGTCGCGCAGTTCGCGGATTTCATCGATGCCGCGGTTGGTCGCGGCATCGATTTCGATCACGTCGACGGCGTTGCCCTGGCGGATCTCCAGGCAGGAGTCGCAGGTCAGGCATGGCTCGGGCGTGGGCCGCTCCGCGGAGCCAATGAGACGCCGGCAATTCAGCGCGGACGCAAGGATACGCGCGATGGTCGTCTTGCCGATGCCACGATGGCCGCTGAAGATGTAGCCGTGCGCAATGCGGTTCTGCTCCAGCGCATTCTGCAGCGTGCGGGTGACGTGGTCCTGGCCCACGACATCGCCGAAGCGGAGCGGGCGGTATTTGCGGGCAAGGACCTGGTAGGGCATCGCCCTCTAGTTTACCGCCCCGGGTTTGCGGCTAGAGAAGTTTGAGGAACTCATCTACGGACAAGCCCGCAGTCCGGATGATTGATCGCAACGTACCCACCGATACTTCTCGACGCTCAGGCAGGGCAATAGTCTGGATCGATCCACTTCGCGTAAGAACGATGCGGCTGCGTCTTTGCTGTTTGATACTCCATCCAGCATGCTCCAAGGCAGTGAGCGCCTCACGCGTAGAGATGTTTGGACAGTATTCCCGCAATCAGGCGGCGATAGGAAGAGAACAGTGGTCAAGAACTCACGTTCACATTCAGGGCAATGAATTGACTGCCCTCTCATCTTCTACTTCGATCCACAGTTCCATGGCTTCCTGTATGTTCGCCAGAGCTTCTTCACGGGTGCGCCCGTCCGAGTAGCAGCCGCGAAGTGCGGGTACAGAAGC
>CAXTPQ010000006.1:22584-30430 GCA_964246215.1 uncultured Terriglobus sp. | reverse complement strand
CTTCTTCACGGGTGCGCCCGTCCGAGTAGCAGCCGCGAAGTGCGGGTACAGAAGCAAAGGAGAGGCAGCGGCCTGCGTCGATTCAAACGGAAAGCTTTTCCAGCAGCTTCACGTGGTGCAGATCATGCCCACCTGCGATCTGCACCAGTGTCCATAGCGTGAGTTCGCCAATTTCAGGATGGTGGGCGACACGCCGCTTGTCTGCTTCGGAGAACGTTTCAATCAGGGCGAGATTCCACTTGCGCAAGGCATTCCATGTGGCAAGCGCAGTCTCCGTCGTGTAGAGAACGCCGTCGTAGGCGCGGGCCCACGGGTCCTGCTCAAATGGCTGCAATGCCGGGTTCTCTGTGCCGTAGACCTGACGCCAGCGCCACGCCCAGGCAATCTCACAGTCGGTCAAGTGGCAAAGGATTTCACGCCGGCTCCACTTGCCGGGTCCAGGCCGGGTATCGATCTGTTCGGGAGTCAGCTTTTGCAGCAACGTGTTCAGGCAGTCTGGTGTCTCTCGAAGCACATCGGCAGGGTCACGGCCTTCCAGCAGGTGAATGTATGGTGCAACGGGGATGGTCTCTTCGCTCATGTTGCGTTTGGATGCGAGCGCGGTGGCAGGCGTGGTCAGGGCGGCTGTCCCGCCGGGCGATAGCCGTGTCAGGCTTTCCCGTTCACGGCAGGTTTGCGCATGGTCAGAGGCAGGCCCAGCTTCTTGCGCCGCTTGATTTCAAGCGGGCTGAACATGGTGCCGCGGCAGTTCGGGGCACCGCAGTAGCAGGGCTGGTCGTCCTGGTCTGAGTCGTGCAGATGGTACTCGTAGGTGAGTTCTTCGCCCTCGGCGATGTCGCGCAGGGCGAGAATATAGATGCGCTCGTCATCCTCCTCGGTCTGGCAATTGGGAGCGCAACAGTGGTTGATAAACATGGCCGCGCCAAAGCCGTCGATCACCTCACCGTGGTCTCCAACGGAGAAGAGGTAGGTGATGTCGCGCTCGGCATACCGCTCGTCCGCGGCGGATTTTGAGAGGTGGGGTCCCTCGTACTCAAGAATGCGGCTGCCCTTGCGGATGGGCGTGAGCGTGTAGCAGCCGGCACCGTGGACGGCGGACGAGCGGATGAGGAGTTCGGGTGGCGATGCAGGGCGCGACGCGGGGCCTGAGGTGGTGCGCGGCATGGGTGGAGTATAGCTCCCAGCCGGGTAGATCGCGTCTAATGGCACAGAGTGATTGGGAGGGGTTGCGATGCGGTTTCTTCCGTACATGGGCGCGGCGGGCCTGATGCTTGGCGTGGTCAGTTTAAGTCAGGCTGCAGGCCAGGTTGCGCCCACGCCTGCGCCACTGACCAGGCCGGATTGCACCAAGCTGAAAGGCAAGGAAAAGAGTGCCTGCGAGGCCAGGCTGAAAGCGGTGGACGCGGCCGCTCAAGCCAAGCCGGCCAAAGATACGGGTGACCCACTGGCGTTTCCCGAGGGGGAGTCGCAGAAGGGCGGCGAGATGCAGCACGGCACGGGCGACATGCCAACCAGCGGTGTGCCCGACCCGCCGTCTGACTCGATGAAGCCTTCCGATGTGGACTCTTTGCCACGATCGCCCGCGCCGGGCAGGTCTTCAGGTTCGTCGAGCTCTTCTTCGTCAAGTTCAAGTTCCTCAGACAGTGGTATCCCAATGCCGGGAGAGGGCGAGGATGACGTCGCACCGACGTCTGCCGGCAGCGATTCACCGGTGAAACCTTCGACTCTGAAAGATCTGGGCAGCCGGGGCGACAGCAGCGCCGGCCGGGTCAAGCTGGAGCAAAACCGGGTTGCGGACGACCTGAAGGTGGGTGCGTACTACTACAAAGACGGCAATCTGGTGGGAGCACAGGCACGCTACCGCGACGCTCTACAGCATGACCCGGACAACCCGGATGCGCATTTCGGCCTGGCGCAGGTGCTGTTAAAACAGAGCAAGCGCGACGAGGCTGTAACTCATTTGCAACGTTACGTGCAGCTTGCACCGGATGACGACCACACCAAAGAGGCACAGAAGCTGCTGGCCAAGTTGCAATCGCCCAAATAGTCAATCGAAGAGCAACAGGCTTATTCCCGCACCAGCAACTCTTCGTCGTAGTCGATCTCTTCCGGGTCAGGTAGTGGCGGTGGCGGTGGTTCGTCGGGCTGGTTGGAGGCATGCAGCGCCTCTTCCGTGATCAGGAAGCGGCGCGCGTAACGAAGCGGTTCGGCGACGGCGGCCATCTGGCGCAGATGATATTGCCACACATCGGTGTGGTTCGATTCACGGGTATATGCCTTGCGCTGGACGACCTTCGTGGTGCCATCTTTTCCGACCCGTTCAAACGTAGCTGCCGGCAAAATATAACGCACGCGGCTGCCGCTTTTGAAAAACGCGCGGGCAAAGGTATGCGAGAAAAGCAGCATGTGCACCCGGTTGCCTTGGCAGAGCCACTCCACAGCGTCGTCAGCCGTGGTCCAGGTCTGTGCAGCCTCAATGCGAAGCCATTTCCGGAACTCAAAGCCATTGTCCCTGGCTTGATGCAGCAGATGAAGAATCAGCTCGGTGCGGATCATTGCGTGTAGATTTTCTACCACGATTTGGCAAGCGCCGCATCACCCGGAGGTGCGACTGGACGACGCAACAGGAATCATGCGGAGCACGTCTACCGTGGTGTGCGGAGGTGCAGTGTTGCGGCGAGAAGAAAGCAGGCTGTGGAAGCCAGTCATTCGGGTGATGGTTGCGGTGGGCGTGGCGTCGATTTCAGCAGGAGCAGGACATGCTCAGGACACGTATCCGTTGAACCTGGATCCCCAGGTGAGAAGCGGCTATGAGCGTTTCTACAATCTGGATTATGACGGTGCCATGCAGCGGTTCGAGGCAGTGCTGCGAGCGCATCCGCAGGACCCCATGGCGCATGCGTATGTGCTGATGGACACCATCTTTCGCGAGCTTTACCGGCAGGACCTGCTGGACACTACCTACTACGCGCGGGAGAACTTTCTTTCCAGCAGACGCAAGGTGCTGATTCCTGAAGAGGTGCGGCAACGTATTGACTCCCTAACCGACGAAGCCGTGAACCTGGCTGATACGCGGATCAAAGTTAATCCGCAGGACAAGGATGCCTACTTTGCCCGGGGCTACGCCAAGGGCATGCACGCCGCCTTCACTACGCTGGCAGACCACAGCTACGCCGGTGCGGCGCGCCAGGGATTGTCCGCCCGCAATGACAGCGACCAGGCGCTAAAGCTGGATCCCAAATACACCGATGCCAAAATGGCCGTCGGCATTCAGCAGTTTGCCGTGGCCAGCCTGCCGCGCTTGGTGCGTATGCTGGTGGGGATCGCGGGCATTGGCGGCAACAAGGAGCAGGGGCTCGATCTCCTGCGGGATGCCGCAGCGCATGGGACCGTGACCCGCGTGGAGTCGCAGACAGCGCTGACGCTGTTTCTGCGGCATGACCGCCGGTATGAGGAAGCCTCCGTGGTGGCGCATGGTTTGGCGCAGCAGTTTCCGCACGACTACCTGTTCCGGCTGGAAGAGGCGAATCTCAGGAAAGACGCGGGACACGGGCCGGAGGCGATTGCCCTGTACCAGCGCGTTCTGGCAGATGCGGCGAAGCCGAAGTACTATGCTGAGCCACGGCTGCAGTTGGCCTGGTTCGGCCTGGCCGATACCCAGCGCGGACAGGGTGATGTGCAGGCCGCGGCGCAGAGCTATCTGCAGGCGTCCACACAGCCGAACTGCAGTGACTGGATGCGCAAGCGAGCGCAGTTGAATGCCGGCATGATGCTGGATCTGCTGCACCAGCGGACCGCGGCCACCGCGCAATACCAGCTTGCGGCAGCGAGCGGTGGCGATCAATCGCAATCGGGAGAAGCTCGCAAACTGCTGAAGACGCCGTACTCCGGCCACTGATGGCAGACGTCTGTGTCACGGAACCGCCGGCCACGATCTGCGTATGTAAGATTGTGACGCGTGCCAGGTTCGGGCATTGCGTCGTTTTCGGAGCTTTTGAGGTCAGGGAGAGTGCGGCATGGGTGCATTGATGCGTTCGCGGACGGACCGGAAGATCGGTGGGGTATGCGGCGGGCTGGCACGGCAGAATGGCTGGGATCCGACGGTGGTGCGGCTGATCTGGCTGGCGCTGATCCTCTTTGGCGGCACGGGTGTGCTGGTCTACATCGTGATGTGGATTGTCGTACCGGAGGAGCCATTTGCGCTGCCGCCCTACACGGGCTATGCACCGCCCCCTGTGAACTACGCGCCGCCAGCCAGTTATGCTCCGCAGGCGCAAGCGTATGGGGCACCGCCGGTGCAGGCTGGCTACGATGCAAGCGGCTCGGCATATCCCGGTGTTCCACCTCCGGCAAACCCTGGAGCACCTCGGCAGGGATGAAGGAAGCGACGCTGGATTCATCATCAGTGGAAGTCAGAAGCGCGAATCGCAATGCCGAAGGTATTGCGACAGGCATCCCCATGGAATCAGGGGTCGCAGCTGACTCAACTTCCCGGCCGTTTGTTGTGCGCGATGGTGAACTGTGCTGTGGTGCCGTGCCGTTGCGGAAGCTGGCGGAGCAGCATGGAACGCCCCTCTACGTGTACAGCGGCGACCAGATCGCCGAGCGGGCGGCGTTATTTCAGCGGGCCTTTGCCGGCCGGGCGCACACGGTCTGCTATGCGGTCAAGGCGAACTCGGCACTCGCCATTCTGCGGCTGCTGGGGGAACGGGGTTGCGGCTTCGACATCGTCTCCGGCGGGGAACTGCAGCGTGTGCTTTTGGCCGCAGGCCCGGAGCGAAGTACGGAGTGGGCCGGCCGCGTCGTCTTTTCCGGCGTTGGCAAGACTGCCGCGGAGATGGATGCGGCACTCGCGGCGGGCATCCTGATCTTTAACGTGGAGAGCGAGGCGGAGCTGCGGCTGCTGGAACGGCGGGCCGAAGCCGCCGGTGTGCGGGCGCGCTTCGCCTTGCGCGTGAATCCGGATATCTTCGCCGAGACGCACCCCTATATCTCCACCGGCCTGAGCGCGCACAAGTTCGGCATCGCCATCGGGCTGGCACGCGAGGTTTACCGCTCCGTTGCGGGAAGCCTCTGGCTGGAGGCCGCGGGTGTGAGTGTGCACATCGGTTCGCAGATCCGGCAAGTGGAACCCTTTGCGGCGGCACTTGCGCGGGTGGTGGATCTAGTTGGGCAGTTGAGGGCAGACGGGTTGGCGATCCGCTATGTAGACGCGGGTGGCGGCCTCGGGATCGAATATGGCTCTGCCGGATTTGGCGCAAGCGCGCAGGTGCAGGCGTACGCCGAGGCACTCCAGGCCGCGATGGCGAGTCTTCAGGATGTGCATCTCCTGATTGAGCCGGGACGTTTTCTGGTGGGGCAGGCCGGGGCGCTGGTGACACGGGTCCTCTACACCAAGCGCAATGGCGAGAAGACTTTTGTGATCGTCGACGCGGCAATGAACGACCTGATCCGTCCGACACTCTACCAGGCGCACCATGAGATCGTGCCTGTCATGGCCCGTGAGGAAACCTCGCCCCGGACGGCAGTGGATGTGGTCGGTCCCGTGTGCGAAAGTGGTGACTTCTTTGCGCGGGATCGCCTGCTGCCGGAGCTGCACGAAGGTGAGCTTGTGGCTTTGCTGGATGCAGGAGCTTATGGGTTGTCGTTAAGCTCGAATTACAACACGCGCTTAAGACCGGCAGAGGTGCTGGTGACGGGCAATGAGGCTACGCTCATTCGGCGGCGCGAGACGTATGCGGAGCTGTTTGCGGCGGAGATGGTGTAAGTGGACTGCCGATGACAATCAACTCGCGCCGAAGCCGGCTGATTCTCCTTTGTGGGCTGCCCGGTTCGGGAAAGACGATCCTGGCGGAAGTTCTCGCAAAGCGCCCAAGCACTGTCTGGCTGTCGCCCGACAGGTGGATGTCCTCGCTTGGAATGGACATTTGGGACGAAGTCGAACGCGCCAAAATAGAAAAGCTGCAATGGGAGCTTTGCAAAGAGCTTCTCTGCCAAGGTCTCACAGTCGTTCTCGATCCAGGAAGTTGGGCACGAGCTGAGCGGGATGAGATGCGCTTGAGTGCCCGGCAGCTTGGAGCATCCGTTGAACTGCGCTATCTAAGTGCGCCCCTGGAAATTTTGTACGAGCGTGTTCGACGCCGTGGACGTGAGGAACCTGCGATTGAATTTAGACACATATTGGAATGGAATGCGATGTTTCAAGCTCCTACGGAACAGGAATTGTCACTTTACGATCCTCCGATAGAGGCTGATATTGATGGACCTGCGTGACGGATGGTTGAACGATTCACGGTCTCGCGACGCGACAGCTCCCAGCGTATACTTCGGTGTGTTGCGTGGGCGTTCGCCCGCGGATTTCGGAGGAGTTGAGGTGTTTCGGCATGTCAGGCCATAGCAAATGGGCAACAATCAAACACAAAAAGGGTGCGGCGGACGCCAAGCGGGGCAAGACCTTTACGCGGCTGATTAAGGAGATTACCGTCGCGGCAAAGCAGGGTGGCGGCGATCCGGACGGCAATCCACGGCTGCGCACGGCCATTTTGGCGGCGAAGGCTGAGAACATGCCTGCGGACAACATCAAGCGGGCGACGCAGCGCGGCACGGGCGAGATTGAAGGCCTGAGCTACGAAGAAATCCTGTTTGAGGGTTACGGCCCCGGCGGCGTGGCGGTGATGGTGGATGTGCTGACCGACAATCGCAACCGCGCCGTAAGTGAGGTGCGCCACGCCTTCAGCAAAAACGGCGGCAACCTTGGCGAGAGCGGCTCTGTTGGCTATCTGTTTGCCAAAAAGGGCGTCATCGTTGTCGATAAGAAAGCCGCTGATGAAGAAAAGCTCACGGAACTTGTACTGGAGAGCGGCGCGGACGACCTGAACGACGACGGGGACAGCTGGGAGATCCTGACCGGTCCAAAGGACTTTGAGGGCGTTCGTGACGCCGTGACCAAGGCCGGCCTGAAGCCGGAGCACGCCGAGGTCACCATGGTGCCAAGCACCTACCAAAAGCTGGAAGGCGCGCAGGCGAATTCGATGCTGCGCCTGCTGGATGTTCTGGACAATCTGGACGACACCCAGAATGTCTACTCGAACTTCGACTTTGACGAGGCAACGGTCGCAGCTTAAGCCGGTGTCGCATCATCAGAAGCAGGACAGAGAAAGCCGCCGTTCGGGCGGCTTTCGTTTGCAAGGGAGACACAAACGATGCGGATGGGTTTGGCGATGGCGGCAGTGTTGGCTTTCACGGCATGGCAGGGGCAGGCGCAAGCACCACCCCAGTCAGAGGCCGTGCCCGCCCTGGCCGGTGCGCGGGCATGGGAATATGGCGCGCTGTTTCAGGGCGGCAACGGCTTGACCCAGGACCGGAACGGCTTTCAATTCTTCATGGCCGGGATCCACCTGGGCAAAGTCTTGACACCGGAAATCGGCAAAGGCTATTTTCGCGGCAATTTCGAGTACGCCGGCGAGCTTTTCCCGTACTGGCAATCGAACACGCCCACCTTCCAACGGCGCACCTGCCTGCCGACGGTGAATCCTGCCGTCATCCAGTGTTCCGCGCCGTACACGGTGGGCGGCACCTTTCACGGGGTTACCGCGACGCCAATCATTCTGCGCTGGAATTTCACACACGGCCACCGCGTGATGCCGTGGGCACAGGCCGCCAGTGGTGTTCTCTGGACAAATCACAAGTACCCGGCGTATGGTCAGGGGCCGGTGAACCTGGTGAACGACGGCAAGGACGGAGACGCGAGTGTCTGGAATTTCACACCGCAAGGTGGCGTGGGAGTGCACTATTTCATCAAGGCCAGGCAGAGCGTCGATCTGAGCGCGAACGGCGTGCACATTTC
>CAXTPQ010000006.1:0-22484 GCA_964246215.1 uncultured Terriglobus sp. | reverse complement strand
TACTACCTACTAAGAGTGGCGATGATGGCGGAAGCAATTGTGGAATGTGTCCCGAATTTTTCAGAGGGACGGGATGAAAGTGTTGTCCGGGAGATCGTGCGGGCGATGCGCGTGTTTGGGGTCTCGCTGCTCGACTGGTCCATGGATCCGGCGCACAATCGCAGCGTAGTGACACTGGCAGGTCCTCCGGAGGCTGTAGCGGAAGCGGCGATACGTGCCGTCGGGCGCGCATCGGAACTGATCGATCTGACGCTGCAGACTGGAGTGCACCCGCGGGTGGGTGCGGCTGACGTGGTTCCCTTTGTGCCTGTGGCGAATTACTCGCTGGGCCAGTGTGCGCAGCTGGCGCATTGGGCCGGGCTGCAGATATGGCGGCGCTATGGTGTGCCTGTTTATTTCTATGAGGCAGCGGCGGTCCGGCCGGATCGCGCCAGGCTGGAAGATGTGCGGCGCGGGCAGTTTGAAGGATTGCGCGAGGCGGTCCGCAAGGATTCACGGCGCTGGCCGGATGTGGGGGCGGGTGAGCTGCACCCCACGGCGGGCGCGAGTGTGCTGGGTGCCCGGCAGTTTTTGATCGCGTACAACATCTATCTTGCCTCGGGTGATTTGCCGGCCGCGCGTGCCATTGCAAAAGAGCTCCGCACCTCCGGCGGGGGGCTGCCTGGGGTCAAGGCGATGGGTGTCATGGTGAATGAGCGTGCCCAGGTGACCATGAACCTGACTGACTTTCGCGTGACACCGGTCAGCCATGTGCACGAGGCGGTGGTGAAGCTGGCGCGTAAATTTGGCGCACAGGCTGCCGAGGGTGAGCTCATCGGCCTGATCCCCGAAGCTGCCTGCGAGCCGAATGCGGCATGGATGCGTCCAACAGAGCAGTTCCAGCCGGAGAGCAGGATTCTGGAGCGCCGGCTGCGGGAGCCCATGCCATGGCCGGAGCCGCTGGCATCTACCGCAAAAGCGTTAGAGCCGGAATACCTGCTAACCAGCTAAGCTGAGAGAACAGGATCCCGCGAGGGATCGGAGGATTGCGTGACAACGAAGTTGATTCGGTGTGTGCTGGCGGCGGCGGCGATGTGTTTGGCGGGTGCAAGCGCGCAGGCGGCGCAGTTGAGCTCGGATGCCAAGGCGGCCATTCCGCGCGATGTGCAGCAGGTCATCGTCATCGACTACCGTGCCATGCAGAACAGTCAGGCGGCCATGAGCCTGAAGGACCGTGTGATGCCGCCGGAACTAAAGCGGCTGGAAACAGCACTGAAGCAGAGCGGCCTGAAGGTGGACCGTGATGCCGACACGCTCTGCTTCGCGGCCTTTCGCAATGGGCAAGAGCAAACACGCACCCTCGGCATTGCGCAGGGGCAATTTCAGACAGCGGCGATCCAGGCGAGCTGGGTCAAGAGCAAAACCAAATTCACCCAGGTCCGCAATAGCCGGATTTACCCGATGGGTGCCTCAGGTTTTAGCGTCGTCTTCTTGAACCAGACCACCATGCTGTTTGGCGACGTCAATGCCGTAACGGCCGGCCTGGATTCGCGTGACGGCCTGAACCCGAGCTTTTTGACCAATGGCGACATGGTGAATGAAATGGCAACGGTGGACACGCGCAATCTGTGGAGCCTGCTGGACCAGAAAGGCACGCAGACGATGATGCGCGGCGTGCTGGGCGATGCAGCAGCGTTGACCGACTACGACACCGTCAAGAACCGTATGAAGAGCTCGCGTTATACGATCGACTTTCAGAACGGCGTCAAGTTCGACATGGCTGTTGTGATGAGCGACACCGTCACGGCCGCAACGGCGGCGACACTGATGAAGGGCATGGCCCTGATGCGGAAGACGCAGGGCAGCTCGCTGGAAAAGACAACGATGGACGAAACATCGATTGAGTCGAACTCCGGGACGGTCGAGGTAAGCTACTCGGCGAGCGACGGCCAGTTTGCGAGCTTGCTCAATTCACCGCTGTTCACGCAGGTTGTGCGATAGACCACTACCTAAAATCAAAAAGGCCGCGCCAAGCGCGGCCTTTCTCATTTCAAGTCCCATTGATCTGCCGCTATCGCGTTTGACTATCGCGTGCGCCCGCGGGAGGTGTGCCCGGCTTGATGCCACAGCGCTGCAGAATGCTGGCAATCGTGCGCTCTCGAACGTCGCTGCTCAGTTCGTAGAGTTGATGATTTTTATAGAACTGAATCGTCTTCTGCGTCGTGTCGACGAGGATTTCGCAGTGATCGCACTCGTGGAGGTGCTCGCGAATTTCCTGCAGCAGCGCAGGTTCCACACCGCCGTCGAAGTAATCGGTCATCTTTGCTAAGAAGTCAGTACAGGTCATGGAAGGACACTCCTGGACCGGACGATGAGAGACGAAGTTGGTCGATGCGAAGGCTCACGGCTTTACTGACCCATCCTTGCGCTTCAAGTAGCGGCTGAGGCGTTCGCGCAGCTGCAGCCTGGCTCGAAGCAGTCGGGACTTCACCGCCGGCACGCTCAAACCGAGTGCCTGCGCGGTTTCTTCCGTCGACAGGTTTTCGATGTCGCGCAGAGTGAAAACGGTGCGGAAGCCGGGCGATAATCCAGCAATTGTCTTCTTCAGGATGTCGCCGAGTTCGGATTGGCTAAACTGCTGCTCCGGATCGGGAGTCCAGTCGGCAAAATCGCGGGGAATCGAACCCTCTTCGGTCTGCACATCCTGATCCATGGAAACAGTGCGGCTGGTTTTTCGCTTGCGCAGCCGCATCAGGCTTTCATTCACCGCGATGCGGGTAAGCCAGGTGGAGAATTTGCTATTGCCCTGAAACTGCTCAAGCTTGTTGTAGGCCTTCAGAAAGACATCCTGGACAATGTCCTCGGCGTCTTCACGATTCTGCGTGATGTGCTGGGCCACGCGGAAGATGGGACGGTCATATTGCCGCACCAGGACTTCAAAAGCGGCAGTATCGCCGTGGCGCGCGCGATCCACCAGCGCCACATCGGGATGGACTTCTTCGGTTCCGGTCTGTTCGAGCACAGGCATGCTGATTCTCTGAGTGTACTTGGCTAAGATGCCTGCGGCAATGCATAGATCGTGAACCGGCTGAGAGACTGCCGTTCCAAAATGGGGGGCGTTATCAAAACAGGTTCGACGAGCTGTGGAGAGTTTGGGCGGACGGCAGCATTTCCATCATAGAGTGAGAGGGTGAGCTTCCCGTGGAAACACCTGCCGACAGCAACAGCATGCGTGCTGCTTTTCATGGCCGCGCTGTCCTCTGCGGCAGCGGGAAAACCGAAGAAGCACTCCACTGTAAGCGCGTCTGCGTCCGCGACGAAGCATGCAACGTCCGCATCCGGAGCAAAAACCCGTAGCACTTCTGGAAGTGCTTCGGCCCGGGTGCCGTCACACGCTTCAGGACGCAGCCGGGCGAGGGCAGCCGTCTCCGGATCAAGCTCGCATGTGCGTGTGCAGCATGTGCAGGATGCGCCGACGACCATCAGCCGTCAACTTACAACGGCGTTCGTGCAGTCCGAACAGCTCCGGCCCATGGCGCAGCAACTGGCACTGTCGCGATCGGCCGCGGCGTTCACCGGCGTACAAAATTATGCACAGGCACATCCGGGTGAGGGTGCGGCCGCGGCTTACCTTGCAATGGGTCACGCGTATGCGCTCGATCACCGCTACGCCGATGCCGGAACAGCCTACCGGCAGGCGGCCATGGCCGGCGATGCTCTGAAAGACTATGCGGACTACCTGGGCGCACAGGCGGCGCTGCAGAATCATGATCCGGCCACGGCTGTCCGTATGCTGGAGAGTTTTCCGGCAAAGTACCCGTCGAGCATCTTTGCCGCAACCGCGCCGGTTACGCAGGCGCAGGCCTACCTGCAGGCGAACGACCCCGCTGGAGCACTGCGAACGCTGAGCACGGAAAGGGACCAGCCCGCCTCACAAAAAGCCGACTACCTGCTGGCCGAGGGCAAGGCGCACGAAGCGCAGGGCGACCGGACCACGGCGGCTTCGATCTTCCGGCAGATTTACGTGCGCTTGCCCTTCTCGCCGGAAGCCGTACAGGCAAAACAGGAGCTGCAGAACATGGGCGCGGGCCCAAGCGCCGGCGAACGCAAGCTGCATGCCGACGCTCTGTTCAATGCCAAGCGCTACAGTGAAGCTGGTTCCGAATATCACGCCATTCAGCAGAACGACTCGTCGCTGTCACAGGCCGATAAAGACGCGTTGGAAATCTATGCGGCCGTGTGCGATCTGCGGCTCAAGCATCTGTCACGCGGCACGGCGGAGCGTCTGCCGCAGACTGGTGACGACAGCGCCGCGCTGCGCCTGTACATCCTGGCCGAGCTGGCGCGCAACGACAACGACGAGTCAAAGAACCGCGATATTTTGCAGCAAATGGAACAGCGGTATCCGCAGAGCCGTTGGCTGGAAGAAGGCCTGTACTCCAGTGGCAACATGTACCTGATCAAGCGCGACACAAAGAATGCCATTGAGATGTATGGCGAGCTCTTCCGCCGCTTTCCGAACAGCACCTATGCGCCCTCATCCCACTGGCGCGCGGCGTGGCTGAACTACCGCATCCGCAATTACCCGGAAGCCGCGCGGTTGATGGAAGAGCAGATTGCCCGGTATCCGGCGAGCGCGGAAGCTCCAGGGGCGATCTACTGGCGTGGACGGCTGCTTGAGGATCCGGAGCACAACCTGCCCCAGGCGGCAAATTTCTATAACACGCTGACCAACAGCTACCGCAACTACTACTACGCGATCCTGGCGAGGGAGCGGCTACGCGTGATGGGCACCCAGCCGGAGGTCGCGCCGGCCTTTCCGCTGGACCAGGTCAAGACACCACCCGCGCCCACGCTGGTGCAGGAGTTGCCGGAGAACGATCCACACCTGATCAAGGCGCGGCTGTTGGCGAATGCGTCCCTGAACGAGTACATCGCGCCGGAGATCATGGCCAGCGGCAGCAGCGCGCAGTGGGGTGCGCTGGCGCAGGCGGAGATCTACCGCAGTTACGGCGAGAACGTGCGTTCGCTGCAGGCGATCAAACACAGCGGCTCGTCCTTCTTCGCGCTGCCGATCAAAGAAGTTCCAGCCATCTATTGGCAACTGCTCTTTCCAAAGCCGTACTGGGGAGACATCACCGCCGACTCCGCGCGCAATGGGTTGGACCCTTACCTGGTGGCGTCACTGATCCGGCAGGAGAGCGAGTTCAATGCGACCGTGATCTCCCATGCCAATGCTTACGGGCTGATGCAACTGCTGCCGTCCGTCGGAAAGGCGCAGGCGAGTAAGCAGGGCATGAAGCACTTTTCCGCCGGCAACCTGCTCGACGCTTCCACGAACCTGTCCCTCGGCACCGCCAACCTGAAGCAGGTCCTGGACCGGTTCGGCGGCCAGCCCGAGTACGCGCTCGCGGCATACAACGCGGGCGATTCACCCGTCCGCCGCTGGATGGCGGAGAACAACTACAAGGACATTCCGGAGTTTGTGGAGTCCATTCCGTATTCCGAGACACGGGATTACGTGCAATCCATTCTGCGGAACCGTGAGATGTACCGGCAGCTGTATGCCGGACAGAGTTGATGGTTACCGGAGGTCGAATGCTCGTATGGCCTTGTAGCAGGTCCCAATTACGATTGGTTGCCGCCATGCAACAAGCCGAGGTCTGATGGAAGAGTCATCCATGAAATTCGTCATCGATCATGTTTCGCTGTACGTCGAGCAACGAGGTGCAGGCGATCCGTCGATTGTCTTTCTGCATTACTGGGGCGGCACACATCGCACCTGGAACAAGGTTGTCGCGGAGCTGGCAGATTCAAACCACACCGTTGCTTATGACATGCGCGGCTGGGGTCAGTCGGAACCGGCCAAGGGCGGCTACTCGATCGGGGAGCTCGCTAGCGAGGCTGCATCGCTGATCGAGCAGATCGGCTTGCAGAAGTACGTCCTTGTTGGACATTCCATGGGCGGCAAGGTGGCTCAGCTTCTTGCTTCGCGCCGTCCAGCGGGACTTGTGGGTCTTGTGCTTGTTGCGCCAGCCACGCCTACGCCGACTCACTTTCCGGAGGAAGCGTTGCAGCAGCAGTTGCACGCATATGACAGCCGCGAGACTGTACTTCAGACCATTGCTTTCCTCGGCGCTTGCACTCCGGATGCCGAGACTGTCGAGCAGATTGTGCAGGACAGCCTGAGCGGCGCACCAGAAGCGAAGATGGCATGGCCCACAGCAGCGATTCAGGAAGACATCTCGGCCGAAGTGCCGCATATTGCTGTTCCCACGCTTATTCTCGCGGGAGAGCAGGATCGACTCGACTCAGTTGAACAACACCGGCGCGAGGTTCTATCCAGGATTTCAGGATCGCGTTTACAAGTCATTTCCGGCAGTGGCCATCTCATTCCCATTGAGGAACCGGTGGCACTGGCCCAGGCGATCAAGGCATTCGTCGCGGAACTGAATGCCTAGAAGCTGACCGTCGAGTCGATCAATTGGCCTTGACGGTCAGGTTGTAATTCGTTGTCCGTGTCAGCACGCCGTCGGTCGCCGTGAAGGTGATGACATAGTTGCCGGGCGGCGTGTAGGACGAGTTCAAATCCGGGATCTTGCCGGAGCAGCCGCTCAGGCTGATGCTTCCCGCGGCGAGGACGACCATCCATAGAGCGCACTTGAGCATGGCCGAGGAGCGGCGGCGCGTGCAGAAGAGCGCAAAGCCCGCACCCAGCGGCGCCAGCATGAGCCAGCCCATGGGAAAGCCGCCGTAGCCCACCAGCGTGTACTTGGATTGCGTGACGATCAGCACGTTGGTGTTTGTGGGGGTGAGCGGCGTGATGACCGCGCTTGCCAGTGAACAGGTGACTGCCGGAGCCGTGGTGCTGCAGCTCAGCGTGACTGGGTTGCCGAAGCCCGCGATGGGTGAGGTCACGAGGATGGGTGCTTTCTCCAGGCCTGCAACCACCGTGTCAGTGCCCGGGTTCATGGCGATGCCAAAGTCAACCCCATTGCCCGTGAGCTGGACGGCCAGCCCCGGATACGCCGTGTTGGGCGTAATCAGGCCCAGAGTGGCGGTGCGCGGACCGGTGGCGGTGGGAGTGAAAGCAATCTGGAGTGTGCAGCTGGCACCGGCGGCCAGCGTGCCGCAATTTGAGGCTGTGGCGAAGTCAGCAGATGCTGCCAGCGACGGCACGGTTACCGGTCCGGGCGCGTTGTTGGTCAGGGTCAAGGCGCGCGTGACCGTGGAGGTCACATCCGTGCTGCCGAAATCAAGGGCGGACGTGTTCAGAACGAGCGCCGGAACGCCGGTACCGGTAAGTGAACTCACCAGGTTTGTCCCGCTGACCGCCGCCTTGACTGTGCCAGTGCGCGGACCCAGCGCCGTGGGCTTGAAAGCCACGTCCAGCGTGCAAGTGCCTTGCGTGGGAATGCTGTTGCCGCAGCTATTCGACGCGACGACGAAGTCGCCGGTCGTGGTGACCGAGTCTACTGAGACGGCAAAGATGGAGTTGTTCCGGATCGTGAACGTGGCAGGGGCGGACTGAAAGCCGACTGCCTGATTGCCGAAGTCCTGCGTGGTTGGCGTCATGGTCGCCGGGCCGCCATCGTTGCCCAGGTCGAATAGGCTGTACTCCAGCAGCTTCTCCTGCGGTGTCATCTCGGTGTTGGCGCACTCCGCCGGAAAGTTCTGGCCGCGTCCGCTGCCGTTCACTGGAGTTTCCACGTGGTACTCGTTGAAGAGGACACGGCCGCACTGGTTGGTGGCACCCACCGGTGTGTCCCAGGTGAACTGCATCACCGGCTGGCCGCTGCCGTTCAGGTTGATCCATGCCTGTGTCGGCGCGTTCACGCCGCTGATGTCCACGCGCGGCGAGGTAAGGCTGATCTGCCCGGGCGAGGTGGAGGCATGCACCACGTCCAGCCATGTCGTCAGCGTTGCGCCGCCGGTAAAGTTCGGGTTCACCGTGGCGGGCCCATTCGGCGGCGTACTGACGCTTGAGCCATACCAGTTCGCGACCTTGTCGAAGGGCGGGTTGTTGTACATCCACTCGTAGCCGTAATGGCTGCTGTAGACGCGGCCGCCGCCGTTGGCGTAGGAGACAAGGTTGCCGAGCTCCGCCTGCGGCTCGGTGTGCGGACTGCCCTCGCAGGGGAGCATCAGCACGTCATAGCTGTTCAGCACGGTCTGGTCGCCCAGCAGAGCATCAACCTTTGCGGTGCTTGTGTTCACCTGCGCACCGGGTGCGCCATTTGCCAGGAAGAGGTTGATGCGCCCGCTGCCACCGGCATTGGTGAACTCGGCATCGTCCACGCCGATCTTGCGGAAGACGCATTCCACAGCGTCGGCGCTGCCGGTGGAAATGGCGATTTTCGGGATGTCGCCTTCACTCTGGTTCTTTGGGAAGCGTGCATCGAAAGTGGTATTGGTGCACGCGGCCGTGCCGGGTACTGTGAGTTGTCGGCGCCACTTGCCGGCGACGATGACCAGGGGGATGCTTGTGCCGACGGGTACGTTGTTGAGCTTAAAGGTGCCGTCCGGGGCGGTGTACGTTCCCACCAGCGGCGACCCGGGCGGGGCCTGGCCCGGCACAGGGCAGGCAATGCCGGCGGGAAGGGCGCCGACCGCCGCGTTCGGGATGTAGACCGTGACGTTTGGAAGCGGGTCCACGCCGTTGGGAGCGTAGATGGTTCCGCTGATCGATGTGGTGCCGTTCGAGGGGCAACTCACCTGCTGCAGGCAGAGCCCGGTGCAGGTTTGAGCGAGAGCGGAGCTGCCGAGTGCGGGCAGGGTCAGCAGCAGGGCAGAAAGGCGCACGTTCCGAAAGCGTGTGAGCGGCATAGGGAGTCCCAGACGAGCGGCGGTGATGCGAGTGTACGTCAGCCGCTCGTCTTCTGGAAAAATCATCGGCTGGTGCCCGCAACTGCCGGACTGTTTACCGAGAGGCGATGCAATTGCCCTGCAGGATCTATGGATAGATCATGATTGCGGCTGGGGTTCTTTCTCCTTGGGAGAAAAGCCCGCATAGAGCAGAGGCAGCACGTATAGGGTGAGGGCCGTGGCGGTAAGCAGGCCGCCGATGACGACGGTGGCCAGCGGCCGTTGGACTTCCGCGCCACGAGAAGTGCTGAGCGCCATGGGGATGAAGCCGAGGCTGGCGACCAGGGCCGTAATCAGAACGGGCCGCAGCCGGTCCGACGCTCCCTGGCGCACGGCATCCTCCATGGATTTCCCCTCCTCGCGCAGGCTGTTGATGTGACTGACCATCACAACGCCATTCAGGACGGCGATGCCGAAGAGCGCGATGAAGCCGACGCTGGCGGAAAGGTTCAGGTGAATGCCGCGCAGCCACAGCGCCGCGATGCCACCCACAAGTGCCAGCGGAACGATCATCAGGATCAGCAGCATCTGCTTCGTGTTGCGGAAGGTGGCGTAGAGCAGGCCGGCGATGATGAGCAGCGAGACAGGAAAGACGATGGCAAGCCGGGACTCGGCGCGGCGCTGATTTTCATACTGGCCGCCCCACTCCAGCCGGTAGCCGCCCGGGAGCTTCAGCTTGTCGTCAATGGCCTTTTCCGAGTCCTGCACGTAGCCGCCCAAATCGCGGCCGGTGACGTTGCTCATGATGACCACGCGGCGGTGCGCCTGTTCGCGGTTGATGAGGATGGGCCCGCGCACCTGCCGGATGGTCGACACCTGATCGAGCCGCACCAGCGCGCCGGTGGAGGTCTTCATCTGCAGCGCTTTCAGCTGTTCGGGATCCTGCCGCAGTGAGGTGGGCAGGCGGAAGGCAATAGGGAAGCGCTGCTCGCCTTCGATCATTTCCGAAACCTGCCGGCTGCCATACAGGTTCTCGATCACCTCCTGCACGTCACTCACATTCACGCCATAGCGCGCGGCGGCCTGGCGGTCCACCTCGACCTGCAGTTCTTCGGCACCGCTGATCAGCTCCATCTGCGTTTCGGAGGCGCCCTTGACCTCGCTCAGGATGTTGCGGGCCTGCTTGCCCAGGCGCTCCAGCGTGTCCAGGTCGTCGCCGAAGATTTTTAGCGCAACATCGCCACGGGTGCCGGTGATGGTCTCGTCCATGCGCATCTGCATGGGCTGGGTGAACTCGTAATTCACGCCCGGTATTTTGCCAAGCGCCGTTTCCATGCGGTCGCTCAACTTCTGCTTGTCGGAGGGACCTGCCTCTTGAATCTTCGGCGTGAAGTTTACATAGCTGTCGGATTCGTACTCGCCCATGGCTTCCGTCGCCAGGTCCGGCCGGCCAAGCTTGGTGACGACGCTGGCGACCTCGGGGAAGCTCTTGATGGTGCGTTCAATTTCGTTGCCGATCTGCACGGATTCCGTGAGGGCGATGCCGGGCAGGCGCTTGGAGGTGATGACCATGGAGCCCTCGTCGAGCGTGGGCATGAACTCCGTGCCGATGAACTTGAGTGAGCCGAGGGCGAGAACGATCATCACCGCGGCGGCGATGTAGATCAGTTTGCGATGCTTCTCCGCTCTCTCCAGCGAACGTTCATAGCGGCTGCGCAGCTTGTCGAACCAGCCCAGCTGTGTCTTTTGCGGCTGGCTCTTTAGGACTTTGGCCCGATGCATCAGGGCAAAGGTGCACAGCGTGGGCACAACGAAGAGCGCCAGCAGCAGCGAACCGGTGAGTGCGCTGACGACCGTGACGGCCATGGGCCGGAACATGCGGCCTTCCAGGCTCTGCAGCGTGAGGATGGGCAGATAGACGCTGATGATGATCAGCACGCCGAAGACAATGGGCCGGGCGACTTCGCCGGCGGCATCGCGAACGATCTCAATCAGGTTCGGCTGCTTGTCCTTGGGATCCTTGTCTTTGCCGCCATCTCCGTTTCCGCCGCCGTCGCCACCATCACCGGAGGCCGCCTTCTCCAGCCGGTGCATGCAGTTTTCTACCATGACCACGGAGCCGTCGACGATAGTGCCGAAGTCGATGGCACCCAGACTCATCAGGTTGACGGAGATGCCGAAGATGCTCATGCCGAGGAAGCCGAAGAGCAGCGAGAGCGGAATGGTGACGGCGACCACCAGGGCCGCGCGCCAGTCGCCAAGGAAGATGAGCAGGATGACGACAACCAGCACAGCGGCCTCAAGCAGGTTGTGCTCGACGGTGTGCGTCGTTGCGTTGATGACGTCGCTCTGGTCGTAAAACGGAACGATCTTTGCGCCGTTGGGCAGCTTCAGGCTGCCGATCTTGTCCTTGATCTCCCGGATAATCTTCTGGCCGTTCTCGCCGCGCAGGATGATGACCATGCCGCTCACCGTTTCGCCGCGGCCGTCGTGCATCACGGCACCGTGGCGCAGCAGCGGCTCCGGCAGAATGTTGGCGACCTGATTCAGCAAGACGGGCACGCCGTTGGTTGTGCTGATGACGATGTTGCCGAGGTCGCCGACACCGGCAGCCCGGCCGATGCCGCGAACGGTGTACTGCTGCTCCGCGTGCTCGATGTAGCTGCCGCCAAAGTTGGCATTGTTGTTGGTGACGGCGGTGACCACGTCATGCAGGGCGAGGTTATAACGCCGCAGTGACGCCGGATCGACCTCAATGGTGTACTGCTTGGTTTCGCCGCCCCAGCTGTTGATTTCGCTCACGCCGGGCACGGTGAGCAGGGAGTAGCGCACGGTCCAGTCATGCAGCGTCTTCTCATCCATCAGGCTCATGCGCGGCGACTGGACGGTGTATTGATAGACCTCGCCAAAGGCCGTGGACATGGGATTCATGACCGGCTGCAACCCCATGGGGATGCGGCCCTGCACCTGGTTCAGCCGCTCCGCCACAAGCTGGCGCACCAGGTATTTATTCATGTTGTCGTCGAAGATGATGGTCACCATGGAGAGTTCCAGCTTGCTGGTGGAACGCACCATTTGCAGCTTGGGCATGCCCATCATGCCGGTCTCAATGGGAAAGGTGACGAGCTGCTCGACCTCCACGGGGGACATGCCGGGGCACTGCACGGAAATCACAACCTGATTGTTGGTGAGGTCGGGAAAGGCTTCCAGCGGCAGTTGCAGCATCACGGTGATGCCGCCAACAACCAGGGCCAGCAGCAGGCCGAAAACAAGCCATCGGTTGTCCAGCAGAAAATTGATGGTGCGCTTCATGGATCAGCCCTCGCCCACGGTGCCCTTGAGCAGTTCGCCTTTTACCATGAAGGCGCCGGTAATCACGACGTGGTCGGCCGGCTGAAGGCCATCGGTAACCTCGACCATTCCCTGGCTTTCGGCACCGGTCTTGACGGCGCGTGCGGTGAAGCTGGTGCCGTCGTTTGTGACGAAGACGACCCGGAAGCCGTTGACATCCTGCAGCGCATCGGCCGGCACAAAGATCGCGTTGCGTGTGTTCGCTTCAGAGATGGCGGCGCTGGCGAACATGCCAGGACGCAGGCGCGTCTGCGGGTTATTGACCACCACGCGGACCGGCAGGGTGCGCGTCTGCATGTCCACCATGTCACCCAGCATGGCGACGCGGCCGGGCAGACCGGCGGGCCCAAGATCCTGAGTGGTGACGGTGGCGGCCGCACCTGGACGGATTGCCGGGAGGTCCTTCTCATTCACCGCGGCATTCACCCAGACGGTGGAAAGATTGCTGATCACGAAAACTTCATCGCCGCTGTTGATGACCTGGCCAGGCGTGATGTTTCGTGTGATGACCACGCCGTCCGCCACGGCACGGACAGGAATGAGCTCAAAGCTGTACAGGTTCTGTTCCGTGATCGCCTCCGGCTCGACCTGCAGCAAATCAGCAAGATGCTCGCGTTCGCCGATCAGGCTGGCCTGGGCATCCGCGAGGTTCTTTTGCGCTTCCGCAAGCTGCTGCTCGGAGTTTTGCTTCTCCTCCAGTGACGCGGATTGAATGCTGTACAGCTTTGCGTAGCGATCCCTGACCTGCGCGGCGTAGGCGACCGCGCTGGACTGCCGATGCGCGGCGTCAAAGGCCTGCTTCACCAGAATGGCAGTCTCGTGGACCATGTGGCTGTGCAGCGTGGCGAGGGTCTGTCCGCGGTGCACATGATCGCCCGGCAGCACATACACATTCTGCACACGTCCATCGGCATACACGCCGATGTGGCTGGTGTGTTTTTCGTCCATGGCGACCTGGCCGCCGACGTTGAGCGTTTGCGGCATGCGGCGTACGGTGACGGCCGCAACACGGATGCCCGCCTTGGACAGGTCCTCGGCCTTGATCTTGACGGTGTCGGTCGGGACGGAGCCTTCCTTCTGACTGCTGCTGGTATCGGAACCACCGCTTTTGCTGTCGGAACCGCTGCTTTTACTGCCGCCCTTGCTATCGGAGCCGCCCTTACTGTCGGAGCTTTGTTTGCCGCCGCCGCTCTGCTTTGAATCGCCGGAAGGTTTGCTGCCGTTCCCCTCGCCGCCGTGGCAGCCGGCGAGCGTGAGCGCGCACAGCAGTGCGCCTATCGGAACGCGTCTGGCGGCGCAAAGGCGAAAGTGCTTCATGGCTGAACTCCATACGCAAGCTGAAGATTTGCAACGAATTGCTGCAGGTTGGCGAGTGTTCGCAGCGCTGTCACCTCTGTGTCGAAGGACGTGCGTTCCGCATCGATGTAACGAAGCAGATCCACGCCGCCGAGCCGGTAGGCCTCCGCGGTGATCGTCCGGTTCTTCTGCGCGTCGTCGCGCAGCCTGGGCAGGACCTGCTGCACGATGCGTTGCTGGGCGGCATAGCCCTGTTCGGCCTGCTCAATTTCCGCGCGGACCTGGGCTTCCAGCAGCGCGAGTGAAGCCTGTGCCGTGAGGATGGAAGAGCGGGCACGTTCAATTTCGCCCTGGTTGCGGTTGCGAAAGGGCAGGGGTATCTGAATCTGGGTAAAGATTGTGTCCGCGCCGCTGTTGCGCTTGTAGCCGGCCAGTGCGTCCAGATCGGGCACGGCCTGCGCGTGTTGCAGCTTCAGGTCGGCCTGCGCGGCGGTGATGGCATCCCTCGCGGCAATCACATCCGGCCGCTGCGCGAGCGCAGTTTCAACGGAGATGGGCGGCACAACCACAATCTGCTCCAGCTTATCGGTCAGCCGTGCGTCGTAGGGCGCGATGCCGATTTGGCGAAAGAGTTCCAGCCTGGCCTGGGCGGCATCACGTTCCGCGGTAGCCAGTGAAATCTCCAGCCGGTCGCGTTCAATCTGCAACCGCAAGAGATCCACGCCGCGAGTTGCACCGGCATCGACACGGTTCTGCAGATACTGCACTGTCTGGTCGACCGCCGCCATGTCCTCGCGCAAGAGCACGATGATCTGTTGCTGAGCGACTGCATTCCAGTAGGCCGTCACCACACGTACGGTGATCTGGCGCAGCGCCAGATCACCCTGCGCCTGTGCCTGCGCTGCCCGCGCCCCAGCAAGCGAGATGCGCCTGCCGCGTTTCCCGTCCAGCTCAAATACCTGGCCAAGATAGCCGTAATCTTCCGTCTGATTGGCAAAGTCGAAGCCCTTTGCCCACGGCCGCAGGTCCTCCGATTGCAGAACAAGCAGAGGGTTGGGCGACAGCCTTGCCTGCAGAATGGCGGCCTTGGCTTCGTCGACACGGGAACGCGCCGCCTGCGCGCCCGGCCCATTTTGCGCGCGAACGATGGCATTATGCAGCGAAAGATCCTGCTGCGTCACGCGACCCTGAAGAGCCGCAGAGTCCTGAAAGGCCACGGCCGGCAAGCCGCAGAACAGCAGGGCAAGGGCCATCCCGCATCGAGCGATGGTCGATCGTGCTTTCTTCATAAAGTTAGAAAAGAATCGGTAAGACAGAACGCGTGGCAAGCAGAAATTCGAAGATCACAGACCATGCTAGTTACAAGAGTAGTTACATTGCTGGCGCTTGCGGATGACAAAGCTGTCATGCTCCGCAGCCTTGCCGCAGCTTGTGTCCATGACGTTTTCATGCGTTCAAGCGATAGATGCCACGGCTCAAGCGGAAGAAGTACGACGTTGTTAGTCCGAGAGCGGCTGTGCATCGCCATGCATGACGGGAAGCGTGAAGGTGAACACGGAGCCCTGGCCAAGCTGGCTGGTCAACTGGATTGTCCCGCCGTGCGCCTCGACGATGGCCTTGCTGATGGCAAGGCCCATGCCGGTGCCGCCGGTGGAGGTGAGATTGGACGACCTTGCCCGGTAGAAGCGGTCGAAGACAAAGCCCTGCTCGCTGGAATCGATGCCGTAGCCTCGGTCGGCCACGCTGATCGCGACGGTCTCGCCTTGCTGGCGTGCCGAGAGAAAGATTGGCGTGCCTGCGTCGGAATACTTGGCCGCGTTTTCGATCAGGTTTCCCAGCACCTTTTGGATCAATTCGGAATCCGCGCGGACCGGCGGCACATGATCTGCGTTGATCTCCAGTGAATGTTGTGCACAGGCAGGGCCGCTCTCGTCCTTGGCGGTTTCCAGCAGGGTCTGTACCGGCGTCGGCGCAAAGCTGATGCGGACCTGTTGCGACTCCAATTGCGCCATCTCCGTTGCACGAGAGACGAGCAAGTTTAGCCGGTCACTCTCTTCGTCCACTACCTGCAGCAGTTCGTGGCGGCTTGCGGTATCCATGGTGACGTTGGCCAGCATGGCGGATGCGGCACCCTTGATGGAAGTCAGCGGCGTGCGCAGTTCATGCGTGATTGCATCGATGATGAGGGTGCGCATGCGCTCACTTTCCTTGTTCGCCTCCACCTTGGCGACCTGCTCCAGGGCATGCGCCCGGTCAAGGGCATTGGAAATAAGGCCACCGATCGATTGCAGGCTTTCCGGCGAGAGCTCCGTGCCGCGCATTTGCAGCAGGCCACGCGGCCGTACACCGGCAAAGAGTGGAATGCGTGCCTCGTTTGGCTGCGAGCGGTCCAGGTCGCGCAGGGTCAGGGAGAGCTGGCGCATGTGCGGCAGCTCCACGCTGGAACTCTGCACCAGGCCGTGCTGCGAGAGGCGGTCTCCTTCCAGCAGGTACAGGCTTACGGTATGTGCTCCCGTCACGCGCGCAATCATCATGGGAAGTGTTTCGATCAGGTTGGAAATGTTGTCGAGCTGCAACAGTTCCCGCCCGAGTTGCAGGGAGACGGCCATTTCATGCTGGCGCGCTTTGGCCTCTTCCGCCTCATCGCGGGCCCGCTGCGAGAGGCGGCTGCCAATCACCGCGGTGGCCAGAAAGGCCAGCAGCGCCAGCCAGTTCTGCGCATCGGCGATGACGATGGTGCCGATCGGCGGCAGAAAGAAGAAGTTGTATGCCAGCGTAGCCGCCAAAGAGGTCGTTACTGCGTACCGCAGGCTCCACCGGCCCGCGATGATCAGGATCAGCAGCAGCAGCGTGAGCGCCACGGTTGTGTTGTTCACGTGAAGCCAGCGGCTGTACACAAGTACAATTCCGGCCAGAGCCGCAAAGCTGACACACCAGCGAAACGCCGCGACCGATCGGCTCGAGTTCATGTGAGGCATTCTAGACCTATGCAAACCGATCGCAAGACGCCGGAAGAGTGGCTTGCCCAGAGCGAAGGCGAGCAGAAAGGCGGGCGGCTGAAGATCTTTCTCGGCTATGCGCCGGGTGTCGGCAAGACCTTTGGCATGCTGAGCGAAGGCATTCGCCGCCGCAGCCGCGGCGAAGATGTGGTGATCGGCATAGTGGAAACGCACGGCCGCAGCGGCACGGCCGAACAGGCCATCAAGCTGGAACAGCTACCCCGGCGTGAACTGGACTACCGTGGCACGCTCTTTCAGGAAATGGACGTGGATGCCATTCTTGCCCGGCAGCCACAGGTCGTGCTGGTGGACGAACTCGCGCACACCAACGTGGAAGGCAGCCGTTGTGCCAAGCGCTACGAGGATGTGCTGCTGCTGCTGGATGCGGACATCGACGTGCTCACCACCATCAATATCCAGCACATCGAAAGCCTGACCCCACGTGTGCAGTCATTGACCGGCATCACAGTGCGCGAGCAGGTGCCGGACTGGGTGCTGGACCGCGCGGACGAGGTCGTGATCAGCGATCTAACGCCGGAGGCACTGGCCACGCGCATGCGCCGGGGCGACATCTATCCCATGGAACGTGTGGAGCGCGCGCTGCAGAACTTTTTCCGCCGCGGCAATCTGATTGCCCTGCGCGAGATGGCGCTGCAGCGGGTGACGAAATCCGTCGATCGTACGCTGGACGACTACGTTCGCCGCAAGCGGCTGGGGCCGCACTGGTCTGTGCGGGAGCGCATTGCCGTGTGCATCAGCTCCAATCCTGAGGCACGCGATCTGATTGCACGAGGTGCGCGCTTTGCCGAGGCCCTGGATGGTGAATTGTACGTCCTGCACGTGCAAAGCGAGCGCGACGCCAAAGCCGAACGCCGCCAAACACTGGAGGCTCATGTGCAGTTTGCCAACAACCTGGGCGCAAAGGTCGTCACGCTCACGGGCAAGAGCGTCGCTTCCGCCACGGCGGCTTACGTCAAGGAGCAGCGCATCACGCAGGCGCTCTTTGGCCGGTCCGCCCTGAATGGCCTCCAAAAATGGCTGTACTACCTTGCCATTCAGAAGTTCATGTCAGAGGCACCGCATGTTGACCTGCACATCATCACACAGGAGGCCCGATGAGCCGTGTCCTGATCGTGGATGATGAGCCGCAGATCCTGCGCATGCTGCGCGCCTCCCTGCAGAGCAGCGGGTATGAGGTGGTGAGCGCTGGCAACGGCCTGGAAGGTTTCACGACCTTTGAAACGACCAGGCCCGATTTGATCATCACCGACATGAGCATGCCGGTGATGGACGGCTTTGGCCTGACACAGGAAATCCGGCGTATCTCCGACGTACCGATCATCGTGCTCAGTGTGCGTAGCGGTGAACCGGCAAAGGTCACGGCGCTGGATGCAGGCGCGGACGATTATGTTACCAAGCCGTTCAATATGCCGGAGCTGCTGGCGCGTGTCCGTGTGCAGTTGCGCCGGGCCGCCGCGCAGGTGCCGGAGCAGCCCAGGCGTCTGGCCGCGGGCGATTTCGTCGTCGACACCGCGGCTCGTGACGTGCTGGTGCGTGGCGAGTCCGTCCATCTGTCGCCCAAGGAGTTCGACCTGCTCATTCTTCTGTTGAAAAATGACGAACGTGTGCTGACGCATCGCATCATCAGCAAAGCCGTGTGGGGTCCTGGTGCGGATGTACAGTCGGACAACCTTCGCGTGCTGGTGGCCCAGTTGCGCCGCAAGGTGGAGAGCTCGGGTCATCGCTACATCCACAGTGAGCCGTGGGTGGGCTACCGCCTGTCCGCCTCAGGCGATATGGCGCACTTATGAGTTTTTAACGGTCTTCTTACGGACTTCAAACGGCATCTGCATTTGTTATGAATGTTGTGGCTTGTTTGAAAAGCATTCCGTTGGTGACACTGCTCGGGGCGGCTCCGGCCGCGCTTGCGCAGTCGCCAGTGGGAACGGAAGACGCACGATCGACGGAAATTCGTGAGTTGAAACAGGAACTGCAGCGCATCTCGGCACGGCTGGATGCACTGGAAAGCGGTGGCTCGCACGCAGCAACGGCGCCGGTACCCGCTGCGGAAGCTCCGGACCGGCCGGCTGTGACCGCACCTGCTGCCTTGCCTGTTCCGGCGAATCCGGCAGCAACCGCATCCTCAGGAAAAACCGCCGCCGAGGACCAGCCGCCAACCTTGACGAGAGAAGACGAGCCCATGCTCAGTTTCTTTCGAGGAACGACGCTGAACTTCGGCATTGACGGGTATTACGGCTACAACTTCAACCAGCCGGTCGGGCGTGTGAACCTGTTGCGCGCGTATGACGTGTCCAGCAACAGCTTCAGCCTGAACCAGGCGTCGTTTGTGGTGGAGCACCTGCCCACCGCTGCCGAGCGCTTTGGCGGACGTGTGGACTTGCAGTTCGGCCAGGCGACCGACACGCTGCAGGGATCGCCTGCCAACGAACAGCGGCCGCAGGTGTATCGCAATCTCTTCCAGGCCTATGGCAGCTATCTGGCCCCGGTGGGCAGCGGTCTGCAGATCGACTTCGGCAAGTTCGCCAGCTCGCTCGGCAATGAGGGCAATTACACCAAGGACCAGATCACCTACTCGCGCGCCTACTCGTTCAACTACCTGCCCTTCTATCACATGGGCTTCCGCGCGAGCTACAACGTCAATCCAAAGCTGACGCTGGCCTACTGGCTGGTGAACGGCGCAAATCAGACAGAAGATTTCAATGGCTTTAAGTCGCAGGCGTTCCTGTTCACCGTCAAGCCGGTGCCCACGCTCAGCTGGAATGTAAATTACTACTTTGGCCAGGAGCAACGCGATGTGCTTGCGACGCTGAACCCCGCTGCCACGCAGCCCGGCCTGCCCTCACAGAACATCACGCCTGCTCCCAATGGACGAGAGCACATTTTCGACACCTACGCGACTTGGAATGCGACTCCCAAGCTGACCGTGGTGGGTGAAGCCGATTACGTGCTGAACCGGACCGTCGCCGAATCGCAGCCGGCGCGTGTGGTGCTCGGCTCCGCGATGGCGAAATATGCCCTGACAAAAGACTGGGCGGTGGGCGGCCGTTTTGAATACTTTGACGATCGTGGTGGCCTTTTCAGCGGCAAGACGCAGGCGCTGAAAGAATTCACCGTCGTGGCCGACCATACGTTCGCGCCCGGCTTTCTTGCACGCGCGGAGTACCGCCGCGACTACTCCAACCAGCGCTTCTTTTTGTCGGATGTTTCCGAAGGGCTGCTGCATGCGCAGGATACGGCGACTCTCGGGCTGGTCTTCTGGTGGGGCATGAAGCAGGGCAACTGGTGACATGTAGCAAGCGAATGGGTGACACGATGCGAAGACTGCTTTGCAGGAAAGAGGAACCGGAATGCTCGATGTGATTGCTGTGGTGCTGTCAACAGTACTGTTCGCGGTTTCACTGCTGTATGTGCGCGGCTGCGATGCGCTGAAAGGGAAGCGTTCCTGATGCTCGATCTTTTGCTGTTGCTGGTAGCGATTCTGCTGATGGTTTACCTGGTGTATGCCTTGCTGCGTCCGGAGAAGTTCTAAATGAGCCTGAATGGCTGGTTGCAAATTGCGGTCTTTATCGCGGCGGTGCTGTTGCTGGCCAAACCCATGGGCAGCTACATGACACGTGTCTTTGAGCGCCGCCGCACCTGGCTCGACCCGGTGCTGGTGCCGGCGGAGCGCCTGCTCTACAGGGCAACCGGTGTGGACCCGGCTGAGGAGATGCCGTGGACGCGTTACACGGGTGCCATGCTCATCTTCAGCGCGGCAACGCTGATCCTCACTTATATCGTTGAGCGCCTGCAGCATCTGCTGCCGTTCAATCCGCAAGGCCTGCCCAACGTGCCCAGCGACCTGGCGCTGAACACCGCGATCAGCTTCACGACGAACACCAACTGGCAGGCGTATGTGCCGGAATCGACCATGAGCTACCTGACGCAGATGTTTGCGCTGGCAACGCACAATTTCTGGTCGGCCGCCGTAGGCCTGGCGCTTGCTGTTGCGTTTATCCGCGGCATTGCCCGGCGCGAGACCGACAAGCTGGGCAACTTCTGGGTGGACCTGACCCGCGGCACCTTCTGGGTGCTTCTGCCCATCTCGATTGTCTTTGCGCTTGCGCTGGTGTCGCAGGGCGTGGTGCAGAACTTCCGCGCGTATGACACGGCAAAGCTGGTGGAAGCGCAGAAAGTGACCGGCACCGATGGCAAGACCACGACGGTGACGACGCAGACCATCGCGCAGGGACCGGTGGCCAGCCAGGAAGCCATCAAGATGCTGGGCACCAACGGCGGAGGCTTCTTCAACACAAACAGCGCGCATCCGTTTGAGAACCCGACGCCGCTTTCCAATTTCTTGCAGATGCTCTCGATCTTCCTCATCCCTGCAGGGCTGACCGTGACGCTGGGTCAGATGGTGGGCTCGCCAAAGCATGGCTGGGCGGTGCTGGCGGCCATGACGGTGCTCTGGTTTGCGGGAACGCTCACCACCTTCTGGGCGGAGTCGCAGGGCAATCCCGCCATGCACAACGTGGATCAGCATGTCTCCGCGTTGCAGGCCGGCGGCAACATGGAAGGCAAGGAAGTCCGCTTCGGCATTGCGAACTCCGCGCTCTTCGCCACCGTGACCACGGACGCAAGCTGCGGCGCGGTGAACAGCATGCACGACAGCTTTACTCCGCTGGGCGGCATGGTGCCGCTCACCAATATCCTGCTGGGGGAGATCGTCTTCGGCGGTGTGGGTGCCGGCATGTACGGCATGCTTGTCTTCGTCATTGTTGCGGTCTTCATTGCGGGCCTGATGGTGGGCCGCACGCCCGAATATCTGGGCAAGAAGATCGAAGCCTATGACGTGCAGATGGCCATGCTGTACCTGCTGATCTTCCCGCTGGTGATATTAAGCTTGTCGGCGATCGCGCTGCGCATCGGGCCGGGACTTGCGGGGCAGCTGAACCATGAAGCCCATGGCCTGTCGGAAATCCTGTATGCGTATACCTC
Source organism: uncultured Terriglobus sp. (assembly GCA_964246215.1). Taxonomy (GTDB): domain Bacteria; phylum Acidobacteriota; class Terriglobia; order Terriglobales; family Acidobacteriaceae; genus Terriglobus. The sequence goes on along the minus strand of CAXTPQ010000006.1, from coordinate 1,053 downwards.
GGCGGTCGGCAACAACGGCTCAGCCTTCGCCGGCCTGAGCGCCAACACGCACTGGTACAACTACTCGCTTGGCATTGCCATGTTCATGGGCCGCTTCTTGATGATCGTGCCCATGATGGCGCTTGCCGGCCACCTGGCGACCAAGCGCATTGTGCCGGCCTCGGCGGGCACCTTCCCGGTGACCACGCCGCTGTTCACCGTGCTGCTGACGGGCGTGATTCTGATTGTGGGTGCGCTGACCTTTTTCCCTGTGCTCAGCCTTGGTCCCATTCTGGAGCACTTGCAGCTCCATGCCGGCAGGCTGGTTCCATAGGCCTGCTCGTGCGGGTTCGAGTGCCGGTGATTTACGGGTTTGAGCGGAAGCAGACATTCCGCGCTTTACGCAGTGCCTTGGAGTTTGCGAGATGGCAACACAGAAGAAGTCCCTTTTTGACCGTGCGATTGTGCAGCGCGCCGGTGTGGATGCGCTGCGCAAGCTGAGCCCGCGGCTGATGATGAAAAACCCGGTCATGTTTGTGGTGGAGATTGGCAGCGTGCTCACCACAATCCTTCTGGTGGCCGACACCGTGACAAAGCATGGGCACTTCCGCTTTGACCTGCAGATCACATTGTGGCTCTGGTTCACGGTGCTCTTTGCGAACTTTGCCGAGGCCATGGCGGAAGGCCGCGGCAAGGCGCAGGCCGATGCCTTGCGGCAGGCAAAGTCGGAGACAACCGCCTATCGCCTGAATAAGGCCGGAGACATTGAAGAGGTGCCGAGTTCGCAACTGCGTGTCGACGACTCCGTCCGCGTGACCGCCGGCCAGATGATCCCCGGCGATGGTGAGGTGACCGAAGGCGTGGCCAGCGTGGACGAGTCCGCCATCACCGGCGAATCCGCACCGGTCATCCGCGAGGCGGGCGGCGACCGCTCGGCCGTGACAGGCGGCACACGCGTGCTGAGCGATGTCATCACGGTCCGCATCACCTCCAACCCGGGGGAAACCTTCCTTGACCGCATGATTGCGCTGGTGGAGGGCGCGGAACGGCAGAAGACGCCCAACGAGATTGCCC
>CAXTPQ010000005.1:101916-127653 GCA_964246215.1 uncultured Terriglobus sp. | reverse complement strand
TTCATTGCCGCCATCGTACAAACGGCGGCTATGGTCCGTCAAGTATATTGCTGCCCAAATTAAAGCAGACTGAACCGCCAATCCGGAGAATGATGTTGATTCCCGGATCAGCGGTTCAGACGAGCTCTAGAATTGCGAAGCCTTACAGCGCGTTCATGTTGTGCAGGAATTCCTGGTTGTTCCGCGTCTTGCCCAGCTTGTCGGTAAGTAGTTCCATCGCCTCAACCGGTGAGAGAGGGTTTAGAACCTTGCGCAGAATCCAGGTGCGCTGCAGGTCTTCCTTGGGGATGAGCAGCTCTTCCTTGCGTGTGCCCGAACGCTGGATGTCAATTGCGGGAAAGACGCGCTTGTCGACCAGTTTGCGGTCAAGTATGACTTCCATGTTGCCGGTGCCTTTGAACTCTTCAAAGATCACTTCGTCCATGCGCGAGCCGGTATCGACGAGCGCCGTTGCCATGATCGTGAGCGAACCGCCCTCTTCGATATTGCGGGCCGCACCGAAGAAGCGCTTCGGCCGTTGCAGCGCATTGGAATCCACACCGCCGGAGAGGACCTTGCCGCTGGGCGGCACAATGGTGTTGTAAGCGCGCGCCAGACGCGTGATGGAATCCAGCAGGATGACCACATCGCGCTTGTGTTCCACCAGGCGCTTTGCCTTTTCGATGACCATTTCCGCCACCTGCACGTGACGGGCTGCCGGCTCGTCAAAGGTCGACGAGATGACCTCACCCTTCACGGAGCGCTGCATGTCCGTGACCTCTTCCGGACGCTCATCGATCAGCAGCACAATGAGCACGACCTCCGGATGGTTCGCCGTGATGGAGTTGGCGATTGCCTGCAGCAGCACCGTCTTTCCGGTGCGCGGCGGTGCCACGATGAGGCCACGTTGCCCTTTGCCCACGGGCGTCAAGAGGTCCATCACACGGCCGGAGATGTTGTCGCGAACAGTCTCCATCTTCACGCGCTCATCTGCATACAGAGGCGTGAGATTGTCGAAGAGAATCTTATTGCGCGTTTCTTCCGGAGACTCGAAGTTGATTGCTTCGATTTTGACCAGCGCGAAGTACTTTTCGCCTTCATGCGGAGGACGCACGTTGCCGGAGATGGTGTCGCCTGTCTTCAAATCAAACTTGCGAATCTGCGATGGAGACACGTAAATGTCATCAGGACCCGGCAGGTAGTTGTAATCCGGCGAGCGCAGAAATCCATACCCGTCCGGCAGGATTTCGAGGACACCTTCGGCGAAGATGTGCCCTTCTTTTTCACTCTGTGCTTGAAGAATTTTGAAGATCAGGTCTTGCTTGCGCAGGGCGCTGGTGCCCTGAATTTCGAGTCCGCGTGCGAGCTTTCCAAGCTCCGCGATGCTCTTCTCTTTCAGTTCCGAGATGGTCATTGTCACCTGTACATGGTTCTAGTTTGTAGGAAGGGTTCTACCGGAGGGGGATCGAGCGGGGGGATGCTGCGGAACGACCGGTGCTGCGGGGTGATTCGGTGCGGGAAGCGGCTTGGAGGGAGCCGTATCAGGTGCAAACGGGAAGAGAGCCGCCGGACCGCCTGTCCGATGACTCTCCTATGACTTACGCCGCGCGGCGTTCCTCGATATGGTCGAGGATTTCTTCGGGTTCAGGACCCACTTCGAAATTGGTGGGCACCTGCTCTCGAAAACGGCCGAGCACCTCATTGGTGGTGTCCTGCAAACGGGTGTTCGGCTTGTGGAGCTTGCGAGTTGCCTTGCTGGCCAACTGGCAGAGCTGGTAGCGGTTGCTCACATGCGTGAGCGCGCCAAAAATCAGATCAGATCGCATGGATCGACTCCTTCATCGTTCAGTCCGCATTTTGAGCGTGTAGCGCTCGCGGATTCAATTGGGGATATTTGTTCTCAACCTTTAGACGGCACAACACCTGTACACGCTGCATCTTTCGCCACTAAACCTTTTCCGGCACGCGAGAGTTTCGTCTGACTCGAACGAATTGTCAGAAAGATGCAGACTGGAGAAAGAAGTTCAGACTCAATCCAGGCTGCTCATACGGCCCGGGATCGTCTATCAGCGCAACTTTTTGAACCTTATCCCGCTACTTGAAGAAACGCAAACACTTTGTTGGAATCTTGTGCTTTTCCTGCGTCGACATATCGCTCGGTTTGTCGGTTATGACCAGTAGCTCCGGTCCAGTGTGCGGTACTGAATTGCTTCCGCGATGTGCTTCACCGCTATGTCCGGTGCTCCTTCCAGGTCCGCCACGGTGCGAGCGACTTTCAGGATCCGGTCATGGGCACGCGCACTGAGGCCCTGCTGCTGCATGGCCCGCTCCAACAGCCGCTCGGCATCCGTTGACAGCTCGCAGAAGACCCGGATTTGCTGTGTCGACATTTGAAAGTTGGCATGAATTGCCCTGCCGCGCTTGCCCCCCTGCTCCGCGCCGACACGGCTGAAACGCTCATACTGCCGCTCGCGCGCGGTTAGCACACGGGCCCGGATTTCCGCGGAACCCTCGGCGGCACTGCCCTGCCTTAGCTCCTTGTACTGCACCGCGGGCACCTCGATGTGAATGTCGATACGGTCGAGCAGTGGCCCACTCACTTTCGAGACGTACCGCTGAATCATGGGCGGCGTGCACATGCACTCCCGCTGCTTGTCGTTGAAGTAGCCGCATGGGCACGGGTTCATGGCCGCCGCCAACATGAATCTAGCGGGAAAGCTGAGGCTCATGGCGGCACGTGAGATCGTCACTGTGCCGTCCTCCAGCGGCTGGCGCAACACCTCCAGCACGTTGCGGGGGAACTCCGGAATTTCATCCAAAAAGAGCAGGCCATTGTGCGCAAGCGAGACTTCGCCGGGACGGGGAACCATGCCGCCGCCAATCAATCCGGCGTCGCTGACCGTGTGGTGAGGCGAACGGAATGGCCGGTGCTTGACCAGGCCTTCGTCAGGATTGAGCACGCCTGCGACTGAGTGAATCTTCGTCGTTTCCAGGGCCTCCTCAAAACGCAAGGGCGCGAGGATGCTGGGAAGCCGCTTGGCCAGCATCGTCTTGCCGCTGCCGGGTGGACCGATCATCAGGATATTGTGTCCGCCGGCGGCGGCTACCTCAAGCGCCCGCTTGGCCGTGGACTGGCCGCGGACGTCCTTGAAGTCGAACGGGAAATGCTCAAGCTCCTGCAGCAATTCGCTGGCCGGCACGCGCAGCGGCTGCGCGGTCAAACTGCCAAAGGCCTCTGCATTCAGCAGTTCCCTCACTTCGTTCAGCGAGCGGACCGGGTAGACATTCACACCTTCCACCACGGCCGCCTCACGCGCATTGGAAGCCGGCACGATCAGGTTCGGGATGCCTTTGTCGCGAGCCATGACCGCCATTGGCAGTACGCCCGGTACGCTGCGCAGGCTGCCATCCAGGCCAAGCTCACCGACCATCAGAAACCGGCTCAGGTCCTTGGCATGCAGCGCTCCATAGGCCCCTAAAATGCCGACGGCGATCGGCAAATCGAAGCCCGATCCTTCCTTCTTTAAATCCGCGGGCGCAAGATTGATGGTGATGCGTGTCGTCGGCAGGTCAAAGCCGGAGTTCTTGATGGCGGATCGAACACGGTCACGGCTTTCACGCACTGCCGTGTCAGGCAGACCAACGGTATTGAAGATGTCTTTCTCCAGCTTAACGCCGGAAAAATCCACTTCTACATCGATCAGGTGAGCATCGATTCCATACACTGCTGCGCTGAGCGCCTTGAAAAGCATTTACCGGGGGACTCGCAAAATGATTTGTCGTCTAGCAGCGAAGTCTATAGCATCGGTGCCACAACATTGATGCACTTTCTCCTAAAAGGACCTCCAATGCACTCCCTGATTGCTACAACTTTTGTTTGCCTGCTTGTGACTCTTTCGGTTGGAGCGCAAACAGGCACGTCAAAGAATCCGGACAGCGGGGTCGTCACAACCGCTGAAACGCCTGTCGATGAAGTGGAAGCCTCTTGGGGGCGGCTGGAGAAGGCCATGAGCGGGAGTTCGCACCTGGAAACCCGCTTGGCCGGCGTCAATGCGCTTTCATTATTGGGCGGCCTGCCGCGTGCGGAAAATCTAATCCATGCCGGCATGCAGGATAAGGATATTGACGTACAGCTTGCCTCCATCGTCGCCGCCGGTGAGATGGCCCGGGCAAGTGGCCCGAACAACAGCTTTCAGAGCGAGTTGCGCTCCCTCTTGAACGGCAGTGACCCGCGAGTCGTCTACACCGCTGCAAGTACGCTTTGGAAGCTGAACGACCCTTCCGGAGAAGACATTCTGGAGGCGGTTGCACAGGGAGAGCGTTCCGCCGACTACTCCTTCTGGAAGAACAGCAAACATGCCGCGAGCCGCGACCTGCACAGCCCCGCCGCCTTGGCAAAGATTGGTGCCACACAGGGAGCCATCATGCTGGTGCCACCCATCGGTATCGGCATGGGTGCCTACAACTATCTGAAAGGCACAGGCGGAGGCACCTCGCCCCAGGTCACCGCGATCACGCAGCTCGGACACGAACACACCGCATCGGTCCGCGATGCGCTTATCAATGCTACGACGACGAAAGACACCGGGGCCAGGCTCGCCGCGGTCGAGGCGCTCGCCTACTTTGAAGGCAATGCCGTGCGGGATGCACTGGAGCTACTAGCAACCGATGGCAAAGAGAATCTTCGCCTTTCCGCAAGCGCCGCATACATCCGCGTGGTGTCCGGCCCCCACACTGCGGCACCAACAACGGTCAAGCTCTCGCCAACCCGCAAGAAGCGTTCCCAGTAAACGCGTCTCTGACGAGATGGTTGGCGAGCACAGGGACGGGTAACTCACCAAAGTTGCCGGTGTGATACGTCCTTATGAGTTGGAGCCGCACGCGACAGCCTAGAATAGGCTTCGTTGTGACTAGTCTCTTTGAACTTTTCAAAGTCGGTGTCGGCCCCTCCAGCTCTCACACAGTCGGACCGATGCGTGCCGCGCTGTCCTTTGTTTCGGACCTGCGGCGCGCCAATCTTCTGGATCGTACCTGCCGCCTTCGCACGGATCTTTATGGCTCGTTGGCGCTGACAGGAATCGGGCATGGAACCAACCGTGCCGTACTGCTGGGCCTGACCGGAGCCACGCCGGACACCCTGACACCTGAACAGAGTACAGAGACGATGCGGGCGGCACAGGCTGGCGTGCTTCGGTTGCACGGTCTATGGCAAGTCGACTTTCAAGAAGAGCGCGACCTGATCTTTCACCGCAAGCAGATGTATCCCGACCCCGATCGCACAACCCACCCCAACGGTCTACGCTTCACCGCGTACCAGGAGAATGGTTTGATCCTCGCGACCGAGGTCTACTACTCCATCGGTGGCGGCTTTGTTGTGACAGACGAGCACTTCTCCGGGCGCGAACGTGCCACGCCGCAAAGCTCACGGGTGGTGCCGTATCCTTTCCGCTCCGCTCAGGAGCTGCTGCAAATTGCGCAGCGGCAAGCGCTTTCCATCGCAGAGATCATGCTTCACAATGAGGTCGCCCTGCTGAGTGATGCGTCCATTCACCGTCCGGCTTTGGTGATGTCAGCTACACCGCTGGAGCAGGTACGGCAGGGCATTCTGGCGCTTGCCGGAGTCATGCTGGAGTGCATTAACCAAGGTATGGCCACCGAGGGCGTCCTGCCCGGCGGTCTGAATGTACGCCGCCGCGCTGCCAAGCTCACCGCCCGGCTTCGCGAAAAAGGTTCCGCCGATCCACTCGCGCCGCTGGACTGGGTGACCGTCTTCGCCATGGCGGTGAACGAGGAGAATGCCGCGGGAGGACGGGTGGTGACCGCGCCCACCAATGGCGCTGCCGGCGTGGTTCCAGCTATCGCGCGCTATTACCTCAACTTCCTGCCGGGCGCTGACACGGAAGGCCTGCTGCGCTACCTGCTCACTGCCGCCGCGATTGGCATTCTCTATAAGGAGAATGCTTCCATCAGCGGCGCGGAAGTAGGTTGCCAGGGTGAAGTCGGCGTTGCGTGCAGCATGGCGGCCGGTGGTCTGGTGGCGGCACAGGGCGGCAGCAACGCGCAGGTAGAGCACGCAGCGGAGATCGCCATGGAACACAATCTTGGCATGACCTGCGACCCCATTGGCGGTCTCGTACAAATTCCGTGCATCGAACGCAACGCCATGGGCGCGGTGAAAGCGGTGAACGCCGCACGCATGGCCATGAACGAAACCGAAGGGCACAAGGTGTCGCTGGATCAGGTCATCCGCACCATGTACTTGACTGGCCTGGACATGCAATCGCGCTACAAGGAGACATCTCTCGCGGGCCTTGCGCTGAACGTAATCGAATGCTGATGAGAGCTTCGTATCAATGCGAAGTAGCTTCCAGCAAATCATTGAAGTATGTGCCCGGCTTTCAACAGCGCAAGCACATTTTTCTGTTGACACTCCCATCGCACACTTCTATACATTCGATAGCTGCTCATGCGGCAAAACTATTCTTCAGTCAGGGAGAGTAGACGGCGACAGAGCGACGCGGTGGCAAAGGCCGCAACGCAACAGGCAAGCAACAGCAGAAGGGAAGCGCACAGCGCTTCCCTTCTGCTTTCACCGGCACATGTCAGCAGAGACAGATGAAGCCTGCATTCCGTTCCTGCCTGCATCGCGTGCTTGCATTCCCTTTCTCCACTGCTTCTAAACTGGAAGACGATGACTCGCCGCCGCTGGATCGCCGACACCTGGAACAACGAACGAACATCCGCGGCACTGCTGGGAGATCAGGCCACTCATCTGGCACGAGTTCTGCGCGCACAACCAGGCCAAACCTTCGATGTGGTTGCGGGAGGCTTCCTCCACCGCGCGGAGATCACCTCTGTACGTGAAGACGAGGTACTCTTCACGCTGCACGAAGAACTGGAAGCTGATGCCGCCCTGCCCGTTCATTTGCTGTTAGCGATCTTCAAGTTTGACCACTTCGAATGGGCCGTTGAGAAGGCGACAGAAGTTGGCGCTCGAGAGATCACGCCTGTGCTGGCGCAACGTACAGAGAAGCACCTTGCACAAGCCTCCGCGAAACGTGCCGAACGATGGCGTCGCATTGCGCATGAGGCATCGCAGCAGTCTCGCCGCAGCGATGTGCCTGCGGTGCATCCGCCTGCCTCACTGCAGGACGCACTTGCCGCAAGCATGCATGCGCCGCTGCGCATCCTGCTTGCCGAGACCGAGCAGCAAACAACATTGCGAGAACGCTTGACGGCCGCCGGCGACCCGCACGCGATCGCGCTTGCCATCGGTCCGGAGGGCGGCTGGACCAGCGCCGAAATGGATCGCTTCGACACAGCCGGATGGCAGCGGGCAACTCTGGGTTCACGCATCCTTCGCGCGGAAACAGCCGCTATCGCCGCACTGGCAATCACGTCTGCACTGCTCGGCTGAGTTCTGCACTTACGATCTAGCCTGACCCTGGAACCCTGCACGGCGCTGATCGACAGCCGCGGTGATTGCCGCTTGATCGTCAGCGAACTTCTTCAATTCCAATGAGTAGCCGTAGAGAGCCCAGGGCCGCCGTGCACCAATCTGCTGGATCAGGCGATCGGCATCTGCTGCGGCAACGCGCATGCTTGCCTTTTGCTTCTGCCGGAAGGTCATCAGTAATTGGGTGGTGGTTCCGACAGGCACAAAGTAGACTCTCTGCCTGACCAGTTGCTTATACAGCCAGAGCAGGTCATCCAGCGGATAGATGCGAAAGGTGAAAAAGGCCCGCCGCACCACATAGTTCGGCGTCAGCGTGATGTCCTGTTTTTTATAGACGACGCTGTGGCGTACTTCATCGTCTGTTGCTGTCGCTACGGCTTGCACTTGTCCTGTGCTCTCCAGCCACTGCACCGAAGGATGAGTACGTGGATCGCCCACTCGGCTCAAGCCACGGCGCGCCAGCAGAAACGCGCAAACCAACGCCACAAGACTCGCAACGATGGCGAAATATCCATCTCTGCGAAATGGATCGGACGCCTCCAGCATGTAGGGGAACATCACCGTCTTAAGCCGCGCTCCGCTGGGCCCGCTCAACAAATCATCGGCCAGGTCTTTCGGGACCGGAACCAGATTGCCTTCCGGCGTTGTGGTGATCGCTTTTCCCTTTACAAGAAGAGGCTGATCGTCTACGCGCAAAAGATAGTAGTAGGCGGAAGTTTCCTTGCTGGTCTCCAGGCCATTCATGGTGTGCGTCGTGACCTGCGTCATACCCGTGTCGAACGCCTTATCACCATGCACGCGAAGGAACTGCCGGTCGCCACGCGAAGAGAGATCTGCGTGCAAATCAGCAAAGCTTGCATCGACAGGGCCATGAAAAAAGCTCCGCCAGTAGCTGTTGTAAACAGTGAAGCCAATCAGAACGGAGACCAGCAGCAACGCGGCCAGGGCGAGTTGCCGCAGCGCAACCTTACGAACAGCCTGATGGATCCAGGTCTCATTGAGGGGTGGCGCTGCCATGGGCGAAGTTGCAATCGGAGAAGACGCGGAAGACATGGCGAAACGGATGAAAAGAAAAGCCGGAGGGTTGGACGCCCACCGGCCTGCCCTGCAATTTTCCGCCCAGTCTAGCTGAAGATTTCTTTCACGCGGTCCATGATGCCATGGGAGTGCGGCGCATTCTCCATCGAAGAAATCTCTCCTAGCTGCTTCAGCAAATCCTTCTGCTGCTTGTTCATCTTGGTGGGCGTCTGCACGCGCACCTCGACGATCAAGTCACCCTTGCCGCTGCTGTTCAGGTGTGGCACACCCTTGTTCTTCAGGCGAAAAGTCTTGCCGCTTTGCGTGCCGTCGGGCACCTTCAGCACGGCCGGGCCGTCAAGCGTTGCGATCTCCAGTTCATCGCCCAGCGCCGCCTGTGTGAAGCTCACGGGAACGACACAATGCAAATCGTCCTCCTCGCGGGTGAAGATTTTATGCGGCTTGACGCCGAGCATAACGTACAGATCGCCCGACGGCCCTGCAAACTTGCCGGCTTCTCCCTCCCCGGCGTAGCGGATGCGCGTGCCGTCTTCCACACCGGCTGGAACCTTCACATGGATCGTGTGCTCATGCTGCACGCGGGACTCGCCACGGCAGGCGGGACAGGGATCTGTAATCTGCACGCCCGTGCCATCGCACTTAGGACAGGCGCGCGCCACGGAGAAGAAGCCCTGCTGATACCGGACCTGGCCGGCGCCGCGGCACTGTGAACAGGTCTGCGGTTGCTTGCCGTTTGCTGTGCCCAGGCCGTGGCAGTCGTCACAAACCTCAAGTCTGCGGATCTTAATCTCCTGCTCTTTTCCGAAGACCGCTTCCTCAAACTCAAGCGAAAGGTCGAAGCGCAGGTCGCGCCCACGCTGCTGACGCGTCTGTTTCCGGCCACCGCCCGCGTTGAACATCTCACCGAAGATGTCGCCGAAGATGTCGTTCAGGTCCTGCGGATTCCCACTGAAACCGCCTGAGAAGCCGCCAGGGAATCCCGATCCAGCACCAGCCGATCCACCCATGCCGGCGTGGCCGTAGCGGTCATACGCCGCGCGTTTCTGCGGATCGCTCAAAACACCGTAAGCCTCTGAGCACTCCTTGAACTTGTCCTCGGCAACCGTGTCACCCGGATTGCGGTCAGGGTGATACTGCATCGCCAGCTTGCGGTATGCGGTCTTCAGTTCCGCATCCGTCGCGGTCTTTGTCACAGACAAGACTTCGTAATAATCCGCTTTGATCGTTGCCGCCAAAACCTTCTCCTCAACTGTTAGCTGTTAGCTCGAGGGCTAATGCTTGCTTCATGCTTCGTGCTGCGCTGGATTGTGTGCCACCTGCACCAGAGCTGGCCGCAACAACCGGTCTTTGATCTTGTAGCCGCGCCGAATCTCCTGCAACACCGCGCCGTCTGGATGCTCCGCGGTTTCGACCTGGCCCAACGCCTCATGAACATGCGGATCGAACTGAGCGCCTACGGCTTCCACCGCGATGACGCCCAACGCACGTACCGCATCATCCAACTGCTTGGCAATGAGTTCCACACCGGCACGGAACTGTTCCGGCGTGCCGTTCGCCTTCATCGCCAGTGCGAAGTTGTCCAGCACCGGTAGCAGGCCTTCCGCGGCGCTGCCCATGGCGTACTCGCGAAAGTCCACCCGCTCCTTGGCTTCCCGCTTGCGCGCGTTGTCGAACTCCGCCTGCATACGTGCCATGCGGTCCAGCAACTGGTCGCGCTCTCGCCGTACCTGGTCATATTCGTTCTGTGAAATCGCAGTAGCTTCGGTGGAAGCTGTCTCCTGCTCTTCCATCTCAGCCGCGCCCGGCAGCTCACCGTCCGTTGCCGGCATTTCCATTGCTTCATCGATTCCGTTCACACCTATTCCGTTCATGCCCATCCACTTCCTGTATCGATCCTGAAGTCTCACAGCATCACTCGCTTTCGCTGCCCGACGGCACAGCCAAGCTCATTTCGTTAGAGCAGTGCGCGTCAAAGCGCCTGCCGTTCGCTGAACAGTTGCGCCACGTATTGCACAGCGTTGATCGTGTGTTCATAGTGCATGCGCTGCGTGCCGATGACTCCCACCGCGCCGCGTTGCGTGCCGTCGCTCAGCGCCGGTGCCGCCACCAGAACAAGGCCCTGCATCTCCGGGGTGTGCGACTCAATGTCGAAGACGACCCGTACCGCGCCTGTTCCGGCGAGGTCGCCCAGGTGCTCGGCCCCCATGTAGGCCTGCAACAGCGCCATCACGCGTTCTTTCGTTTCAAGCGCGGCAAGCACCTCGCGCAATCGCTGTCCGGCATAACCGTCACTTACCAAATTACTGACGCCGTCCACAAAAACCGCCTGCATTTGTTGCGGCTGTTGCAAAATGGCGGCAGTCCAGAGCTCCTCGGCCGCGGCCCGCATCTTGCGGTACTCGCTGCGTTCCGTCTCGGCGCGCCGGTGCATCTCCGCCTGGACATCTTCGATCGTCCATCCGCGAAAGTTCTCGTTCAGATACCGCGAAGCAGCTTCCAATTCCTGCGGCTCCAAATCCTGGTCGAGCAGCAACACGCGATCACGCACCACACCACCGCGCGTCACCACCACGGCCAGCACCCGCCGGCTCGCAAGACGCTGGAAATGCACATGCTCCAGCAAGTCACCTTCACGCACCGTCGCCATGGCAACGCCAACGCCGCTCGATAGGACGGACAGCACCTGTGACGTTCGCTCCAGGAAGGCCTCCGCTCCGGACACGCCGTGCAGCGTTGCATCGATTTGCGTTCTTGAGCGCATGGGCAGCAGTGCCGCCGCGATCCGGTTGCCGCCGCGCAATTGCTCGACATGCAGCCGGAAGGCCTTTGCAGTTGGAACTCGGCCAGCAGAGGTATGCGGCTGTTCCAAATAGCCGGCGTCCACCAGTTCGACCATGGTGTTGCGCACGGTCGCGGAACTCAACCCACTGGCGGCGGCAATCGCCTGCGATGCGACCGGCTCTCCCGTCGCAACGTATTGCTCGACAATCGCGGTCAGGGTCGATTGCTGACGCGCGCTCAGAGGCATGCCACAGCCAGAGTTCGACCCGCCGTCTTGTGCACTTGAACGCATCCAGTACAGAATACCGCCGAACGCGCCACGGTTCCACTTCATCTGACAGCGAGGGACTCAGGTTTTGCGGAACTCCAACGTTCTTGTGGTCTTACAGGATTTCAAAGACGTTCTTTGACTCCTCCGTGACTTCGGCAGCGCGCTCAATTACCGCATGCGCAATTCTGAAGTACGCCTCAGCGACTGGATCGCCCTCGCCGGCCAGGGCCGCCGGCAAACCGCGATCCCCTCCCTGCCGGATGGCTGGCTGCAGGTCGACGGAACCAAGAAAATCCAGGTTGTACTGCCGTGCGGTGGCTTCTGTACCACCCGCGCCAAAAACATCGATGACCTCACCGGAAGGCAGCCGCATCTGCGACATGTTCTCCACCAGCCCGAGTACCTCGACATTCACCTGGTGGAACATCTCCAACGCCTTGCGAGCATCTTGCAGCGCAACCTCTGAGCCGGTGCTGACGACCACGGCCCCGGTCAGCGGTACTGTCTGCACCAGCGAGATCACCACATCTCCCGTGCCGGGTGGCAGATCAACGACGAGGTAATCCAGTTCGCCCCACTCCACCTGCTGCAGGAACTGACGAATGATCTGGTGCAGCATCGGCCCGCGCATCACCAGGGGTTTGTCGCCCGGCGAGATCAGGCCGATGGAAATGAACTTGACCCCGAAACTCTCTAGAGGCACGATGCGGTTCTCACCCACGATGGACGGCTGCCGGGACTGCCCCATCATCGTCGGCACATTCGGGCCGTAAATGTCGGCGTCAATCAGCCCTACATGGTGGCCCAGTTTCGCCAACGCTACGGAAAGGTTCACCGCGATCGTCGTCTTGCCAACACCGCCCTTGCCGCTACCGACGGCGATGACATGTGCAATGCCAGGCAACGGCTTGGGCTGCGGTGCCTGCTGTCCTGCTGTTCCCATTTAGCGCTGCCTCTGTGCTTCTGCCGTGGTTACATGTTTTACAAAGTGTGAACGGAGCACCTCTTCAGCCCGCGATTCCCACCCGCTTCCAGTGGCACGCAATGCATTCGCAATATCCGGCGCAAGCTTCATAGAAATGTGGACTTTTTCATGCGGCTCTTCAGCACTCGCCGTTCTTTGGCCGGTGCTTAGAAGTTGCTGCAACTCTGCGGGAAGTTCATGGAACCGCTTCGCCCGTCGGAAATCCTCGGTAGTCCACTCCGGGTTCTCGGCGTCCGGCGTGCCATATTTAGCTATTTTCCGCATACTTTATCTGCTCCCGTTTGGTTGCTTTGCGCAAACTGATGGCTCGAAGGACGTCTCCGCGTAAGGTGTAGACGAGTACAAACAGCTCGGATCCAAGAAAGCCTACTGAGGTGTACCTGATCTCACCGTAATCCTCACGGTCATCAAACAGAGTAAGCGCCGAAGAAATATCGACCTTGCCGGCTTCGCTAAGTGAAATGCCGTGCTTAAGTTTGTTTTTAACGTCCTTTGCAGCGTCAAAGACAACATCGGCTTTCAAAATTGTATCCCTGCGTTCAACACTTTCCTATACATGCCAGTCCTGCGCAAGCGCCTTGCGCATCTCCCGCTTGCGCTGCACCTCGCCTGCCCTGCCCTCACGCCGGCGCAGAGCATCTGCAAACCGGCGCTGTTCGTGCTCCGTCTCCGGCAAAATCGGCGGCACCGGCACGGGCGTCCCTGTCTGATCGACCGCCACATATGTCACATAGGCAGACGACACGTGACGCAGCGCCCGCGTCTTCGGGTCCTCCACCATCGCCTTTACGCCGACTTCCATGCTGGTGCGGAAGGCACGGTTCACGCTGGCCTTCAGAATCAGCAAGTCGCCCACATGCACGGGTGCAACAAAATCCAGACCGTCCATGGACGCCGTGACCACCAGGATCGCACGGGCATGCCTGTAGGCAGCCACCGCACCCACCAGGTCGATGAACTGCATCAATTTGCCGCCGAACAAGTTGCCGAGCGAATTTGTATCGCCGGGAAAGATAATTTCGCTGCGTTCCGCCTGAGATTCGCGAACGCTTCTGTGTTCCTGTTCCATGCCTCTCCAGTTTACGTGCACGCAAAACGGGTGCTCTTCAAAGCGGCATCATAGAGGCATGGACAAGATCGCCATGCTCACCGAAATCCTGAGCGCGAACCCGAATGACAGCTTTGCCCGCTACGGCCTGGCCATGGCGCACCTTGGTGAAGGCAACTCGGAAGCCGCCCTTGCCGAGTTCGAACGTACGACCGAGTTGAATCCGGACTACGTGCCCGCATACCAGATGTCCGGCCAGACCCTCGCAAAGGTCAACAGGACGGAAGAGGCGGTGGCGCGTCTGCACACAGGGCTGGCCGCCGCCGCCCGGGCTGGAAACAGTCACGCTGCTTCCGAGATGCAGGCATTGTTGGATGAACTGGAAAGCCAGGACTAGCGGCGATGGCGGTACACATGCCGGATGACGCCACCCCCGCGTGCCCGAAGCCGCGCTCGTATACTGAGGGAGATGGCGACTCCGCTCACGACTCCGCAACACCTGCCGCAAACACTGGGCGAACTGAAAGCAAGCGCATGGACCGAGGAACGCGTTTCACGTTCTGTGAAGGATGAGCTTCGCGACAACCTGATCGTCAAAATCCGTGCAAAGGAAAAGATCTTTCCCGGCATTGTCGGATATGAAGACACCGTTATTCCGCAGATTGTGAATGCCGTGCTCTCGCGGCAGAACTTCATTCTGCTGGGTCTGCGCGGTCAGGCGAAAAGCCGCATCCTGCGCGGACTCACTACGCTGCTCGATCCGCTCATCCCATACGTCGCCGGTTCAGAAATACGCGACAATCCCTACAAGCCGCTGGCTCGCTCCTCGCGCGACCTGATTGTCGAAAAAGGCGATGCCACACCGATCGCATGGCTCACGCCGGATGAGCGCTTTGTGGAGAAGCTTGCCACACCGGACGTGACCGTGGCCGACCTGATCGGCGACGTGGACCCCATCAAGGCCGCACGCTCCGGCGAGCAGCTCTCGAGCGAACTCACCATGCACTACGGCCTGCTGCCGCGCGCCAACCGCGGCATCTTTGCCGTGAATGAAGTGCCTGACCTTGCCGGCAAAATTCAGGTCGCGCTCTTCAACATCATGCAGGAGGGTGACGTTCAGATTAAGGGCTACCCTGTCCGCCTGCAGTTGGATGTCGCGCTGACCTTCTCCGCCAATCCTGAGGACTATACCGCGCGCGGCAAGATCGTCACGCCGCTTAAGGACCGTATTGGCTCAGAGATCCGCACGCACTATCTGGATTCTCTTGAGCAAGCGATGAGCGTCACCGAGCAGGAAGCCTGGTCGACCCGCGCCGTGTTAGACATTCACATTCCTAAATACATCCGGGAAATTGTCGAACAGATTGCCTTTGTTGCCCGCGAGGATAAGCGAGTCGACAAGCGTTCCGGCGTCTCGCAGCGGTTACCGATTGCCACCATGGAACTGGTGCTCTCCAATGCCGAGCGCCGCGCCCTCGTTCACAACGAGACTGTCGCCGTCCCACGCGTGGGCGATATTTACACTGCCCTACCCGGCATTACGGGCAAGATCGAGCTGGAGTACGAGGGCGAGATGCGCGGTGCCGACATGGTAGTCCGTGAGATCATTCGCACCGCCGTTGCCCGCGTTTTCGATGGCTACTTCGCTGACGCGAACACACAGCAGATCGAGCAGTGGTTCAACCTGGGCGGAACGGTACAACTCTCTGATATCAATGCCGCCGAAGACTCGCTGAAGGAACTGCAGCAGATTCAGGGCCTCTTTGACAAGCTGAAACCGCTCAGCCTGGAAAAGCGTGCCGGTGCGGAAGCTCTTGTCTCCGCCGCCGAGTTCCTGCTGGAAGGCATGACCGCTCACAAGCGCCTGAGCCGGAGTGAAGAGCGCAGCTTCAGCGCCGCAGAACGGCAGACCCGCAAGGACCGCGCTGCCAACTTCACGGAAGAACTGCGCGACCGTGAGAAGGAATCGCAGGACTGGCAGGCTCGTCAACGCACCAAACGGGGATTCAACTAGCACGGAAGCCGGTCAGCGACTTAGCAAGACGACGCTTACTTTTGCAAGTGAACGGAAGACCACCATCGAAACCGCAGGTTACAAGCTCACTTGCTGACCCGCTGACAGGCTGCCATATGAAACACACACGCTATACCAAGTACAACGGTGACCTGGCCAGCGAGATCGCGCTGGACGACCTGATGCAGGCACTCAGCGATTTCATGCTGGACTCCGGCTTTCAGGATCCCTTTTCGCAGTTCCAGGAGCTCAACGGTGAGCACACCATGGAAAACCTGCGCGAGGCCCTGCGGCAGGTGATGGAGTCCGGTGACTTTCTGGATCAGGAAGCGCAGCAGAAGTATGAAGACATGTCCGACGAGCAGCGCGAGCAGATGCTCGACTCACTCGTGGAGCGCATGCAACAGGGCGACTACATCCAGCCGCAGCAGCCGGAAGACGACGGATCCGTGCAGCATGCCAACGGCCCGGGTGACATCACCCAGCCGGCGGAACCGCAGGGCGACGCGCGTTTCCACGTCACGGACAAATCGATGGACTTCCTCGGCTACCGCACGCTGCGCGACCTGCTGGGCGGCATGGGCCGTTCCGCCAGCGGACGGCATGAGACGCGGTATGAAGCCAGCGGTATCGAGTCCAGCGGCTCCACCAAGGCTTATGAGTTCGGCGATGTGCTCAATCTCGACGTCAATGCGACACTTTCCAACGCAATGCAGCGCGAAGGCATCGGCCTGCCGCTCAATGTTGAGTACAGCGATCTTGAGATTCGCCAGTCGGAGTATCAATCTTCCTGCTCAACTGTCGTCATGCTGGACTGTTCACACTCCATGATCCTGTACGGCGAAGACCGTTTCACGCCCGCCAAGCGTGTGGCCATGGCGCTTTCTCACCTGATCCGCACGCAATATCCCGGTGACACGCTGCACCTCGTGCTGTTTCACGATTCCGCAGAAGAAATGCCTGTGCAGCAGGTCGCCCGCGTCAAGGTCGGCCCCTGGTATACCAACACGCGCGAAGGCTTGCGTGTGGCCCAGCGCATCCTGCGCCGCTCCAACAAAGACATGAAGCAGATTGTCATGATCACGGACGGCAAGCCAAGTGCGCTCACCATGCCGGACGGCCGCATTTACAAGAACGCCTTCGGTCTGGATCCGATCGTGATCGCGGAAACGCTGGAAGAAGTGAACCGCTGCAAACGCGCGGGCATCGTCATCAACACCTTCATGCTGGCACAGGACTTTGCACTCATGCAGTTTGTACAGAAGGTGAGTGCCATGTGCCGCGGCAAGGCTTACTTCACCAGCCCCGAACGCCTGGGCAGCTACGTTCTGCAGGACTTCATGACACGCCGGATGAAGACGATTCAGTAATCACCATGGATCAAACGTGGTCAGCCCTCGCGATACCGGGGTCGATCCAGGTTCCTGTAATGCACAATGCAGCTTACACTCTGGCTGCATGGACGAGTTGTGACTTGGACGCGTATCGACTTCGTTTGAATAAGTGACTGCTATGTGCGGGCCTTCAAGGCTTGGAGTATTTGTCCCTCGCTCCTGGTGCCGGTTCATCGTTTGGCAGCCCTTCCGGTAATGCCTGATGGCTGGCGTCCAGCTCAGTCTTCCTGGCACCACTTTTCGGCTCAGTTATGGGTCTTTTCCAGTGCTTGTCTTGAACTTCGCATGTTTGTATGAAACCGTTCCTAATTTGCCGTGCCGAAGCTGAACCCTGCGTGCTAGTATGCCCACACTAGTTCACAACTCAATTCCACGCGCCCGGAATCTTCTCCTTCGCGCGGCTCCTGACGCACTGCCGTTGTATTGCTCCGTTGCGGGACTAAAAGCGTTGATGGCAAGCTGCCGTCGACTTCTGATTCAAGCAGCAGAATTTCCTTGGGAGACCCCATGCACCGCCTTTTCTCTTCAGCTCTTTTCTCCGGCGCTGCCGCTTGCCTTCTGGTTGCCGTTCCCGCCCATGCGGCGGAGCACGCAACACTCACGGCACGCGCAACTGCCTCGCAACAGGTCAGCTTCAACGTCTATGTCCCCCTCCAGCACCGCGATCAGCTGGAAAGCTTTCTGAAAGACGTTCACGACACCAACTCCCCCAATTTCGGCAAGTGGCTGACGCCGGCAGAGTTTCATCAGCGCTTCAGCCCCAACGCCAAACAGATGTCGGCACTGCAACAGAGGCTGAGCGCGGAAGGGCTCACCGTGACCCAGACCTCCGCTCGCAATCTTCGTATCAGCGGTCCGGCTCCCGTGGTTGAGCGTGCCTTTGGAACGACGCTCAAGACCGGCAAGCTCGCCAACGGCCGCTCCGTCGTGGCTGCCACTGGCCAACTCACCCTGCCCACGGCCATCACGGAAGTAGGTGGCATCGTCACCGGCCTGTCCAGCGCTGTACATTTGCACTCTCAGGCGCACCTGGTTCCGGAAAACCGCTACTCCGCGGAGGGTCCATACTGGTTCACCGATCTGAAGCAGGCGTACAAATTTCCCAGCTATCAGACCTACAGCGGCAAGGGCTCCACGGTTGCCGTGCTGATCACCAGCGCCCTGAACCAAGCCGACATGGACCTCTATTTCGGGCACGAGAAAATCGCTTCGCCCAAGATCACGGAAATCAAAGTGGATGGCGGCGCACCGTTCGACCCAGCTTCAGGTGGATCGTTTGAGGCAAACCTGGACATGCAGCAGGTGGGCGGCATGGCGCCAAACGCCAACATCCTGCTCTATAACATTCCTGACCTGAGCGACACTTCCTTCTACGACGGTCTCACGCAAATCGTGAATGACAATAAGGCGGACGTGGTCAACATGTCCTTCGGCGGCGCGGAGATTTTCTATACGGCAGCCTACAACGACGGTGTCGACTACACCAGCACGCTGCAGATTTTCGATGACCTGTTCGCACAAGGCAACGCCGAGGGCATCACCTTTGTCGCGTCTTCCGGCGACTCGGGCGCGCTGGCAGCCGTGCCTCCAGCCTGCTTCGCGGCTTCTGTTGAGGGCGCACCTGCTTCCTGCGGAAGCTTTCTCGCCTCCGTTGAGTTCCCGAGTTCCAGCCCGCACGTCACCTCCGTGGGCGGTACAAACCTTGTCACAACCTCGCGCACAGGCAGCCTCAACTCCAGCTACGTGAGTGAAGAGGCATTTGCCGACCCGCTTACGCAGGACATCTTCTTCGGCACCACGGCAACGGGTGGGTACTGGGGCTCAGGCGGTGGTGACAGCATTTACTTCACCAAGCCGGCATACCAGTATTTGGTCAAGACGGGGAATCCGAACTTCCGCACCACGCCCGACATCTCTTTGCACATGGGCGGTTGCCCCGGTGGTGCCGTGCAGCCTTGCAATCCAGAGGACAGTGCGGACCTGGAAGTCCTGGGTGGCAAGCTCTACGGAGTCATCGGGACGAGCGCTTCCTCACCGGACATCGCGGGCCTGACCGCACTGGCGGTTGAGCGTTATGGGCACCGCATGGGGAACACCAACTACTACATTTACTCGCTGGCGTCGGCTCAGGCCTATGGTTTGGTTCCCAAGGTTTTCCACACTGGCATCGTCGGCTACAACGGCTTGTTCTTCACCACGCCCAAGGGCTACAACCGTGTTCTTGGTAACGGCACGATCAACGCAAATAACTACCTGCTGAACCTGGGCGGACCCGTGGCAGGAGCCCCTCAAACACCTTCCAATCCGTAGTTCAACCGCTGCCGGGGTGGTGTTTTATCCACCCCGGCAGCGGTTGTTACAAAACCAATCTGGGCCTCTGTAGACCTTCCCTACATGCCTTGTGCCAGGATGCTTTCGTAAGCGGGCAGGGTCAGAAACTCAGCGAACTGAGGCGCTGTCACCAATCTGGTCAGCAGTTCCGCGGCTTGCTCATACGTCGATGCACGGTCTGGCAATTCCGTCTTGAGCTTCTCGCTCTGCTCTGCGATGGCATGGACAACGAGGTGCTCCGTGACGGGCTCTCCCAAATCCATCACCGCCCCATGATGCACCCATTGCCACAGTTGCGCACGGCTGATCTCCGCCGTTGCCGCGTCCTCCATCAAGTGGAAGAGTGGCACGCAGCCGATGCCGCGCAGCCAGGCCTCCACGTACCCCAAACCCACCGCGACATTCTGCCGCACTCCAGCCATCGTGATCTGGCCTTCCGGCACCTGCAAAAGATCGGAGGAGATCGGCTGGAAGCCGGGTAGCTGCTTATCGATCTGGTTGGGCTGGGGCATGATGCGGTTGAAGACTTCGAGCGCGGCAGCAACCAGCGCCGGGTGCGCCACCCAGGTTCCGTCATGCCCATCAATGGCCTCGCGCTCCTTGTCAGCTCGCACCTGAGCCATGGCGCGCTCATTCGCCTCGGGGTCGTTCTTGATCGGAATCACAGCGCTCATGCCGCCCATGGCACTCACGCCCCGGCGATGGCACGTCTTGATAGCCAACCTGGAGTAGCTGCGCAGGAAATGGGTGGTCATCGTCACCTGAGACCGGTCCGGAAGCACCTTCGCCGGATCGCCCGCAAATTTCTTGATGTAACTGAAGATGTAATCCCAACGGCCGCAGTTCAGGCCGGCAGAGTGCTCCCGCAGCTCCCACAAAATCTCGTCCATTTCGAATGCGGCAAGAATCGTCTCAATTAGCACGGTCGCCTTGAAGGAGCCGTGCGGCAATCCAAGCTCCTGCTCCGTGAAGCAGAAGACCTCATTCCAGAGCCGTGCTTCCAGATGACTTTCAAGTTTCGGCAAATAGAAATAAGGCCCAGAGCCGCGGCGCAAAAGTTCTGCTGCATTGTGAAAGGCATAGAGTCCAAAGTCAAAGAGCGATCCCGACACCGTCGCACCATCGACCGTCACATGCCTTTCATCCAGATGCCAGCCACGCGGACGCACAAACAGCACTGCCGGGTCTTCCCTGAGCCGGTATTCCTTGCCGGTTGCTGGATCCTGAAACAGGATGGTGCGATGGACGGCATCCCGCAAGTTGACTTGCCCGTCCAGCAGATTTTCCCAAGTGGGCGTGGTTGAATCCTCAAAATCCGCCATGAACACACGCGCCCCACTGTTGAGCGCATTGATGATCATCTTGCGGTCCACCGGCCCGGTAATCTCCACACGGCGGTCCAGCAGGTCCGGCGGCAGTGGCGCGACAGTCCACTCCGACTGCCGGATGTGTTCTGTTTCCGGCAGGAAATCGGGAAGTTCGCCCGCATTCAGCCGAGTGGTTCTCGCCGCACGCAAGGCCAGCAACTCCTGCCTGCGCGCATCGAAGCTGCGATGCAGCGCCGCAAGAAATGCAATCGCATCCAAGGTCAGCACCGGCTTATGGCGTTCCTGGATCTCTCTCGAAAACTGCAGCTGAGTTTGTTCAGATGTCATCGCTCTTGAGCTTACAGAGGGACCACTTGTGACGTCGACTTCACGCATCTGCCGATGTTGCTCATCCTTGTGCTTCCAGATCTACAGTTGCGCCGCTTCATAAGGCGATCCGTACACGGCTAAACTGAAACCACCATGGCACAGAACGACCTGCACACACTGGTAGCGCAACAACTTGACCACACGCTGGCTGCAATGGCCGCAGCCCGTGCAGATCGCAATTTAATACAGAGCGTCGTCAATGCGGGCCGTGCCATTGCCGCGGCAATGCTGGCGGGCAACAAGCTCATGGTGGCGGGCAACGGCGGCTCAGCGGCCGATGCGCAACATATCGTCGCGGAGTTCGTTTCCCGGCTGACGCGTGACCGGCCCGCGCTCCCGGCAGTCGCGCTCACGACAGACACATCGATCTTGACGGCCATTGGCAACGACTTCTCCTATGACAACGTCTTCCAGCGTCAGATAGAAGCTTTGGGACGACCAGGAGACATTTTTATGGGGATCTCAACTTCCGGCAACGCACGCAATCTGCTGAAAGCTTTCAGACTCTGCCGGGAACGCGGCATTCTTACTGTCGGCTATCTCGGAAATGCAGGGGGTGCGGCCGCGGAGCTCTGTGATTTCAGCGTCATTGTCCCCAGCACGATCACCATGCACATTCAGGAATGCCATCTCGCCCTGGAGCACATCCTTTGCCTGGTAGTGGAGCGATGCTTCTTCGGGGAAGCATTCGACAACGTTCCCAGCTACCTGGCAGAGTAAGCGTCGTCCGAATCCGGGGAGAAGCCGGTAGACGCAGATCGCAACAGCATCCGCCTACTGAACCGCGAGGTCATGCAGCAAAGTCGAAGGCATTGTGACTTCCTGGAGTCCGGAATGATCTCGCCCCACGGCTTCACGCACGGCAAACACCCTCTTCTCCCAAGTACCGTCACGACTTGCCTGCCAGCGTTCCGTTTCATGCCCATCTCTGAACCCGCTCTGTTGAAGTGCCCTCAACGTGGATACCAGTTCATCCGCAGTGTCGATGAGACGAAGCAGAGGTTCCTTGCTTAGCAGTTCGGCAAAGCCCCGGGTAGAGATGATGGGCCGGCCCGCGGCGAGATGTTCGTAAAAGCGCGTGGAACTGCCGGAGTATGTCGGCTCACTTTTGAGATAAGGCAAAACAGCTACGTCCAGTGAACGCGCATAGCTCTGCAGCTCGCCATAAGGCTTTCGACCGACAAACCTGGCCAGCGTTTTGACCTTCTCACGTGCCCTGCTTTGAGCTGCATTGGGGATTGCACGTTCCGTTGAACCGACGAAGACCCAGTGCAGGTCCGCCGTTTGCTCGATGGCTTGCTGCAGGAGGACCCAGTCCAAATTTGTGGACAGGTCTCCCATGACGCCGACAATGGGCCGCTCCAGGTCCGCGATGTCGAGCGGACGCGGCCCTGCTTTGGTGAAGGGTTCTGGCGAGATGTTGCTTTCCCGCGTGGCGTTAGGAACAATGACGATCTTGCTTGAATCACAATCGGCATCACCGGCCAGGTAATCGGCAATCCGTCGCGAGTTTGGGCAAACGGCTCGCGCGATTCGGCACAGACGACGATCCAATGCCACCACCTGATCTGCGTTTACCGTTGGGTACGCGACCGTCAGGTCGGTGACGTAATAGACCACCGGTCCCGGCCACAGCTCGGCAAGCGCGGCATAGAACGGAGTGGAGCAGATCAGGGGAGAACTTGATGGCTCAGGAGTCTTGGCGAGAAGGCGGCGGAGAAGGCGATGCTGAAACGGCAGCAATGTCCTGAAAGGAAACCTGGCATACCCGCGTTGCAACGGAAAGAGTGAAATCTGCAGACAAGGGTCTACGAGTGTCCTGCTGCTTTGCCAGGATTGAAGCGCTCCCAGCGACTCCATCTGGGGCTGCCAGGCGTTCAGCGGCACCTGCTTCTGCAGGGCCGACGTGAACTCCTTCATCCAGACGCTACCCACATCGAGCACGTTCCAGGTCTGCATCTGCCGAGTCCCTCTCCATCCACTAAGAGATTAAGCGAATAGATTGCTTCGAGAAGAAGGAAAGTGAAATGAGCGAAACTTTGGTGTAAGTTCCGATGACCCTGAAGCCTTGCGCTCGAGGTGATCTCTGAAATACTTCGCCCGTCAGTGAATTGGAGCAGGGATGCAACACGCCATCCCACTGACGGGCGGTTGATAAAGCTCTCGTGGCCTCTAGAGGTCTTTCAGCAGGTCAGAAAGAGAGACTTTCATGCCGAGAGCAATCACTTCCAGCATGGGAAGCGAAATGGACTTGCGCCCACGTTCCACATCGCTGATGAAGCTCCGGTCGATGCCGAAGACCTTTGCCATCCGTAACTGTGTCAGATTGTTTTCACGGCGAAGCTGGCGCAGCCGGTGACCGAAACGGCTGCCGATGTCCAAGGCCGTACAAGGAGGAACAGCTGCTTTCGTGACAACCGGCCGGGAAACAAGCATTGGCCGGTTGGAACCAGGAACCGGCAAAGGACGGAAGTACGGGTTAGGCCGATGCAAGGCACCGGCATACCTATAACCAGCAGAAGAGATTGGCAATGGCACATTCATAGACAGACCTCAGGAGAAGAAAAATGGAGCAACAGTGACACAAGGTGTGGAATGCGAGCTGATCCGGTTCTGCTCTGAAGATCGAGCTTTGTTTCCGGAGCAGAAGACTCAACCGGTGGCGGTGGAACCCTCGCTTCCAACTAACCCTGTAGTAGCAGCTTCATTGCCAAACCGGGGGAGACACTGCCACTTTTGTGGCATATCTCTCAAATGGTGCGGATTTGTCCAAAAATCTTCGCAATCTAAATGTTTGAAACTGCACGGCGCAATTCCAGGAACACGGGTTCGGTGCCTAAGATCTTTCCTGGAAGATTGCCCGCTAGGACAATGCTCGGGCATAAATATGCAAACTTCTGCACTTACCGCGTCAAGCTCAGATTCGATGATCTATGTGAGCTGGTGCTGGCCGGAGCTGTGCAACGTCTTGACCACTTGTCCAACGTCCTGGGCGCGGTCGCGAGTCGTGACCAGGATCGCGTCATCTGTCACCACAACCACAAGGTTATGAACGCCCACCAGTGCCGTATGCTTGCCCGGTGAGTAGACGTAGTTGCCGGATGCGTCGATTGCGGTGGAATCGGGTGCTTCCACCACATTGGATTGCGAGTCGCAAACCGCGGCCGCGGTTGAGCAGCGATGCTCGTGCAGCGCGGACCAGGAACCCAGGTCGTTCCAACCGAAGTCCGCCGGCAGGCAATACACGCCGGACTTGCCTTCACCCCGCGCGGAACGGGGCTCCAGCACCGCGTAATCGATGCTGATATTGTCGAGGGTCGGATAGAGCAACTGCAGGATGTGGGCGAAGTCTTCTGTTCCGTACGTATCGGCAATTGCCTGCAAAGTTGCCGCCATGGCCGGTGCATGCTCGCGCAGCGCCTGGCAAAGGGTGCGCGCGGACCAGAGAAAGATCCCGCTGTTCCAGCTGTACCGGCCGGTGCTCAAAAAGTGTTCGGCCTTCTGTACATCGGGCTTTTCGGTGAAGCGCCGGACCATGTAAGCCGGAACCGCCGAGTCGCCATTGTGAAAGTTGATGGCGCGGCCCTGCTCGATGTAGCCGTAGCCTGTTTCCGGCCGGGTCGGCATCACACCCAACACCACGATGTTTTCTCCGCTCTGCGCGATGGCGATACCGGCGGAGAGTGTCGCCGCAAACTGCTCCGGATCCTTGATCACGTGATCCGAAGGAAACACTCCGAGAACTGCCTCCGGATCAGTCCGCTCCAGAAGAAATGCGGCCAAGCCGCAAGCCGGTGCCGTGTTCCGGG
The DNA here is from genome assembly GCA_964246215.1 of uncultured Terriglobus sp. Classification (GTDB taxonomy): domain Bacteria; phylum Acidobacteriota; class Terriglobia; order Terriglobales; family Acidobacteriaceae; genus Terriglobus. The sequence goes on along the minus strand of CAXTPQ010000005.1, from coordinate 102,850 downwards.
CAGCCGGCTCACAGACAATTTGCGCATCCGGAACTTCTGGCAGTTGGGCACGAATTTTTCCGCTCACACATTCATTTGTAATCACCCACATGCGATCGGCACCCGTCATCGGCAGCAGCCGGTCCATCGTCTGCTGGATCATGGTGCGCTCACCATCCAGGGCAAGCACCTGCTTGGCACGGGCGCGGCGGCTCCGCGGCCAAAAGCGCGTGCCGCTGCCACCTGCAAGAATCACTGGAACGAAGCTGGAATCGCTGACAGACAAGGTAGGGCGCAAAGGATTGCCTCCGAAAGTAGAACAGTTCTACCTAAGCAGACACCGTGGCGTCAGAAAGGGATGCTGGCAGAGCGGCTACCGGCGACGCACTGTGGCTGGTCAACCACATGGGGCTGTTCGCACAGAAATGGCTAACGCCGTGCCAGGTGATGTGAGGATGGAAACACGTGGTTGGACTAATCAGCGGTCGACCACGCCTGAACAGCTGCCACGGCACCCCGGCGAAATCGTGCCCAGGTAAATGTCTCAGCACAGCGGCGAGCCGCGTCACGCATGGCAAACAGTTCCTGCCGATGCCGGAGAGCCCATTCAATCTTGCCGGCAATCAAATCGGCGCGCCGCGGCTCGATGATGAACCCTTCCCTGCCATCCTGAATCAGATCGACCGCGGCCGTCCGCGTTGTGGCAAGCACGGGTAGCCCGCACGCCAGGGATTCCAGCAGCACCTGACCGAAGCCCTCCCCGACCGATGGAAAGACAAAAAGGTCGGCAGCCTGATACGCCGCCACCAGTTCCGGCCCACTCACCGACGGGCGAATGGTGATCTGCGACCCATACGGCTGGAAGAGGTTAAGATCGTCCAAAACGCGGCCGCATACGGTCAGGTGAACCGGCCGGCCCTTGAGTTGATCGAGCGCTTGCAGCAGGTACTTGATG
>CAXTPQ010000005.1:39737-101816 GCA_964246215.1 uncultured Terriglobus sp. | reverse complement strand
CAGGTGAACCGGCCGGCCCTTGAGTTGATCGAGCGCTTGCAGCAGGTACTTGATGCCCTTCCGCTGGTTGATGCGGCCGACAAACAGCAACTGGAGCGGCGCAGCCAGATTAGGTGCGCTCTTACCCGGATGGAACCGTTGGAGATCAACACCGTAGGGAACGACAGTGATGGCTGAGGCCGCGATCCCATTCTCGATCAGGCTGTCCCGTGTGAAACTGGATGCCACTAAAAATCGTGCGGCACTGCGCGTTTCCTCAATGAGCGACTCATACTCCCGCTTAGGCAATGCCAGCTCCCACTCCTGCTGCAGGGATGCCGCGCAATCCGGATGATCGTGCAGCTCCTGTAGCAAAATGCGCCGCATGGTCGCTGGATGCGGGTGGGCCTGAAAGAGCATGGCCGGTTTGCCATATGCCTGGAAAGCCGCATGCCCGGTGTAGCTGTAGCTCAGCAGACCAGCGGAGTGGCGGCGGGCGATCCTGCCCGCCAGCCTGCCCAAACGCCGGTCCGACGTTCTTGTGGACCATCTGCGCCAGGCAAACGGGACGGCCTTGATCCGGTCCAGAAGCAGCGTTCGTAGGCCAGCAAGCGGCGCCATCGTGACCAGGGACGAGGGCAATTCCACGTGATTGCGCTGCTGCAGCAGGCTCTGTGCGCCCGCAGGTAAACGCTGCAACAATTTCTTTGCCCAGGAGCGGTCAGCCGGCCAGAACAGATCGGTGACGAGGGTTTCCAGCAGACCGTTTTGTGCAAGTGCGATAGACAGCTGATAGTTGTCGCGTGCACCCGCATGCACGACGACATATTTCTGATACGCGGCTTTGTTCTGGGCTGCTCCAAACACGCCCGGAGCAGTCTCCCAAATTATGTCGTTCGCATCCCCTTGTCTCGCCTTCATCGAAGCGGAGGTGGTGGCTGGATTCATCAAAGCAATGCCTCAAAGTGTTGCTTCAGCGCTTCGGCGGTCTTTTGCCAGGTAAACTGCTTTGCCCGCAAACGGCCAGCCTCCCGAAGCTGATCGGCAGCCCTGGCGTCGGTCAGCAAACTCGCGATCGCGGCAATGTGCGCGGAAGCGTCAGCCGGATCGGCCAGCAGCGCCGCGCTGCCCGCAATTTCAGGAATGGATGAGCTATTGCTGGCGACCACAGGTGTGCCGCAGGCCATGGCCTCCACCACGGGCAGGCCAAATCCCTCATACCGCGATGGAAACCAAACAAGCCGCGCTGCCGCGTACAGCGCGTGCAAAGCATTCTCCGAGACAAAACCCAACATTTGTACACGCGGCGCAAAGGCCTGGGCGCGCGCGGCATACAGGGGGTTGGCATGGTTCACGATCGCAATCACCAGATCTGGAAACTTCCGCAAAAGCTGCGGGATCGCTTCCAGAATCAACTCAGCGTTTTTTCGATAATGCAAACCACCCGGGATCAGCAGAAAGGGACGGTCCGCCAGACCGGCTTGTTGCAGGTAATCGTCTCCCGCCGGCGAAACGGGCTGAAAGAAGTGTGGTGTCACTCCATTGTGAACACACCGTATCCGGGGCGCAATCGACGGAAAGAAATAGGCGAGACGGTCCGCGGAAAATTGCGAAACTGTGTGAAACAGGTCCACCTTGCGCGAGAGCTTGGCGAAAAGCAACTGCCATTTCAGGCGAGTCTGCCAGTAGCGCCAGTCTCTCTGGTGGCCGTACCGCTCGAAATAACTGGCATCGTGCGCCGTCATGGCCAGGCGAGCTCGCCGCACTGGCACGTAGGACTCAGCTGTGCAGAAAACAACCTGTGTTTCCGGCCAATACTCTTCGGCCACCGGTCGATTCAGGAAGAACCATTTGGCTTGCTGCCGGGAAGTGTCCGCGGCAAAGGTTGCATAGGTGTATTCGGTCCACGGCCGGCCGACCAGGGGAAGAATGCGATTTTTGTCACTCTGGTCGGCAAGGATTTTCATCTCGACACCCGGCAACGGAGCCAGGTGCTCCACGATCTGCCGCGCAGTCCGGCCCGCCCCTGTGGACGCGTAGATGTTGCGCAGGTGCACGTAGGCAAGAACGTTCATTCGGCATCAGACCGCAGTTGAAAGACATGCACCTGCAAGAGTGCAGGAGTGTGTGTGTGCACCGGGAGAGACGGCCTGCCTGCAGGTACGGATCGAGAACAAAGCATTGCGACCTTCACCATACCCTACCCGGCCGGCATTGTGGCTCCCACAATAAAGTCGTACGGGGTAATCAACAGGGTGTTCTGTCAATAGGTGGTCAAATTCCCTGCAATGCGGCATTTCCACCAATCCGCCAAGCGCTTACGCGCGTCCTATGAAGGACATAGAACAGGGGCGGGTAACCAGTCAATGTGACTTTCTGGTTAGCTGTCGTTCAGAACCGACACTACTTTGACCCATGCAGGGGCATCATGTCTACAGTGAGCAAAACACGACATTACGCGTTTGGGTTATGCTGCTCGTTTGCATTTCTTGTGCCATTCAGCTGCTGCCAAACTTTATCTGCACAGACCCTCGTCCGCCGGGATCTCCCGCAAAGCGAGTATGTGCTTGGCCCGGGCGATCAGCTTGTGCTGCATGTCGCGGATGTGGAAGAGATCTCCGACAAGCCAATCCGGATCAGCCCAAGCGGATATCTTGACCTGCCGATGCTGGGTGAGGTCAAAGCCGCGGGCATGACCGCCTCCGAGCTGAAACAGGACCTTTCCAAGCGGCTGAAGACCTTTGTTGTTACGCCTGAAGTCAGCTTAAATGTCACGGACTACCAGAGCCGGCCAGTTTTCGTGCTTGGATCGGTAAACCATGCCGGCGTGTATCAACTGCAGGGACCCAAGCGGCTGCTTGAGGTGCTTTCTCTGGCGGGCGGCCCCGCGGTGGACGCCGGTTCAACCGTGATTGTGACGCGCCCGGTCGATGCGGGCAAAGTCGAAGCTCCGGGTGTCACCACAACCGCGAACACGGGCTATACCTCGGTGACGCTTCCGCTGGACGACATCACGGATGCCAAGCGTCCGGAGGACAACATCCTGATTGGCGCCAACGATACGGTCACCATTCCGCGTGCGGAACTGGTCTACGTGCTCGGCAACGTGAAACGCGCAGGAGGATTCACTCTCTCCCAACACAAGGCAATCTCCGTTCTGGATGCGCTGTCACTCGCGGAGGGCTTCGGGCCCAATGCCAATGCGAAGCATGCGCGCATTCTCCGGCGCGACCCCGAGGGCATCGGCAAGACGCACGAGATCGAGATCAACGCTCAGAAGATTTACGAAGGCAAAGAGCCGGACGTGCCTCTCTTTGCGAATGATGTCTTGTTTATCCCCAACAGCAACATCAAAGCTGTCTCGCAGATTGCTCTGGGAGCCGGCGTGGGTGTGGCATCGGGGCTGGCGATTTATCGCCACTAGGATTGGCGGCCAAATATATGGGAACTGAATTGAATCAATTGACTCGCGATGAGCGGCCTTCTGCCGGTGGACATCTTGGGCCGGCGCGTTCTGCCCGCCGCCCCTCTCAGCCATTTGCCGGAGAGCCGGAAGAGCGCAATCTGCTCGCGGAGTATCTGCAGGTGCTCAGCCGGTATCGCTGGCGCGTTGCGGCCATTGCCCTTCTGGGCGGTGTGCTCGGAGTTCTGCTAACGATCGCTTCCCTGCCGGTCTTCCGCACCCGTACCTCCCTTGAAATCCGCAGCCTGAACAGCAGCTTCATGAACCTGCACGATGTCTCCCAAACGGGGAGCGACAGCGCGGCGGAAGGTGACATCAACCTGCAAACGCAGATCAAGATTCTGCAAAGCGAAAGCCTGACCGAACAGACCAACCAGCGTCTGCTTGCGCAGCCTCATCCCGCGTCTGTCGAGCGTGACGACATGTTGTCCCGCTTTCTGCGTGTGCTGCACCTGCCCCACGCGGCGCCGCTCTCCTATGAAGAGCTTGTGGACGATACGGCCCAGCGCACCAAAGTGAAGCCGCTCGGTGTGACCCGGCTGGTTGAGATCACCTGTGAATCGCTCAATGCGAAATTTTCCGCCCAGTATTGCAACGCACTGACGACGCAATTTGAAGATCACGACATGAACACCCGCACTGCGGAGGCGCAGAAGACCAGCGTGTGGCTGGGCAAGCAGCTTGCCGATGTGGGCCAGAAAGCCGATGACTCCCGCAAAAAGCTCGAGGCGTCGCTTGGTGGAAACGGTCTGATGCTGAGCCAGGACACGACCTCCGTGGGCGAAGAGCGCCTGCGCGAGCTGCAGGACGAGCTCGTCAAGGCCGAGTCCGACCGCATGCAGAAGGAAGCCCAGGTCGCCCTGCAGCGTAGTGCCACGACTTCGTCGCTTGGCGTGGTGCAGGATGACCCGCAATACCGGCGTTACCAGGATCAGATCGCCCAGTTGCGTGAGCAAATCGCGAAGCTCGCCCCCACGCTCACCGAGGCAAACCCCCAGATCGTCAAGTTGCGCGCGCAAATCCGGGAAGCCGAGACGGGGTTAACCTCGGTGACGAAGAACAGCACAGGCCGGCAAGACAATGAACTCGCCGCCGCACGCCATCGCGAGCATCTGCTGCGAGTCGCTTACGACACGCAGGAGGGCAGTGTCTCGTCAGATTTGCAAAAGAAAGCCCAGGTTTCGCTGCTCAAGCGTGAGGTCGACTCAGAACAGCAGCTCTACCAGACTCTTCTACAGCGGGCCAAGGAAGCTGGTTTTGCTTCGGCCATGCAGGCATCCACAATACATGTCGTGGATACTGCAAAAGTCCCGAGATTTGCGGCGTCACCTCGCAGAAGCCTGGCGGCCATGGAAGGCATTGCACTTGGCGGTGTTTGCGGCATTGGCTTCTCGTTTTATCGTGAACGTGCGCGCAAGCTGGTGCGCATCCCCGGTCAGATCGAGCGCACGCTGCATGTGCAGGAACTGGGTGTCATCCCACATGCGAACAAGGTTGCCAAGGCATCGCTGAACCGGCCTGCCGGGTCCTCCAACAAGCTGATCTCGAACGGTATGCCGGTGGCACAGCCGGGTGAAGCGCTGGCCATCACGCGGTGGGATGACACCTTCTCCATCACGGCCGAGGCATACCGCAGCGCAACTCTCTCGATCCTGCTGGCGAACGCAACACGGGAGCCGCGCAGCTACGTCATCTCCAGCCCCAATGACGGCGAAGGCAAGACCACCGTGACCTCGAACCTTGGCGTCGCACTGAGCAAAACACGCATGCGGGTGGTCCTGGTGGACGGCGACATGCGCAAGCCGAAGCTGAACAAGGCCTTTGGCCTGACAAACGGCCCGGGTCTGCGGAATCTGCTCCGTGGCGAGTTCAATGTGCAGAAAGCACCCATCGAGAGCTTTTGTAAGCCGACCTTTCTTCCAAACTTGTTTGTGCTGCCGGCGGGCACCGGCGATGAGGACACGGTTGGCCTGCTGCACTCGCCGCTTGTTGAGGTGCTGCTCGACCGGCTCAAGCAGGAATTCGACATCGTCCTGATCGATACACCGCCAATGCAACACATTGCCGACGCACGCATCTTGGCGCGCCGCAGCCAGGGCAGCATTCTTGTCCTGCGCGCGGGCAGCACCACCATGCAGCAGGCACAAGCGGCGTTGGAATTATTCGCGAAGGACCGGGTGGAACTGGTCGGCACCATCCTGAACGACTTCAAGCCGTCCGAAGAGGGTCTGTCAAACTACTACTCGTCCTACGTGCGCTATCAGATGTCCGACGCGCCGGAGCCGGAGCTTACCGCGCAATGAGTCCCGTGCTCACACAGGAGATGGACGGCACGGTCGACACTGCCCTGCCCTCCGCCACACAAATCGCGGCGGTGACCGAGACCGAAGCCGTTCGCAAGATCTCGCCCGCCACGTCTCCGGGACTTTCTGCGGACGTGCGGCAACACCTTGTCGGCGGAACCGCGGCTCTGGGCCTGGGTGTCATGCTGGAACGCGGGACCGGCTTTCTGGCAAACATCCTGGCGGCTCGCCTTGGCGGAGCCTCCACGTTTGGCGCCTACTCGCTGGCCATCACAACGGCCAACAACATCTCCACCTACGCGGCGGGCGGCATCGGCGCGACGGCCACCCGGTTTTCAGGCAAGTACAACGACAGCAACCATGGCTATGGCACCCTCGCCCGCGTACTCATGCTGGTGTCCTTCCTATCGGCCACGCTAGCCGCGCTGGCGCTCTGGCTGGGTGCCGCTCCCATTGCCCACTTGTTGCACAAAGACGCACTCACACCTTTGCTGCGTTGGGCCGCGGTTTCAGCCGCCGGTATCATTCTGCTCGAGTGTGCACGCGGTTTCTTTGTGGGCCAGCGCCGGCTTCGTGCGCTGCTGTTGCTTTCCGTGCTGGTGGGTGCGGGTATGGTGGTGATCCTGCCGCTCGCCGCGCGAACACACAATCCCAGCCACATGATCACGTCGCAGGGTTTGATCACCGCGGGCGCAGTCCTGGTCTGCCTGATGCTTGCCGGCCCTCTCTCCCTGTTTGCCAAGCAAAACGGCTCAAGCACTCGCCCCTTTACGGCCATGCTCCGTGAGGTTTGGGCCTTCGGTTTTGTGCAGCTTGCCGGCCTGGTGGGATCGAATCTGGCTGGATGGTGGCTCACCACCCTGGTCGCCCGGGCCGACACCAGCTTGGTCCAGATGAGCTTTTTTGCCATCGCCAGCCAGTTTCGCAACCTGGCCGGAATCGCTCCCGGCCTGTTAACGGAGGGCAGCTACGCCGTCATGGTGGACGCCGACGGGACAAAGAGTTCCACGCCGCATCGTGTCATGGCGCTGTGCAGCTTTGCCGCCCTTTCCGTGTCATTTGCGCTTGCCGGTGCCGGCATCATTGCGGTGCCGCTCCTTCTCTTCCTGCTGTACGGCAATGCGTACCGCTCCGCGGGTGCGGCGGTGGCTGCCGGCCTTGCTATTGCCGTCGCACACATGGCAAACGCGCCCGCGGCCGCAAGGCTGTCGATTGTTTCCATCCGGGCGACGGCTGTTATCAACACTCTCTGGGCGCTCTTTGTTGCCGCGGCAGCCACACTTCTTCTGTTCCGCCACGGCAGCGCAGCGCAGGGTTTGGGCATACTTTTCGCGGCACACCTGCTGAGCGCAATCGCAGTGTTGGCGACTCTCCGGCGGATAGACCATCTGCCAGCGGGCATGACCGTGGCCTACCTGCTAGGCACAAGCGTAGCAGCGGCCCTGGCGATCCTGGCCATCTTCCGAAGCTCCTCCGTGGCCCACAACTTCGCCATGAGTGCCGTCATGCTGATCATTTTCGCCGGATCTGCGGCACTGCTTTTCGCGATTGGAAAACGGCATCGGTGGATTCCTTCTCCGCAGGCAACTCGTGGTCTCATGCAGAGCTTCAAGGCCCGCTTTGGACGGCCTTCCGCACCGGAGGTCCGCCATGTTTGAGTGGATGCTTGCGCTCGGCGCCGTCCTTACCATCGCCGCCATCGTGATTGCCTTTGATGGCAGCCGCGATGTGCTCCATCCGCTTATGTTTATCGGGCCGATGATGCTGTTCCTGTACGCGTGGATGCCGTACAAGCTGCTCGCCGCCGATGGCCTTTCACGCTTTTTCGACGATCATCAGCTTGTTTTTGTACATGGCCTGAATCTCCTGGGCATGGCGGCTTTCCTGATTGCCTGCCTGAGCGTGGGGCTGCGCTTGCCACGGGTGCTGCCAGCGCGCGAAAAGCTCTCGACTGCGGTCTGCCCGCGCCTGCTCATTGGTTCCGCCATCGCGGGCGGACTTGGCCTGATGTGCTGGACGATTACCATTGTCAACGTCGGTGGATTCGTCAACGCCTTCAGCAACTCGTACGCAGGCGGCTGGGACGACAGCGGATATGTGCGTGACGGCAGCCTGCTCCTGCTGGTGGGCGTTCTGCTGGCGATGACGTCGCTGTCGCTGGGCGGCAAGCGCCTGCAGTCACTCATGCAGATTGCCGTCTTTGCCTTGCCATGGGCATCAAGCGCCATCCTGATGGGCCGCCGTGGACCCACGTTTGCCCTCTTTACCGTCCTGCTGATGGGTTGGTTCCTGCCGCGCGGCAAGCGGCCGCCGGTTGTCGCAATGGGTGCGGTAGCCGTTTGCCTGGGGTGGCTTGTGCTCTTTCTGGTCACCAATCGCTCCAGCATCTATCTCGGGTCGGACTTCGACGTGAAGACCGATGTAAGCGAGATCGTGGACAAGCCGCAGACCGGCAACGAATACATCTATGGGTCGGGCACAGTGCTCAGCTCCGAACGCCGCGACCACTACTTCTGGATGCGCCGCTACCTGGCGCAAATCATGGTGCGGCCGATCCCTTCCGCGATCTGGCCGACTAAATACGAGGACTTCGGCGTGCCGGAGTTGCTGCAAAACGCCGGCACCGGCGAGGGCTTTGGTGAAACGCTCGGGTGGGTCGGCGCACCCGGGTCCGCGCCCGGCATTGTCGCGGATTTGTGGGTGGAAGTCTGGTGGCTGGCGGTGCCGTTCATGGCTCTGCTTGGCTGGATCTACGGCACTGTTTGGAAGCGAGCCATGCTGCGGGGCGGCGGCTGGATGAGCCAGTACACGGTGCTTTCGGCGCTCTCGATCTACCTCGTGATGCAGACGATGGAAGCCGTAATTTTCCGGACAATTCTTCTCTCACTGCCTTGCTGGCTGACATGGCGCTGGGCATTGCGGGCACAGGCTGCACAGACCGTTCCCCATGAGGCGGTTCCGTTGTCGGGCCATTACATCGCGTGGAGCGATCTGGAGGAGCCAAGCCATGTCTAACTCGACGCAAGTCACAGTGACAACCAAAAAACCGGCAATCCAACGCTGCCGTCTGGCCGTGATCTGGATGGACTGGTATGCCTATCATGTCGCACGCTTTCTCGGCTTGGAAAGCGCGCCCAGTCTTGCCGGTCGAGTTGCCGGTATGGAGATGGTCGGCGGCGTCGGCTTCCATGCCGGGCTGAAGTTCCGCGAAGACTTGCCGGCCGGCATCGCCGTGGACACACTCCTCCCGAACAGCAGTTGGCAACAGGCAAGCAAATGGCACTTGGCCCGGCTGGTGTGGCAGCGCCTCTCCGCCTTAAATCCGGAAGCCGTTCTGGTGCCCGGCTACTACACCCTGCCGGCGTTGGCTGCTGCGGCATGGGCGCGGTTGCACGGCCGGCGCAGCATTCTGATGACGGAAAGCACGAACTATGATCACGTGCGCGTGGGCTGGAAGGAAGCTCTCAAGCGCGTAGTCCTCCGCCTGTGCTTCAACTGGGCGGTCGCTGGTGGCAAAGACCATGTTTCCTACCTCCGGGAGCTCGGCTTTCCCGCAGACCGGATCGCGGGCTGCTATGACGTGGTGGACAATGCCATGTTCCGTGATGGCACTGACGCTTTGCGTGAGAGTGCAACGCCCGAGCAGTTCGGCTTGCCAGGCTCGCCCTACTTCGTCTACGTCGGCCGCCATGCCCCGGAAAAGAATGTCCGGCAGTTGATCGATAGCTGGATCAGTTACCGCAACGGCGGCGGGAGCTGGCCTCTTGTCCTGGTGGGAGACGGCCCCGAACACAATGCCCTGCGCCACGTGGCGGACGCTAGCCCATACGCATCCGACGTGTATTTTCCCGGACTGAAATCCTCCCGTGAACTGCTGCCCTTCTACGCCTTCGCTGGCTGTTTTGTGCTGCCCAGCACACGTGAGCCCTGGGGTCTTGTGGTGAACGAAGCCATGGCCTCCTCGCTGCCAGTGATCGTCTCTGACCGCTGTGGCTGCGCCGCAGACCTGGTCGAGGCCGGAAGCAATGGCTTCCTCTTCAGTCCATCGCAGCCAGAGCAACTCACGCAAGCGTTGAACCGCATTGCTTCACTCGAACGTGCCGAGCTGCACAGCATGGCCCTGGGCTCAGCGGCTCGCATCCGGGCATATTCGCCGCAGCGCTTCGGCGCGGAAGTGGCACAGATCGTGGATGCGCCACCAGCCAACACCGCCGAACGCGCCATGGCGGAGGGAGTGCGATGAGTACCGTGACCGCCAATCTGCACGACCTAGGAAGCCCGGCAGAGCAATACAGCTCACGCTGGCTTCAAGTCCTGTCGCACATCGACCCGAAATACGGTGGCCTGAGCAGCGCCATTCCGGCACTGGCTGGCGTGATCGAACACGCGGGCACAACCGCGGCACCGATCGCCGCATTCTGCGCCGCCAATGAGCAAAATGTCCCGGCACACCTTGCCGGACGGGAGGTCAGCCTCTGGCCCTCCAGCCGTAAGGATTGGTGGACAAACACATCACTCCGCCGCCGCTATGCCCGGCAGCTCGCGGACGCCGATGGCGTGCACATTCACGGCCTCTGGGAGCAGAGTTCAACCGTGACCGCTTCGCTTGCACGCCGACAAAGCAAGCCCTATGTCGTCTCCGCCCATGGAATGCTGGAGCCCTGGGCGCTCCACAACAAGCGCTGGAAAAAGGTCTTTTACTCCGCCCTGGTGGAGCGGCCGCTGGTGCAGCATGCCAGCTGCCTGCATGCGTTGACGGCGGCGGAGGTCGACTCGTACCGCGACTACGGAGCGGCCAATCCGGTTGTGGTCATACCCAACGGCGTTGACTTGCCGGAGACTGCAAATCCTGCCAGCTTCATCGACCAATACCCGAAGCTGACCGGCAAACGCATCGTTCTCTTTCTTGGCAGATTGCACCCCAAGAAAGGACTCGATCTGTTGATGACTGCATGGGCAGCGCTGGAACACATCTGGCCGGAAGCACACCTCGTGATTGCCGGTCCGGATTGCGATGGCACGCAGGCTCAGCTTGAGGCACAGATGGCGGCACTCGGTTTGTATAACGTCCTGTTCACCGGCATGCTGAGCGGCGCGGCCAAGTGGAACGCCATTGCCGCCAGTGAATGCTTTGTGCTGCCCTCCCACTCGGAAGGTCTGAGTATGGGCCTGCTGGAAGCCATGGGAATGGGCCTGCCCGTCATTGCCACCCGTCCCTGCAACATGCCGGAGATTGCGACCCACAAGACCGGCTGGCAGATTGAGCCGGATGCCGATGAACTCGCGACTGCATTGCAGCATTTCCTGTGTGATTCACCGGAAAACAATCAGGCCAGGGGCCTGCGAGGCCGCATGCTGGTACAGGAGCGGTACAGCTGGGCGCGTGTGGGCCGGAGCATGACAGAACTGTATGCCTGGCTCCAGGGCGGACCAAAGCCTCACAGCTGCGAGGTGATGTTGCCATGACGCCCCGGACCGTGGTCAAGCTGCAGACCTATGACAATTCCTGGTACTCGCCGGGTGGCTCGTTCCTGAAGCGGGCAGCCTGGTTCTTCCTGGGCCAGCCCGTCCTTCGTTCGGCCTGGATTCCGTCCTCGTCACTGCGCGTGAGCCTGCTGCGTAGCTTTGGAGCTCGTATCGGCCAGCGAGTCACGATCAAGCCGTCCGTTGATGTGAAGTACCCCTGGCATCTGGTGGTGGGCGACGATTGCTGGATCGGTGAGCACGTCTGGATTGACAATCTCACCACGGTCACGCTGGGCAGCGATGTTTGCGTCTCGCAAGGTGCGTATTTCTGCACGGGCAATCACAACTGGTCGGATCCGTCGTTTGGTTTGATCGTTCGGCCCATCACGTTGCACAACGGCTCCTGGGCCGGAGCCATGTGTCTGCTCACCCCCGGAACGACGTTGGGAGAAGGCTCCATTGCAGCAGCCGGTGCCGTTGTCTCCGGAGCCGTTCCCGATTACCAGATTTTCGCGGGCAATCCCGCCTGCTTTGTGAAGGAACGTGTCATCGATCCCGTGCTGAGCTCCGCGCGCGAGGAGGTACTGCGATGAGGATCCTCTTTATCAACCAATTCTTCTGGCCGGATTCCTCGGCCACCAGCCAGCAATTGACCGATCTGGCGACCGGCTTGGCGGAACTTGGTCATGAGATCCATGTGCTTTGCGGTGAGGGCGGCTATGCGGCTGCGGCCGCAAGTACACAGCCACCGGTCACAATTCACCGGGTTAAGGCATTACCCTTCGTCAAAGGAAAATTGGGACGTCTGCTGTCCTACTTGTCGTTCTACACGACGGCGGCACTGCGCGGCCCGGTTCTGCCGCGCATGGATGTGGTGGTGTCGCTCACCACGCCACCGGTCATCTCGCTGGTCGGCAGCATGATCAAGATGCTGCGCGGGTCGCGGCATTACATCTGGGAGCAGGATTTGTATCCCGATGTGGCGGTCGACTTGCACTACATCAAGAAGGGTGGAGTCGCGGAACGGTTCACGGCAGTCTTCGCCGATTTCAGCCGCCGGCATGCGGACGGTATCATCGCGCTCGGCGAATGCATGAAGACCCGGCTGATACGGCGCGGCATCGCTCCCGGCAAAATTCAGATTGCCGAGAACTGGGCAAATGCCGCCGCGATCACTCCCATGGACCGGCCTGGCGACCCGAATGAACTTGTCCTGCTGTACTCAGGAAATCTTGGTCTCGCGCATGATATCGACACGATTTGTGCGGCCATGAGCAATCTGCGCGACAAGCCATTCCGTTACCTATTTGTGGGTGGTGGAAACAAGCGTAAGCAGGTGGAGGAGTTTGCCAAGGAGCACAGTGTGACCCGGCTGGAGATGCGACCGTATGTTTCGCGCGACAAGCTGAGCGAAGGCCTTGCCGCGGGCGACATCGGCTTAGTGACCCAGGATGATGTCTGCTCCGGAACGGTGGTGCCCAGCAAGGTCTATGGCATCATGGCGGCCGGAAGGCCCATTCTTTTTATTGGGCCGGCAAGTGCTACGCCGGCTTTGACGATTGAACGGCACAAATGTGGCTGGCATGTCGCTTGTAATGATGTGGACCGGCTCACCGAACTTCTGCTTCATTTGGCAGATCACCCGGAAGAGGTGACTGCCGCAGGAAAGCGCGCACGTCAGGCGCTGTTGGAATATTACGACCTGCCCATCGGCGTCCGGCGCATCGCCCGGATTCTGACGGGCGAGCTTGAAAACCAGGTTGCCTCCATGATCCCGGAACAGGGCAGGAGGAGTTATGTCGCGGACCACAGCCACAGCGCCGCATGAGGTCAGTGTATGAATGCCGTTCTTCTTCTTGGTGTCAGTGCGTTTTTCTTATGTCTTGTCTTCACTCCATTGTGCCGGTCGCTTGCGATCCGTTTCAATTGGGTCGACAAGCCGGATCAGTTTAGGAAACTTCACCGCGGAGACACGCCCCGCGTGGGCGGGGTTGCGATTGTTGCCGCGTACATCGGCGCGCTCGGCATCGGCTATCTGCTTGGGCCGTATGGTGCACGCTTCCATGTGCAGCATCACGCTCTGCTGTGGGCCCTGCTGCCCGGAACAGCGGTCATCTTCATCACGGGATTGATTGACGACCGGATTACGCTCAAGCCGAAACAGAAACTGCTGGGCCAAATCATCGCGGCCTGCATCGCTGTTTCGTTTGGCGCGCGTCTCCAGTGGTCGCATGGGCCCTCCTGGCTTGCCGCTCTGCTGAGTGTGATCTGGCTGCTGGCCTGCACCAATGCGGTGAACCTGATCGACGGTATGGATGGTCTGGCCACCGGCATGGGTTTGATGGCGACGTTGACCACCCTTATCGTGGCGTTGGTCACTGGAAATCATGGCCTGGCACTTGCGACAGCACCACTGGCCGGCTGCTTGCTCGCATTCCTTCGCTATAACTTTGCACCCGCCTCCATCTTTTTAGGGGATTGCGGCAGCCTCACCATCGGCTTCGTTCTTGGCTGTCTTGGACTTATCTGGAGCCGCGGTTCCGGCATGCTCGGCATGGTGGCTCCTTTTATGACGTTGGCCCTGCCACTCATCGATGTGGCACTCGCCATTGGCAGACGATACCTGCGCAGCGCGCCCATCACCGCGGGTGACCGCAGCCATGTGCATCACCGGGTCTTGGCCCTGGGCTTCTCCACGCGGGCGGCGGCGCTGATCCTGTATGCGTTCTGTGCCATCTCCGCTGTGCTTGCCTTGATGGAGAGCTTCGGCAAGAAAGAGATGGGCTGGGCCGTCCTTCTCGCTTTCTTTGTTCTGGTGGTCGTCGGCATCAGCCGGCTCAAATACATTGAGTTCCAGGCAGCACGCCGTACCTTCTCCACAAAACGTTTTCGCCGCGCCGTAGAGGAAGAAATCTACCTGGAAGAGATGAGCCGTGCACTGCAGGCGTCAAAGACGGTCGAGGAATGCTGGACTGTGATGCAGAAAGCCTGCAAGGACATGGAATTTGCCACGGTGAAAATGGAGTGGAATGGCCGGCGGTTCTCTCATCAGTTCCACTCGATGGATCAGAATGAGCCGGCATGCTCCATCCATCTCTCTTTTGGCAGTAGCGGCAAGTTGCAGGTTACGGGTATGCCACAAACGGCTCCAACAAAAATCATGACCGTGCTGCATCATGTGCAGGTTGCCATGGTCCACCACTCTGCTCACTTTATGGAACCGGAATTCGATCTGGAGCGCGCTGCGTAGGACGATATGGATCGAGCTACAACCGAATGGCAGCTCTTGCAAATATCCGACGCCTTGGACCTGGAATTTGCCTCTGCCCTTGCCGAGTCGGTTCCAGTCCAGGGGTGGGAACCGCATCGTACTTACTTTCCAATCCGCTCACGCAACAATTCAGTATCGCGGGACGTTGCACCAAGCTTCAGAATCCGAAAGTTTTCACTTTTGCGCGGCTACGCTACGTATCCCCTCTCTCTGATTGCGCGCACGGGGCCGAATGTCTTGAAGCAGATGCTGCCGCATGTGCCCGACCGGCACAGTCCGTTGATTTGTACAGTTCCTTATTTTGCACCGGTAGCGGAACTTTGGCCGGGACCTGTTGTTTATTGGTTGACCGATTTGATCGATAAGTACGAGAGCGCCTCCGGCAAAGACATTCCTGCCTTGGACCGGCGAATGTGCGCGGCAGCAACGCTGGTCTGCCCCAATTCACAGCGCATCGGCAACTACCTAGTTGAGAGTGCGAGCTGTTCGCCGGGTAAGATCGTGGTGATTCCAAATGCCGTTCGCGCGGTCAATCTGTATGGCGAGCCAGCCATCTATCCAGCACCCTTGCCCGCAGATTTGCGTTTGCCGCGTGGCAAGCCGGTGATCGGTGTTCTCGGGAATCAAGCGGGCAACATCGACTGGCTACTGGTGCGTGAGGCGATGAGGCAAACGCTCGACCTGAGCTGGCTCTTTGTCGGGCCGTACACCATGACCATCGCTGACCAGGTTTACAGCCAAGCTCGCAAAGATGTCATGTCATTACCGAATGCACATTTCATCGGAGCTCGCCCTCATGCTGCACTCGGCAGCTACGCGAGAGCTCTGGATGTTGCCGTATTGCCTTACCGGAAACTGGAACCGACCTACTCCGGATCCAGCACTCGCTTTTACGAGCACCTTGCTGCTTGCCGGCCCATGATCGCGACACGCGGCTTTGAGGAACTTACGCACAAAGAACCACTTCTAAAGCTGGTTGCCACAGCGGCGGAGATGATTGATCACTTACGCCAGTTGCAATCGCAAAACTTCAATGATGGTCACCAGGCACTCCGCTGGAATGCCAGCCGCAATGCAACCTGGCGGGTTCGTGCCGATACGGTTCGCGAGGCACTTGACCAGAAGCTTTCCCCAACACGGGATTTGCCCAGCGTCCACATGCAAGCAGCCTGAGAGGACAGAAAAGTGCTTTTGCTGTCTGACCTGTCCTCTTCACAAACTTGATATTCCCGGAAGCCGTGTCCGGGGTGCTCTTCTGACTTTGCCTAGAATTCATTTCTGATTTGGATGTAGACCGAATCAGAAGATGAAGTTTTTAGACTTAGTCAGAGAGCATCTCGGAGCACGCGCCGGTAGTTGCTATAGCGTTTCTCGCTTGTGTGTAGTCACGCTAATCTGCCATGAAAATGATTTGAGCGGTAAAAAAGCAGGTTTCTTCGCTTCGCTTCGGTCGAAATGACTGAGCTTTACCTATGCGAGAAATGCTTTAATGCGTCACCACAATCGAAATTGCGGAAGACAGCAGTGTGTTGTTTCCCAGATCATGCGCCCAGAGTTGCAGCGAGTGATTTCCAGCAGCAAGTCCGGAGGTGTCCAGGTTATAGACATACGGTGCCTGCGTCACCCGATGCATGTCCAACGCCTGGCCATCGAGGATCAGGTAGGAGCCAGCCGGGTCAAGTGGAGGGAGAACGTTCGCGCTGACCTGAACAGTTCCTGTAACGGCCTGTCCGCTCACCGGGTAAACGATGGTGACAGGAGAGTTCGACACGACCGGGGTTGTGGGAATCACGGGTGTTGTCGTTACCGGTGCAGGCGAAGTCACAGGCGTGACAGGGGCCGGCGTTGGAACTGTGGAAACAGTTCCGGCATTCTGTACTGTGATCGCAACGGGAGCCGACAGGTCGGTATTGTTGCCGATGTCATGAGCCCAAATCTGCAGCGTATGTGTTCCGTCGTTCAGGCTTTTTGTGTCCAGAGCGTATTGGTAAGGGCCGCTGCTCACTCGCCTCGTCCCGTACTCCATACCATCCACCATCAGGTAAGAACCAGCTGGATCCAGAGAAACCTGGATCTGGGCCTGCACCGTGACGATTCCTGCTACGGTCTGACCGGCTGTAGGAAAAGTGAGGAACACGGCGGCGCTGGGCTGAGGCACTGGTGCCGGTACAGGTGTTGGTTGAGGGGCTGGAACTGGTGCCGGTACTGGAGCGGGCGTCGGTACAGGCGCAGGAGCCGGCGTGGTTGGCGCGGTCGTTGTGGGTGAAGCAGGAACTGCTGTCACGCCTGCGTCGTTATACATCTGCACAACGGTATCGTTGTTCGCCTGCCAGTAATCGGCATGCACCATCAAAATGTCACCTCTCTTCACGGAAGCAGTCAGATCGGCACGATGAGCTGCCAGTGTTCCCGGATCCACATCGTTGATCAGGTTTGCACTGAATGCTTTCGGGTAAATCGGATAGATTGAGGTGCTTGTGCCCAGGTCGCCATGAAAGATAAACGTCTGGAAGGGTGCGGTGTACAGGTAGTGCTTGGGTGTGGTCTCCTCCGGGATGAAGAGCGAATCGGGCAAAGCGGCTGCGAGTTGCTGGAAGATCGTGGCATCGAGTGCACCCCCGAAAGCGTCGACACTGGAATCGACATAGAACAGTGTCACGCCCCAACGATCGTGAGCGTACTTCGCTTTGCGCAGCAACTCTGCCGGCACCTGGGCATTGCTTAACGTGGTTTGCTGTGCAGTTCCGTCCGCGTTGATCGCGAAATGCTGCGGACGGATACACAGGCCGACGCGGTAACCAGCGGAATGGACGATCGCAAAGTAGGCGTCCACCAGCTTCGCGCCGTGGTACGCAGAGGAGGAATTGCTGATTACACTTTCCATTTCCGGTGCGATCGTACCGATCATGTCTGGCGAGCAGAGATAGCTCGTGTCCATCGGGTACTGCTCACCTTCCAGATCCCAGGTGATCATGCCCTGCGCATTGAGCCGGCCTAGATTGGTGACGATATTTGCCGCTTGCTGCAGCATCTTTGACTGAAATTGCGCCAGCCCGGCAGCCGTGCGTATGTCAAAATCTGTGGCATTGCCATCGTTGAAATAGCGGCGTGGATTGTTCGGAAAACCTCCGGGAACGCTCTTGTTACCCTGCGGTGAACTCGCCAGGTATGCCGTCCCAATGATGCGGCGATCGGTCCAATTTAACAGCGGCGGCCATGTGGAAGTCCAGCTTTGCAGAGCATCGGCAGCCACACTTGCCGCAGCAGTTCCTGAAGCGGTGAATCGGAGGGAAACGGTGAAGGTATCCGTCTGGCCAGGTTGGATAGGCCGATCGTTATGCGGCTGAAAGGCGGCTAGTGCATCCGGACTCGTGGAACTGATAATGGGTACATACGCATTGTTGTTCTGAGAGAGGAAGCCGCTGAAAAGTGGTTTTGCAGCGTCCGGCACCACTGCGACCACCTCACCGGAGCTATAATCGGCCGCCAGCGCACTGGGGGCATTTGTGTTGTAAGACCATTGGTTGTAGCTGGCATTTGTAAAGTTGAGCGGCATCTGCGGAAAATGCAAGACAAAGGGGTAGATCGTTGCACCATCGAGAACAATGCCGGAGTTGGCCAGATTCGTTTCCGTCACGTTCATGTTGAGCGAATTGCCCACCTGAACGAACTGAACCTGGATCGTGCCCCAATTGAAGCGATAGGTCCAGGTATGGCTGCCTGCGTCCCAAGTCTTTCCAAGGTTGTTTTCACCCCATCCAGTTTGGGGCGTGTTCAACAAGTTGCCCTGCAGATCGGTGGCTTTCATATGCCAGATATGGAAAGCGTCCTCGGGATGAGCCCCCATATTTTCGAGAACCTGACCCTTATAGCTCAGCGTCTGTATGCCGCCTGAGCCATAAGTGATCTGGAGATCGGTTTGCGCCCGCGACTTGCAGCCGACAATCAGAAGAAAGGAACACACCAGCACTGCAGCGGCACGAGCCGTTGCGACGCGAATCATCATGTAGACATCCACCCAAAAGAGATCGCACGCCGAGATCATCGCAACTCTGCCGCGTCGTTCGGGCCACTGCTCAGACGTCGTTGTTTGAAGCGATTCTATGTCGTCGATAGCCGAACAAACGTAGCGTTCGTAAGGACGTTCGGGTAGAAGTCTTTCCCACAAAGTGGGTATTTTTAGGCGGATATGGAAACCGTACACTACTGCCGGCCAGACGAGTCTGCATCGACGGAAAGCAGATGTGCATGAACGATAAAGCGTTTTGGTGCCGCGCCCACATAATTGAATGGGTAGCAGGTGATCAGCGTCAGTTCAGGGCGTTGTCCTATGTCTAGAACGCTAACCTGGTCGGGCATCACCACTTCCATACGATCGACGATGTAGTGGTAAGTGCCATTCGCGTCCTTGACGCGGATATCCATCCCGGCCGAGATATTCCGGAGCGGACGGAAGTAGGTATCACGATGTCCAGCCAAGCCCATATTGCCCAGACCACCGGGCAATGCCGTGCCTTTCACGTGTCCAATGCCTTTGAGCAGGCTGCCAGTGTCGTAGTCCGGGAGAATGGGTACGGTCAAAGAAATTTTTGGGATGGAGAGCTCACCCAAAAACCCGTCCAGCGTAGATTCGTCTCTCTCCGGAGTGGAGGCGCCACTCCGCTGTGCAGTTGGCGTCACCATGGCGTGAACGGAGCGAAGGGCTGCCCCTGCTCGCAATGTAACGAGCAGACACAGCCCAGCGCAGATCAGACCGAGACAGCACAAACTCCGCTCCAACCATAACCGAAACGCAGTGGATGAAGGTTGGTGCTGCACTTAGGCCAGCCGCTGCCGCCGTAATATCAGGGCACCACCCAATGAACCGACCGCCACAAGCCAGACCAGAGGCATGGAGCCGGCAGTGTGCGGCAGCACCTTCACCACGTGAGGCGCTTTTGGTGCCGGCTTGCGCGCAATCAGGTCCGGCTGTGTCTCTGCCTGCGCCACCTGCGTTCCGGACACTGGCCGTGTGGAGTTCGCGGGCGATGTGCTTGCCACTACTGGACTTTTCTCGGGAGTTGCTTCGAAATGCTTCGCACCGATGCCGGGCTGACTGTCAGGACCGACTACAGTTGGAGTCAGCAACCAGAGACTTACCATCTGCAGGTCATCACCAGACATATTTTTCGGCTTACGGCCTTCTGACGCGGGATCGATCGCGACGACGCTGCTGCTGTTGCTCTTTGCCAGTCGCACCGCATCCGCCTTGGGATAGACGAACTCGACCGATGGACCGTTGGTAAAGGAATATCCGCGTAGAGCCGCATCCGCACCTGTGCTCTGCCACTCCACGGATCCGGTTTTGGGCAGGTTGGGAGCATTGACACCGAGGAAAACCGCCTGTTTCTGTCCGGCACTGTTTTCCACGCGAACAATCATCCGGTCGGACAAGTGGTCGACAACCTGGATGGTGTAATTGCCCGGTTTTAGGATCGCGCCCGGTACTTCGGTTTTGCGTGTAAGCGAGAGGTTTGCCTGGGCAGTTTGACTCATTATCACGGACGGCACCAGCGGTGCTAGAACTGCTAAGGCTGAAACAACAAACGAGCGAAAGCGCATGCGGCAATCTCCTTCATTCCGATATATGGCCTTAGGATGCCAGCGATGATATTCAACAAACATTCATGTCGCTTACTGGCGATATTGTTTAGTTGAAAGGATGTTCATGCCATCGAGCACTCGGATGTGAAGGTTGCGAATGCTTGAGCTTCCCAATAACGCTGAGCCTTGCTTTTTTAAATCGGCTGCGGTGCGCTGCTCACAGACATCTGGATATTTCTTTGTCTCAGCATTGCTTTGAGCCTGGGCAGATGTACAGCACATCATGAGCCCTGCAGATATCACGATCTTTCCACGCACTGCAGTGCTCTCACTGGTTCACTCCACTGGCCAAAAAGCCACCATCCACGACCAGGATTTCACCCGTGACAAAGCTGGCAGCGTCACTGCACAGGTAAATCGCCGCACCCACCACTTCATCAGTTCGTCCAAAACGGCCCATGGGCGTGCGCATGCGAAGCTCCTTGCCGCGCTCACTGTTGTCCAGTAGATCGGCATTCAGCGCGGTGCGAAAAACCCCGGGAGCAATGGCATTCACCGCGACGCCCCGCGCACTCCACTCCACGGCCAATGACTTGGTCAACGCGCCAACTGCCGCTTTGCTGGCCGCATAGGCTGTGACTTCTTTCAGCGATACAAAGGTATTGAGAGAAGCGATATTCACGATGCGGCCGTACCCGCGTTCCAGCATATGCGCGCCGAAGATCTGGCAGGCACGCAGCGTTCCCGTCACGTTCGTCTCCATGATGTCGTTCCAGGTCGCTTCACTCAGGGTCAGGGTCGGCTCCCGCTTGATCTTGCCGGCGCAATTGACCAGGGTATCGACCTGGCCGAAGCTCTCCAGCGTCGCATTCAGCAGCCGCTGCAGAGAGCTTCGATCGCACACGTCGGAGGTCACGCGCAGCGTTTTTGCTCCGGCATACTCAAGTTGTGCAGCGGTTTGTTCGACCTGTTCCTTGCGGCGTGAACTCGCCACCACGTTTGCACCAGCCTCTGCCAGACCTAATGAGATCGCGAGACCGATGCCAGAGGTGCCGCCGACCACCACTGCCGTCCTGCCGGACAAGTCGAACAGGTTACGTGCCACTCTGCCCCTCCTTTCCGCCGGCTTGCCGTGGCGCGGCCGCCATGTTGGACGTTGCTCCGGACGTGGCATCCAGGATTTCCTGCACCACCTCGTCTGGCGATCTGTCGTTGCTGATGCGGATCGCATCTTCCGGTTCTTCCAGTGTGGCGAGCTGGCTGCTAAGGAGATTGCTATTCATAAACTCGTGGTGACGATGGGCCAAACGGATTTCAAGCAACTCGCGGGTGGCTTCCAGGAAGACGAATCTGACCTGCGTGGGCGGGAGTCCCTGTTCCAGCAAGTCGCGGTAGGACTCCTTCAGCGCGGAACAGGCCAACACACAGGTCTGCCCTGCCGTGACATGGGCAAGCAGCATCTGGTTCAATTTAGCCAGCCAGGGCCATCGATCGGCGTCCGTCAACGGGATGCCCGCCTGCATCTTTTCCTTGTTGGCCTCCGGGTGGTAGTCGTCCGCATCGATGAACTCGGCACCGATGTGCTGCGCGAGGTCGGTGCCGATGGTCGTCTTACCGGAACCGGTCACGCCCATCAGGATGAAGACGAGAACGGACGAAGTGATGTCCTGAGTGGTCATGCGTTAAAACGCTCCTGATGCGCCCACAATCCCAATCCCGGGTTGCTGACGAAAAAAATATCCTCACCGGCGATGTGGTTCCAGCCGTCATGCATCGTGAGCGGGTCGTATTTCGAAGTCATGTGCGCCAGATCACCATAACCGAAACCGGCGGCTTCAATCTCCTGCCGGGAGAGATGGCCGGGACAATAGGTGATGCCAAAACGGCCTTCACTCGATCCATGGATCAGGTGTGCCGCGGCACTCAGGTTCGCAGCCAACTCAGGGTCGTGCTTTACCGCTTCCAGTGTGCGCGGCGTACCGCGGTAACCATGGCGCCGGATGAGTGTATCGATCACGGGGTCCTCACCAAACTCGTGGACAGCGGGCGCCAGCACGATCAGTTCCGCATCGTCCGCCAGTGCCATACGCGTGCGATAGATGCTCTTATTGCCGAGCCAGGTGCTCTTGAACTCGTGCGGGTCCAGGTAGACAACGGCCTTGCGGATTTCCCGGTCCATCATGACGAAATTGACCTGCAACGCCAGAGCAGCGGCTTGCTCAAAGCATTCCGTGTCATCACCGATGAACAGTCCGCGCACGGCAAGCTGTCCGGCCAGACTTTTGCCCACCACCGTCAACACGTAGACGATCTGAGGCATGAATCGGGCAAAGTGCTCCGAAGCATAATTCAGCACCGACCGGACGGGCGAAGAAGCCCGGCCCATGATGCGCTCCATGCCGTACACCGCGCCCAAAAAATGAGAACGATGGATGCCCATCACTCCGCCCGTGCCGATAAAGATGTTCTTGTTGCCGTTAGCCATGCCAATGACCTCATGAGGCACCACCTGGCCAATGGAGAGGATGAGATCGTGGCCGCCATCGCGCAGGAGCTTGTTGACCTGTGCGGGCCACGGATAATCCAGCTTGCCCTCACTCACCGGGTGCATAAATTCGCCGGGCACCTCACCCAGCGTGATCACGTCGTTGCGCCAGTCGTGCACGCGGAAGAGATCGCGCGGCGTATCGCCGTACATCGCGGCAATCTCAGCATCGGTCATGGGCCGGTGCGTGCCCAGCGCCGGCAGAACATCAGTCAGCGCTGGGCCGTAGTGCCGCCAAGCCATTTCAGTCAGCACGCCGGCCTGCGAGTGCATCCGTGAGATGTCCGGCGGTACGGCGAGCACACGCTTGGGTGGACCAAGCTGCTCCAGCGCCGCCGTGAGATGCGCCTGCAATTCAGCGGGCGAGAGTTCCGTTGTGGGTGAGCCAATGGAGCAGTAAGTGCTCACAGCCGGTACACCTTTCGCGCCAGACCCACGGTCAGGTCCTGGATCAGCTCCACGGCTTCTTCCTCGTCCAAACGGTGCTCCGCCACAAGCCGTCCGAGGTATGCGGCATCAATGCGCCGCGCTACATCATGCCGCGCCGGGATGGAGAGGAACGCGCGCGTGTCGTCGTTGAATCCAGCAGTGTTGTAAAAGCCGGCTGTCTCCGTCACCTGCTCGCGATACCGCATCATGCCTTCCGGCGAGTCATGAAACCACCACGCCGGGCCGAGCCGCAGGCAGGGGTAGTGTCCCGCCAGCGGTGCCAGCTCGCGGGCGTAGGCCGACTCATCCAACGTAAATAGCACGAGAGTGAAGTTCAGCTCATTGCCAAACTTGTTCAGCAAAGGACGCAGCGCGCGCACATACTCGGTTGACGAGGGAATATCGGCACCCTTGTCACGCCCGAACTTCTCATACAGCCCCGTGTTGTGATTGCGGATAGACCCGGGATGCAGCTGCATGACCATGCCGTCATCCACACTCATGCCGGCCATCTCCGTCAGCATCTGCGCCTGGAAAAGCTCAGCATCTTGAACATCGGCAGTGCCTTGAAAAATCTTTGCGTAGAGCGCCTCGGCTTCGGTTCTGGAGAGGTCCGCAGTTTGGGCAGTCAGATGGCCGTGATCTGTAGCCGTGGCACCCATCTGGCGAAAGCAGGTTCGCCGCTGACGCAGTGAGGCCAGATAACCGGCATAGCCGCTCACATCTTCGCCGGTCAGTTCACCGAGCCTTTGTAAATTTTCTCGGAACCCTGGAAAGCCGGCGTCGATCACAGCATCAGGACGAAAGGTTGGGATCACTCGGCCTTTCCAGCCGGAGTCGCGGATCGCGCGATGGTGCTCCAGAGAATCGAGCGGCGAATCGGTCGTCGCCAACACCTCTAACCGGAAGCGCTTATACAGGGCACGAGGCCGGAACTCCGGCGTTTGCAGGGCCTTTTCGATCACCTCGTAAAAGCTGTCCGCGTTTGATTCGGTCAAACGCTCGTCAAGTCCAAAGATCGAACCAAATACTGTATCGAGCCACAACCGGGTCGGCGTGCCCCGGAAAAGATAGTAGTTCCGGGCAAAGATTCGCCACACTTCGCGCGGGTCTGCGGCATGACCTCCAATGCCGAGCGACTCCAACGAAACACCCTGCGAGTACAGCATGCGGAAGACATAGTGATCCGGCTGAATCAGCAGCGCCGCGGGATTCGGAAAAGCCTCATTTTTCGCGAACCACGCGGGATCCGTATGTCCATGCGGACTCACAATCGGCAGGTCGCGCGCGATGCCATAGAGACGCCGCGCCACTTGGCGGGTAGCCGGGTCAGAGGGGAAGAGACGATCTTCGTGCAGAGCCATTTGCGGCCAAAACTCCCATCGCGCAACTCGCGACGCCGCATGCATTGCAGCTACGGCAAGAGAAGCCTACCAAATCCGGCAGGTCTCGCCCTAAATACCCACACGCTTACGGCACAGGGGGGATTCGTATAGCTTTCTTGCATGTCCCTCTGCCGGTTCCGGCTACTGATTGCCGCTATGCTCTCTGCCGCTGCCCTATTTCCTTTGCCTGTTGCATCGGCTCAACTTACCCTTCTGCCGGCGCCCCGCGAAGTCCATGCCGAACGAACCCTGCCGCTGAGCAACGGCGTGAGCGTGCTATGTACAGACTGCGACGCTGACGACAGCTTCGCGGCACGGGATCTCTCGCAATCGTTGCAGGAGATGGGTCTGCGTTCGATCAACGGCGCACCGGTGAGTGTCACCCTGCTCCGCTCCGGCTCGGCAGCAGGACGGGAGGCACTGGGCTCTGTGCAGATCACCCCGGAGATGCAGGCAGAGGGTTACGCCATTGTTCCGCGCGGCAACGGCATCGCGGTGATCGCGGCCACGCCGGCCGGCATCTTCTATGGCACGCAGACGGTCAAGCAGCTCGTTGAAAACAGCACACCCGGCAACAGCGCAACGGCAACCCTGCACATCACCACCATCCGCGATTGGCCCGCGATGAAGTACCGCGGCCTGCACGACGATCTATCTCGCGGACCTGTGCCCACGCTGGACTTCCAGAAGAAGCAAATCCGCACGCTCGCGGCTTACAAGGCAAATGTCTACTCGCCATATTTCGAGAACACAATGCAGTATGTGTCCGATCCTTTGGCAGCACCGCCGGGCGGGTCCATCACACCGGCGGAAGCGCGCGAACTGGTCAATTACGCCGCGAAGTACCACGTCCTGATCATCCCGGAGCAGGAGGCCTTTGGGCACCTCCATTACATGCTCAACACCGAGCTCTACGCGCCACTGGCGGAAACGCCGCACGGCCACGTCATTGCACCCAGCGCGCCGGGGGCTCTTCCTTTCATCCATCGCATGTTCACACAGCTCGCCGGGGATTATCCCGGTCCCTTTCTGCATCTAGGCGCCGATGAAACCTTCGACCTCGGCAAAGGCGTCACTAAACCGGACGTGGATGCACGCGGCCTTGGCCCCGTCTATCTGGATTTTCTGCAGCGCATTGTCACCGACCTGAAACCGCTAAACCGCCGCTTCCTCTTTTGGGGCGACGTCGCGATGCACGAGCCGGATTTAGTCAAGGCACTGCCGCCAGATTTCAAGCGCAATGTCGTTGCCGTAGCCTGGGAATACAACCCTCATCCAACCTTTGCGCCGTATATTAAGCCCTTCACCAACGCCAATCTGGAGTGCTGGGTCGCCCCTGGCGTGAACGACTGGAACCGTGTTTTTCCGGACAACAGCCTCGCCCTTCCGAACATTCAGGGCTTCACGGCCGAGGGCCAGGCCGCCGGATGCACCGGCCAGCTCAACACCGTGTGGGATGATGACGGCGAGGCGCTCTTCAACGCCAACTGGTACGGTGTGCTCTTCGGTGCGGCGGCTGCATGGCAGCCAGGCTCAAGTTCCATCCCCGCCTTTCAGCGCAGCTATGGCCGTGTTTTTCACGGCGACCCCACCGGCAAAATCGACCAGGCTGAGCAGGAGCTGACCGCGGCACATCTTCTCCTCAAGGACAGCTACACCAAGGGTGCCGATGCCAATGACTTTCTCTTCTGGATCGATCCCTATACACCGGAAGGCCAGCGCATCACAGCCAAGCTGCGGCCTATGCTGCACGACTTGCGCATGCATGCGGAACGCGCGCTGATCCTGGTGCGCGAGGCGCGGGCCGCCAACACTCTTCGCGAGCAGGACGCTCTGGACGTGATGGAGCTTGGAGCGCGCCGCATGGACATGATCGGCTTCAAGTTTCAGGTGGCCGATGAAGTCGCCGCCGACTACGCGCGTGCGTACGCCCTGCAGGGCAGCAAAGTCCGCACCGACCGCGCCGAGCTCATCCGTTCGCTCAGCGATATCGCACACCCGAATTCCGTGCAGGGCAAGTATGAAGACCTGCGCAACAACTACAGCATGCTGCGCGACTTGTACGAGGAAGCCTGGCTAAAGAGCTATCGGCCTTATTACCTGCACACCATGAGCGAGCGCTACACCATCGAGGTCGACAAATGGATCACGCGCGGTGACCGCGTGCGTGCCACACGGCGCGCCTGGAATGATTCAGGCACGCTGCCGCCTGCTTCGGAACTAGGCATCCCGCTGCCCGGCTCTGTAATTCCTTCCACAACGCCGAGCTCCGCCACAAAATGACCTATCAGGCTGTAGCTGCGGAAACACTGATCACGGCACATGCCATCGTGCCCAGGCCTTTGTTGCTCATGGAGAACGGACACATCATCCGCATCGCCACACAGGTGGAGATGACCCAGCCCGCCGCAACCCTGAACCTTCCCGGGCACACCATCACCGCGGGATTCCTCGACATTCATGTGCACGGGGCGGGCGGACGCGACGTGATGGAGCCCGCTCCGGATGCGGTAAGCGGCGTGGCCCGCATGCTCGCACGTTATGGCACGACGAGCTTTCTGGCGACCACCGTGACTGCACCGGTCGACGCAACACTGCAGGCGCTTGACCAGATTGCAGCCGCCATGGAGACCGCCCCCGCAGCCGGTGGAGCACGGCCGGTCGGCATCCACCTGGAAGGACCGTTCCTCTCGCATGCGAAACGCGGCGTACACCCCGCCGCGCAACTGCAGCCACCCTCTGTAGCGCTCTTCGATCGTTTTTACCAAGCAGCTCGCGGCTATATCCGGCTCATGACCGTGGCACCCGAGCTGCCTGGCGCGCCGGAGATGATGGCACATGCGGCTACACGCGGCGTGCGCCTCAGCATCGGCCATTCCAACGCGCTCGCGGCAGAAGCACGCGCGGGTATTGCTTCGGCTCGCCAGGCTTCCCGGACGCTGGACGGCGAGCCACCCTCCATCTCGGCGACACATACCTTTAACGCCATGCGCGCGCTCGATCATCGTGAGCCCGGCATCCTTGGTGTGGTCCTCGACGATCATGACTTGTATGCCGAACTGATCTGCGATGGCATTCACGTTGTACCCGAGTTGGTGCGGCTCTGGTTCCGCGGCAAAGGCCCGGAACGTGCGCTGCTGGTGACCGACGGCATGGCAGCCACCGGCATGCCGGACGGGGCTTACAAACTCGGTGAGCTGGAGGTGGAGGTGCAGGACGGCGTCTGCAGGTCAAGCGGTGTGCTGGCCGGCTCCGTGCTGACCATGGATCGCGCCGTGGCCAATCTGCAACGCTTTGCTGGCACGGACCTGGCGACAGCCGTGCGGCTTGCCACGCGCAATCCTGCCGCGCTGCTGGGCCTCTCTGACGGCACGGGCGACGTTCGTGAGGGTGCGGAGGCAAACCTGAATCTATTTGGACCGGACGGCACCTTTGCAGGTTCACTTCTGCGCGGCGGCTATCTCTCGCGAGCATAAGCGCAGCAACAGGCGTGCCGTCTCCCCTACACTCGTTCGTATGCCGGCACGGCTTCATGCATTCGACCTCGCGCTCATCGCTCTCTATCTGATCGGCATCACGATCTTCGGCCTGCGCTTCCGCAAAGCGGACAATTCGCTTTCGACCTACTTTCTGGCTGGCCGCAATGTGCCATGGTGGGCCATCGCGCTGTCCATCGTTTCGGCGGAGACAAGCACGCTCACCATCATCAGCGTGCCCGGCATCGCCTTCGGTGGTAACTTCACCTTCCTGCAACTCGTCCTCGGCTATATGGTGGGCCGCATTGTGATCTGCGTGCTCTTTCTGCCGAGATATTTTCAGGGCGAGCTCTTCACCGCCTATCAGCTGATCGACCGGCGCTTCGGTCCAGTACTGCACAAGGTCACGGCCGGACTCTTTCTGCTCACGCGCGCCGCGGCAGAGGGTGTGCGTGTCTTTGCCGTTTCCATCGTGGTCGGTCTTGCCATCGGCACCAACGACATCGCAAGCATTGCCATCATCACGGCGCTCACAGTGCTCTACTCGTTTGAGGGCGGCATGACCGCCGTCATCTGGACCGACGTTGTACAGATGTTTCTCTACATCGCCGGAACGATCGTGGCGATCCTTACGCTCGGTAGTAAAGTAGATGGCGGTTGGACGGCAATCCACGCCGCCACCTCTGCCGCAGGCAAGTTGCGTCTCTTCGACTTCACCCTGAACCTGACCACGACGTATACCTTCTGGGCCGGGATTCTTGGCGGTGCCTTCCTCACCATGGCCTCGCACGGCACAGATCAATTGCTGGTGCAGCGGCTGCTTGCAGCCAGGAACCTTCGCGAATCGCGCATTGCCCTGCTCGCCTCGGGCGGCGTGGTCCTGCTGCAGTTCACGCTCTTCCTGATCATTGGCGCGGGGCTTTATGTCTTTTACGGGCAGCATCCACAGGCACAGACCGTGCATGCCGCTGACCGTATCTTTCCCGCCTTCATCGTGCAGCAGATGCCGACCGGTGTTGCCGGCCTGCTTGTCGCGGCCATCCTTGCGGCAGCGATGTCGAATCTTTCCGCTGCGCTCAATTCCCTTTCTTCCACGACCGTGGTCGATTTTTATCTCCGGCTGAAACCGGACAGCACGGACCGCGCCCGCACTCTGCTTTCACGCGTCAGCACGGTCTTCTGGGCTCTGGTGCTGTTTGCGATTGCTGTTTACTCCGTGCTGCACGGCGGCAAGGGTCACGTCGTCGAAACAGGACTGTCCATTGCTTCGGTCGCATACGGCTCGCTGCTCGGTGTCTTTTTGCTGGGCACACTCACCCGCTTTGCGACACAAACAGGAGCCATCCTCGGCATGATCTGCGGCTTCGCTCTCAACCTCTTTCTCTGGCTTACACCGGCGAACAGCGGCTACACACTCACCACGGCAAAAGGCACTTTCTACTATGAAGTTACCCACGTCGCATTCACCTGGTACGTGCTGATCGGTTCGGTCGTGACCTTTGCCGTGGGCGCGATCTGCAGTATCGTTTTGCCGAAGAAACGTACCGCGCTGGCCGCTGCCGCAATGCTGCTTGCCTGCATAACACTACCGCGTGGTTCCCAGGCGCAAACTGTTCCGGACTGGACCGAGACCGACCGCATTTTGAATGAGGCCATCGCGCACAATGAACTGCCCGGAGCGGTGCTCGTGGTCGGCCACGGTGGACAGATTGCCTATCACCACGCCTACGGCGACCGTGCATTAGAGCCGGCTGTTGAACCCATGACAGAAGACACCGTCTTCGACATGGCCTCGCTCTCCAAATGCCTGTCCACCGCGACTGCCGTGATGCAACTGTACGAGCAGGGCAAGCTGCAGTTCGACGACCCTGTTGCCAAATACCTGCCCGATTTCGCCAGCAATGGCAAGGGCACCATCACCATTCGGCAGCTGCTCACGCACTACTCCGGCCTGCGCGAAGACGTGCAATTGACCGATGTATGGAGCGGTAAAGCTGAAGGTATCCGCCGTGCCATGGAATCGGTGCCGTACGGTCCGCCCGGTGTCACCTTTAAGTATTCCGATATCAACTTCATCACGCTGGGTGCGCTGGTGGAGAAGATCAGCGGCGAGCCGCTGGATGCCTACGCGGCAAAGCACATCTTTACTCCGCTCGGGATGACGCAAACACAGTACCTGCCCACTGCAAGCCTGGTCCCACGGATCGCGCCCACGGCCCACAATGACGACAAGCCGATGACGCACGATGAACTGCTGCGCGGCACGGTGCATGACCCGACCACGCGCCGCATGGGCGGTGTGGCAGGGCATGCCGGCGCGTTTTCCAACGTTCACGATATGAGCCTGTTTGCCCAGGCGCTGCTCGACCGGCTTGCAGATCGCCCAAGTACATTTCCACTCAAGATGGAGACGCTGCGCCTGATGTGCCAGCCCGAGCAACCGTCTGGAGCCAAGTGGCTGCGCGGCTTTGGCTGGGACATCGATTCCCCCTACTCGCGCCCGCGTGGCACCGTCTTTCCCGTGGGCAGCTTCGGCCATACTGGATTTACCGGCACCTCGCTCTGGATGGATCCGCGCTCCAACACCTACGTCATCTTGCTATCGAACGCGATACATCCACGGGGAAGGCCGGCGATCTCGGCTCTGCGCGGCAAGGTGGCCACAGCCGCCGCGCAGGCGCTCTATCTTTATGGGACAGCGCCTGCGGGCCAGATCGGCTTTGGTGTTGGCCGGTGCAGCGACAGCCTGGAAAAGGGTGGGTTGTGCGAGACGCTTGTTTCCGGAGTAGACGAGGCGGTGGTGCCGGGCATTGACGTTTCAGAGCGTGCGCAATTTCAGCAGTTGAAAAGGCTTGTGCGGCCAGACAAACCTCTCCGCATCGGGCTTTTGACCAATAACACCGGCGTGGATCTACACGGCAGGCGCACCATCGACATCCTGGCAAAGGACCTGCCGAAGACCTTGCCAGACGCCAGGCTCACGACGCTCTTCTCTCCCGAGCATGGCATTGCCGGGGCCGAGGACAAGGAAGGCATCAGCAACGCTGTGGACGGGCCAACAAAGCTGCCGATCCTTTCCCTTTACGGCAGCAAGCCGGAGGACCACCGCCCCAAGGTCGCCGACCTCGAAAAGCTCGACGCCATCCTCATCGATTTGCAGGATGCAGGTGAACGGTTCTATACGTATGAAACCGTAGTCGGATATTTTCTGGAGGCTGTGGCGAAAGCAGCAAACCACCCGCAAGTCATCGTGCTGGACCGGCCCGCGCTCATCAGCGGCGTGGTTGTAAATGGGCCCACCAGCGACGTGGGCACAGAGAGTTACATCAACTACATGTCCGAGCCGACGCATCATGGCATGACACTGGGAGAGTTTGCCCGCTTTGTGAACGGCGAGCGGCACCTCGGTGCAAACCTGGCCGTTGTGCCCGTGAGCGGCTACCAGCGCGGCCTGTGGTATGACCAAACCGGCCTGCCCTGGGTGAATCCCAGCCCCAACCTGCGCACCATGGAGGCCGCCACGCTCTATCCCGGTCTGGCCCTTCTTGAGTTCACCAACATCTCCGTCGGCCGCGGCACAGAGAAGCCCTTTGAACAGATTGGTGCGGCCTGGATCGCCTCTGACGCCGATGCACAGCAGCTGGCCGCAACGCTCAACGCGCGCAAGCTGACTGGGATCGAGATCGCCGCTACCAGCTTCACGCCTGCCAAGCCCTACCCGTTTGCGGGCCAGCCGGTGCACGGACTCATCTTCCGGGTCACGGACCGCCAACGCTTTGATGCCGCCGAATTTGGGATCGAGTTGATCACGGCATTGCACGCGCAATACCCGCAAGCTTTCCAGTTCGCTAAAGCGAAGAACCTGATTCTCAATCAGGCGACCATGGATGCACTAAATGCGGGCAAGGACCCGCACGACATCGCCGCAGCATGGGAAACTGATCTCGCGAATGTCCGGCGGCGGCGGGAGCCCTATCTGCTCTACGGCTATCTCCCGGAACCCACGGCAGCTCCTGCAGATGCTTCAGCATCCTCGACTAAAGCGCATTGAGCTTGCGCCCGCGTCGGCCCTCGCCCGTTACATTGGCATCCAGCTTTGCCGCCAACAGCTCAAAATCATTCGTTGGACCGCGCCAGCGAAGCTCCTCCACATCGTCAAACACGGACACATCCGTGCGCAGTGTTGCAAGCCGCCGGAAGAGCATGGCCCGTTCTCGCTGCTCTTCCAGCGTCTCGCTCAGGCCAGCCGCTCCGCTCACGCGCACCTGCCACGCGCGCGCATCCGCGGGAATGGCTTCAAGCCGCTCATACTTCGCCAGCACGGCGGTTGCTGACTTGGCACCCCACCCCGGCAACCCCGGAAATCCATCGGCAGTGTCTCCCACCAGCGCCAGATAATCCGGAATCGATGCAGGCTCGACCCCGAACTTCGCCCAGACGCCGGCCTCATCGCGGATCTCGTTCTTACGCCGGTCCAGCTGCACAACGCGTTCTCCGCGCACGCATTGCGACAGATCCTTGTCCGGTGTGCAGATCAGCACCTGTGTCACACGTGCATCGTCCGCGGCGCGCGCTGCCGCGGCTGCCAGTGCGTCATCCGCCTCAAAATCCACCATCGGCCAGACGGCAATACCCATGGTTGTAAGCGCCTCTTCCAGCAACGAAAATTGAAGCAGCAGCTCCTCCGGCACGCCCTCGCCGCTTTTGTAGCCGGGCCATAACGCATTGCGAAAGGACTCAATCACATGATCGGTAGCCACACCCATATGCGTTGCGCCGCCACGGATCATCCCAAGCACAGAAGCCAGCACACCGCGTACCGCCGCCACCTCGCGTCCGTCCGCATCCTTCAGCGATGGCAGCGCGTGGTAATGCCGGAACAGCTCATAGGTCCCATCCACCAGATGTACTTTCACCCCATCAGGGTAAACGCAACCGGTAACACTCTTCGGAATTTCAGCCACCCGCGACCGGTGCGCCATGCCGCACATCCGCGCCGCTCACCCAGAAGATCACGTCTTCCGCAATATTCGTGGCATGGTCGGCGCTGCGCTCCAGGTTGCGGCACACAATGATCGAATTCAACGCGCGGTCGGTCTGCTCCGGCTGTTGCTGCATGGCCTTGAGCAGTTCCACCTGTGCATCGCGGTTCAACCGGTCGATCTCGTCATCCATGGTCAGCACCAGTTCGGCCTGTTCGGGATCACCGTTCAGCAGCGATTGCAATGCGGTGCGGATCATGCGCCGCGCAATCTGGCCCATGCCGTTGATGTCTCCCGGCAGGCTCTCGGGATTGGCACCAGCAGGCTCGGTTTCCATCAGAGCGCGGCACTGCTTCACCACGTTCGCAGCCTGATCCCCGATGCGCTCCAGATCACCGGTAATGCGGATAACCGCCTTTAGAAAGCGCAAATCAATGGCCATCGGCTGCTGCTTGGCCAACAGCTCATAGGCCATTTCATCCACATCGCGCTGGGCTGCATTGATCGCGGCTTCCACATCGATGACGTGTTCACACAGTCGAAGATCACGCTTCAGAAACGCCTCGACAGACAGCTCAAGCGCCTGTTGCGAGAGTGCCGCCATGGCCAGCAGCTTGTCTTTCAGCACCATCAACTGTTGCTGAAAATGGATACGCGGCAAAATCAAACACCTTTCGATACAGCACTGCTATCTTCTCAGATCGGCTGAGGAAATCCTAAGCCACCGCGGACAGGTCCTCCCCTTTGCGCTCACCGCAAACCAGCGTCAAGATAACGACCGCTAAGGCCACCACCAGCACCGTCATCCCAAGCACAGGCTGCAACGATCCCCCAAAGCGGGTGCCGGCGACTGCCGCCTGCAGCACGCTATTGCGGGAGGACAGGAGATTGCCTAACTGGTACGCCAGTCCGGGAAAGATAGCCCGCACGGCCGCCGGTGAAAGCTCGTTCAAATGTGCCGGGATCACTCCCCATGCACCCTGCACCATGAACTGCATCAGAAAACCACCGGCAGCCAACGCGGCCAGCGAATGCGTCCAAGCCCACAGAGGCACC
Source organism: uncultured Terriglobus sp. (assembly GCA_964246215.1). Lineage (GTDB taxonomy): Bacteria > Acidobacteriota > Terriglobia > Terriglobales > Acidobacteriaceae > Terriglobus. The sequence goes on along the minus strand of CAXTPQ010000005.1, from coordinate 67,878 downwards.
ATGGGAATAGCCAGCGCCGACGCCAGCACAATTGCCCAGCGCCGCCCCAGCCGCTCTGAAAGCGTGCCAAAGCTGATGCCGCCCAGCAACGCTCCCAGACTCGCAACGACGGCGATCTTGCCCACATCGGCCGGCAGAAAGTGCTTGCCCTTTTCCAGAAACGTCGGATACAAGTCCTGCGTGCCGTGGCTGAATGACGTGAACGCGGTCATCAGCAGCACCAGCATCGCGAACGAACCCGCATACCGCAGCACGGACTGTTTGGGGACACCAAGCTTCGCTTTCGCGGTCCGTCCCTCGCGCCACGCTGGCGACTCTTCCACGCCAATACGGATGAAGAAGACCAGCAGCGCCGGCAGCGTGCCGATCAGAAACATAACCCGCCAGTTCGTCAGCATGCCCGTGCCGTGCAGATGGGGAAAGATCAGCCAGTACACCGCGGCCGCCAGCAGGTTACCCACCACATAGCCCTCCTGCAGCAAGCCCGAGAAAAAGCCGCGGCCCTCCGCCGGTAGTGTTTCAAAGGTCAGCGCGGCACCCACGCCCCATTCGCCACCCATGGCGATGCCGAACAGTGCGCGGCACACCAGCAGCGCCGGCAGTGTAGGCGCAAAGGCCGAGGCACACTCAAATACCGCAAAGCTGATCACGTTCAACATAAGGGTCGGCTTGCGTCCATACCGCTCCGCCATCGCGCCAAACAGCAGTGCTCCCACCGGCCGCATCGCGAGCGTCCAGAACAGCCCCTCGGAGACCTGCTTGATGCCGGTATGAAAGTCCGCGGCAACCGCGCTCAGGCAGTACGTGAGAATAAAAAAGTCAAAAGCATCCAGCGACCAACCCAGAAAGCACGCAATGAATGCATTGCGCTGAACGCGTGTAAGTCCGCCAATCTTCTCGCGAAGTGTATCGATCATCTGTGAAAGCCATCGTCGCACATCGGATCAGCCCGCCTATCTCACAAGAGATACGACTTCGAAATAATTATGAATCACGCCATTTTGTGCAATCATCTTTTGCAATATTGAGACACTGCAAACTCAGCGGCGGAACCGATCTGAAAGTACATTCCGCGTTGCGCGGGGTCACATTGATGAACCAGGGAGATTGTATGATCGCGAAATTTCGTTTTGCCACGTTGGCTGCCGCACTTCTGCTGGCTTTGCCCATCGTTGCCCAGAGCTCCACATGGACGATCGATTCAGCACACTCCGGTGTTGAATTTCAGATCAAGCACTTGGGCGTCAGCACGGTACGTGGGAGTTTTTCGGGCGTGACCGGAACGCTTGTCTGGAACGAGAAAGATGTTTCTCAGGCGCATGTGGAAGCGATCGTCGATGCCAAGACAGTGAGCACCGGACAGGAGAAGCGCGACGAACATCTGAAAAGCCCTGACTTCTTCGATGTGGCCAAGTACCCCACACTCACCTTCAAGTCCACATCCGTCAAGCGCAGCGCGGATCACAAGCTGCAGATTATCGGCGACCTGACGCTTGGAGGCCAGACAAAGCCTGTCACTCTGGATGTAGACGGGCCGGCGACACCCCAGAAGGGCATGCAGGGCAAGCTGGTAAGTGGCTTCTCCGCCACGGGCACAATCAAGCGTAAGGACTTCAACTTTGGCCAAAAGTATGGAGAACCCGTGCTGGCGGACGAGGTCAAGTTCACAATCGATCTGGAAGTCTCAAACTGAAGCTTCTCATTGTGACCACGAGGGTCATCGCTGAAACGCGAAGGATCTCCTCGAGGCTCGCAGCCATGCAATCAAGGCCAAATCCTTCGTTAGTGCACCACGATGACCCTCACAGCACCGTGGCATATGCAGGACAACTCTAACCCTGCGCGCGCTTTCCATTTGCCGCACTCACCAACTGCGCCAGGGCTTCCTGCGGGTATTGCTTGAGCAGTTGGTGATGCATGCAATAGAGGGCCAACTCCAGGCGGTCAGACACGCCAAGCTTGTCGTACACCTTGCGCAGGTAGTTCTTAATGACTTGTTCCGTCGTCCCAATCTGGTAGGCGATCTCCTTGTTGCGCATGCCCCGCGTGATGCACGTAATGATCGACAGTTCCTTGGGAGACAGCTTTGGTTGGTTGCGTGGAGAAGTTAGCGATAGAGCCTGCGCCCGGTAGGCCTCAATCACCCAACTGACGGACTGATTGTCAATCCAGGTCTCTCCGGAGGCGATCTTGCGAATGCATTTGATCAGCAGGTCCGGCGAAATGGACCTTGGCACGACTCCGCGCACGCCGCGCCGGTAGAGCTCCACAGTGTTGGCCTCATCCGTCTCCATCACCTGCACAATGAGCTTGGCGTCGGGTGCCCGCCGCACCAGTTCCGGCACGGCATCGATAGTGCCGGCCAGCAGCTGGCCTTCCAGCACAACGATCTCCGCGGGAAAGCGCTGCAACGCTGTAAACAGGTTCGCCAGAGTTTCCGCTTGAGCCACCACGCGGATGTCGTCTTCGATGGCGAAAACCTTCCGCATGCCGACCCGGTAAATGGCCTGGGAATCGGCCAGGATGACGCGGATGGCCGGCTGTTCCGGCTCGTTCACGGGGGATGAATCGTGCAAATTTTCGTTCGTGCTCATTCGGCTTCACCTTTGAAAACGTATTGATCGATCACGGCACCGACATGAACATGGTCACCGCTAGACGCGGCCCAAACGACTCTGCCGACACATGCGACCGTAATGTCATCCGGTGTACCCATAATGTTTCCGGGCAGGTGCATGCTCCACTCCAGCATGGAGCCGATGCGGGGTGCGTGCGACATTTGAAACTGGATGCCGGCTGCTGAAACATCACGGGTGAGCGCCTGAGTTGAACCCACTTCCGTGCGTAAATCAACATGCAGCGCCAAAGGAAAGCGAACCGCCGTACGCATTGCCTCGAAGGAATCTTCAGGCGGATGTGACTGCTGCGACGTACCTATTTTTTCAATCATGAATGTGAAATCCGTTACCAGAGTCACCGATATTCGCAGTGTAGCGCAAGCTGGCGTTCACTGAAAGCAAATCAATCCCGCTGAGCCGCCCACCCACTCCTGATTTTTGTTATGGTCAACGCCCATCATGATGCCCCGGCCCAGCCGCAACAGTGTTTGTACTGCTTCCAACTCTCCGCCGTCCGGCCATACATACATGATCCGCACCTCCGCCTGAGTCAAACCGAAGGGCGTGTCCACCGTAGGCGAGAACTGCACACGCTGCTGCAGCAGATAGTTGCGGCGGTCCTCCTCTGGTACGGATCGCAGCATCTCCTCACTCGGCGCGAACTCGATACCCTTGCCCGCAAACGAAAACAGGGGCTTCAATACCCATTGCGACCGGTCAGCCGGCAGACGGTCCCGGCCATTGCCGTGGAACCAGTCGTCCAGAAAGACAGCGGCTGGCACGCTCGGGTGCGGCAAGTACGGAAGCGAAAATTTACTCAGGAGAAAATACCAGTTCGGATGTCCCGCCCACTCAACGTCGAGCTCGGCGGAAAAATCAAAGCCGGGCTTCACATCTTTGCGGACCATCTCATCGGCGATGGCCCGGTTATAAATGCGGTAAACGGGTGTCTCAACGCCGTCGCAATCGCAGAAAAGTTTTCTTCCACGCTGGTGCACGCTACGGATGTCCACCGTGCGGATGCCAAGCCGGTCTTTATGAATGTGGAAGTCGGGCAGCGTCTTCTGCTGGTCCGGCGTGACCTCCATCAGAATCACATTCTCCGGCGCGTGCCGGCCCAGGATGACCTCGCGCAGGCGTTGCCAGTAGCTCGCGTCGTCATGACCGTTCAGGTAGGCCCCAAGTGACGAATCGAGATCGAAGACGCGCCGGTACTCCTCTGTGAGCAGAGCCTGGTAGCCGTACACCGAGGGAAATGCTTGCAATTCCACGAGCTTGGGCTGTAAGGTCCGCCAGTCGCCTTGCCAGGAGCATTCGCCTGCGTGCACCAGGCCAAAGTCGACAGTCATGAAGTTCGGATGGGCGTCCTGATTGGCGACGCGGTAGGCCGCAGGAATTGTCTCCGCGGCTCGCCGCAGGTACTGCCGGTCGTTCACCAACTGCTTCGTCATCTCGATGCCCGCATCTACCATTTGCTGGACGAGCTGCGCTGGCAGGAAAACCGGTGTTTCCGCAACGCGAATCTGCAGATCCGTGCGTGTCTTTGCATTCATGCGCCGCAGCAGGTCGGCATATTTCTCATGAGTGTAGCGGCGGTTGAACTCCTGGCGAAGCGCGGCGATCATGCCGGTGAGTGTATCGCGATCGCTGACCGGTGTTCGCCGCTACACTTAGCCATGCGGCTGCGCGCACAATTTCTGCTCTCGGCCTTTGCCGCCGACCAGTTCCCGGCCTCGGCCACAACGGTAGACGTCCCGGAAGTCGCCTTCCTTGGCCGCTCCAACGTGGGCAAATCCAGCCTGATCAATGGCTTGTTGGGAGAAGTGCATGCCCGCGTGTCATCCACGCCAGGCCGCACGCGTTCCATCAATTTCTTCGCGCTGCAGGAGCAATTGCCCAGCGGCCAGACCCGGCCCAAACCCGAGCTCATCTTCGCCGACCTGCCCGGTTACGGTTACGCAAAAATCTCGAAATCGATCTCATCGGAGTGGCCGTCCTTCATCGACCCATACCTGACAGAACGGGCACAACTGGCGCTCTGCTGCTGTCTGGTGGACATGAACGTGCCACCCCAAGCCAGTGACAAGCAATTGTTGGACTTTTTGCGCGAAGTTCAGCGCCCGTTTCTGGTGGTGGGGACCAAGAGTGACCGCCTCTCCAGCAATACATTGGTGAAGTCAATCGCTGCGCTGAAGCGAGAGCATGGCATTGACGAGGTGCTGACCTGCTCGGCCAAGCTCGGCAAGCAGGACCGCGGCCTGAAGCAGCTCTGGGCAAGATTGCTGACGCTGCGGCGCGCCGAAGGCCAGGCCGTTCCGGAGCCGCTGGATGCTTGAGCGGGTGGAGCGGTACTTCGAGTTCCAGCAGCTTGGAGCGACGTGGCGCACGGAGATCCTCGCGGGCCTCACCACCTTCCTCACCATGGCGTACATCATCTTTGTCAACCCGGCGATCCTGGCCAAGACAGGCATGCCCATTGCCGCCGTGACCGCCGCCACCTGCATGTGCGCGGCCCTCGGTTCAATTCTGATGGGCGTGCTGGCGCGCTATCCACTGGCGTTGGCGCCCGGCATGGGCCTGAACGCCTACTTTACTTACACCGTCTGCCTGAAGATGCACATCCCCTGGCAAACCGCTCTGGGCGCGGTCTTCCTTTCTGGCGTGGTGTTTCTGTTGCTCACCATCGGAGGCCTGCGCCAGATGCTTGTTGGTGCCATCCCGCGCGAACTGCATGCCGCGGTTGCCGGCGGCATCGGCCTGTTCATTGCGTTCATCGGCCTCACCGAAGCGGGCATTATCGTCAAGGACCCCAGCACTGCCGTCACGCTCGGCAACCTGCGCTCACCGGATACAGCTCTGGCGATCTTCGGCCTTGCTCTTATTGCGATTCTGCAGGTGCTTCGGATCAAAGCATCCATTCTGATCGGCATCGCCGGAACGGTGCTCACCGGCTTCATCTTTCACCGGGTGCACTGGGCACCGCAGCACCTTGCGCTGCAACAGATGACGCTGACCGCCGGCAAGCTCGACATTCGGGGTGCCCTGCGCATCGGCGTGCTGGAGATCATCTTCGTTTTCCTATTTGTCGATCTTTTCGACAACATTGGCACATTGATCGCCGTCACCAAACGTGCCGGCCTGATTGAAGACGGCACACACATACCTCGGCTCTCACGTATCTTCTTTGCGGATGCCACGGCCACCATTGCCGGGTCTCTTACCGGCACCAGTACGGTCTGCTCCTACATCGAGTCGTCTGCGGGCGTGGCCGTGGGCGGGCGCACTGGCGTGCCGGCCATCGTGGCTGGACTCTGCTTCCTGCTTGCGCTCTTCATCGCGCCGCTTGCCGGTCCCTTGCCCACCTCCGCAACCGCGCCGGCGCTTATCCTGGTCGGTGCGCTGATGGCCGGCTCGATCGCTGAGATTGAGTGGGCCGATCCGCTGGTTGCCATCCCAGCCTTCCTGACGCTCATTCTGATTCCGCTGACCTACTCCATCGCGAATGGACTGGGCATGGGCGTCACCAGCTATGCCCTGCTGCAGCTCTTCAGCGGACGTGCCCGGCGGCAGGATTGGTTGCTATTCTTGCTAGCCGCACTCTTTCTGGCCAGATTCGTTTTCCTGGCGAACGGCTAGCTGCTCTGGCCCGCGGGCATTAGCGTGCGGCGAAAGCGTGCCGCAATCGGAAAGCGCCGCCCGTTGCCAAAGCTCTTCCGCGTGATCTTCAATACCGGAGCCGCCTGCTGGCGCTTGTACTCGCTCCGCTCGACCAGGGCGATCACCTGCCCAACCCTGTCGAGCGACAAATTCTGCGAAGCCGCGATCTCCTCGACAGACTCGTATCGCTCGACATATGCCTGCAGCAAAGGATCGAGTACCTCATACGGTGGCAAGGAATCCGTGTCCATCTGCCCCGGCCGCAGTTCGGCGGAGGGTGGCTTGCTGATGGTGTTGTACGGGATGACTTCGCCGTGGCGGTTGGCATGGTGGGCGAGCTGGTAAACACGTGTCTTCCACACGTCTCCGATCACCGCGAGAGCTCCGACCATGTCGCCATACAGGGTGCAGTACCCGACGGACATCTCGCTCTTGTTGCCGGTCGTCAGGACCAGATGACCGAACTTGTTCGACAGCGTCATCAGCAGTGTTCCACGCAGGCGGGATTGCAGATTCTCCTCGGCCAAACCAAATTCAGTATTGCGGAAAAGCGGCTCAAGCGTGTGCTCCAGGCTGTTGAAGCCGTCACGAATCGGGAGCAACTCAAAGCGAATTTCAAGGTTTTCTGCTAGCTGACGAGCATCCTCAATGGAGCCGCTCGATGAATACTCGCTCGGCATGCCGACACCCAGCACGTAATCCTTGCCCAAGGCTTCCACGGCCAGGGCGGCCACCACGGCAGAGTCAATGCCGCCACTCAAGCCGATTAGCACTTTTGAAAACCCTGTTTTGGCCACGTAATCCCGCACACCCATCACCAGACCCTGCCAGTCGGTCTCCACCTCCCCCACCAGCGTTGCGGGCAGATGCACCGGTTCGCAGTCCGTATCGAACAGCACGGTATCTTCGCGGAACGAGGCTGCCGCGGCAAGCAGCCCACCATCGCAGCCGATAGCAAAGGACGCGCCGTCAAACAACAAGCTGTCATTGCCCCCCACCTGGTTCGCCAGAGCCACCGTGACCCCATGCCGCTTTGCCAGCATAGCCAGCATCTCGCGCCGCACCTGCTGCTTGCCTTGCCAGTAGGGTGAAGCAGAGATGTTCAGAATGACTGTCGCCTTTTGCCCGGCAGCACCGCGCTTTGCCATGAGCTTCTCAACGGGATCGTTGCTGTACAAGCGCTCGGGCCAGAACTCCTTGTCGTTCCAGGCGTCCTCACAAATGGTAATGGCCAGTGTTTCGCCATCCAATTCCACGAGCGACTGATCGTCACCCGCTTCAAAGTAGCGCTGCTCGTCAAAAACGTCATAAAACGGCAGCAGCATCTTTTGCTGAACCAGCAATACCTTGCCGCCGTCGCACAGTACGCTCACATTGCGCGCGGGCTTGCCAGGCCGTTTGTCCGATCGCAAGACCGTGCCAAAGAGGATCGCGGGCATGAATGCCTCAGCAGAAACTACCGTGATCCGCTGCATCGCGGCTTCCGCCTGATCGAGGAACTCTGTCTTTTCCAAGAGGTCGGCCGGGGGATAGCCGCACGTGCTCAATTCCGGAAATACCGCTAGGCGGGCACCCTGACCGGCAGCGTATTCAGCAGCCGCCAACAACTTGCCGACATTGTTCTGAAAGTCGCCTACCGTAGGATTGAGCTGACAAAGCGCGATCTTCACAGGCTTATTCTACGTTGGCGCGCCATCGTTTAAGTGCCGGTTCCACCCAGCACGACACTCACCGTGCGAACCATGATTTTCAGGTCCAGCCAGAGCGTCCAGTTCTCAACATAAGCCGTGTCAAGCGAGATATAGCTGTCAAACGACGGATCCTGCCGCGCTTCCACCTGCCACAATCCAGTGATGCCCGGCAACACGTCTAGCCTTCGTAAATGAGCCAGGTCGTACTGCTCAACCTCCGCCGCCATGGGGGGCCGCGGGCCCACCAGACTCATGTCGCCGCGCACCACATTCCAGAATTGTGGCAGTTCATCCAGCGAATATTTCCGCAGAATCCGCCCGACCCGGGTAATGCGCGGGTCATTGGTGACTTTGAACAGGATGCCGTCACGTTCATTCAAGTGACCCATGCTCTGCAGCATGGCTTCGGCATTGGGCACCATGGTTCGAAACTTGTAGCAGTCAAAGGTTCGTCCCTTGCGCCCGATTCTTTTTGCCGAGTAGAAAATCGGCCCTTGGGAGTCCAGACGGACGGCAAGAACTATCAACGACAGCAATGGTAAGAGCAGGATCAGGGCGACTATGGAGATTGTGATGTCCAGCATGCGCTTGAGCATGAAGGAGCCAATGGGGAACTCCCTCCGGTGCAGCGGGATCGTTGGAAACTGGCCGACGTACTCCACGGGTGCATTCCAGGCTAGGCCGTCGTAAAGGTCCGGCACAACGCGCACGTCAATGCCCAGCGCGCGTGCCTCCTCCACAAGAGAGATCACCATCTGCTTTTCCGCCGGGACTGAGATAAAAATCTCATCGACAAAGAGAGCGCGTGCGAGCGCCAGGCAGTTGCGCTGGTTGCCGATGATGTCCGGCTCGCCCGACTCCTGCTCTGCCTCGTTGATTGCAATGAAGCCTTTGAAGCGAAAGCCCAGGTGGCGCAATGACTCCAGATGGTTGCGCAGCGCGTGAGCCACACGGCCCGAGCCGAGGATGAGGACATTGCGTGTGTCGATACCGTCGCGATAACGGCTATACACCAGTGACCGCCAGAGAGCCCGCCGCGCGCAAAGCATGGCCGCCGTCATCAGTACGCACAGGATCACCACGATGCGTGACGCGAATTCACCGCGGGACAGGTAAATCGTTCCACAAAGAATGAGGCCGGAGACCAGAGTTGCCTGGATGGTCATCCGCTGCTCGTTGAGTCCACTGCGGTTCTGAATCGGGCCATACAAGCCGTACGAATGTGTAAATGAAATGAGGCAAGCGGCAAACCACGCCAGGTAAACACCCAAGGGTCCAAGCAATTCATGCCGAAGCCCGGCCGAGTACAGAATGCCGCTGCTCTCAGCCACATCGCTGCGGATGCGGAGTGCAATCAAGCTCGCAATCAAAACAGTGGAAATATCCAGCAGCATCCAGGCGCTTGCCGCAATGGACGGCTGACTAAGCGTGCCCTGCCCCATCCGCAAGGATGGCTGCTCTGCAACGCGTCTCGGCTGATGTAATCCGAAGCCGTCGGTGAACTCGCGTGTAGACATGCTTACCGTATCCCCGATACTGAGCTTCGCAATGATGAGAGCCAGAACTGCCACAAGGCAGATCGGACACCGTCGGAAGACATTCTCCGGCTGGTGGTGCTCAAGCTCTCATTCCATGACCCGAGGATAAAGAAGAGTTGCGGTGACAGCAACGAAAGTAACACGAAAGTGACATACAACTAGGCCGGCAGTAACAACTCATCCATGGAAAGAAATTCTTTCAAGACAATGTTTTCTGTATGTTCCAGCTCCTCAACAGTACCAAAGAACTGAGCTTTTCCCTCGTGCAGGAACAAAACCCGGTCCGCCAATTTCCGGGCAAAGCGCATGTCATGTGTCACAACGATACTGGTCAGATGCAGTTGCCGCTTCAACCGCTCGATTAAATCTCCAAGTAAATGTCCCATCAGTGGGTCCACCATGGTCGTCGGCTCGTCGTAAAGTATTGCTTCAGGTTGCGAAGCCAGCGCTCTGGCAATGGCAATGGAGCGCTTCATGCCGGTGGATAGATCACTGGGCAGCAGATCGTCCATACCGGCTACGCCCACCATCTCGAGCAATCCCTTTACCACTTGCCGGATCTGCTCATCCGACAGTTCGCCCTTCTCACGCAGTGGAAAAGCGACATTTTCTCCAACGGAGATGGAATCAAAAAGGGCACCATTCTGAAAAACCATCGTGACTTTCCGCCGGATTGCCTGCATCTCGCGCTCACTGAAGCCGGTGATTTCTTCTCCGGCGACTTTGATCGAACCACCGTCGGGCTTCAGAAAACCCATCAGCATCTGCAGCGAAACCGACTTGCCGACACCGGAGCGGCCCAAAATGCAGAGCGTCTCGCCCTGATTCACGCAGAAGCTCACATCCTGCAACACATGAAAGTCGCCGAACGACTTCTCCACATGGCTGAAGGCGATGTAGCTGGTGGCGGGCTTGGCTTCCGTCTGCTCATTCTGTTCGGCGGCTTCCGCGATGAAGTCGCCGACTTCTTGTGCAACGTCCGGAGAGACTTCTTCAATCAGCGGCCGGTTGAGCGCCTCCTCATCCACCACCAGTGGTGGCGCGACTAGATGCTCGTTCGGCTCGGATGCTTCCGCGACAAGAGCCTGGGCCAGGGTCTGACCTCCAGGCTGAGCGGCCGCTTCGTCCTGCTTGGTATTCTGCTCGCCAGTTGACGTTTGCGCTTGTTGTTCGTTCTCCGCCATAGGCTATTCAGATGCTCCAGCGGCGTTTTGGTTCGGCCCGTACTGCTCAACAATGCGTTGCGCCCGGTCCACGTCCGCCGGTGTGTTCAGGTTCAACGTCCAGTCGGTTCCGCCGTTGACTGGAAAAGCGAGGAACTGAGAATTCTGCTGTTGAATTGCGAGCTGAATGGCTTGCATGAGCTTGCGTTCACCGCTTTGGACGACTCGGGACAGAATGGGCAGCAAGCGCGTGTGCAGCAGAACGGGCAGGTGCTCTAGATTTGCCTGGTTGCACGGGGTCTCACAGAGCCAGGATGCGCTAATCTCCTGCTGCTGCATTGCCCACTGCAGCCAATCTGAGAGCATGTGCGAAGTCACGAGAGGCTGGTCAACTGCTGTGATCAAGCACCATCCCATGCCCGTGTCTGTGAGCGCGGCCAGCACACCCGCAAGCGGTCCGAGTTCCGGCGTTGCGTCTGGAATCACGCCCGCAAACTCAGATAGCGCGGCCGCACGGGCAGAACTGCTTGTCCCGCTCAGAATGCGGACCTCTGAGCAGACCTCGTTCAGCCGCTCCACCGCGATCTGGATGAGAGGCTTGCCGCTGAGGAGAACGAAAGCTTTGTCCTGGCCCATGCGCCGGCTCTGGCCGCCGGCCAGCACGTAGCCACGCGGCTGTAACAGGGGCTCGCCATCCCCCGCCGGCATCACGCTCCCACAAGGGTGAAGAATCGAATCAGGCTCTCAATGCCACGGTAGAAGTTCGCCAGGTGAAACTTCTCGTTGGGGGCATGCAGGTTGTCGTCCGGCAGTCCAAAGCCCATCAGCACGGTCGGGATTCTCAAATTGCGCTCGAAATCGCCAACGATCGGGATGGACCCGCCACCCCGCACGAAGACCGTTTCGCGATGAAAGACGGCCTGCATGGCATCGGTCGCGGCTTGGATGAACGGATTATCCGTGCTGACCACCACTGGGTCACCGGAGTGGATCAATCGCGTTTCGACCGAGACACCTCGCGGTGCGACAAAGGCGACATGATCCCGAAGCATGGAAAACGTCCGTTGCGGCTCCATGCCCGGCACCAGACGCATGGATACTTTAGCAGTCGCCTTCGCCGGAATCACTGTTTTTGCCCCTGCACCGGTGAACCCGCCCGGCATGCCATGCACCTCCAGCGTGGGCCGTGCCCATAGCCGTTCCAGCACGCTGAATCCAGGCTCACCCACCAGCTCACTCGCGCCCACATCCTCCGCTCGGTAGCGGTCCTCATCAAAGGGCAGGCGTTTCCATGCCGCCAACTCTGCTTCGCTCGGAGATTCGACAGTGTCCAGAAGGCCTGGGATCAGGATGTTTCCCTGCTCATCCTTAAGCCGCGCAATGATCTGCGCCAACGCGATGAAGGGATTGGGGGCGGCCCCGCCATACATCCCGCTGTGCAGGTCGCCCTTCGCGCCACGAACCTCGATTTCGGTGTAGATCATGCCGCGCAGACCCACGCAGATGGTCGGCAGGTCTGGCGCAAACATGTCCGTGTCACTCACCAGTGCCACATCAGCCTTCAGTGTCTCCGGCTTTTCCCGCAAATAGGCCGCGATGCTTTCACCACCCACCTCCTCTTCGCCCTCGGCAAGCATGCGGATGTTCACCGGCAGCTTGCCGCCATCCTGCAGCAGCGCCTCCAGAGCTTTCACATGCATCCAGAGCTGGCCTTTGTCGTCCACCGCGCCACGCGCATAGACATTTCCGTTCCGTACCTCCGGCTCAAATGGCGGCGAGAGCCACTCGTCCAGCGGATCGGGCGGCTGCACATCGTAATGGCCGTAGCACAGCACAGTCGGCTTGCCGGGAGCGTACAAATGGTCGGCATAGACCAGCGGGTGGCCGGTACCCTCAATCAAGTGAACATTTTCCATGCCAATGCGGCGCAGTTCCGCAGCCAGGAACTCCGCAGCCCGGCGCACATCCGCCGCATGGTCGGGCAGCGTCGAGACCGACGGGATCCTTAAAAAAGTCTTCAGCTGCTCCAGCGCCGCTTCCCTATTTTTTTCCGCAAACTGCAGCGCCGCTTCCAGCATGCTCATAGCCCTCCTGCTTTGACTTACTTGACACGTTTACACATAGAGATCTGCACACCCAGCAAGCAGCTTTACTCCTTCGGAGAAGGCCAAATCTGCTCGAGCTACCGGTCGTTGTGACTTAATACAGCGGCACTTTTGGATCGACTTCGCGGGACCAGCCGTCAATTCCGCCGGCAAGCGACTGTGCCTGATCGAAACCTTCCCGCCGCAACCACGTCGTAACACTCAGTGAACGCATTCCGTGGTGACAAAGCACCACGATGCGCCCGTCTGGGTCGAGTTCGGTGTGCGCTCGCGCCGGCACCTCACCCATGGGAATGTCTTTGCTGCCTGTCAGCGACGCCGTGGCGACCTCCCAGGGCTCGCGAACATCCAGAATGGTAAGGGTAGGGTTCTCATCTCGGAGCTTTTTTAGCTCTGCTGCGGAAATTTCGTAATCTAGCACTTGTTCAGAATACGCAAACCGCGATGCATCTGTTGCATCCATAGAGTGACAAACGAAAAGAGGATAGGTGGCTCAGACGAAAGTATTAATCGTCGAAGACGAGGCAAACGCACGCGCCGGGCTTGCAGAGCTCGTGACATCCTGGGGATATCGCACCGAAACGGCAGCGGATGGTGTCGCCGGCTTTGAGATGGTGCAGCGCTGGTCACCGGCTGTCGTGGTCTCTGACCTGATGATGCCGCGCATGGATGGCCTGCAAATGCTCGACCGCATCGGCGAGTTGCAGCAGAAAGTCGCCGTGGTGATGGTTACGGCGCACGGAGCCGTGGATTCCGCCGTGCATGCCATGCGCATGGGCGCGTACGACTATATTCAGAAGCCGATCGATCCATCGCGCCTGCGAACCATCCTGCAGAACGCCAGTGAACAGATGGAGGAGACGGAGCAACGCCCATCCTCAGAAGAGCCAAGTCAGCAGGGGCGGCTTGGTCCCCTGATCGGCGGCTCGACAGCCATGCAGGAGGTCTACCGCACCATTGAACGCATCGCTCCTACCAATGTGAGCGTTTTGATTACGGGAGAAAGCGGCACGGGCAAGGAACTCGCCGCCCGGGCGCTGCATCTGCTGAGCGGCCGGCGCCACAAGCCTTTTGTGGCTGTGAACTGCGCCGCCATTCCGGAAACACTCATTGAAAGCGAAATTTTCGGGCATGAGCGCGGAGCCTTCACCGGAGCGCAGGAGCGGCGCGCCGGCTGTTTCGAGCTTGCCGAGGAGGGCACGCTGCTGCTGGATGAAATCGGCGAGATGCCCGCTGCCACTCAGACCAAACTTCTGCGCGTGCTGGAAGACCGCAAGCTCCGCCGTCTGGGTGCCCGTGAAGAAACATCTGTCAATGTGCGTGTAATTGCCGCGACCAACAAGGATCCTCAGTCGGCCGTGGCCAGTGGTGAACTCCGCGGTGATCTGTATTACCGGCTGAATGTTTTCCACATCGAAATGCCCGCACTGCGCACACATGCAGGCGACATTCCCGCTATTGCCGAGGCCATGGTGGAAGAGATGAATGCACGCCACGGCACCACCGTTCCGGGGATCGCGCCTACGCTGTTGGCTCGCCTGGAGCGCTACCCCTGGCCGGGCAATGCCCGCGAACTGCGGAACACCATTGAGCGTGCAGTCATCATGGCGGGGAATGAACGGCTAAATGTTTCTCACCTGCCGCCAAATTTTGGCGAGGAAGGCTTCATTCCACCGGCGCACGGAGCCATCGCCGCGCCTGTTCCTCAGCTGTTCCAGCCCAGCTTGGACCTTCCGCATCCCGCTATCCTGGACGACCGGGAAGTTGTGCAGGTCACGGTCGGCACCACGGTAGACCAGGCTGAAAAGCAGCTGATCCTGCGCACGCTCGAATCCACCAGAAATAACAAAACACGTGCCGCGGAAATCCTCGGCATCAGTTCAAAGACGCTGCAGAATAAGCTCAAGGAGTACGCCAGCACAGAAGCCGCCGCGCGTTGATACGGGCCTAGCCAGTATGCGGGACGGTACCTGATCAAGCACGGCATACGCCGGATGGGGCATGATGGAGGCTTGAGGCGAGGGGAACAATGCGGCTGAAGACCAAATTGGTGCTGGCCACCTCTGTCTTCACAGTGCTGCTGACAGCGACGCTCTGCTCTGTCTTTTTTTCACAACTTCTGCGCGGCCGCCTTTCCCAGGCCGAGGCATCGAACGTCGTTTTAGCGCATGAAGTGCTTCTATCGATGCGGACAGCGCTGGAGAACGATCTTGCGGCCAACGCGACGGCGGAACCGGGAGAAGCGGCCTTTGAAAAGGCCATTACGAAGACCCTGCAGCAGGACCAGGCACTCACGCAAACGATCGACGCGATCGTGGAGTATTCGCCCACGGTGCAGGACGTTTCCGTCAGCGGAGCCAATGGTCGTGTGCTGCTGAGCAGCAATCCCGCCATCATGGGAAGCCGGCCTCCTCAACGCCGGCTGCTGTCCACCTTTGCCACAGGCGGCATTGCGCAGCAGGTGAAAACTGTTTTCGGCAAGCCGGAGGTGCTGGATACCGTGCTGCCGCTGGAGAGGAACGGCCAACCGTTCTTGTACGCGCACATCGGTGTGCGCTCCTCTCTGCTGCGCAACGCCTTCGCCCCCTGGCTGCGGGAGGCAGGACTGATCGGGCTGACAGCTCTTGGCATATCCCTGGCCGCCGCCGTCCTTCTGTCGTCGCTGGCAGTCCGGCCCATTGAACAGATCAGCCGCCGGCTTTCTGCTCTGTCGGGCGAACCGGAACAGGCCAGCGCGCCAAGCCTGGCGCAGCCCCGGCGCGATGCCGTGCAGGAAGTCTCCACCACCATCACACGCCTGGATGAGCAGTTGCGCACCTCTGCCCAGCAGCGGACGGAACTGGCGAGCAATCTTTCGCAGATGTTGCAGACCCTGAAAGATGGCGTGCTATTGCTGGCGGCGGATGGAACGGTGCTGATGGCCAGCGACTCCGCCCGCAATTTCCTGCCGTCCCCGGCAAATCTCACCGGTCAGTCAATCGGTGCCATCTTTCCTGCGGAAACCGCGGTCGGCGAACTCATTCGAGCGGCTCTTTCCGCAAAGCAGCCTTTACAAAATCGCCCAGCAACTCTATGGGATGGACGAGCTGTCGAACTGTCGCTCAACTTTCCCTTTGCCGGAGTCAACGGAAAGAACTCCTCCGCAACTACCTCATTGGGAGCGATGCTGACGCTGCACGACGCAGCCGCACAGGAAGAAATCGAGCGGGAGATCGACCTTTCCCGGCGGCTGGCCAGCATCGGCCGGCTGACCGCCGGGGTCGGTCATGAGGTTAAGAATCCGATCAATGCCATGGTGCTGCACCTGGAACTGCTGCGCAGCAAGCTGGACAAGAGCAGCGCGCCCGTCGATGGTGCCGGACGGCATGTGGACGTGCTGGCCAGTGAGATGGCTCGATTGGACCGGGTGGTACAAACTCTGGCCGACTTCAGCCGTCCCTTGGAGCCGCAATTGCGCGAACGCACCATCGGGCCGCTCATTGAGTCGGTGCTACGGCTTGTTTCCGTGGACGCTTCGCTTCGCCGCATTACCGTGCAGGTCGCCAACGATGCGGCTAACGAACGCGTCCTGGTTGATTCGGAGATGCTGCACCAGGCTCTACTGAACATTGTTCTGAACGCGATGGATGCTATGCCGGGCGGCGGAACGCTCTACATTCAAACGGCTCGGGAGCGCGGTGAAATTGCCATTCGCATCCGCGACACCGGCGAGGGCATTGCGCCGGAGCTGCTGGACCGCATCTTCCACCTGTACTTCACCACCAAGTCCACCGGAAGCGGCATTGGGCTGGCGATGACCTGGCGCATGGTGCAAATGATGGGCGGCACTGTCGAAGTTGAGTCCGACGCTGTTGCGGAATCGCCCACGCGCGGTACCCTATTTGCGGTGCGTCTCCCTTTGGCAACCCGGCAACATGGCACGCGTGAGATCGCGAGGGCACAGCTATGAAGCGAGCTTTGCTGATTCTGTGCTGCCTGCTGCCGCTGTCTGGCTGCCACCGCCACGCCAAGCAGGTCTTCGCTCTGCCGCCCGCGCCGCCGGAGATTGCGCCGGTGATGGTGAGCGTACCTCCGCCGACACACCCGACGGAACCGCTGCCCGCCCCACTCAAGCCTGTGGTGACCGTGGCACCGCCACCAGAAAAACCAGTCAAAAAGCCCACGCGGACGCGCCGGTCCGCAACAGTTGCCGCTACAACGCCGCCGCCCGCTGCTGTCACAGCGCCTGCTGCGCCGCTTCCACAGCAGACAACGGCAAGCACTGCCCCACCGCCCATCCGCCTGGGTCAGCTCAGCGCTGGCGGAGAAACTTCCAGCAATCTCCGGCAGCAAACCATTGACCTGATTCACTCTGAAACGCAGCGGGTGAATGGCCTGCAGGGTTCGTTCGTGAACGATCACAAGGCGGACGTGGAGCAGGCACGGCTGTACATCCGGCAGGCGCAGGAATCGTGGAACGCCTCTGACGTGGAAGCGGCGCACACCTTGGCAACAAAGGCCAAGGTGCTGCTGGATGACCTTCTCAAGTAAGTGAGTCCCATTTGATACGGGACTGGTAGCCACAGGCTGAAGGCCTCTGACTGCCGGTCCCGCTTTCGTCGGAATGACCGAGGTGCTTCGTCTCGCTACTGCCGGCTGGTCCGCTTTGGTTTCTGGCTGCGGCGGCCCTTATTTGGTGCGTACTGACCGTTGCCGTTCAAAGTTTGTCCGTTCTGCGATGATTGCTGGCCGTACTCAGGATCCGGGTTTGCCGTGGCGGGCTCATCCAGCCGCTGCTCGCGCGTTCCGCGGAACGGGTCGCTGGGCAGCGCGGGGAGTTCCGGCGCCACGGGCACGGCAGCATTCTGCAGCTGCTGCGCGGCACCGCTCTGCAGGGCGTGCAACTGGTCCAGCGTTTCGATCGGCGTGCCATCTGGAGCCATGATCTGCATGCGGAAAAGATTGCGCAGCGTGTCCTGCTGGAAGCGGTTCATCATGACTTCGAACATCTCGAAGCTCTCGCGCTTGTAGGCGACCAGCGGGTCCTGCTGGGCATAGCCGCGCAGGCCGATGCCCTCCTTCAGGTGGTCCATTGAAAGAAGGTGATCCTTCCACAAGCCGTCCAGCACGCTCAGCATCACCACGCGTTCGTGATACCGCAGCGTATCGGGGCCAAGGATCTGCTCCTTCACCTCGAATCGTTCGCGCAACCGGGTGAAAAGCGCTTCGCCAAGTTCATGGCGGTTCAGCGTCGTGACGTCCACGTCATCGAAGCTGGAACCAAAGACGTCCGCCAGCTTGGCGCGCATTTCCTCCATTTTCCATTGGTCGGGATGAACATTGGCCGGTGCCTCCGCGTCGAGCACATTGCTCAGTTCGTTCGAGACGTAATCCTCAAGAATCAGCTCTTTCTGGTCGATGCCCACCAGCAGCGAGTGCCGCAGTCCGTAGACGGCCTCACGCTGCTTGTTCATCACGTCGTCATACTCGAGCACGTGCTTGCGGCTTTCGAAGTTCTGTGTCTCAACTGCTTTTTGTGCGGCGGCGATGCGGTTGGTGATCATGCCACTTTCAATCGGCACACCCTCGCCCATGCCCAGCCGCTGCAGCATGGGGCCGACCCAGTCGCGGGCAAAGATGCGCATCAAATCGTCTTCCAGGGAGAGAAAGAAGCGTGAGGCTCCAGGATCGCCCTGACGGCCGGCACGGCCACGCAGTTGATTGTCCACGCGCCGGCTCTCGTGCCGCTCGGTGCCCAGAATGTGCAGGCCTCCGGCGGCAACCACCGCTTCATGATCGACCTTGGTCTCAGCGGTGTAGCGTTCCAGCGCGGCATCCCACTCGCCCTGGCTGATCTCGTACTCCTGATTCGAGTAGTAGAAGCGGAACATGCCGGGACCCGCCACGGGCGCTATTTCGCCTTCCACCGCGCTCAGTGCGCGCGCGGCATCCTTCTTGACCAGCTCCTGGCGTGCCATGAAGTCCGCATTGCCGCCCAGCAGAATGTCCGTACCACGGCCCGCCATGTTGGTCGCGATGGTGACCATGCCGAGCCGGCCGGCCTGTGCGACGATCTCCGCTTCGCGCTCGTGGAACTTTGCATTCAGCACCACGTGACGAATTTTCTTTTCTTTCAGAATGCCGCTGAGCACTTCCGATTTCTCGATAGAGGTCGTGCCCACCAGCACTGGCTGGTTCACTTCATGCAGACGCTCAATCTCTTCCGCGACGGCAAGGTACTTCTCTCGTGCAGTCCGGTAGACGACGTCAGGATTCTCGATCCGGAGCATCTGACGGTTGGTTGGGATGACCGTGATATCAAGCTTGTAAATTTTGTCGAACTCGGCGGCTTCGGTCTCAGCCGTGCCGGTCATGCCGCTCAGCTTGCGGTAGAGGCGAAAGTAGTTCTGGAAGGTGATCGTTGCAAGAGTCTGGTCTTCCTTGCGGATCTGCACGCCTTCCTTGGCTTCCACAGCCTGATGCAAGCCGTCGGACCACCGGCGGCCCGGCATCAACCGGCCCGTGAACTCGTCGACGATGATGATTTCGCCGTCTTTGACGACATATTCCACATCTCGCCGGTAGAGCGAGTGTGCCTTGATCGCCGTCTCGACGTGGTGTTTCAGGTCCCAGTTTTCCGGATCGGCGATGTTGCCGATGCCGAGCAACCGCTCGACCTTCTCCCAGCCCTCATCGGTGACGGTGATACCGCGATGCTTTTCATCGACAACGTAATCGCCGGTGTAGGTCTTCTCTTCCAGCGTTTCGGTAAATTCACCGAGTTCCAGTTGCGGAATGATGATGTTTACGCGCTCATACTTGTCCGTGGTCTGGTCTGTCGGACCGCTGATGATGAGCGGCGTGCGCGCCTCGTCGATCAGAATCGAGTCCACCTCGTCGACGATGGCGTGGTAGTGCCCGCGCTGCACAAGTTCGCTCAACTCAAATTTCATGTTGTCGCGCAGGTAGTCGAAGCCGAACTCGTTGTTGGTCCCGTAGGTGATGTCGGCGGCGTAGGCGGCGCGGCGCTCGCGGTCGTCCAGGTTGTGCACAATCACGCCCACGCTCATGCCGAGGAAGCCGTAAATCTTGCCCATCCACTCGGCGTCACGCTTGGCCAGGTAGTCGTTCACGGTGACCACGTGGACGCCACGGCCGGCCAGCGCATTCAGGTAGCAAGGCAGCGTGGCAACCAGCGTTTTGCCCTCACCGGTCTTCATCTCAGAGATCTTGCCCTGGTGCAGAACAGTGCCGCCGATCATCTGTACATCGAAGTGCCGCATTCCCACGGCGCGCTTGCCCGCTTCACGCACGACCGCGAAAGCTTCCGGCAAAAGCTCGTCCAAGGCTTCCTTCTCTGCGGCAATGATCTCGTCGCTATCGGTCAGGTCCTTCGTACGTGCGGCAATGCGCTCACGGAACTCGACTGTCTTGGCGCGAAGCTGCTCATCGGTCAGATTGACAAGAGAAGGCTCAAAGCCATTGATCTGGTCGACCAACGGCTGCATGCGCTTCACGGCGCGTTCGTTGCTGGTGCCGAAAACCTTGGCAAGTACACTGTTGATCAAAGCTTTTCCCTGCGTCTGAGCACGCCTCGTGTGAGCACGCCAGCCGGATGTTCCGTGGCCACGCTCTTCCACCATTGGCGGTCGAGGCGCACTGTCAGAACACGATACCTAAGTATATCGCGCGCAGGTCTTTGAGTCCGGTGTTCTCTCAGGCTCGTGGATGTGTCCGGTCGTAGACCTGTTCGATCTGGTTTACGGTGAGTTGGGTATAGCGCTGCGTGGTGGAAAGCCGCTCGTGACCCAGCAGCTCCTGGATGGCACGCAGGTCCGCACCCTCTTCCAACATGTGCGTGCCGAAAGCGTGCCGCAACGTGTGCGGGTGCACGTCGGCCGGCAGCCCACGGGCGACCGCGATGCTCTTCACAATCCGGCCAACCGAGCGTGTGGTGAGCCGTGCCGCTCCCCGTGCGGTCCGGTTGATCAGCAGTGGCCCTTTCTTCAGCATCGATAACTTCATCGCCCCGGTCAGCGTTGCGGCGCGGGACGCTTCGTACGCCCGGACCGCTTCCGCTGCAGCGTCGCCCAGAGGCACATAGCGCTCTTTGCGGCCCTTACCGCGCACCAGGATCGCGTCATTCGCCCAATGAATGTTCTCGACATTGATGCCGACCAGCTCAGAATTCCGGATGCCGCAGCCATAGAGCAGTTCCCAGATGACGCGGTCACGCTCCGGCCAGGAGGGATGGGAAGCGACGACTGGACCCAAGCCACTACAGGCCTCTGCGGGCTTGCCTTGCTCCGCGATGCCGTCGAGCACGCGATTGACCTCCTCTGCGGAAGGCACGCGTGGCAGATGCTTCGGCAATTTGGGCGTGCTGACCAGCGACGCGGGATTCTGCTCGATGTATCCGGCGCGGGCCATCCACTTGAACCAGGAGCGGATGGCGGCAAGCGCCCGCGCCGCCGAGGCTCGCGTGAGCCCACGTTGATAAAGCGCGGCCAGGTAAGCCCGGATATGAGTGTGCTCGACCGAGAGGATCGCCACCTCCGGTCCCAGCAGCTCGCACAGGAACTCTGCAAACGCATGGACTTCTCGCGTATAGGCCCGCAGCGTGTGCCCGGAAGCAGACCGCTCCTGGGCAATCGTCTTCAGAAAATCATCGGCAAGGCTTCTGAGGGAAGAACTCACGCGCCTGCTTCCACTCTGCGGCGCCCCCGGGGGTGATGCGCGCGATGCACCTCTTTGAGCCGGCCCAAGGCAAGATGCGTGTAGACCTGCGTGGTCGCGATGTCCGCATGGCCCAGAAGGATCTGCACGCTGCGCAGGTCAGCCCCATGCTCCACCATGTGTGTGGCGCAGCTGTGCCGCAACCGGTGCGGGCTGGCCGTTGCATCGCGGCTCTTCACGATCTTCCACATCCATTGGGTCGTGAGTGGCTTTCCCGTGTGCGACAGAAAGAGCGTGCGCTGCAGGCCACGGCTCACCAGCGAGACGCGGCCTCGTTCCAGATAGGTCCGCAGGGCGGCACAGGCCGGTGCGCCAAGCGGCACAATGCGTTCCTTGTCGCCCTTGCCGCGAAGCTGCGCACGGCCTTGATCCAGGTGAAGGTCCTCGACGCGCAAGGCAACGACCTCTCCCGCGCGAAGCCCCCCGCCGTACAGCACTTCCAGGATGGCGTGGTCGCGCAAGGCCAGAGCGTCTGCCTGCGGATGGCCGGCGCTCATAGCTGCACCATCCAGCATGGTGCGCACTTCAGATTCTGCAAGAGATTTTGGCAGCACTTTCCAGGTTGAGGGAGAATCAACGTGGATTGTGGGATCGTGGGCGATGCGCTTATCCAGCAAGAGCCATTTGTAAAAACCGCGCAGGCAGCTCAGCTTGCGCGCGATGGACCGGTCGGTGCGGTCGTGGGTACGCAGATGCTGCATCCATCCGGCAACGTCGGCATGCGTCGCTTTGAACAACACTCGGTTGCTCGATTCCAGGAACTCTGCAAATTGCTCCAAGTCCTTGCCATAGCTGGCGCAGCTCAGTGGCCGCAGACCGCGCTCCACATGCAGGTACGTCAGATACTCGCGCAGGAGACGCGCATCCTGCGTGCTGTGCTCCGGGCCCGGCATTGCGCTTGCTTGCTTCTGCACGAATCGATTATCCGTTTCCTCAGAGCGATACGCGACTCGCCGTACCTGGTTGATCATGGTTCAGAAACGGCAACGATGCAACATGCTGATTGCCGAGCGGAGAACTCGATTGCAAATCGCCATTCTTTCAGACACTCACGGCCTGTTGCGGCCTGCTGTACTCGCGGAACTAGAGGCCGTCGATCACATCCTGCACGCGGGAGACCTGGGCAGCGAAGCCGTTCTGCGAACCCTGCAGGAGCTTGCTCCGCTCACTGCTATCCGTGGCAACGTCGACACAGAGCCGCCGCTCTCTGCCCTGCCTGCCACGGAGATGGTTCAGCTTGGCGGGCTGACGTTTTACCTGGTCCATGCAATTGCCGATCTCGATCTGGACCCCGTGGCGGCCGGCGTGGATATCGTGGTGTACGGACACTCACACCAGCCCGCGCAGGAGCGCCGCAACGGAGTCCTCTACCTAAATCCGGGCAGTGTGGGCCCGCGGCGCTTCCGGCTGCCGATTTCCATGGCCATGGCAACGATCCAGAACGGTTCACTTGAGATCAAGATGAAGACCTTTCCCGCGTCCTAACCGCTAACGGTCAATCTTGACGGACCCAAGAATGTTCGCAAGACGGCTGTCGACATCCTTCAGCTGCATCGCATTGATTTCCATCGCGCCGCTCGTCTCCGCGCAGAAGGTGTTCACCACCAGATCGAAGCGGAGGCAGGCATTCCCGCGCATCGCGGTGAAGATTTCGTCGCGCGCTTCCGTGCACACTCTCCCGTGCTCGTCGCGGCCATGACGAAAGGTCAAGCCGGAGATTTCCGCGTCGCCCAGCGGCTTGGCGTGGCCACGCTGTAATTGAGCGGCGCACATTTCCGCGCTGGCGCGAGGCACGACGGAATAGTAAAAGAGTGCTCCGGCAAAGGTCGTTACCGGCCAGGGATTGAAGTTGATGGCCGCCACACCTCGCACATCTGTCCTTCGGACCACGGAGCGTGTCTCCACACCGAAGTTGGACAGCAGCCCGTCATGCCTTTCAAAGTTCCAGCCCGCCGGGACATGAAAGGAGACCTTGTACTTGGGATCGGAAAAGCTTGTCGCGGACGGCTCGGGATGCTCCGGCTCGGCCGGAATCGTGTACCCCTTCAGATCGCGGGAGGGCATGCGCGGGATGACCGGCTTCGGACTTGGCGTCTGCTGAGCGCGCAAAATTGCCACCGGAACAAGCATTGCGCTGCATAGAGCCAGGCAAAGAACGAACATCAGATGAAAAGGAGGCCTCACGCAGACCAGTGTATGCGAGCTACGCGCTACGCGGTTGTTTTGCGAAGGCGCGGATTTGCCAGCGTATACGCCAGGTCAGTGAGCAGATTGGCCGCAAGATACGTGAGTCCAATGGCAAGCGTGCAGCCCTGCACCACGGCATAGTCGCGGTTGCCGATGCTGGAGATGGTCAACCGCCCGATTCCCGGCCAGGAAAAGATCGTTTCCGTCACAATGGCACCAGCCAGCAGCGAACCAAACTGGAGCCCGACCACCGTCAGCACCGGCATAAGCGCGTTGCGCAGCGCATGGCGGTACAGGACGCGCGACTCGCTCAACCCTTTGGCCCGCGCGGTGCGGATGTAGTCCTGGCCCAGTTCCTCCAGCATGGAGGTGCGCACCATGCGCGTCAGGATGGCGGCGAGTGACAGGGCCAGCGTAACCGCCGGCAGCAAAAGGTGGAGCAGCGTGTCCACACCCAAGAGCGGCCCGGCACCCGCGCCGGAGACGGGCAGCCAGCCCAGCCGGATCGAGAGCAGGATGATCAGAATCGGGCCGAGCGCGAAGTTGGGAAATGACAAGCCAACCAGCGAAAGCAACCCGAGCACCCGGTCGGCTGCCCTGCCCTGCCGCAATGCGGATGTAAGACCCGCGGGAATCGCCATGGCAAGGGCCAGCAGAAGCGACAGCACAGACAGCAGCAAGGTGTACGGGTAGCGTTGCGCAATCAAACGCAACACCGGCTCATGAGAACGCAGAGAGGTGCCCAGGTCGCCATGAAAAATACCCCACCAGTAACGCAGGTATTGCTGAGGCAGCGGCACATCCAGACCATAGGCATGGCGCAGTGCGGATAAGTCCGTTGCGCTGGCACCCTCGCCCATCATCTGGGTCACCGGGTCGCCGGGTACAAGATGGATGAGCAGAAACACGAATGAAACGATCAGCCAGAGCACAGGCAGGGTCAGCAACAGGCGGCGCAGCAACGGCAATGCCGCCCGGAATGAGGCCGGAGGGTGGAATGAGCGAGCCGCATGCCGCATCAATGGGCGACCGCCGCCTTCTCCTCCGTGCTCATGGCCTGCGGTCCGGTGGCCTGCCCGTGCCGGTCCGTCTCCACGTGAATGGTGCTGATGCGGCGCCCTGTCAGTTCCGCCACGGTGAACGCGAGGCCACCATGGTGAACGGTTTCGCCACGTTCGGGCAAATGGCCAAGCTGAGACAAAATGAATCCGGCAAGTGTTTCAATGCCGGCGACACGCGGAAATGTCCAGTGCAGCTGCGTTGTCAGATCACGCAACGTCACTGTTCCGTCCAGGTCATACCTGCCGCTTGCCTGCTGCAATGACGAGAGATTCAGGCTGGTCACATCGAACTCATCGTGGAGCTCACCCACCACTTGCTCCAAGGCATCTTCCGCCGTGACCAGGCCCACCGTTGTACCGAACTCATCCACAACAATGGCCATCTGCCGGCGGCGCTCCTGAAACTCGGTCAGCAGTTCCACCGCCAGCTTGGTTTCCGGCACCACCAGCACATCCCGCATCACCATCCGCAGTTGCAGCACGGCATTGCCATAGGCAGCAGGCAACCGGCTGTCCCGGCGAAAATGCATGAGCCTCGATACGTCTTTCGAGTAAACGATGCCAATGATATGTTCCGTGCCCAGCGCCGGATCGTACACCGGCACACGTGAGTGCTGCTCTTCCACAATGCGCGCGGAGGCCAGTTCCACGGGCATGTCCGCTGGAAGGCAGAAGATGCGTCCGCGAGGCGTCATGATTTCACGGACTGTCACATGATTCAGGTCAATAACGTGGTGAATCATGCGTTCCTGAAAGGCGGGCAGCAAGCCGCCCTCGCGGGTGGCCGTGGCCACCAGCTTGATCTCATCCGGCGAGTGAACCTCACCACCCTCGGCGTGCAGTGGCACACGGAAAAGGCGGAGGACGGCCGAAGTGGAGACTTTCAGCAGGCGAACCGCCGGCCGGGTGATCTGAATAAAAACATCCATCGGTGCGGCCACCGCCAGAGCGATCCGCTCGTTGCGCTGCAATGAGAGTGACTTTGGAACCTGCTCTCCAACGACCACCTCCAGGAAAGTGATCAGAGAGAATGCCGCGACAACCCCAAAGCCGTGCGCCAGCAGCGTACTGTGGGCACGGAGTGGTGGAAGGCTCGACAGCACACCGGACCGGCGGGCCGCATACTCCAGGACTTCTGCGATGCCCTGTTCCCCGAGCCAGCCAAGCGTGAGGGAGCACAGAGTAACACCCAGCTGGTTTGCCGCTAGAAAGTCGCTCATCTCACGTTTGAGCTTCAGAGCAGCTCGCGCGCCAATGCGATTCTGCCCAACCATCTGCTCCAGCCGGGTTTCGCGCACGGAGACGATCGCAAACTCCGCCGCCACAAAAAACGCAGTGGCAAGAATTAAAACCGCGACCGTAAGCAGGCGGAAAAATACCAACTCGAGCATAGGAAGAGTGTATCCAGCCCTTGCACACCGACGGATTTACAGCGTGGAATGAAGAACGTCACAACGGAGAAAGCCCGGCAATTTGCCGGGCTTTCTCAAAGTATTGAAATGCTTAAATTACGCAGAGACGGTCGCGAGCACCTTGCTGACTGACTTGTCGATCGTGTCCTTCGGAACATAGCCGACAATCTGGTCCGCAACTTTGCCGTCTTTGAAGACCAGAAGAGCCGGAATGCCGCGAATGCCGTACCGGCCGGGCGTGGCGTTGTTGCGGTCCACGTCCATCTTCATGACTTTCAGCTTTCCCTGATATTCACTGGCAACCTGATCGACCACAGGTGCCAGTGCGCGACAGGGTCCGCACCACGCAGCCCAAAAGTCCACCAGAACCGGTGTCTCGCTTTTCAGCACTGCCTGCTCGAAATCTGCATCGTTCACTTCTGTGACGAACTGACCAGCCATTTGGATCCCTCTCTTGCCGAGGCGAACTTCGCCACCCTGGCGTGTGGATATACACCACAGTTTCACAGTATAGGATGCGGAATCTCCGCAGAGGTTTCAGGCGGAGTACCTCTCCCACCGCGTGGCACGGCCTCGCACCGGCTGCCCTATTTGCGATGATGGACCTATGCCCAATCCTGCCGCGATGTCATCCGCTCTTTCCAACCTGCCAGCACTGAATGGCTTGAGAACCGAGGAGTTTCTGGAGCGGGTGTACGCAACCCAACCCGCAACGGCGGTCTTCGACTACGATGGCACACTTTGGCCGGGCGATGCGGGTTCCGGCTTCATGCGCTGGACCATGACCACCGGCCTGCTCACGGCGGAGAAGACCGAGTGGTTGCATGCACGTCATGCGAGCTACCATCGCGGCGAAGTCGACGAGATCACCATCTGTGGAGAGATGGTGCAGGTCTACGAGGGACTGCCCGAGAGCGTGGTCCGCCAGAGCGCGCGTGAGTACTTCCGGCAGCTAGTCCAGCCGCATCTCTACCCGGTGATGGTGGAGCTCATCCGCGAGCTGAAACGCAAAGGCGTGGAGATTTGGGCGGTAAGCTCGACCAACAACTGGCTCATTGAGGAGGGTGTGCGCGAACTCGGCATCACTCCCGACCGCGTTCTGGCCGCCTGTGTGGCAAGCAGCGATGGCCACGTCACGGCCGCGCTAGTGGATGTACCCTCTGACGAAGGAAAAGCTACAGCGCTTCATCGCGTCGGTTTGGCCCGCCCTGACCTGGTTTTCGGCAACAGCATTCATGACGCGGCCATGCTGGAGCTTGCGCGGCAGCCATTTGCGGTCAATCCCAATCCCAGGCTGCAGAACCTGGCAACGGAACGCGGTTGGCCTGTGTACTTTCCGGTCTCCCTCACTTACCGCGGCGAACAAGCCGCTGCCGCGGACGCAGGTAGCGTCTAATCTCATGGTGAGGACAGTGGCGCATCTTGGGCAAAGGGATACGCAAACTCGGGAGGGGCTCCACCTTGAACTCTGGCGGTGACAACGGCGGGACACGGACATTGCGGCTCGTGGTCGCTGCCCTGATCCTGCGTGCGGCACCTGATGGACGCGAAGAAGTGCTGATCTGCCAGCGTAAAGCGGACCAGCCAATGGCCCTGAAATGGGAGTTTCCTGGCGGCAAAATCGAAGCCGGTGAGTCCCCCACGCAAGCACTGCGGCGCGAATTGAACGAAGAATTAGGAATTCACGCGGAGATTGGCCCGCCCGTGACCCAAATCCGCCACAACTATCGCAATGGTGGTGCCGTAGATCTGCAGTTCTTTGTCGTGCGGAGCTTCTCCGGTGAACTGGACAACCGCATCTTTCAGGAGATTCGCTGGTCGGATTTTGAGAGCCTGCCGCTCTTCGACTTCTTAACAGCGGACGTTGGCCTGATCCGTGACCTGGCGGACGGCAAACTTGCCATCCCGGCAGCTTAGAGCAAGCCTCAATTCAATTCCAGATCTTCCGCGGTACGCTCACGGCTTCCGTTCTTCTGCAGCAGCACCTGAACGCG
>CAXTPQ010000005.1:17725-39637 GCA_964246215.1 uncultured Terriglobus sp. | reverse complement strand
GATCTTCCGCGGTACGCTCACGGCTTCCGTTCTTCTGCAGCAGCACCTGAACGCGTCCTTCCGCAGCCTCGAGTTCACCTTTGCATGCCTCAGAAAGTGCGGTTCCCTGCTCGAAGAGCGAGAGGGACTCCTCGAGCGGCAAATCTCCCCGCTCCAGCCGTTCCACAATGCTCTCCAGCTGCTTGAGCTGTTCTTCAAAGGTCGGTTTTGCCAATTGTGCCCCCTTCCACTTGCAGCACATCGCTCAGGACTTCTGCCGCCGATTCGTAGCGGCCGAAGGGTGCGCTCACCTGCACACCCTGCACCATGGGCTGGGCAACAGCCAGCATCTCTCGCGCAATCGCCACGCCTTCCGCACGCGCCGCCGCAGGCTCGGACGGGCGGCTCATCCGCTCTACGATCTCTTCCGGCATGCGCACCTTCAGGTCATTGCGCATGAACAGCGCATTTTTAACACTGGTGAGCGGCCAGATGCCGGCAATCACCGGAATGCGGAACTCCTCAATGCGCCGTAGAAACAGCTCCAGCAGGCCAAGGTCGAAGACGGGCTGGGTGATGGCGATCTCCGCGCCGGCTTCCACTTTTGCGGCGAACCGCCGCACCTCCGCATCCAGATCCGGCACGCCGGGATTTGCCGCGCACAGCAGCGCAAGGCCGGTCGATTGGCCGATGGACTGCCTGCCCAGGTCCATTCCGTCATTCAGGCCATGGGCGATTCGCAGCAGGCCGACCGCATCCACGTCAAAGACGGCAGTCGCATCCGGCGAGCTCCCCATCTTGGGCGGATCGCCGGTCAGGCAAAGGATATTGCGCAGTCCAATCGACGCCGCGCCCAGCAGGTCTCCTTGGATGCCGAGCAGATTGCGGTCGCGGCAGGTAAAATGCAGCACCGTTTCCACACCGACTTCGCGCTCCATCTGGATGCACAGACTGCTGGCACTCATGCGTGCGCTGGCGCGTGGCGAGTCCGGTACATTGATCGCATGCACGCCCAGTTGCTTCAGCATGCGGGCACCCTCCAGTTCGCGACGGCAGTCGATCCCGCGGGGCGGAACAATCTCCACCAGCGAGACAAATTTGCCCTTAACGATGCGGCGCGCCAGTGCGGATCGTTCGGCAAGGGGCGGCGGATGAATCGCGCTCTCGCGTGAAGGCGCGGGTGCCGACTCCAACCCCTCCACCTGCGCCTGCACGGCGCGCAAGGACGAGCGCATGGCCTTGATATGCAGCGGCGTGGTCCCGCAGCAGCCGCCGATTAATGTTGCACCCAGGCGGGCAGCCTTTCGCGCAAAGCTCGCCAGGTACTCCGGCGATGAAAGATAAATACTGCGGCCATCCACGCAGTTCGGCACACCGGCGTTCGGCATGGCCGCGATGGGCAGCGAACTGACCCGGTGCATGCGCTCAATCGTCTGCAATACCAGGTTCGGGCCGTCACTGCAATTGCAGCCGATGGCCGTGGCACCCGAGCGTTCCAGCTCACGCGCAGCATTCTCTGGAGTGCTTCCGTCGGCCAGGTTGCCGCTCTCCGTGACTGTGACCGTGACAACGACCGGCAACTCCGGGGCAGTCTGCCGGGCAGCTTCCAATGCTGCCTTCGCCTCCTCCAGCGAAGTCATGGTTTCAACCATCAACAGGTCGACGCCCTCTCGCACCAGCGCCGCCATCTGTTCGGCATAGACAGCACACATGTCCGCGGTGGAGCGTTGCTCCGGTGGCAGACCGAGTGAGCCGATCGACCCGGCGATCAAAGCTTGATGTGCATGCTTCTCGTGCATGCCATTCGCAGCCGCGCGGGCAAGGCGAACCGCGGCTGCGTTGATCTCCGCAACTTTGCCCTCAAGGCCGAAGCGCTTCAGCCGGACGGCATTGGCCCCAAAGCTGTTGGTTTCAATCAGCTCGGCTCCCGCCATCAGGTACTCCTCATGGAGGTCACGGACCATCTGCGGCTCAGATAGGTTCAGCTCGTCATAGCAGCGGTTGATGAAGACGCCGCGCGCATAGAACATCGTACCCATTGCACCGTCGCAGAGCAGCGGCTTGCCCGAGCGCAGACGCGCTGTCACCTGATTCATTGCTTCCATGGTTGTTGCGGTCCTGCCCAGCTCCTGGCGCTCCGGACACGGCCGGTGCTTCCTGTATCACTCATATATCGTAAGGCAGTCCTCACCAACGGCGCTGCCGCACGTCTATCGGGCAAGCTTTGCAAACGGGTAGGACAGTGGCGCTTTGGTATACTGAGTGGGCTGCGGACCCGCCCCGTCACCGCGTTTAGAGGATGTTTCTTGTTGATGAATCGCGCTTTTCCGCGAACGGCTTTGGCCCTTCTTTTCATTTCGGCTCTCACCCTGCTGGCAGGTTGTGGAAGCCGTCCTTACAAAACGACGCAGTACCTGTTGGCCGGACGCCCCATTCCACCATCCAAGCTGACACAGCGTGTTCTTGTGGCGATCGGCAACGCCGGTGCCATCAACAGCGCCAGCCTTGAGATTCTCGATGTCGCCCGCGACATTCGTTTTAACGTCTATCAGCCGAATAGCACGTTCAGCGTGAGCGGTTTCAGCGGTGCGTCGAATCCGGTACAGATCTTCAATTATCCGGAACAGACGCTGGGTGAGCTGTATTCAGCGGATGGAACGGTGACGACGATCAACTACGGAACTGAATCGTCTACCGGAGCCCTGCTCTCCCCCGCTTTGCCTGCCCCGTCCTCCTCAATCTTTGTTCCTTCAGATCTGACCTTTGCCTTCTCGGCGGAGGAAACAGCAGGTTTATTCACGGTAGCGGATCGGACAGCAGGTGCGAACTACACCTTTTCGTTGCCGGGAGCCTTCCGTGTCGCTTCCAATCCGGCTCACACCGTCGTGCTCATTATGACGCGCAATAATAACAATCTGTACCGATTGCTGCGTTTGAACACAGACCAGGGTTCACCGCCGGGTGCGACCAATTGCCAGCCGGTGGCCAAGCCGCTTTACTGCATCTTGCCGGTGGGCTCGTCGCAGACCAACGGCAGCGTGAGCGAGCCGGCATTCCATCGGCCACAGAATGCTTATTTCTCTCCGGACGGTTCGCAGGTGTACATCCTGAGCTGCGGCCGCGAGTGCGGCGGCACCGGCACGGATGCTCAGCCGGCTGTCCACTTTGCGGACACCACGACGATTCGCACGGATGCCTACC
Source organism: uncultured Terriglobus sp. (assembly GCA_964246215.1). GTDB lineage: Bacteria > Acidobacteriota > Terriglobia > Terriglobales > Acidobacteriaceae > Terriglobus. Next base: position 36,457 of record CAXTPQ010000005.1, on the reverse strand, counting down.
CCACCAGCGCGACTTATGTGTCACCCGTCAGCGCGACAACCCCGGTCGGCGGCGCGACTGTCGCTCTTTCCGACGGCAGCACCCTCTATGTTGCGGGCCAGCAGCTTCTTGGCGACGGCTACTTCTCCGGCGTGCTGTCCGTGGTTCCTGTTTCGACCAAAACCGTGACGGCTACGTTCAACATCTCCGACGGCACGCACACCAAGATGCTGTTCGCGGATGACAACACGCTCTGGATCGGATCGCAGAACTGCGCCAGCGGGGAACGGGCCGCGTTGAAGCAGAATGCCAACTGCCTGACGCGCTTCGACATCACGGGCAACGCGGCATCCATTGTGCCGGCAGTAAACCCTTCCGACCCAAACAGTCATGTGCCTTATCCGAATGAAAATCTCGACCCTTATTACTACGGCAGCTTGACGGGCCTATGCTGGGTGGAGACCCTCCACAAGGTGTACACCGCGTACGGCGGGCAGGTCCACGCCTTCCACACCGTTGACGGATCCGAGCTGGACAACACGAATTTTACCGTGCAGGGTACGGCGATCGACGTTTCCTACATGGATGCGTCCACCAACGCAGCCAACTAGTCTGGGCAGATTGTCTTCCGGACTACGGGCGGGACGGTCTCAGAGACTCTCCCGCTCGACTGACTGTGGTGCGGGAATTGGAACTCCGCCAAGCGGCAGGAAGATGCGGAAGACCGTTCCGCCTGAATGGCCATCGTTGGTGGTCCTGCTTTTCACTCGAATGCTTCCGCCGTGCCGGCCCACAATCTCCTGCGAGACCCACAAGCCCAATCCTGTCCCGGTGATGCCCTTTGTCGAAAAAAAAGGCTCAAACAGGTGTTGAAGGATTTCGGCGGACATGCCGGTCCCGCGGTCGGCGATGGTGATGGCCAGGCCCTCGCCACCATGGTGCGGCTCATGCGCAAGTGCGGTCCTAAGAATGATTTCACCACCGGTCGATGAAGCATCGATCGCGTTGCCAAGCAGGTTCACGATCACCTGCCTGACCTCTCCGTCATAGGCCAGCAATGGTTTTACCATCCGGAAGTCCCGGCTGACGGTGATCTGCTGCCGGCGCAATCTGGAATCGAAAAGCGCCAGCACGGTTTCGGCGAGTTCCCTGATATCGCTTTCGACTGGCCGGCTCGACTGACGGTGGAAGCGTAGTGTCTGCACAGTGATCTGCGCAACCCGGTCCAGTTCCTTCTGTGCCATCTCCAGATAGGACCGTCCATCCTCAGTCAGTTCCGTGTGCTGCACAAGGAACAGGCAGTTGGTAACGGCTGCGAGTGGATTGTTGATCTCATGCGCAATCGACGCGGCTAGACGGCCCGCCACGGCCAGTTTTTCCGTGCGCCGCAGCACTTCCTCACCCTGTTTCTGCTTGGTCAGGTCCACCAGGAAAGCGGCAATCTCCCGCTTTTCAGGCGCTTCTGCAGGGTTCAGGTAAGCGGTTCCCAGCAGAACCTCAATCAGGCTTTCATCGCGCCGTCTGCACGTGGTCTCAAAGGTCTCCCCTACTGACAGATGCCCTGCGGCCTCGTCCGGCATGAGCGCCCCACAGATGCGGGCCAGCGTAATGTCTCCCCGCAGCATCTCCTCCGCAGCGTAGCCCAGCAGCGGTTCCACTGCCTCATTCGCGTAAGTGATCCGGCCATCCGCATCGCTCAACAGCAGACCCAATGGCATGGAGTCGACCAGGCGATGAAAGCGCGCCTCACTCGCCTCAAGCGCACGCTCCGCCGCAACTTTTGAACGGCGGGCTGAGGCCTCACGAAGCTCCCTCTCCAGTGCCGGCGCCAGGCGTGTCAGGTTCTGCTTGGTGACATAATCCTGGGCACCCTCACGCATACTGGTCACGGCTGCTTCTTCAGATAGTGCGCCGGACATCATGATGAATGGGATATCCAGGCCGCTGGCCTTCAGCAGTTTCAGGGCCTCAGGCCCGCTGAAGTGGGGCAAGTTGTAATCGGCCAGAACGACATCGATTGTGCCGGCTGACTCGAAAATCTGAAGCATCTCCGGAGCCGTTTCCACCCGGACGATTTCCGGCACAAATCCACTCCGGCGCAGATGCCGCTCCAGTAGAAGAGCGTCGTCCCCGTTATCTTCGATCAGCAGAACGGAAAGACTCCGCGGTTCAGCTATTTCGGAGGGCATTCGTTGAGTACCAGCCAGTACATGCCCAATTGGCGTGTCGCTTCCGCGAAATCGGTGAAGCTGACCGGCTTGCGGATATAGCTGTTGACACCGAGGCTGTAGCTGCGAACTACATCCCGCTCTTCATCGGAAGAGGTAAGCACCACGACGGGTAATGTACGCGTCGACTCGGTTTCCCGAATGCGGCGCAATACCTCAAGGCCATCGACCTTGGGCAGCTTCAAATCAAGCAGAACCACCTGTGGCCGGATCGGCGTCTCGCCAAACAGCAACTGCAATGCTTCTTCCCCGTCTCGCGCAATCTGGACAGTGTTCGCAATACTCGATTTCTTAAGCGCGCGGATCGTCAATGCTTCGTGATCCGGGTCGTCTTCCACCAGCATGATCATCTTTCCACCATCGGCCATAGCGGTCATCCTAGCGTAAACCAGAAGCGTGCGCCATGACCCAATTGGCTGTCTGCCCATATCCTTCCGTGGTGCCGGCGAACGACTCGCGCCACGGTTGCCAGGCCGATTCCCGACCCTTTGAAGTCCTTGTCGCCGTGCAGCCGGTTGAAGGCATTGAAGAGTTTGGCAGCATAGTGCATGTCGAACCCCGCTCCGTTGTCCTCTACAAGAAATGCTTCTTGCGCAGCGTCAAAACAAATTGAAATTTGACTCTCCGGTTTGCGCGAACTGAACTTCACGGCATTGCCCATCAGGTTCTCGAGAGCGACCTGCAGCAGATCCGGGTCGGCGTTGGCGTGCATCCCCGGCTCGATCTGGAATTGCAACACTTGGGATTGACTTTCTTGACGAAGATTGGCTGCAACGATGGCAGCCATGGCTGAGACGTCCACGTCGACGCGGCTGATCTCCGCACGGGTGATGCGTGATAGCTGGAGCAGCGCATCGATGAGGCCACCCATGCGCTGAACGCCGGAACGCACCCGCGCGATGTAATCGCGCCCGGCCTCGCCGACGATGTCATGAAAATCTTCTTCCAGCGCGAGGCTGAATCCATCGATGGTGCGGAGCGGCGCTCTGAGATCGTGCGATACCGAGTAACTGAATGCCTCCAGTTCGCGATTTGTGCTTTCCAGCTCGGCGGTCCGCAGCCGCACACGGTCTTCCAGTTCTGCGTTGAATGCCTGGATCTGCGCCGCGTTCCGGGCAATCTCCACATTCGCAGCGGAAAGCTCCAGCGTTGTCGCTTCCGAGGCGATACGGAGATCACGCTCACGCGCAAGATTCCGCGACACCGTCACCAGCAGCAACACGGCAAGGCAGGTCGCAAGACCGACCGCCAGGTAGGCCATCAAGGCGTTGCGATGTTGATTCTCCTCGCGCAGCGCCAGCAGGCGGCGCTCCTCCGTTTCCATCGCACTGGCAATGTCACGCAGGCGCATGGACTCCGCAAGCCCGTTGCCGCTGATGATCATGGCGCGCGCTGGGTCGAAACCCTTCGCACGCCGTGCGTCCACGCTGCCCTGCAACATAGCGAACCGCTGTTCCAGCACATGCCGCATGGCCAGGGCGTTGGGCAGCTGGTGTGCGTTGTCGCTTGTCAGACCCGTGAAGTCATCCAGTTGTTTCGGAGCATCCGACCGGGCACGTTCATAGGTGGAAAGATAGCGCTCATCCCCAGTGAGCAGGTAGCCGCGCGTGCCGATTTCCGCGTCCTTTGCGGTGTCCGTCAGCCGTTCGATCTGGCCCACGACCTGCCACGTGTGTGCGAGCCAGTATTCGCTTTGCAACAGCGACCGTACCGCGGAAACGGCGAACCAGCCGTTGAGCAGAACCACAACAATCATGACAAACAGAGCCGGGCGAAGTGCCCCGCGCCGTGCAACCTCGGACATGTGGCATTAGAGGCAGCCCGGGCTGAATAGGATGTCGGACAGCGGCGGCGCAGCGCAGGAAGGGCGATGTGTAAGCCGACTCTCACTCACCGAGAAAGATCGGGCGAATGTGCCGTTCAAACAGATTGCCGGTAACATTGCGCCCGATCACATCGCTGTTTCTTTGCAGGGCGTCGGTATAGCTTTTGCCCATCTTTGCGGCGATCTTGAACGCCACATGCAGCAACTGCCGCAGGTCTGGATTGTAAGAAGAATTCTGCCGCTCGCGCGGTCCTGTGTGACGGAGCGCGGCGGTGAATTGATCGCTCGTCCACTGCTGAACGCTTGCCGGCGTAGGTAGCCGTTCGGGATCGATGCGAATGACCGTGGTGTACGGCGCGCAGAGTTCCTCGGCATGCGCATATGCCTCCACAAATATCTGCTTTGCCATTTGCAAAGCGTCGCCGTCTCCTTCGGCCAGGCCGATCAGTTCCTCCAGCCAGGTTGTTCCCGCCGTCTTTACATGGACACCTGCGTTCAAATCGCGAAGAGCCGCATGGATTGACGGATAGATGGAGTACTTGTCAGAGCCGGAGTGCACACTCAGCTTTAGGTTCCCGGGCAGGTCATACCGGTCGATGGCGTAAGCGATCGTGGCGAGATCCTGGCGGAACTCCAGCGCAAACCGGTCGGAGTCACCCCTGTAATCGACACCCTTCAGAAAGCTGCCCGTGAACTTGGGCGCGATGGTTTGCAGCGGTATGCCCTCATCCGCAATCGCGGCGAGGATGATCAGCAGTTCCGCCGGAGTCTGCGCAGTGCTCGTCTCATCCATTGAGACTTCCGCGACGAACTGACCGGTCCCTTTCTCTGCCTCAATGGCACGATAAATCCTGCCCGCCTCACGAACGGCCGCCAAAAATTGCCGCGCAGTCTGCTTGATGAACGCACGATCCAGATGCATAGGCCGATCAATGCCGGGAATGTGCAGGCTTCCCGGCCATTCTGGATGATGCTGGACGAAATCCTCGATCTCGGATTCATCCAGGCTTTGGCCGATGCGGTCGGCAACGTCAATCGTGAAGAAGTCGCATGGGCCCACATATCGGGCATAGGTCGCCATTTGGATGTGGTCGGCATCCACGAAGTAAGGCAATCCCCAGCCAGCCGCGCGCACTGCACTGTCCACGGCCTCGCGGGTTTGCGCCGGTCCGGAGCCGATGATCAGGTGCTCCCGATTGGATTTGTTCCAGACAGGAGTGACTTCCACACCGGCCTGGGCAGCCAGCACGCAGGCCTGGAGCTGGGCAGCTGCCTGATGAGCAAAGCGATCACCCACGCCGATGGAGTACTTCGTAAGCTGCATTTCAGTAATACCTGTGCGTCTCAACATCGCTCCTGGCCCCCGGCAGAGATCACCCTGGTTGAGCAGACACGTATGCGTCGATTTCAACACATGTGATGGCCGGGCAAACCCGGAAGGCGTCTAAGCAATCTGTTGAGAGACACGAGGCCAGTTTTTCATGAAATTGTCGGACCTGCTGTTTGGTAAACCGCTTGCCACGACGGATGCGCAACATGAGCACATTGGCATAGCCGCCGGTATCCCGATTTTTGGACTGGACGGTTTGACCAGTGCCGCCTACGGCCCGGAACAAGCCATGTCCCTGCTGATCCCGCTGGGATTGCTTGGCGTGCAGCAGCACCTGATGCCGATCTTTGGGGCAATTCTTGTTCTGCTGACAATCCTGTATTTCAGTTACCGCCAAACAATTGAGGCGTACCCGAACGGCGGTGGCTCTTTTACTGTTGCGAGTGAAAATTTGGGCGATGGTGCCGGGTTGCTGGCAGCTGCGGCGCTGATGATCGACTACGTGCTGACAGCCGCCGTGGGCATCTCTGCCGGCGTAACGGCGCTGGTGAGCGCGGTGCCGCGGCTGCATCCACATCAGTTGTCGATGTGCCTGGTGATCCTGGCCGTCATCGTCGTCGTAAATCTCCGCGGCGTGAAGGAATCCGGCTTTGTGTTCATGCTGCCGACCTTTTTCTTTGTCGGTACGCTTCTGGCCACGGTTGTCGTTGGACTCTGGCATGCCTTTCAGGCTCATGGGCATCCCATTGCGGTTTCTGCGCCGCCCCCACCGCTGCCGGCCACCATGCAATACCTGACGATCTGGCTCTTGCTGAAGGCATTTGCCAGCGGATGCGCGGCCATGACCGGCGTGGAAGCAGTCTCCAATGGCGTGACTGCCTTTGAGGAGCCCCGGTCGAAGAAGGCAAATCAGGCACTTACCGTGATCATCGGGATCCTGATCCTGCTGCTTGCCGGTCTGTCCTACGTGGCCAAGGCATACGCCGTGACTGCGATGAACCCGGACGATCCCGCCTACCAGAGCGTCCTTTCCATCCAGGTGGCGGCGGTCTTCGGCCGGGGCTGGTTCTATTACCTGACCATGGGCAGCGTGCTGGCTGCCCTTAGTTTCAGCGCGAACACGGCCTTTGCCGACTTTCCCCGCATGGCGCGCGCCATCGCAGTCAAGGATTACCTGCCACGTGTCTTTCTCTTGCGAGGCCGCCGCCTGCTTTTCTCCCATGGAATCTATGCGCTCACCGGTTTCACGGCACTGCTGCTCATTATTTTCGACGGCGTGACGGACCGGCTGATCCCGCTGTACGCGATTGGAGCGTTTCTGGCCTTCACTCTTAGCCAGGCCGGCATGGTGAAGCACTGGCTTAAATGCACTGACCAGAAGGGCCGTCACTTGAAAATGTTCCTGAACGGGTTAGGCGCGGTCGCAACCGGCATCACGCTGGTGGTGGTCCTGGTGGCCAAGTTCACCTCGGGCGCATGGATCACAGCGTTGCTGGTGCCCGCACTGATTCTGATGATGCACGCCATCCGGCGGCATTATCACCGCGTCGATGCTGAGACGTCCGACCCGCAGCCCATCCGGCTCACTGAATTGGAACAACCGCTGGTCGTTATTCCCGTAGCACGATGGGACCGGATCAGCGAAAAAGCAATCCGCTTCGGCATGGTGATGAGCCGCGAGATCAAAATCGTCAATGTTCAAACTGAAACGGATGACGGCTTCGACCAGATCTGGGAACGCAACGTGATGGAGCCGCTCCGCACCCAGCACAGTCTCGTCCCTGAACTAGTCAAGGTAGAAAGCAATTACCGCACCGTCATTTCCCCGCTGATGGACTACATCCTGCAGTTGGAAAAGGACAATCCTTCACGCAAGGTCGCTGTTCTTTTGCCGGAGCTGGTCGTCCGGCACTGGTGGGAGAATCTGCTGCACAATCAGCGCGTCCAATTGCTCAAGTTGCTGCTGCTGGTTCGTGGAAATCAGCGCATTGTGGTGGTGAATATTCCCTGGTATTTGTAATCAGCACAACCTGAGAGGTGCTTTTGCAGGTGAATGGGCCGGCGGCTTGCGCCGGCCTTTCGCTTTGTGTGAGCCATGTTGGCTCCCTGAACTGCGACGCAGGACAATGCTACTCACCGCCAGGAACACGCGAGTAAAGGGCGTGAAGCGCCACCACTTAGAGCGTTTCTCGCTTGAGGGTAGTTGCGCGAATCTGCCGTGAAAGCGATTGGAGCGGTAAAGAGCAGGTTCTCCACTTCGCTCGATCGAAATGACGGAGCTTTACCTGTACGAGAAATGCTCTAGAAGTAGCGAACATCCTCCTTCTCCTGAATCTGCAGGGCCGCTTCTCCCTCTCACGATCGCGCGGCCACATTGAATTTTTCTTGCTCAATGCATGAACGTGCTGTAACTTCACATCATTCCACCGAAATAAGCCTTTTCACGTCACCCAACCTGAACCTGCAATGGTCAGTACCCGGTTACCGGGACTGAATGAAGCACTTTCTAAGTTGTCTCAAGTGACCACACGATGATCCTCACGATCACCGCTGAGGCTGCCTGTCTTCACAATCAGAACCCGTCACAGGACGGGCACACAGCATTACTTCTCTGGAGGCTGTATGCAGACTCGTATCTTCCGATGGACACTCCTTCTACTTATGCTGCTGGCCGCGGGGGTGAGCGGGCCCTCCATGCTGGCGCAAACTTTTCGTGGAAGCATCAACGGCACCGTGGTGGACCAGACAGGTGCCAGCGTGCCCAATGCCGCGGTGGTCGCCACCAATATCGACACAAAGGCGACCACGTCCAGCACCAGCTCCTCCGGAGGTGACTTTCTCTTCAGCGATCTGCCGCTCGGGAACTACTCCGTCACAGTGACTGCTCCGGGCTTTGCAACGGAGAAATACGATAAGGTTTCTGTCTCCGCGGGCGTGGTTTACACGCTCCCGGTCAAACTTTCGGTAGCCTCTGGCGGTGAGACGATTCAGGTCGATGCCGCCGCCCTCACCTTGGACACCACGACCGTGACGCAAACCACCGTACTGGACAGCAAGACAGTGGATGACCTGCCGCTGAACGGCCGCGACTTCACCCAGATGATCCAGCTCACACCGGGCTATGCGGGTTACACCGGCGGGGGTTACGGCTCACTGAACGGCACGCGCGCCAACCAGATGAACTGGCAAATTGACGGTGTGGACAACAACGATCTGTGGCATAACATTCCGGCCGTCAATCAGGGCGGCGTCTCCGGCATTGCGGGCATTGTGCTGCCGCTGGATGCCGTGGATCAGTTTTCGGCACAAACGCAGTCAGGTCCCGAGGGTGGACGCAACCCAGGTGGCACCATCAACCTGACGCTGCGTTCCGGAACCAACCATTTGCATGGGTCGGTGTATTACTTTAACCGCAATGAATTGTTTGGAGCCAAAAGCCCGCTCACGGCGACCAAGCAGAAGGTGCGGAACTACAACACAGGCTTCAGCGTAGGCGGCCCGTTCCTCAAAGACAAGCTCTTCGGCTTTGCCACCTTTGAGCACCAGCGCTTTGTCATCGGCGTTCCCGCGAACGCAACGCTCCCGTCCATCGGCTGGCAGAACCAGGCCAAGGCCATCCTCGCGGCTCAAGGCATTCCGGTCCTCGCCGTCCAGCAGAACGTGCTCAACACGCTCTGGGGTTCCAGTCGCCTGGCTACGGATACGGCAGGAGTAAAGAATAACTACTACTCCAACGATCCTGAATTTGGTTATAGCTGGAATGGTCTCGGCAAGGTCGACTACGCCCTATCCAGCAAGGACAATCTTTCCGCTCACTGGTTTTTCGGCCAGGGCAATCAGGTCGCTCCCGTTGGTTCCGCACTGTCTGATTATTACGAAGCAGCACCGATTCACGTCGACAACGTCGCCATTGTCTATAACCGGATGATTAACCCACACATCTCGAATCAGGTCCTCGCCGGTGTGAACTATTTCAACCAGGTGTTTAACGACAACAACACGAACTTCAACGTTCAGAGCCAGGGTTTTCTCACCGGTGCCGCCTTTTCCAACGCACCTGGCATCCGGATCGGCAGCTTTGCCCGTGTCGGTCTCACGCCTCCCGAGGGACGTAACGACATCACTGGCCACCTGACCGACCAACTCTCCTGGACAGTCGGCAAGCACGAATTCCGCATTGGCGGCGAGTACCGTACCGCCCAGCTCGACGAGTTTTACCATCGCAAGGCCACCGGCTCCTTCACTTTCGACAACAGCCGCATCAGCCGCAAAGCAGGCGACCCCACCTATGCCGACGCAGGCACGGCTAACCAGTACGACTCTTACCGCTACGCCCTGGCCGCCTATCTGGCCGGCCAAACCACCCAGGCCAACATCACGATCGGCAACCCCGAGCGTCAGGTGTTTGTAAACACCTGGTTCGCCAACGCGGGCGACACGTGGAAACTTACCCCCACCACCACCCTTAACTACGGCGTTCGCTGGGACTATGTGGGGCCCCTTCATAACCCGCAGTACAAGAACCTTACCGTCTTTCGCCCGAACCTTGCCAGCACTGCCAGCACCGGTGGCTTGGCCATCCAGGGCCAGCAGATTTCCGACCTCTACCAGCGTTATTTTGCCGCCATCAGTCCCCGCCTCGGTATCACTCAACAAGTGAATTCCCGCATGGTCTTCCGCGCCGGGTATGGTTGGTACTTCGACACTATCAACCTGAATCCCTTTCTCGACAACCGCCCCGGCAACGCTGCACCAAACGGCGTGGAAGGGAACCCCCTCGGTAGCGACGTCGTTGCCACCATCTCCGCTGGTGCCAATGGCAAAACCCAGATCGTTCAGGGTCAAAACATCTTCGCCGGTGCAGGCTTCACGGACTTCAATAACTGCACTGTTACCAGCCAGTGCGGTATCTTCTCGGTCAACCCGAACTTCCGCCCCGCGGTCAACCAGAACTACTCCTTCAACGTGGAAATGACGCTCGCGCCCAGTGTCATCGGCCAGATTGGCTATACCGGCTCGCAGGGACGCCACCTCCTATCGCTTCTGGATATCAACCAGATCAACAATCAGGGGCAGGTAAGCGGTGTGGCTCTAGGAGCTCGCCCGTACAGCGCCAGGTTCCCGGGCTACAACAACATCAACGAAATCCAAAGCATCGGAACTTCCAATTACAATTCCCTGCAAACTCAACTCCGCGTTCAGAACTTTCACAAAATCAGCGCCTCCGTTGCCTACACCTGGAGCCATAACCTCGACGAAGTCACCGCCTACCGTGGAGCTCTTCCGCAGGATAACTTCAACTTCAAAGGCGATTACGGAAACTCCGATTTTGACACTCGCAACACTTTTGTTGCCTTCGCAAGTTACCAACTCCCCGGGTCGAGCCACTTCAGAAGCTTCACCAATGGATGGCAGGTAAATACCCTCGCCAGCTTCCACGACGGCCAGCCTTTTTCCGTTTTCGCTGGTTCCGACATCAGTGGAACCAATGAAGGAAACGACCGGGCCAACCAGATCGGTCCCATCCAGCGCGCATATCAAGGCCAGAAGCCCCTGGCTAACTGGCTCGATCCTGCTGCATTCACCTATGCCCCCGCCGGTACCTTCGGCACCACCCGTCGTAATGCCTACTATGGTCCCGGCTATTCCGACGTCGACTTTTCTGTCTTCAAGGACACCAAAATCAGGGAATACGCCACCATCCAGTTCCGCGCGGAGATGTTCAACCTGTTCAATCGAACGAACTACGCGCCTCCTGGAGGCGGCCAAAACAATTCTCCCACTGGAGCCCCAGCCGTAGGTGGAGACTTCACACTCAACGACACCATCGGCGACTACAACGGCGCTCCGGGCATTGGTGCGGGGGAGCCGTTCAACACTCAATTCGGCTTGAAAGTAACCTTCTAGGAGCCTAGTAACTGCGCAGCAGAAAGGCCTGCCATCTGAACTCATAGATGGCAGGCCTTTGTATTTGCCTAACTTCTCTTTGCTTCAACGGCCCCCGGCAATGGAGGGGATGAACGTAACTTCGTCGCGATCCTGGAACTCGTACGTGTCACCGCCGAGGAAGCGGATGTCTTCATCATTGACGTAAACATTGATGAATTTGCGTAGCTTTCCGTCACCATCTTTGATGTGTGTACCAAGTTGAGGGAATTTTGTCCCCAAATCTTCCACCAGCGCCGGCAGCGTGGCCGCGCTCGACTCCATTTGCTTGGTTCCTTCCGTATGGCGCGCAAAGGCGGCGGGCAGCATAACTCGTATCGGCAATGTATCTTCCTCCTGCTTGTTTAGCGGAACTCTTCCCTTGCACATTAGTCTGCCGGGACGAGCTCGGGTTCAGACTCGAAGACAGCCGAGCCAACTCGTGCGGGTGCGTCGAGTTCAGCGAGGTACTCCTCAAAATCAGTAAGCCGGGGACGGACCGCACGTCCTAGATCGAAGCGGCCCTGCAGGCAGTCAAGCGTCTTCAGTCCGTTGCCAGTAATGACCGCGACCGTAGTCTCGTCGGCACCGATGCGGCCCTGTGCGATGAGCCGAGCGGTAACAGCCGTGGTGACGCCGCCGGCTGTTTCGGTAAAGATGCCTTCAGTCTCGGCGAGTTCCTGAATGCCGGCGACGACTTCGACATCGCTCACATCCTCCGCCCAGCCGTCTACGGAGCGGATCATGCGCGAAGCGTAGGGGCCGTCCGCCGGGTTGCCGATGGCGAGCGAGCGGGCGATGGTGTTGGGCCGCTGTGGCGTGATCGTTTCCGTGTTGTCTTTGACAGCACGTGAGATGGGAGAGCAGCCGGTGGCTTGTGCGCCGAAGAAGCGCACCGGCTTGTCTTCCACCAGGCCGAGGTAAACCAGCTCGTCAAAGGCCTTTTTGATCTTGCGGATGAGCGAGCCGCCCGCCATGGGGCAAACAATGTTGTCAGGCAACCGCCAGCCGAGCTGCTCGGCGATCTCGAAGCCGACGGACTTGGAACCTTCCGCGTAGTAGGGGCGCAGGTTTACGTTCACGAAGCCCCAGTTGTACTGGTCTGCGATGAGGGAGCAGAGGCGGTTGACGTGGTCATAGTTGCCGTCAATGCGGACGAGGCGTGCGCCGTAGACGAGCGTGTTGATGATCTTTGCCGGTTCCAGGTCGGCCGGAACGAGAATGCAAGCCTTCAACCCAAGCTGTGCCGCTTGTGCTGCAACCGAGTTTGCCAGATTGCCGGTAGACGAGCAGCCCACCACTTGAAATCCAAAGGCGCGCGCATTGGCCAGCGCCACCGCAACTACGCGGTCCTTGAACGACAACGTCGGAAAACAGACCGCATCGTTCTTAACGAAGAGATTCGCCGCGCCGATCCGCTTGCCTAGATTCTTTGCCCGCAGCAGCGGTGTGTAGCCGACAGGCAGCTCCGGCTCGAAACCCTCTGGAATGGGCAAGAGCGAGCTATACCGCCACATATTTGGCGGCCCTGATTCAATCAGTTTGCGTGTAATCTGCCCACGTACCGCGTCCAGGTCATACTTCACCTCCAGCGGGGTAAACGACTCATCGCAGATGGAGAGAGGCTGGTTTCCGTAGCTCTTGCCCGATTCTTTCGAGTAAAGCTCATACGGTGTTCGACACGCAGGCAACATGGAATCCTCTTCCGGGTGGAAGCGGGTACGCTGCGACGCTCTACTGCGGATAGGACGAGACACGCTCGCCGGAAGGAGTCAGATTAGACGGCCATACCGCTGGTCCACATCGTGCGTGGGGGCTGTATCCCGAATCTCATGTTCCCTGCCGCCCCGCATGCCGCGAAGCCCATCAGGAGAGAGGTGACACCGGTACTGACTCGTCCGGTTGTCGTGGCGTCGCAGGGCTCGTCCCTCAGCCACTCTTCATGAAACTCAGGTCTGCGTTTCCCGCAGACTTGATTGCCTTGGTTGTATCACGGCACCGGCGCTGGTGCAATGCAGGCGCGTCACCCAGATTTGCACTATCCGGGGCTACATTCATTTCTTTACAGCTTTACGCGCCTTCACGGCAGGCTCCGTATTTGCCACAAACTGCTCGCCTTTGGCATCTCCCGCCAGCTTCTTCTTGTCGGTGGCCTTCTTCTCTGCAGGCGACAGCTTTTCCCATGCTTTTTCCGGCAGATAACGGTGCATGCCGTCTTCGCGCTCGGCCGGCTTGCCGTCGCTGGTGGTCCAGTGTTCCTCGCCCCAGTGAGTCAGGCTCTGCTGCGTTTCGTCGCGCTCGCCCTTGTAGCCGCCACCCTCAGCCTCATACTCGTGGGCCACCATTTGTGCCTTGCGTGCACTCCACTGCCCGGGCCGGCCGCCCTTGTCGCCGGCCAGCACTTCTTCCTTGATGTGCTCGCGCAAATCCGGATCGGTGTACTTGTCCGGAGTGGTATGTCCCTTCGCGGCGGTTTTCTTTGTTGCCCGCTTTGCAGAAGCAGACTTACTTGCCGCCTTCGTTGCGGGCGCGCTCTTTGGTGCGCTTTTCTTTGCTGCGGCCTTCTTTGCGGATGCCATGGCTTGCCTCTGGCTCCTTCGGATGCGAATGCCGCTCCGCCTGGTGGCTCAGTAGACGTTCAGTTGTGCTCTTCCATGATCTTTCTTACGCCGGAAACAAAGCGCCGTGGATCGAACTCTGTACGCACAATTTCATCTGGGCAGTCCGTCTGGATGGCCACACGCCAATTGCAGACAAAGGCGAGGACCTGCTCGGGCTGCGCTGTCTTAATCTCCTGGCACAGGTCTTCAGCATCGGGAATTTGTTGCTCGCCTTCCACATCCACCAACACCAGGTCGTACTGCTTGCCCCAGAACATGGAGAGCCCTTCGCGCATGGACAGTGTCGAATCGACCTCAAATCCAGAGACGCGGAGTATCTGGTCGCGCAGCGGCCGCAACATCTCTCGACCGCAAATATGAAGCACGGTTTTCTGCTCTGGGTCCAGATTGGCTTGTTGCATGAGTCCTGTGCGCGGAGCGCTCCGCCGGCATAGAGCGAGGGATCTGTCCGCAGGAAAGTTTGAATGAATGGGCACAGTGTACGAACTAAGTGCGAGGTTGGCAACCGTGGGCTTGCGGTCCGGTGCAGTCTCGCTTCTCCGCGGCGCAACACACACCGGCTGCAATGCTTCTGTCCGTTTGCCGTCCGGCGGTGGAGCGCTGTTGTTTATCATCAAAGAGGCAGATCTCACATGAAGCAACACAATGACAGCCCGCTGCAGAAAGTTCTTCGCGAGCGCATCGCCATCATTGATGGTGCGATGGGCACCACCATTCGCACTTATGGCATGACGGAAGCGGACATGCGGGGAGAGCGCTTTCGCGATGCGCCGAAGGATCTGCTGAACAACGGAGACCTGTTTTCGCTGACACAGCCGGCGATGATCTGCGACATTCATCGGCGCTTTCTGGAGGCGGGTGCGGACATCATCGAGACCAACACGTTCAGCGCCACGGCCATTGCGCAGAGTGAATTTTTTGTGGAGGACCCGCGTGAGCGAGGCGGACGGAAGGACCCGGCCTTTTACCAGAAGGTGATGGACGACAGGTTTTTGGATGAACTGGCCTGGGAAATCAACGAAAGCTCTGCCCGGCAGTGCCGGGAGTGGGCCGACCGGGTGGCCAACGACACGGGGCGGCAGCGTTTTGTGGCGGGTGCGCTTGGGCCGCTGACGGTGTCGCTTTCGAACTCGCCGGATGCGGACGACCCGGGATTCCGCGTGGTGACCTTCGACCAGGTGAAGGCTGGCTACGCGCAACAGGCGCGAGCGCTGATGGCGGGCGGTGTGGATGTGCTGCTGGTGGAGACGATTTTTGACTCGCTGAATGCGAAAGCGGCACTGGTGGCAATTCGTGAGGTTTTCAACGAGAGCGGCCGTGAGTTGCCGGTGATGATCTCAGCGGCCGTGGGCCGTGGTGGTGAGACGATGATTTCCGCGCAGACAGTGGAGGCGTTCTGGACGGCGATGAAGCACATCCGGCCGCTGTCCATTGGACTAAACTGTTCACTGGGTCCGGACCTGATGTATCCGTTTCTTTCGGAGCTTTCCGGGAAGGCGGATACAGCGATCTCGTGCTACCCGAATGCGGGTTTGCCGAATCCGCTATCGGTGACGGGCTTTGATCTGGAGCCGGCGGACATGGCTCGCTATCTGGGCGGGTTTGCGCAGGACGGTCTGATCAACATTGCCGGTGGCTGCTGCGGCAACACGCCGGACCACATCGCCGCGATCGCGAAGGCGTTGGAGCACAGGGCTCCGCGCCCGCTGGACTTTTCCGCAAAGGCCGAAGATTCAACTCCGCGGATTGCAGGCGTGGCCGCATGAGCCAGTCCTCAAAGCCGCTTCGCCTTTCCGGATCGCAGCCGTTCACGCAGCAGCCCGGTATCTTCATCCTGCTGGGGGAACGGACCAATGTGGCCGGCTCGCCGAAGTTTGCGGGGCTAATTAAAGACGGTAAGTACGAAGAGGCCGTTGCCGTGGCGCGCCAGCAGGTGGAGAACGGTGCCAACGTGATCGACATCTGCATGGATGAGGGCATGATTGACGGCGTGTCCGCCATGAGCCGCTACCTGCAGCTGCTCTCCAGCGAGCCTGAGGTGGCCAAGGTGCCCTTTATGGTCGACTCCAGCAAGTGGGAAGTGATCGAGGCCGGGCTGAAGTGCCTGCAGGGCAAAGGCATTGTGAATTCCATCTCACTCAAAGAGGGGGAGGAGAAGTTCAAGGCCAACGCGCGCACGGTGCTGACCTATGGCGCGGCCGTGGTGGTGATGGCGTTCGATGAGCAGGGCCAGGCCGCGACGCTGGAGGACAAGATCCGCATTTGCTCGCGTGCGTACCGCATCCTGGTCGATGAGGTCGGCTTTCCAGCGGAAGACATCATCTTCGATCCCAACATCCTGACCGTAGCCACGGGGATGGAGGAGCACAACAACTACGCCATCGACTTTATCGAGGCGACGCGCTGGATCAAGGCGAACCTGCCGCATGCCAAGGTGAGCGGCGGTGTGTCGAATATCTCGTTCAGCTTTCGCGGGAATAATAAGGTGCGGGAGGCGATGCACTCGGCCTTTCTGTACCACGCGATCTCGGCCGGCATGGACATGGGCATTGTGAATGCCGGCATGCTGGAGGTCTATGAGCAGATCGATCCCGAGCTGAAAGTGCTGGTGGAAGACGTGCTGCTGAACCGCCGCGCTGACTCCACGGAGCGGCTGGTGGACTTCGGCGAACGGCTGAAATCTTCCGGCCAGTCAAACACAGAAGCCGCCGAGAAGAAGACCGAAGAGTGGCGCAGCGGCGCAGTGGAAGACCGGCTCTCCCATGCTTTGGTGAAAGGAATCGACACCTACATCGACACCGATACGGAAGAGGCGCGCGCGAAGCTCGGCCGGCCGCTGCTGGTGATCGAAGGTCCGCTGATGGCCGGCATGAGCGTGGTGGGTGACCTGTTTGGCGCGGGCAAAATGTTTCTGCCGCAGGTGGTGAAGTCGGCCCGGGTTATGAAGAAAGCCGTCGCCTATCTGACGCCGTACATGGAGGCCGAGAAAGCGGAGATGGCTGCCCGCGGCGAGGTCACCCGCGCACAGGGCAAAATCGTTCTCGCGACGGTGAAAGGAGATGTGCACGACATCGGCAAGAACATCGTGGGCGTGGTGCTGGCTTGCAACAACTATGAAGTAATCGACATGGGCGTGATGGTGCCGGCGGAGAAGATCCTGGAGCGCGCCAAGGCGGAGAACGCCGACATCATCGGCCTGAGTGGCCTTATCACGCCGTCACTGGACGAGATGGTGCATGTGGCCCGCGAGATGGAGCGGCAGAAGTTCAGCATCCCATTGCTGATTGGCGGCGCCACCACCAGCCGCGCGCACACGGCCATCAAGATCGCGCCGCACTACAGTGAGCCGGTGGTCCACGTCACCGACGCCAGCCGCGCCGTGCCCGTAACGACCAGCCTGCTCAGCGAGGACAGCCGCGACCAATTCATTCAGACGCATCGCGACGAGTATGAAGCTGTGCGCAAGGCTCACCTGGCACCGAAGCAGAGCATCCTGCCTTTCGAAAAAGCAAAGGCTCGGCGAACGCCGATTACATGGCGCGCCGAGGACATCGCCACCTCCTCGTTCTGCGGGGTTCGCGTGTTGCACGATTTCCCGCTTGCGACCTTGCGCTCGTTCATCGACTGGTCGCCCTTCTTTCACACCTGGGGGCTGCGCGGCCTTTACCCACGCATTCTGAATGACGAGAGACAGGGCGAGGAGGCACGCAAGCTGCTTGCCGATGCGCACGTGATGCTGGACGAAATGATTGCGAAGAACTGGCTTACTGCTCGCGGTGTGTATGGGCTTTTTCCCGCGAATGCCGTGGGTGAAGATATTGAGATCTACACGGATTGCCACCGCATTGAAGTACGGACACGCTTGCACTTCCTCCGCCAGCAGGCCAATCGCGAGGGCAATGAACCCTGCCGCTCGCTTGTCGATTTCGTTGCTCCAAAAGAGACAGGTCTGCCGGACAACATCGGTGCTTTCGCCGTGACGACAGGCATCGGGCTGAAAGAAGTGACGGACCGCTTCAAGGCCGCGCATGACGATTACAGCGCCATTCTGGCCGAAGCGCTTGCGGACCGGCTAGCCGAAGCATTTGCCGAGTGCCTGCACAAGCAGGTGCGGGACAACTGGGGCTACGGCCGCAGCGAAGGCCTGAGCAACGACGAAATGATTGCGGAAAAGTATCGCGGCATCCGGCCCGCGCCGGGCTATCCCGCCTGCCCCGACCACACGGAAAAGGGCACGATCTGGAAGCTGTTAGATGTGCAGGAGAACACGGGCATGGAGATCACGGAATCCTATGCGATGTGGCCAGGGTCGAGTGTGAGCGGCATCTACTTTGCACATCCCGAATCGCGCTTCTTCAGCCTGGGCAAGATCGGCCAGGATCAGGTGGCGGACTACGCTGAACGCAAAGGCATGCGTCTGGCGGAAGCCGAGCGCTGGCTCGGACCGAATCTGAATTATGATCCGGAGTCGCCGGGGCGCGGCGACATCCGCTGATCCGCCTACATTCACCGCGCTAATTTGCGGTTAAGGGGAATCAGGGTGGAACGAGCTCTAAGGCTAGGAACCCACCTTAAGACATTGGAGCTGTCGTGAAAGTGGGGCACCCCAATCCCTGTGGACACCCAAGATCTATGCAGCAACAGAATCGGCGACGTTTGATTCGTTGCCAAGCAGTTCAGCAATGCCTCGCCCAGCCAGCATGGGTCCAATCTCCGGATCACGCCCTCGCCATACACGATAAAGCTCCGCGGGATCGGCGGTATTGCCACGTGAGAGCACCATGCGCCGGAGCCGATCGCCGTTCTCGCGCGTCAGCCCGCCGT
>CAXTPQ010000005.1:13739-17625 GCA_964246215.1 uncultured Terriglobus sp. | reverse complement strand
CGTGAGAGCACCATGCGCCGGAGCCGATCGCCGTTCTCGCGCGTCAGCCCGCCGTGCTCCTCGAACCACGCGTATGCATCGCTGTCCAGCATTTCCGCCCACAGATAGGCATAATAGCCGGCAGAGTAGCCGCCCCCGAAGATGTGCGCGAAGTAGCTGGACCGATACCGCGGCGGCACGGCTTGAAAGGCGACATTCTTGCGTGCCAGCGCCTGTGCTTCAAACTCCGCGGCATTCTGCGGCAGCGCGTCTGCCGGAAGCGTATGCCACTGGAGATCCATCTCGGCGGCGGCCAGCACCTCTGCCAACGCATGCCCGCCATTAAAGTTCTTCGTCCGGCGCAGCTTGGCTTCCAACTCCGCCGGCATAGCTGCATTCGTTGCATGATGACGTGCGTAGTTGGCAAAGACGGTGGGGTAACTGCCCCAGTGTTCGTTGAACTGCGATGGAAACTCGACGAAGTCACGGGCGACGGCTGTGCCGGCCAGGCTCGGATAGGTCACGTCAGAAAACAAGCCGTGCAGTGCGTGGCCGAACTCGTGAAACAGCGTCTTCACTTCGTCAGAGGTGAGCAGACAAGGTTCGCCCTCCGCCGGCTTGGTGTAGTTGCACACATTGCAGATGATCGGCTGCGTGCCAAGCAATCTGGATTGCTCCACAAGACTGTTCATCCAAGCGCCGCCGCGCTTGGAATCGCGTTTATAGAAGTCGGTGTACAGCAGAGCCAGATGGGAACCGTCGCCGTCGAAGACCTCATACGTGCTCACATCCGGATGCCACACCGGCAGGTCGCTACGCAACTCAAAACGTATGCCGTAGAGCTCCGATGCCGCGAAAAGCACTCCACGCTCGAAGACGCACTGCAGTTCGAAGTACGGCTTCACTTCCTCCTCGTTCAGGTCGTACTTCGCCTTGCGCACCTGCTCGGCGTAGAAGTTCCAATCGTATGGCTGCAGCGGGCCCATCTCGCCCTGCTCCGCCATAAGAGCTTCGATCTCATGTGCCTCCGTTGCCACGCTGGCATGTGCCGCCGGCACCAGCCGGTCTAGGAACGCTATGGCATTCTCCGGTGTACGGGCCATCTGATCCTGCAGCTTCCATGCCGCATAGTTCTTGTAGCCAAGCAGTTTGGCACGTTCTGCGCGGAGTTGGGCGAGCCGGACGATATCTGCGCGCGTGTCGTGTGCGTCGCCCTGCTCTGTGCGGCTCAGCGACCGCTCCCATAGTGCCAGCCGTGTTGCCTGTGAGCGCAGACTGGCCAGCAGCGGCTGCTGCGTCGTGTTTTGCAGCGGCACCAGGTATCCCTCAAGGCCCCGAACCTTCGCCGCATCTGCCGCAGACGCGATCTCCTGCTCGCTCAGAC
Organism: uncultured Terriglobus sp.; assembly: GCA_964246215.1. Classification (GTDB taxonomy): domain Bacteria; phylum Acidobacteriota; class Terriglobia; order Terriglobales; family Acidobacteriaceae; genus Terriglobus. The sequence continues at coordinate 16,262 of CAXTPQ010000005.1, read as the reverse complement.
CGTCCAGTTCTTCCCGTGTGGCGACATGCAACGCGCCTTCGCGGGAAGCCATCAATACTTTGTTCACGAAGCCAGCTTGCAGCGTTGCCTGCTCCGCGTTCAGCGCCTTCATGCGTTCCTTGTCCGCCTCGCTTAGCATCGCGCCGGCTTTCACAAAGTGCTCGTGCGTTTCCTCGAGCAGCCGCAGAGCTTCCCCGCTCAAGCCACCATCGTGCCGTGCTGCGTAGACGGCATGCACCCGCTCGAACAGCCTTGGATCCAAATAAATCGCATCTCCATGCGCGGAAAGTCTGGGTGCGATTTCCTGCTGAATCGCCTGTAGTGTTCCGTTGGTGTGCGCGCCGGCGACACAGAAGAACGCCGTAGCCACGCGCGTGAGCAAAGCGCCGCTCCGCTCCAGGGCTTCTACCGTGTTGCGAAAGGTCGCTGGCTCTTGAGCTGCGGCAATCGCATCTATTTCGAGCCGCTGTTCGGCCATGCCCGCGTCAAATGCCGGCACGTAATGTTCATCGCGAATCACATCAAACGGCGGTGCACTGAAGGGGAGTGCACTGGGTGCATAAAAAGGGTTCTCGGTGCTCCACTGCATGGAGCCGGTTTCTTCCATCGCTGTTGCCAGATTCATCACTTCCCTGCTCTCCCACATGCAAAAAGCGCGACCGCCTCATTGGCAATCGCGCCCGCTGTGTCCTTGTGATTTAAAACTACGAAAGCACCTCAACGCGGTCAGCCTTCGATCCACCGACGAGCGGCCCGGTCGCGGGTGCCACCAGCAAATCTTCTTTGCGCATCACCAGGTTGGTCGCATTCAGGCTGGCCAGTTCAAAGCCGTGACCGTGCGTGATGGCATCGGTTGGGCAGGCTTCGACGCAGTAGCCGCAGAAAATGCAGCGGTTGTAGTCGATGTTGTACACCTTGGCGTACCGCTCAGCGGATGAGATGCGTGTCTCTTCCGTATTCTCTGCCGCCTCAATGTAGATGCAGTTGGATGGGCAGGCCGCGGCGCACAAAAAGCACGCAACACACTTCTCCAAGCCGTTTTCATCGCGCTGCAACTGATGCTTGCCGCGAAAGCGCTCCTGAAACACCGCACCACGCATCGGGCCAGGGCCGTCGGGGTAGTTCTCGACCTCAGATGGCTGGAGCATCTCCTTGAACGTGATGCTCATGCCCTTGGCAATGCCCGCGATGTTCTTTACAACTGACATAGCTTGAGTATACGCAGGGGCTGCCGTAGCATCGGGATATGCTGCGCTTCACGCTGATGCTGTCAACCGCTCTGCTGCCCCTTTTTGCTTCTGCCCAAACAAACGGACCCATGGACCACGCGAAACCGGCGGACCAGGCTGCTGGCATGGGCACGATGAAGCACGAGGCAGCGGTGCCGTCGACGACACTGACCATCACCGGCCTGTACGGAACCAAGCACACCTTGACACTTGATCAAGTCAGGCTTATGCCACACATCAACATAACTGTCACGAATGGTCACACACATCGGCAGGAAATCTACTCCGGAGTGCCGGTCAAAAGCTTTCTTGACTTTGCAGATACAGGGCCAGTGCCCTCTCCTGTGGGAACGGTGCCCGTTTCGCCTCGAATGATCGCCGTTATCGCAGAGGGTACTGACCGTTATAAGATCGCCATGACAGTTTGCGATACCGACCCGTCCTGCCGCTCCGGCCAGGCACTCGTGGCAGACAGCCTGGACAACCATCCACTCACAACGGATGGCGCGTTCAAGCTGATTTTGACGGAAGACAAGACGCCCGGGCGGTGGGTGCGCAACTTGAGTTCACTTAGCGAGAAGGACCTGGGGGCGATGTAGGTTCAGTTGCTTCTCTGATGACATCGCGTGGGGTGACCACACGAAGCCTCGCGAATGCGGAGCGATGGAAGTGATCATCTCGCGTGAGCAGCCGATCGGCGTGCACAAGGGCATGCGCACCCACGAAGAAGTCTGGCAGGATCCGGCCATGCCTTCCTCGATCCCTCTTGTGATCGACAAAGAGCTTGCCTGCCTGAAAAGCCTCCTCTGGCGAGAGAGGCGTTACGCTGATGTGCATATCGGCCAGGAACCGGTCGAGAGCACGCCGAGTGGGGAAAGATGGTGCCAATTCTGCATAGCAGATGAGGTTAACGGAGCATGTGCCTGACGTTGCGCAGATGCTTAAGGCATTGGCAGCCTCATCTGCACGGTGACTCAGCTTGCTGTCGATCAGGTCGAAGAAAACGTTCGTGTCGACGGCCGTTTCTCATCGGCCTCGTGTTGCCTTCAGACAATCCTCGACCGATTGGTAGCCCATTTTCTTTAGCACGCCGCGGCGGGAACCTTTGTAGCGCTGGATAGCCGCTTTGATCGCGCTGGGATCCCGCGCCGGCTCAAAACGAATTGCGCCGTCGACCAGCCTAACTTCCAACTCGCAACCGGTACGCAACGATAGCTCATCGCGGATGGCCTTAGGGATCACGATCTGGCCTCGCTCGCCGAGCTTGCTCTTTAGAATCATACTTAGAGTATGA
>CAXTPQ010000005.1:0-13639 GCA_964246215.1 uncultured Terriglobus sp. | reverse complement strand
ATATCACGCTCCGGATCAATGTTATTCGCCGCGCGCAGCATGACCTCGGCAACGTCCTGCACGTCGCAATCCTCATCGACGACGACAATCACCTTGGTAAACATCGCCTGGCCAAGCGACCAGATCGCGCTCATTACCTTGCGCGCGTGACCTGCGTAGCTCTTGCGAATAGAGACCAGCATCAGGTTGTGGAAGACGCCTTCCGGAGGCAGGCAGACATCCACGATCTCCGGAATGGTGAGACGCATGAGCGGCAGAAAGATGCGCTCCACGGCCTTGCCCATCCATGCGTCTTCCATGGGGGGCTTGCCCACCACGGTGGCGGCAAAAATCGGGTTCTTGCGGTGCGTGATCGCGGTCAGGTGGAAGACCGGATACTCGTCGGGCATGGTGTAGAAGCCGGTGTGGTCGCCGAAGGGACCTTCGGAGCGGAGTTCGCCGATCTCGACGTAGCCCTCCAGCACGTACTCGGCATGCGCGGGTACCTGCAAATCCACAGTCTCGCCCTGCACCAGTTCCAGAGGCGACTGGCGCAGGAAGCCGGCAATCAAGTACTCCTCAATCTCCGGCGGCGCGGGTACGATGGCGCTGAAGGTCGTCGCGGGATCCGTGCCGATGGCGACTGCAACCTCCATGCGCTCGCCGCGAATTTTCTGCAGCGTTACCCCGGGCAGGCCGGCGGTCGTGGTCGCCACGGCCGTGCCTCCGCCGGTCACAGCCATCAGATTGACCTTGTCCGCGTCTGTCACGGCCGCGGAACGCATGCGGTTACGCAGATGCTCTGCCGCGTTTTTCTGCCGCTGCCAATGCATGCCGGTCGTACGCTCGTCGTACACCTGCATGCGATACATACCCATGTTGCGCTTGCCGGATTTCGGGTCACGCGTGATCACCAGCGGCAACGTGATGTAGTGCCCGCCATCTCCCGGCCATGTTTTCAGAACCGGCAGGCCGAGCAGGTTGACATCACCCCCACGCTGAATCACTTCCTTGCAGGGCGCGGCGCGGCGATCGATCACCTTTGGAAAGTACGATCCAATTTCCGCCAGCATGGGCAGCATCTTCAGCTTGTCCAGCAGCCCGGCGGGCATCTGCGGCTTCAGCAACGTCTCGATCCGGCCGGCGATGTCGTCCAGCGAATCCGCTTCCAGCGCCATGCGCATACGGCGTTCGCTGCCAAATTGGTTCATCAGCACGCGTGCCCCTGGGTGGCCTTTCACCTTCTCAAACAGCAGCGCCGGCCCGCCAGCCTGCGGCGTTCCGCGGCCCATCTTCGCGGCGCGGTCGGCAATCTCCGCCATCTCCAGCACTGGGTCCACCTCGACAGAGATGCGCTTCAGTTCACCACTTTTGTCGAGTTGCTTGATCCAGTCACGAAGATCGCGAAATGCCACGCTGATGTCTCCCCAAAGAGCGCCTGCGCTCTCACTTAATCGTAGCGCCGGGCCGTTGTGCACATCGCAGCAGGTCCGCTAAACGCGCAGGAACCATCGCTTGCGCCACAGCAGCCACGCGGGCACAAAGCACACGAGCACGTAAGCAATCGCGAAAGCCAGAGACGTATTCTCCGTGGAACCATCCCGGGCAAAAAGCTGCTGGTAAGCGGCAAGCCGAAGATTACTCGGGCCACTGGACAAATGCAGTGGTATCCACCTCGCAGTCTCGACCAGCAAGTCAGACAGCGCGTACGCAAATATCGCATTCGAACCAAAGACCAGCAGAGGCCACACCGCCCACCGCAGGGAGGCATGCCGCTCGTGCCATTGCTGCTCATCCAGCAGCCAGTGAAACAGCGCAAGCCCGGCCAGCGACCAGCCCGCTGCCAGCAGCACATAGGAACTTGTCCAAAGATTCTTGTTGATCGGGAAACTCAGGTTCCAAAGCAGTCCCAGCCCAAGCGACGACACGGCCGCAACGCCAAGCAGAACAGACCGGCGTAGCCGGGGCGCAGGCTCATGCACCAACCAAAGCCCTGCAAGTACACCCAACAATGCTGTGCCAATTGCCGGCAACGTGCTCAGCACGCCCTCCGGATCACGTGTGCCCCGATACAAGCGCCCTGTGTGCAGCCAGTGCTGCATCCACCCGTTGAACCCGCGGTCAATCCATGATGTCAGATTCCCATTTGGGTCAAGGAACGCGACGGTCTGGCCCGGTAAGCCATAGCCTGGAACCGGCACGTATCTCAACAAAGCCCAATAACTCACCAGCAGCACAGCAACAACGGCAGCGATCACTTGCCAACGCCTGGTCAACAGATAGAGCCACGCGGCAACCGCATAGCAAATCGCAATGCGTGGCAAGACGCCGAAGAGCCGGTGAGTTGAATACTGAAAGTGTGGGTAGAACGAGAGAAAGCTGCTGATCAAAAAGATGAACACGGCACGGCGAAGTACCTGCAGTGCCAGCTCTCCGCGTGAAATGCCCCGCCGGACACGTGCATTGATGGAGAAGACGATCGCACAGCCAACCAGGAACAGGAAGTTCGGAAAGACCAGATCGGTGAGCGTCCACCCATTCCACTCCGCGTGGTCAAGTGGCCCGTAGACATGCTTCCAATCGCCGGGGTCATTTACCAGAATCATGAACGCTACGGTGAGCCCGCGCAACGCGTCCACAGACAAAAAGCGGCGAGATGAAGCTATTTCTGTCACGTCACTGCAGCTTACCGGAATCGCAAAACGGCTGCCAACCTAGCCGGTGGCAGCCGCAACTTTGCCATGCTTGTGACGAGCTCGCCTTTAAGCCGCTCTTCTTAAACCGCCAGCAGATATGGTCGCTTCCTGCAAGGCTCCACTCACATGTTGCAGACGCGCCACCGGGTCAAACGACCGCGTATGCGGTCCCTTTGCCAATGAGCCCGCGCTCCCGGTTAATTTCATTAGTAATGCTTCAGCAGCTTCTTCCAGTTCTGTGACTGTCTGAGACAGTTCAGTTTGTGAGTCAAACTCATTGTCCACTGAACCGCTCCCGGTCTCCATCTGAACCTGCTGGCCCTGGCCACGGTGCATCCACTCTTCCAGATCGCTGGTCCGCGCAAGCACAACATTGCTGGGGGCGCCGGGAGGACGGCGAATCGGTAGATTCAGCGTCTTTTCCCAACGTTGAACGGTGCGCACACCCTTACCAAAGTAGTGTGCAATCTCTTTCCATGAACTCAGCATCTTGTTCACGGTTAACCCTCCGAAAACGCCTGGTATCCGCAGGCGATCGTTCTAAAGTTTGGGGAGGCTCCTGGGGGAACCAAGCGCAACGCCGACTTTCTGCGTTGTATGTGTACTGTGACGCAACGCGTTTCAGCGGAGTTTTCTGCTTATTGGCGCTCACAATGTAACCCAAAGACGACACTGCGCGTACTATGAAACTCGATTCCCAAATGTTTTGAGGTGCCATGCGGCTCACTGCTGTCGACTGGGCGATCATCGCCCTGTACTTCGCCATCAACCTTGGTATCGGGTTCTACTATGCACGCCGTGCTTCGGGGGATGTGGGCGAGTTTTTCCTCTCCGGCCGCTCCGTGCCGTGGTGGCTTGCGGGTACGTCCATGGTGGCTACCACCTTCGGCGCCGACACACCGCTGGTCGTTACAGGACTGATTTATAAGCAAGGCATCGAAGGCAACTGGCTGTGGTGGTCCTTCGGCCTGAGCGGCATGCTGACGGTTTTCTTCTTTGCGCCGCTCTGGCGGCGCGCCGAGGTCTTGACCGACATGGAATTTGCGGAACTGCGCTATGCCGGTAGACCTTCGGCTTTCTTGCGCGGATTTCGTGCTCTCTATCTTGCCCTGCCGGTGAACACCATCATCATGGGCTGGGTCAACCTGGCCATGGCAAAAGTGCTCACGCTCACGCTCGGCCTGAACAAGCTGACCGCGGTCTTTCTCTGCCTCACCGTCACTCTCATCTACTCCAGCATCTCCGGCCTGTGGGCTGTCTTGTGGACGGATGTCGTTCAATTCGTGCTGAAGATGAGCATGGTGGTTCTGCTGGCCTGGTTCGCGGTGCGCGGTGTCGGCGGCATGGCGAGTTTGATTGAGAAGGTCAATGCGTCGGATGCGCTTCGAGGTACACACAGCCTTCGCTTTTTCCCGCACTCCGGGGAGACATTTTTTCTCAGCTTTCTGGTGCTGCTCAGCCTGAACTGGTGGGCTTCCTGGTACCCGGGTGCGGAACCCGGCGGAGGCGGCTACATCGCGCAGCGTATCTTCTCCGCAAAAGATGAGAAAAACTCACTCGGCGCAACACTCTGGTTCAACATTGCCCACTACGCGCTTCGACCGTGGCCATGGATTCTTACAGCACTGGTGGCGCTGGTTCTGCTGCCAGCGGCCGGCGACAAGGAAGGCGCGTACATCCAGGTTATGATCCGGTTTTTGCCCGCAAGCCTTCGCGGGTTAATGCTGGCGGGCTTTGCCGCGGCCTATATGTCCACCATCGCGACACACCTGAACCTGGGTGCCTCGTACCTGGTCAACGATGTCTACCGGCGCTTCCTCGTCGGCAACCGTGACGAGAAGCACTACGTGAATGCGTCGCGGCTCGCGACCGTTCTCTGCGCCGCCATTTCCGGCGTGGCGACGCTCTACATGGATTCCATCTCAAATGCATGGCGATTTCTGATTGCCATCGGTGCCGGCGCTGGACTGGTTTTCATCCTGCGCTGGTTCTGGTGGCGCATCAATGCCTGGAGCGAGATTGCGGCTATGACCGCCGCCGCGACCATTTCGCTCACATTGCAGTCCAGGGCGGGCCTGGTGGTTGTGCGGGCATTGCACGGCATGGACAACAGACTGCCGCTGATTGCCTTGAACACCGATGATTCTCATAGCTTCGCCTGGCTCATGTTGCTCACCACCGGCGGAACGACCGTGATCTGGTTCATGGTAACCCTGCTCACCAAACCGGAGCCCGCCACCAAACTGCAGAGCTTCTATGACCGCGTCCGGCCACCCGCGCTGGGCTGGCGGCAGTTCGCTCCGGCGGAGGAGCTCACGCAAAAGACCCTGCGCTGGAACTTCCTGCATTGGGTACTAGGCTTCACATTGATCTATAGCGCACTCTTCGGAATCGGCAATCTGCTCTTCCGCCGTGTGGCGGATGGTCTGCTGCTGATCGTGATCTCCGTCGCCTGCCTGGCAATGCTCTTCCGCAGCCTGAACCGGCAGAACTGGAGCATGTTCCGCTAAGCTCCGTTCCGTGTGAGGCCTTTGCGCTACGCGCTGAAGTGCAGCGATCCTCCCTGGTGCATTGGGACGGGGAGCATTGGGCTTATAGCTGGGCGTGCTGAACGGCGCTCCTCGGCCGTCCGCAGTTCTCGCGGTAGAACACGATTTGCCTCAGGGTCGTGCGCGACGACTTCCCAGGCCTCCCGCATGTTCCTCACACACGCAATCACTTCTTTGAACTGCTCGGCGGATGCCGCATGCGAGGCCTCAAGTGTCATGGTGAACATGGCTGCATAGAAGTCGCTCAGCGCCGCTGCAGGCTTGCCGCCCACATCCGGCCGCAACCGTGCTTGCAGGTACATCAGAATGTCGAGCGCGCGCTTGACCGCATAGCGGCGTTCGATCACGTCGTCTTCCTCAACGGCCTGCATGGCCCGGTAGAGAAACCGCATCCAGCCGTCATACAGCCGCACAATCATTTCCACACCGGTGGCACCGGCCAGGCTTTGCTCTCGGTAGTTGCTCACTGCATCGTTCATTCTGCTGCTCCTGCTTAGCATTTAATTTCCCTTGTATCCGGTGATTGCGTTGAACATTTGCGTGATCCCGCTCAGTTGCTGCGGAATGGCTTGAAGAATCTGGTTGGCGGTATTCAGTTCTGTCGTCAGCTGGCTTTGATAAGCCGTCAGGCGAGTCTCCAGATTGGCTTTGTCATCGGCAAGGCTTGTCTCCTGCTCACTGTTGCTCTTCTGCGCCAGTGCAACGGTGCCGTTGCTGGCGGTACCCACACCGTTCAGCACGGTGACAAAGTTTTGACCGAGGCCCTTGGCCGCCTGAAAGGTACTGGCGACCGCCTGGAAGTTCGAAGAAAGCTCGGATTGAAGCTGACTCGCATCGAGCGAAAGTGTGCCATCAATGCTGAAGCTCAGCCCCAGTGACGCGAGATTCAGGTCGCTTGCGGATCCACTGCCGGCAAAGCCGATGGCATTGCTTAGCGCACTCTGCAAAGACGCAATTACCGGGCTGCCGAACAGCGGCTGCGGATTGCCGCTGCTGTCTTTGCCTTCCTGCGCCGCGAGTGCTTTGCTCACGCTGTTGTAGCCCGTCACAAAGCTGCTGAGCGCGGTCGAGATGCCGCTGGTGTCCGCTGCGACCTGAAGCGAAACGGAGTTGGTGGTCGTATTCATCAGTTGAAAGCTGACGCCCTGCAGCGCCGAAGTGATGGCATTCGTTCCGCTGGTGATTGCCACGCCATCCAGCGTGAACTGGGCATCCTTGCCTGTCTGGAAGCTTTGAAAGCTAACGGCATTGCCGGAACTATCCGCCAGGCTGCCGCCGGTCACAATATTGCCGGCGGAACCACCCGTGTTGCTGAGCAGAGAAAGCGTCGATCCGCCGTTGCCGTTGATCACCGTCGCAGTCACGCCAACACCTGCCTGGTTGATCTGTGCGGCAAGTTGGGCCACGGTCGAACCGCTCGGCACCTGCAGTGTGGCGGTCGATCCTGAACCCACTTGCAATGTCAGGCTCCCGCTCAGCGTCGCTGCATTCGTCACGGTAGTCGAGTACTGCTGCGATGTCGTTGCCAGTTGCTGCACCGTGAGCGTATGTGTGCCCAGTGAGGCGCTGCTGTTCACATTCGTGACTTCTACCGTACTGGTGTCGGAGCTGGCGGCCTGCTTGGTCGCAAACACGCCGTCAAAGCTGGTCAAGGTCCCCAGCGTGGAAGCAAGCGAGGAAAGATCGGAGCCCAGCGACGACAGCACCGTATCCTGCGCTTGCAGGGCAGTTGTCTGCGTGGCCCATGCGGTTTCCGGTGTGCGCTGCACGGCCAGTATGCTGCTGACCGTGCCGGCGACGTCAAACCCCGTACCACTTGTGGCTGAGCCGAAACTGATACCAACCGACACGCTGAAACCTCCAGAAGAAAGCGGCAGGCTGGGAGATGCAGTTGCTTCACCATCTCCCAACCCGCCGGATTAGAACCACCTAAGGACAACATGGGACCGTCACCATAGCCACCGGCGGTTACCGTGCGACTGCCACCCCCATGACGGCCCTTCAAATCACACAACTTATTGCAGCAGCTTCAGAACTTCCTGCTGAACGCTGTTCGCCTGGGCCAGCGCACTGATGCCCGTCTGGCTCAGCACTTGGTATTTGGAAAGGTTCGAGGCAGCCACGCCGTAGTCCGTGGCCTGGATGTTGTTCTGTGCCGCGGTCAGGTTGGCCTGTTCGTTGCTTGAAACCGATTGCGCGGAGTTCAACTGGTTGATATTTGCGCCGATGGTGCCGCGCTGGTAGGCGACGTCGGCGATGGCAGTACCGACACTGGACAACACATTCGAAGCGGAGGCGGCGGTCAGCGTCGCTACAGCGGTGGCGGTAAAGTCCACGCCCGTTCCAGCGCTGCCCGTGCCCACGCCGGCCTTTGTCAACGTGCCCACAGTATCGGCGTAAGTGACCGAACCGGAAGTTGTGCCGTCAGAGACAAAGAAGTTTTTTGCAGCCGCAGAGAAAACAGAGGAACCATTGAAATTGGTGCTGCTGCCGATGTTCGCAACCTGCGTCAGGATGTTCTGGTACTCCTGATTGGCCGAAGACACCTGCTCCGTGGTGAGTGTGCTGTTGGCAGCCTGCGTCGCCAGTGTTACGGCACGATTCAGCAGCGTTGTCACTTGCGACAGCGCGCCGTCCGCGGTCTGCAGCAGGCCGATGGCATCACTGGTATTGCGTGAAGACTGCGCCAGTGCCGTTGCATTTGCGCTCAGTCCATCCGCGACGGCAAGCCCTGCCGCGTCGTCCGCGCCGCTGTTGATGCGCGATCCGGAGGACAGCTGCTGCAGCGTCTTGGAAAGACTGCCCTGCGTGTTGGACAAGCTGTTCTGCGCATAGATTGCAGAGATATTGTTGAGAACTCCCAGAGACATGCCGATTCGCTCCTAAGCGGTTGAGGTTTGATTTGCTGCGCCCTTGCTTGAGCGCTCCCAAACTGTATCGGTGCGGTTCCGGCAAACATGAAGCCGCGCTGGCACATTTCTCTGCAAGGCTCTCCGGCTCAACAAGCTGCCCATTTCTGCCGATAGTGGAACTGGAGCAAGCCAACATGATTGAACTCACCCGCCTGAACGGCCATGCCGTCCTGGTGAATGCAGACCTGATCAAGCACGCGGAGTCCATTCCGGACACCACGCTGACCCTTGTGACAGGCGACAAATTCGTTGTGCGCGAAAGCTGCGCGGAAGTCCTGACCCGCACCTTGGTATGGCGGGCCAGCACCTTGCGCCAGGCATGGCCATCCAGCGGCATCGCCCTCAGCGCACATGATGCGTATCACGCGCAACAGATCAGCTCGGCAGCCTAGCCGCAACCGGAAGAGAGAGAGACGGCATGGACATCGCAAGCATTGGCGGCATCGCGCTCGCACTTATCGCTATCCTGGGCGCCATGTTGATGGAAGGCGGCAGCATGGGTCAGGTCACCCAGCTCACCGCCGCCATGATCGTGGTCGGCGGAACGACAGGCGCCGTGCTCGTTCAGTTCCCTCTCAACATCTTTCTGGCCGCGGCCAAGGGAGTCATGGGCGTTTTTCTGCACAAGGGTGCCGACAACGAGAGGGTTCTGGCGCAACTGGTCGAGTTCGCAAACAAGGCGCGCAAGAGCGGCATCGTTTCACTGGATAGCGATCTGGCGAAGGTGGACGATCCATTCCTGAAGCAGGGCTTGATGCTTGCGGTGGACGGAACAGAACCAGCCGAAGTCCGCAAAATCATGCAGCTCGAGCTCGACAACAAGTCCGAAATTGAGGAGAAAATTCCGCAGGTTTTCGAATCCGCCGGAGGTTTCGCGCCAACCGTCGGCATCATCGGCGCGGTGCTCGGCCTGATTCAGGTGATGCAGCACCTGGACAACATCGACGAAGTCGGCAAAGGCATCGCGGTTGCGTTTGTCGCCACCATCTACGGTGTGGCGCTCTCGAACCTCTTCTGCCTTCCCGCGGCCGGCAAGCTGAAAATCCGGCACAAGGAAGAGCTGATGGCGAAGGAAATGATGCTGGAGGGTGTTGTCTCCATTCTGGAAGGCCTGAACCCGCGCATGATCGAAACCAAGTTGCGCACCTTTATCGCCCACGGTGGCAAGAGCGCGGAGGCATAATCGTGGGCAAGAAAAAACACGCCGAGCACGTCAACCATGAACGCTGGCTTGTCAGCTACGCGGATCTGTTGACATTGCTCTTCGCCTTCTTCGTTGTGCTGTTCGCGTCATCGGTGAGCGATAAGAAAAAAGCCACAGCGATGGCCGCGGCGATGCAGTCCGCCTTTGCCCAGCATGGCGTCTTTGACGCGCACGCGCCCACGCCGCCGCTGGAGCAGGGTGCCAGCAACAGCCAAGGCATGCCCGCTCCGCTGATGATGCCACTGCAGGTGGCACCCAGCCAGGGCGGCGGGGCCAGCGCTCGAGCAGCGCTGGAGCGGGCCATCAAAGCCTCACTTGGTAAAGGTGCCGGAAACATTTCCGTGCACCAGGGCAGCGATGGCATTGTTATCTCGCTACAGGAGGCCGGCTTTTTTTCATCCGGCTCTGCGGAGGTGCGGCCGGTCATGCTGCCGTTGCTCGCCCGCATCGCCAAGTCGCTGCCGGATCAGGATTTTCGCGTGGAAGGCCATACGGATAACGTGCCTGTGCACTCCGACCGCTTCCGGTCCAACTGGGAGCTTTCCACGGCACGGGCGGCTGCCATTGCAGATGCTCTGCTGAATCACAGCACCGTCGCACCCCAGCGTATCTCGCTGGCCGGCTATGGAGAGTTCCGGCCCGTGCAGTCAAATGCCACAGCGGAGGGCCGCGCCGCAAACCGCCGTGTCGACATTGTTTTGACTGGCTCAGCCACGCAGACTGTTACAGGCTCAAGTGCGGTGAACGCAGCATCCACGCTCGCAATTGCAGCGACAGGAACCGACACTGGCGTCGCCATAAAAGGCGCACCCACTCCACTGGCGCAGCAGCTTGCAACGAATGCCGATCGTGCAGCAGCTCGCTAACTACCGTGCAGAGTGCCAGTTCACCGCCGGAACAAGCTGTGGCTATTTGGTCACGCCCAGAACCTTCACAATCACACGCTTCCGGCGCTGCCCATCGAACTCCGCGTAAAAGATGCGCTGCCATGTTCCCAGGTCAAGCCGGCCGTTGGTGACGGGCAGCGTCGTCTCGTGGTGCAGCAGAAGGGCTTTCAGGTGGGCGTCGGCGTTATCCTCGCCGGTCTGGTGGTGCTGGTAGCCGGGCCACCTCGGAGCCAGCTTTTCCAGCCAGGTGCCGATGTCCTCAATCAGTCCGCTCTCGTGATCATTGACATAGATGGCCGCAGTGATGTGCATGGGCGACACAAAGCACAGGCCGTCGTCGATGCCGCTGGTTCGCACAATCTTCTCCACCTGGCCGGTGATGTGGACCATCTCATACCGCTCGCGTGTCTGGAAGGTTAAATACTCTGTGTGCGCTTTCATGCCGGCGCTCATGCTTCGGTCCTTGCCGGCGCATTCCGGTATTTCCAGTGAGACCAGACAAACCAGACGAGTGCAGCAACAATGATTGCCAGGATCGCGGCATCAGCCTTGTGCAGAATGCGCTTGAGCGGGGAGTCCGGGGAATTCCAGCTCGCGCCTGCCTTCATGCCGACGTATGCGAGGGCAAAGCACCACGGCCATGATCCTAGAAAGGTATAGATGTGAAAGCGCAACTGCGGCATGCGGGCAATGCCCGCGGGCAGCGCGATGAAGGTGCGAACTACAGGCAACAAGCGGCCAACCAGGACCGTGATGTCGCCGTATTTGGCAAAGTAGCCTTCCACGCGATCCAGATCACGAGGGCTCATGAGCACATAGCGTCCGAATTTTTCCACCAGCGGCCGCCCGCCTTTTGCGCCGATCCAGTAGGCGACCAGCGACCCCAGATTGCAACCGATGGCTCCGGCGGTGGCCGCCAGATAGAGGTTCATCTTGCCTTGCCAGACCACATACCCGGCGAACGGCATGATGATTTCACTCGGCAGCGGAATGCAAGCCGATTCGATGGCCATGAGCAGCGCCACGCCGGGATAGCCGACCGCGATGATCAAGCCGGTGACGTAGGGAAGCAGGAAATTGATGATCTTTTCGGTCATGAAACTCTTCAAGGCGGGATAGGGCGCAACCCAGCAAGTATAGCCGGGCCATGTGTTGTTTACCGGCCTGCGTCCGCTTGCTGCGCTTCCGCGGCGCTCGTATGCTTGAGGTATGGCTGAGACCGCAACTCCGGAACTTGTACAGACCACGCCCACCGCCACCGCAGCCGTGCGGCCCACGGCTTCTTCTGCTGGCCGGCCGCAGGCGGGCCCCGGCACACCGGTAAAGCGGCAGATTGTCGCTTTCAGCTTTTACAAGCTCATGCCGGAGTGGAGGCGCTTGCCCGCCGAGGAGAAAGCCGCGCACAAGGCGGAGTTCATCCGAGTGCTGCAAGGCTGGAACCGCCCTGGCGAGTTCCTCTCGCTGACTTATTCTACCCAGGGCACTCGCGGCGATACCGACTTTTGCGTCTGGTCGATCTGCTACTCCGTGGAAGAGATGAGCCGCATGCGGGCCGAGCTGCTGGCGACGCCGCTGGGCGGGTATCTCACCATCCCGCACAACTTCCTCTCCATGACCAAACGTTCGCAGTACCAGATCGACCGCGTGGATGAGAGCGAAGGCGAAGGCCGCGGTGCCATCCGGCCAGGCGGCCACAAGTATATTTTCGTCTATCCATTCTGGAAGACACGGCCGTGGTATCTACTCTCACTTGAAGAACGCAAGCGGCTGATGGATGAGCATATCCGCATTGGCCTGGCCTTTCCACGGGTCAAATTGAATACGACTTACTCCTTCGGCATCGACGACCAGGAGTTCGTGGTCGCCTTTGAGACAAACTTTCCCGAGGACTTTGTCGACCTGGTACAGCAGCTGCGCGAGACGGAAATTTCGATCTACACGCTCAAGGATTACCCAATCTTTTCCTGTGTCCGGCTCACGCCACAGGACATGCTGGACCGGTTGGGGTAGGTCTCCCCTGCCCCGATGCAAGTTCCTCATCGAGAAGATGTTAGCGTTTCGGATCAGTATTTGTTTGCAAGTTCCTCATTGGCAGCGACATCGAGCCCTTTTGACCTAAGACAGTAGGTTTTCTATGGGCCAGGTGCAGGGCCCATAGAAATTGCTCCAGGCAAGCGGCTTACCTCAGCGGCTCATTCCGGGTTTATAGGAATGGGCTTATGTCACGGCTGAAGCCGTGCTCGCCAAAAGCAGGGTTCTTCCTCCCACACTCCACTGTCCCTGCAAAAGAGCGCCCGTGCACGCCTAAGAGCATTGCACGACAACCGGCTGCAAATTCGGATGATTTCTCCATTATAGAAAAATGCAGGTAAATACTCTGCCAACTTTTTTGCCTCGATAACTCGATAGGATTGAACGAATTACAGTCTTGTGTTGGATGGAGGGGCTTGACAGGATGAGTGTGCTCGCGGGAACGAGGACGGCGACTGGTACGGCGCGTCTGGAGAAGGTCGAGGGCGTGGGCCCGGCGAAGAAAAAGCGAGCACGGCAGATTTCCGCTTCAGAGCCGGTGTCGCCGAAGAAGCGGCCCGGGAGGACTAAGAAACCACTTGCCCCGGAGCGCGTCGCCGCCATCCTGGACGCGCTGGCAAAGACTTACCCAAACGCGGTCTGCGCATTGCACCACACCAGTGCATGGGAGCTGACAGTTGCCACCATCCTCTCCGCGCAGTGCACCGATGCCCGCGTGAACATGGTGACACCGTCGCTGTTCCAGGCGTATCCAACGCCCGCGATGATGGCAGAAGCCACGCCGGAAGCGCTGCAGGAAATCCTGGCGAGCCTGAGTTTTTTCCGGCAGAAGTCGAAGTCGCTGGTAGCCGCGGCAAAACTTGTCGCCGGCGAGTTCGGCGGTATGGTTCCGCAGACAATGGACGAGATGCTGCGCATTCCCGGCGCCGCGCGCAAGACGAGCAATGTGGTGCTTGGATCGTGGTACGGCATTGCGAGCGGCGTCGTGGTGGATACGCATGTGCTGCGGCTATCGCGCCGGCTGGAGCTGACGACGCAAACGGATCCAGTCAAGGTGGAGCGCGACTTGATGGCGATCATTCCGCAGGAGCGCTGGATCGATTTTGCACATCAGCTGATTCATCATGGACGGCAGATTTGCGAGGCGAGGAAGCCGAAGTGTGTGGATTGCTCGCTGGAGACCCTTTGTCATTCGGGCGACAAGACGTGGAGTTCGCATTGAAAGAACGCGGTGGGCGCGGTGTTGGCGCGGTGGACGCGGTTCCCGAACAACTGGTTAGAGCGTTTCTCGCTTAAGTGTTGTTGCTGATCTGCCGTGAGAACGATTAGGTTGGGGAAAAAAGCAGGTTTCTCCACTTCGCTTCGCTCCGGTCGAAATGAC
>CAXTPQ010000004.1:143238-148557 GCA_964246215.1 uncultured Terriglobus sp. | reverse complement strand
GAGAAAAAAGCCGCAGGGGAAAAGAACATTCAGATCGAGCCGGAGAAGCTAGACTGAGGAGGACAAATGGCCACAATGCCGAAATTCATTGTTACTCAGCACAGTCTCGAGACTGAAGCTGACTTGCAACATGAAATGTCTCTGCCCATAGGAACGACACTTGAACTTGTAAGCAAGGATGAGACTTTGCTCCTGCTTCGTCCAGTTTCCAAGTCGCTGTCGGAGCTCAGCCCAGCTCAGCGGCTTTCTGTATGGAGCGGTCTCGGTGAGCTTCTCCCAAGCGCCAGGACAGAAAGCTGGAAGCAATGGGCCGAAGCAAGAAAACAATTGGCGGCCAAACTTCTCAATGAGACTTACACGTCCGGCGTAGCGGATGCTTCGCAGATGAAACGTGTGGAGCGCGAGTGGGAACTTGCGGATGATGAGCTAGATTTTGGACCTCTCCAGCGCTAATACGGCTTTTGTGCTTGACTCATGGCCGATCGTCGAGAAGCTCCGGCGAGGACACGAATCCGATATTCTTCGAATCCTGCTCGAACGTGCCGCAAATCGAGAAGTAACGCTATTCATTAGTGAGATGAACTGGGGCGAAATCCTGTACCTGCTCGCGAAAGAGATTGGAATAGCACGGGCGGACTCGGCGTTGGCAGACCTGGAACACGCACTCATCACTGTTATCCCGATTCAGCCTGGAGACGCTTTGCGCGCAGCACGACTTAAATCCCGGTTCTCCATCTCGTACGCCGATTGCTTCTGTGCACTGCTGGCGCAGGAGTATCAAGCACCAATCGTTACCGGCGATACCGATTTCCTGGCAATCAGGCAAAAGTTGTCTCTGGATATCATCTGGGTTGGCCGTTGAACGTCTTTCTTACTGGAAGTACGGGCTTTGTCGGCTCTCACATTGCCCGCGGTTATGCCGAGGCAGGCGCTCGCTTGCTTCTGTTAACACGGTCTGGCAGCAATCTCGCAGCCCTCGAAGGCATTTCCGGTGCGGGTACTGTCATAGGTGATCTCCGCCAGCCCGAAGCCCTGCGATCCGCCCTCACCGGCTGTGATGCCCTGATCCATGTCGCCGCCGACTACCGCCTCTGGGTCCCCGATCCCTTAGAAATGTACAAAGCAAACGTGGACGGCACGCGCGATCTCCTGCGTATCGCGCGTGAGGTCGGTGTGCGTAAAGTCGTCTACACCTCAAGCGTGGCGACCATGGGTTTCCGTGCGGACCACACGATTGTCGACGAGACCACGGCCGTGACCGAAGCGGACATGATTGGCCACTACAAGCGCTCCAAGTGGCTCGCCGAGCAGGAGGCGATCGCGGCGGCACGTGCCGGCCAGCACGTCATCATCCTGAATCCCACGACACCCATCGGTCCCGGCGACCGCAAGCCAACGCCCACCGGCCGCATCGTGGTTGATTTCCTGAAAGGAAAATTTCCCGCCTACACCGACACCGGACTGAATCTGGTCGACGTCAACGAAATTGCCCGCATGCACCTGGTGGCGCTGGACCGCGGCACGCCCGGAGAGCGCTACATTTTGGGCGGGGAGAACCTGACGTTAAAGCAGATCTTGGACAAGATGTCCGCCATCTCCGGCTTGCCCTCACCGAACCTGAAGGTGCCGCATGCGGTGGCCATGGCTTTCGCCTTCTTTGACGAAACCATCACCGGCAAGCTGCGAGGCAGGGAACCGCGGGCTACGGTGGAGGCCGTGCGCATGGGACGAAAGATGATGTGGGCCTCCTCGGCCAAAGCCGAGCGCGATCTCGGCTTTGAGGTCAAGCCGGTCTATCGCGCACTACGCGCCGCCATGGAGTGGTTCACCACCAATGGGTACGCGCCGCCCTTTGCAGGGCAGGTCTAGCCCGGCATGATCGAAGAGCTGCCGAACGAAGCCATCGTGCTGATCGCCGCCATGCCTGGCGAGCTCAAGCCGCTCACCCGCAGTTGGGCTTCTGTAGCCACCAGCAATGGCGTAGAAGGGGCGCAACACCCATCCAACACGATCTTTGCGCTGCACGGCGGCATGGGTGCGGCCGCGGCCACACGCGCCTTCTCCCGCGCGTTTGAGCTTTGCCGGCCAACCGCGATTTATTCCGCCGGCTGGGCCGGGTCGCTGGATGCGGAGACACGGGCGGGAACCGTGCTGCGTGCGGAAGCCGTCCGCGATCTGGCCACGGGAGAAAATTACCGCTGCGCACCCACGGAGTGGAAGACGCATGGCCTTCTGCTAACCGCCAGGCGTGTCGCCATGCGTGAAGAAAAGCAGCGGCTGGCCACAACCTATGACGGTGCCCGCGCCGTCGACATGGAAGCCGCGACACTGGCTAGACTCGCGCGCGCTCACGACTTGCCTTTCCGCGCCATCAAAGCCGTCTCTGACACTCTGGACGAAGACTTGCCGGACCTGAATCCGTTCGTGACTCCGGAGGGCCGATTCGCCACGCCACGCTTTATTGCGCATATGGCACTGCGGCCACGGTACTGGCCGGTGCTTGTGCAGTTCGGCAAACAGGCATCACTGGCAGCGAACAATCTTTGCGACAGCCTTGCCGGCGAGCTTGGCATTGAAAAGCCAAAGTAGCTATGGCGGTTTCTCTTAGGTGTCGCTGCTGCTTCTCGGGCTGAGGGACCCAAGCTACTAACCTGGCGCAATATCTCAGGTCCAGAGAAGCAGCAGTGTTGCGGGCTGAAGATACACGCTGGTTTCGGCTCCGACTCGATTTACACCTGTGATAAATACATGCTCTAACTTCCTTACTCTGTCTGGTTCCTGCAATCGGCGAGAATATAGGCAGACATGTCCGCCACAACCGCATTTCACAGCCTCACCGCATCCCTCCACGATGTTCCAGAGTTTCAACGCGCCGCCGTCTACCGTGGCATCGATGACATTCGCGTTGAAGAGTTGCCAGTACCGCAGATCGGTCCCGGCGAGGTCTTGCTGCGCATCGATACCTGCGGCATCTGCGGCACGGACCTGAAAAAGATCCATTCGGGGTCGCACTCCGCACCGCGCATCTTCGGCCATGAAATGGCTGGCACAGTAGTGCAAGTGGGCAAGGGCGTCTCCAGCTTTGCGCCCGGCGACCGCGCAATGGCCTTCCACCACATTCCCTGCGGGCACTGTTATTACTGCCGCAAGCGCACCTTCGCGCAATGCGAGACATACAAACGCGTCGGAACGACGGCGGGCTTTGAGCCTTCTGGCGGCGGCTTTGCCGAGTACATCCGCGTGATGGACTGGATCGTCGCGAAAGGCCTGGTCAAGCTGCCCGGCGACATCCCATTCGAGCAGGCCGCGTGGATCGAGCCGGTGAACACCTGCTACAAAGCGATCGATCTTCTACACCTACAGCCTGATGAAACGGTGTTGGTGATCGGGCAAGGGCCGATCGGCATCCTGCTTGCCGTGCTCGCGCAGCGAACAGGAGCCAACGTGTTCACCTCCGATCTTTATCCGGAGCGCCACGCCATCGCCAGGACGTATGGACTGACTCACCCTCTAGCCGCCAACGCCGATGTAGCCGCCGCCTGCAAGGCCGCCACAGAAGGCCGCGGTGCGGATGTGGCGCTGCTGGCCGTGGGTGCCAACAGCCTGATTACGACAGCGATGAACGCGATCCGGCCCGGTGGCCGCGTTTGCCTTTTCGCGCAAACCCAGCATGGCGAAGCACCCTTCGACCCAGCCGCCGTCTGCATGGACGAGAAGACGCTGATGGGCAGCTACTCGTCTTCCGTGGCGGTTCAGGACGAAGCGATTCAACTCGTCTTCAGTGGCTATCGAGACGGCAGCCTCGACCTGACTAGGCTGATCTCACACCGGTTCCCATTGGAGGACGCCGTCAAGGCTATCGATCTGGCAAGCCATCCGCAATCGGATTCGATGAAGATTGTGCTGCAGAACCACAAGTAATCAGCTTCTATGCGGCCTTCCTCCCGGCCACCTTCACATGCAGGGCCAACCTCAATGAAGACCACACTGCTCTTCAATCCGGCATCAGGTATCCGTCGTGAACGCCGGCTGCAAGCGGTCCGAGAAGCAGCCTCCACCCTCAAATCGAACGGTTTCGATGTCGAGATCGAAGAGACGCGTACAAAAGGCTCAGGCGCGGAGCAGGCACGAGAGGCTCTTCGTCACGGTTCGCAGACGATCTTTGCTTGCGGTGGTGACGGCACGGTACATGACGTGCTGCAAGGCATGGTGGGCAGCAAAGCCGCACTCGGGATCCTGCCCGCCGGTTCTGCAAATGCTCTTGCGCGTGAGCTTGGCATTCCTAAGAACCTGCTGCGTGCAGCTGCCAGATTCCGGCCTGAGCACTCGACACAAACTCGTGTAACAGCAATGCGGCAAGTTGGCCTGCCAGACACTTACTTCCTGGCACTTGCTGGAGCTGGACCGGACGGTGCCCTGATGTACAGAATGATGACCTCAGATCGAAGCCGATGGAATCACTGGCTGTACTACCTTCAAGCTTTGCGTGTTTTCCTGCATGCGGACTTTCCAGCGTTCGAGGTGACCTATCAAACCAGGGACAGCGATGTGTCTGTGCGTGTGTCAGCAGTGAGCGCGATGGTTCTGCGCGTGGGCAAGCTTGGCGGCCTCTTCGCAAGTCTTGCACGCGGTGCTTCGCTCAAGAGTGACGCCCTTCGAATGATCCTGGTTCATCCACCAGCACAACTGAGTCTGCCGCTCTGGTTTGTCACGAGCTGGCTTCACCTCACCCGCCGGAATCCCTTGCTTACCGTGCTGGATGTCGACAATGTGAGCGTCTTTTCGGAAAAGCGTGTCGACCTGCAGGCGGACGGAGAGTGGATCGGCAGGGCTCCCGTCGACATTCGGTGGAGTGAGCACGGCATTCGTTTGCTTATCCCAACCAACCAGTATCACTCTGCAAAGCACGGCACAAAGAGGCTTCGTGATCAATCCGGCCAGAGCGGCCAATCCTCAGACTAGGTGCAAAGCTTTACGACTGCCCAATCAAGACGCCCGCCGCAAATACCAGCCCGCCGCCGATGACTACCTGAATGACAGACAGCGTGAAGCTGGTCTTCATGTAACGGTAGCGGATCCAGGCAATAGCCAGCAGCTCAATGCCGACCACCAGATAGGCGAACCGCAAAGCCACCTGAACATTGGCAATGAGGAAGGGTAGCGTGTGCAGAAAACCGCCGATAAAGGTCATGAAACCGGTGACCAGTCCGCGAAAGAGCGGCTTGCCCCGGCCTGTCAGCTCGCCATCGTCCGACAAGCCTTCTGAGAAGGCCATGGAGATACCCGCACCCACGGCCGAAGCCGCTCCGATCAGGAAGA
>CAXTPQ010000004.1:132457-143138 GCA_964246215.1 uncultured Terriglobus sp. | reverse complement strand
GAGAAGGCCATGGAGATACCCGCACCCACGGCCGAAGCCGCTCCGATCAGGAAGACCGTATGCGAGTTCTTCGTGGCAAAGGCAGTGGCGAAGATGGGCGCCAGCGTGGAAACGGAGCCATCCATCAGGCCGGCCAGGCCCGGCTGTACGACTCTCAGGACAAAGTCGCGTTCGTTACCGACAAGCTCTTCAACGGCTTTGATTTTCGGGGAGAAATCACTCACCCAGCAAGCATACCTTTGAAGATGCAAGAGAGGCGATGCCTTGAAGGTCAGCAATCGCCTATCTTCGTCCACGCCTGCCCGTCTCAGATCATCATGCCGCCGGAAACCTCAATACGTTGCGCGTTGACCCAACGATTGTCCTCCGTGAGCAGCGACGCAATCATCGGGCCAATGTCGTCCGGCAGCCCGGGGCGGCCAAGCGCAGTCGCGTCGGACACCATCTTGTTCACCGCCGGGTTGTCGCGGACAACACCGCCGCTGAAGTCCGTCTGAATCGCACCGGGGGCCACGGTATTCACAACAATCCGGCGCTGTCCCAGCTCCTTCGCCAGATAGCGTGTCAGCACTTCAAGCGCGCCCTTGAACGATGCGTATGGTGCGCTCTCCGGGATGCAGATGCGGGTCAATCCTGACGAGATCATCACAATGCGCCCGCCGTCGCGGAGGAGCGGCAACAGCTTCTGCGTCAGAAAGAACACGCCCTTAAAGTTGACGTTGTAGAGCTGATCCAGCTCCTCCTCGGTTGTTTTCGTGAACAGGGCATGGTGCGAGATGCCGGCGTTGTTGACGAGAAAGTCGAAGCGTTCTGCGCTGAGTTCACCGAGAACCTTGGTGGTTTCTGTGATGAAAGCATCGAAGCTGCCAATCTTTCCGGTGTCCAGCTTGAGTGCGATCGCCTTCACACCAGCCTTGCCGGCCTCCGCCACCACCTTCTCAGCTTCTGCCTGATTCGTATTGTAGGTAAAGATGGAGTGCACACCCCGTTTCGCGAGATGGAGCACCGTATTCTGACCGAGACCACGGCTGCCGCCCGTGACAATTGCGATCTTTCCCGCTATAGATGTAGCTTCTAGTGTCGGCATGGTTCCTCCTTGGAGCCTATTGCTGTTTCAAGCATGCCTGCACGCTCGGCCGGAGGGAATGCCGGAACTCTCTCGTTTCTTGCCTAATCCTGTCATCCGCAGTTATGCTGATCTGCGGCAGGGAAGAGGTGTGTATGCCGAAGGATCTGGTGAAAGCAGTCGACCGTTATACCAGGACACAAAGCGGGCCGAGCCCCTATCGCACCGCCATCGCGGAACTTACCCTGCTTCGTTCCGACCACGTGAAACCGCCGCGTCACCTGATCTTCAAGCCCGCACTCTGCATTGTCGTGCAAGGCGCAAAGTGGGCCATCTTCGGTGACGAACGGCTGGAGTACAAGGCAGGGCAGGCGCTGGTGGTGAGCGTCGAAATGCCGGCCTTCGGCACAGTGTATGAGGCGAGCCCCGCTGAGCCTTACCTTGGCGTCATCATCGAATTCGACCTGGCGCTTATGCGTGAAGTGATGGAGAGTTTAGAGCTTGTGCCGCAAGCAAATGCCGAGATCGGGCGCGGTGTCTTCGTTACCGACTTCGACGGTCCGCTAGCTGACTGCACGTTGCGCATGGTCCGGCTGCTCGACACGCCAAGGGCCATCCCGCTGCTGTCTCCCGCAATCATGCGGGAGATCTGCTACTGGCTGCTGACCGGCCCGCACGGCGATCAGGTCATGGCCATGACCATGGCAAAGAGCCACACACGGAATGTGCTCAACGCCATACATTCACTGCGCGACCGCTTTTCCGAGCCGATGCGCATCGAGCACCTTGCATCCGCGGCGCAGATGAGCCCCTCGGCCTTTCATCGGCAGTTCAAGTCCGTTACCTCCATGACACCGCTCCAATACCAGAAGCAGCTGCGCCTGCTGGAAGCACGGCGGCTCCTTGTGGCCGATGAAGCAAACGTGGAAACAGCCGCCTACCAGGTCGGCTACGAAAGCCCATCGCAATTCAGCCGTGAATATTCCCGCATGTTCGGCATGCCTCCCCGGCGGGATGCCGCCTCACTAAGAGAGATCGCGGCCTGAACTACGGCGCTGTTACACCTTCATGCGGCCGTGCGAAACCATCAGGCTGGCAACCGCCTTGCGAATCGGCTTCAGGTCGAAATCAGGTGAAAGCCTGTCGGGGTCAAAGCTTTTCGCCAGGACGTCAAGCCCGAAGAGAGCGCGCGGAAAACGTGGGTAGAGCACTTGACCAAGAAGCCGATGTGCGGTGTCCGCGCTGGCACGAGCTGTAAGCTTAAAAGTCATCTTGAGATAGCTGCTCAGCCGTTCATGGACCTGCGTGAAGAGAACATCAAAATACTGGGCCGCCTGCTCCGGAAAGCGCTGGGTCTCCGCCATGCTCACGCGGCACATCTGGATCGATGCCTCATAGAGAAGCACCTCCAGGTATCTTCCGCAAAACTGGACAAGGGCCTCTTCCGGCTGATCGGAATAGCTTTCCGGCAGCTTCAGCCGGCTCAGGAAAAGCCCACGTACCAGCTCGATCACTGCAAGAAACATATTTTCTTTGCTCT
Source organism: uncultured Terriglobus sp. (assembly GCA_964246215.1). Lineage (GTDB taxonomy): Bacteria > Acidobacteriota > Terriglobia > Terriglobales > Acidobacteriaceae > Terriglobus. Next base: position 140,532 of record CAXTPQ010000004.1, on the reverse strand, counting down.
CAAAATGAGCATAAAGGGAGCGCTTGGAGGTCTGCGCACGGTCTGCGACCACATCCATGGAAGCTCGTTCAAATCCCATTTCGAGAAAAACATCCTTGGCGATCCAAAGGATGTGCTCGCGCAACTGGTCTCCACGCCTTGCCATGGCCTTATTCTCGCTGATCGGCGCGCTTGCCAAGATATACGGTACGGTGTAGTTTACTTCTAGTCGAAGTTCAAGGCAGTTCGAAAGGGGAAGCACCATGATCGTCGTCACAACTCCTACAGGGCAAATCGGATCGCAACTGGTGAAAGATCTTCTTGCCGCAAACCAAGCCGTTCGTGTCATCGTCCGTGACCCCGCCAGGCTGCCTGCGGGAGTTCGGGAAAAGGTGGAAGTTGTGCCGGGATCCCATGGCGATGCCGCTGTGGTCAGTCAGGCATTTCAGGGCGCGGACGCTGTTTTCTGGGTGCCGCCGCCGGCCCCACAAGCGGCAAGCGTTGAAGCCGCGTACCTCGACTTTTCCCGCGCAGCCTGTGACGCTTTCCGGGGCGGGGCAGGGCAGTTAAGCACGTGGTGGGCGTTTCAAGCCTTGGCCGCGGCAAGCCACAAGCGAAACATGCCGGCCAAATCACGGCGTCTCTTGCCATGGACGACATGATCGCCGCCACCGGTGTGAGTTACCGTGCGCTGGCCATGCCAGGATTCATGGACAACACGTTACGCCAGGTCGCAAGCATCAAGAGCAAGGGAATCATCTCCTCACCCATACCGGGTGACCTGAAATCCGCAGCGTGTGCCACGCGCGACATTGCAGCTGTTGCCGCCGGCTTGCTCATGGACAGGTCCTGGAGCGGGACCGGCGACGTTCCGGTACTTGGCCCGGAAGATCTGTCCTTCCATGACATGGCACAGATCATCTCGGAGGCTTTGGGCAGGCCGGTTCACTTTGAAGAGATGCCGGAGGGAGTCATGAAGTCGATGCTCCTTGCGTATGGGCAATCCGAAGCCATGGCGCAGGCCACGGTGGACCTGATGGCCGCCGTCAAGGATGGAATTTACAGCAATGAGCCGCGCACGCCGGAGACCAACAGCCCAACCAGCTTCCGGCAATGGTGTGAGGAAGTGCTGAAGCCCGCCGTGCTCAACTAGCTGCGCCTCGACTACTTGCGGCAAGTTTGTCAACTGTTTCGACTAAACCCGTCCGCCAGACTTTCTCAACCGACCCCGCGGGCACCTTCCTGGTGACAAAAAACCTGCATCTCAAGGAGAGAGGAGTTGTTCATGAGTAAAGACACAAACATCGCAACGCAAAAGAAAATGGGCGAGATTGTCAACGGCTACCATTTCGAAAAGCTGCACGAAGTCTTCGCATCCGGCGTGAAAGACCACGATCCTGCGGACGACCAAGGTCCCGGCCCGGAAGGCTTTATTCAGTGGTTCACACAATTTCATTCCGCATTTCCTGACTTCAAGATTGCAGTGGAGCACATGGTCGCGGACGAAGATAATGTGTCCTTTGCCTACACCATCACAGGAACGCACGGTGGCCCGTTCAATGGAATTCCCGCAACCGGAAAAAAGATCAAAGTTCGCGGCATGCAAATTTCCAAATTCAACTCCGATTCGAAGATCGTCGAGCGCTGGGGAGCTTCGCATGAAGTCGGCATTCTGCAGCAGATTGGTGCCATGAAGCCGGTCGCCCACCTCGATGAGCCGCCGGTCATCTCGGCCCCGGTCTAGTTCAGGAATGCTCAATAGCATTGAAGGGCAGCCTCCGCGGCAGTTGTGCGTGGAGACTGCCTTCAGAAAAAAGAGTTACTCAGCCCGTCCTGCCGCCTCACGATTCTGTAGAGCGCACTGCTTCGGATCTATCTGAATGCGAACTGCGGCCGTGCTGAATCGCTGCACTTGGGTAGTACCGCACCAAAGGAGAAATGCTCAGACTGTGTTCCTTTGCAAGACCGGCATTGCTATCTGGTACTCCTTGGGCGCACCCTCCGTTTGGCATCTGACGGCGCGAGCAAAGGGTAAACTCACTCACAATCAGCCTAGAGGTTCTCTGGCTGTTCAACGCAGGCAAGGTCTCAATGCTGAAGCCCAATACAACGTTCACGGGAGGAGGCTCACATGAAAGTTCTGATGGTTGGCGCAAGCGGGAAGTATGCCCACTTCGTTGTTCCCGCTCTGAAGGCTCATGGCGCGACAGTAAAGGCGCTGGTTACGAGTGAAGACAAGCGAACGGATGCCTTGGACAAAGTTGCCGACGAGACAGCCGTAGGCGATCTGACCGACGAGCAGAGCTTGAGGGAAGCTGCCGAAGGAGTCGACGCTGTGTTCCACCTGAACCCTGCCTTCGCGCCGAATGAAGCAGAGCTTGGCGTTGCAATGGTCAATGCGGCAGTGGCCGTGGGGATCAAGAAGTTCACCTTCTCGAGCGTGATTCACCCATCGATTTCGAAAATGAGAAATCATTCCGGCAAGCGTCCCGTCGAAGAAGCGCTTTACGAATCCGGGCTGACCTTCACCGTGCTCCAACCGACAATGTTCATGCAGACACTCGCTGACGGATGGAAGGAAGTGGCCGAACACGGCACCTTCTCCTTGCCGTACCCCAATAGCAAACGGGCGAGCTATGTGGACTATCGCGACGTGGCGGAGGCAGCGGCCATCGCACTGACGAGCGACAAGCTCGACTATGGGACGTTCGAGCTCTGTGCGCCCGGCATGGTCGATCGCATTGAACTGACACAGCTCATGTCTGACGCGCTCGGGCGGACCATCACACCGCACGAAATTAGCTTTGACGAGTGGGTCAAGCGAGCTCACATCCCAGAAGGGCCGTATCGCGACGGCATGCAGCGCATGTTCGCCGACTACGGTCAATATGGCTTTCCGGGCGGCAATGCGCTTGTACTCCGCGCCATCCTCGGGCGCGACCCGCGTAGTCTGAAAGCCTTCCTTGTCGAACAAGCAGCTATAACGCTGGTGTAACTTCCGAGACGTCGCTCAAGCGATTCGGAAACATTCACGGTGACTAACAAAAGGTGCGCTGCGAAACCAAGGGCAGTCACTTGGAAGTGCGCGCCGCAGCCTCAGACGATCCCGCGAGTTCCTGGAGAACCGCACGCAAGCACAGGGTCGAGTGGCTTGACTATACAGAATATGTGTTATCAGACATAGATTCTGCGCCGCTTGGTGCTCCAGACAACGGTGTACTTCTCTTAATAAGGGAGCCTTCAGTTGACACTTGCTACGGCTGTCCTGGACGGACTTCCAACAGAACGAACGTGAGTGATGGCGGAGAGACAGGGATTCGAACCCTGGATACCTTGCGGTATACACGCTTTCCAAGCGTGCGCCTTCAGCCACTCGGCCATCTCTCCACTTGAGTTTTCAGGCTAACACAGCCAGTGTGCCCCGGCTTGAGGCTTCGGCTCAGCAGCCGGCACGGCTGCTCAAGCGCAGCAATTTTGTTCATTGATACGCGTGTGCAAGCAGCAGCGCCGACCCGGCAATCAGGATGCTTGCCAGCAGGAACACGAGTGCGTGTAGATGATGAATGCAGGCTGCTGTAAAGGCTGTTTCACTGCCGGCACACGCCGCGTCCTCCTCGTTCCTATCCACCAGGACATAACGAGCAACCGGACGCGCTGACTCCGCGAGCAACGCCTGTCGCCGCTCTCCCGAACGGGCGATTGGATCGGAGACATCACCGTTGTTTGCCGGAAGATCAGCCCGATTCAGCGGCTGTGAAAAGTCTCGTGTGCGCGCAGAACGTCTCTGGTGACTCTGACCATAGCTTGGCGGCACGCGGTGCGCTGCTGATTCATTACGGATTTCACATTTTCTATCCTCTCCGGCGTCTTTGCCATCCAGCAAAGCCAGCAGTTCCGCCGCACTTTGGATCCGCTGCTGTCGATCCTTGATCAAAAGCCGCCGGATGACGCGATCCAGGTCGGCGGGCACTGCCAGGTTAGCTTTGCGTGGAGGTGTCGGTTCCTCATTCAGCAATTCAGAAAAGACAACCGCACTGGTCGACCCTCGAAATGGCAACCTGCCCGTGGCTGTCTCATAGAGAACCGCCCCCAGCGAGAAGAGATCGGAACGCGCGTCCAGCAACTCACCCCTGGCCTGCTCTGGCGACATGTATTCCACGGTGCCGACAGTCGCGCCATAGCGGGTAATCTGCTGGCTTATGCCTCGCAGCACCGCATCGGTCGTAATCTTGGCCAGGCCGAAATCCAAAATGCGCACATCCATGCGCACATCCGTGGCAGCCAATCGATCCTTCACCAAAAATACATTCGCCGACTTGATATCCCGGTGAATGATGCCACGCCCGTGCGCCGACTGCAGCGCGGAGGCAAGGCTTACGGCAACTTGCCGGATCTCCTCTGGCGGCAACGGGCCTCGCTGAATGCGTTCCTTCAGCGATTCGCCGCGCAGCAGCTCCATCACCAGAAACGGGTCACCGTTGTGCTCGCCGATGTCGAATAGAGTGCAGATACTTGGATGGCTCAAGGATGAGACGGCGCGCGCTTCCCGCAGAAACCGGTCACGCGCGCGGGAAACGCTCACGTTCCGCCGCAGCACCTTGAGAGCCACCTCGCGATGCAGCCGCGTATCGCGTGCCCGGTATACCGTCCCCATCCCGCCGGAACCGATGACCTCCAGCACCTGGTACGGGCCGAAGTACTGCGGCACTGGCGGCTCATCTTGCCACATCAGTTGTCGACTCCTGGCGGGTGCCTGAACTGTCTTGCTGACAATCCTCATATCCGCCAACTCCTTTATCGACAGGTCATCGTTGTTGCTTCAGTGAGTGCCAATCATGACGCCGGGATAGGATGGCAGCATGGCCGCTGTGTCGTCACCTAGCCAGCCCTCTTCCCTTTCCGCTGCTATACCCGTCATTACCGGCAGGCAAACGCTGCTCTTCGATGCCGACGATACGCTTTGGGAAAACAACATCTACTTTGAGCGGGCAATCGCCGGCTTTCTCCGCCTGGTCGACCATCCCACGCTCACCGACGAGGAAGTGAGGCAGGCCTTCAACAACCTGGAGCACCGGCGCGTGCAGGTGCATGGCTATGGAACTACAAGCTTTCGCAATTCCATGCTGGCGTCCTACCAGGAACTGACCCGCACCCCCTGTGGTGAGGCTGCAACGGCCCACATCCACGAACTCACACGCGCAATCGTGACGGCAGCCGTTGAGCTGCTGCCCGGCGTTCGCGAAACGTTGGCCGAGCTGGCTTCCCGGCACCGGCTCATTCTGGTGACCAAGGGCGATCGCGAAGAACAATTGGACAAACTGGAGCGCTCCGGCCTGGCGAACTATTTCAGTGGCACCGAAGTGGTGTGGGAGAAGCATCGCAGCATCTATGAGGAGTTGCGCGAACGGCACCGGTGCGATGCAGCCACAACCTGGATGATCGGCAACAGCCCGCGCAGCGACATCAATCCGGCCATTGCCGCGGGTCTGCACGCCATCTACCTGCCACACCCGAACACGTGGTTGCTGGAAACCGAAGAAGTGACCGCACCGCCACATGGTCAGCATTTGCTCACACTTCCAGGCTTCGCGGCACTGGCTCAGGTCTTCTGATTCTTCTGCTCAAAGCAGGCCGATGCACCCGCCGGAATGGAACGATGCATGACGCGGAAAGCTGCTTTGCGATGCTATACTTTCACCTGAATGGACACCCGCACGTGCTGCACTTCCAGTGCTTCACCAACGCGGAGGTGGCGAAATTGGCAGACGCACTAGCTTGAGGTGCTAGCGCCGCAAGGCATAGGGGTTCAAGTCCCCTCCTCCGCACCATTCCACATATGCCGGGAGCCTGCTCCCTGCCGCCGGCATTCTGCCGAGCATCTTGAAAAGGTCCACCACGCAATGACCGCACTTCTTGTTCTGCTGATCATCATCCATATCGTGATCTGCCTTTTCCTGATCGGCGTGGTGTTGCTGCAGCAGGGCAAAAGCGCCGATCTGGCCAGTGCCTTCGGCGGTCAAGGCACGCAGACCGCCTTCGGTCCACGTGGCACCGCCAACCTGCTGACCCGGCTCACCACGTGGTCGGCGGTTCTATTTATGCTGACCTCCATCGGCCTGACCATTCTGCTCTCCCGCACAAGCGACCGCTCCGTTCTGAACAACATCAAGACGACTCATAGCGCTCCCGCCAAGAAGTAGCAGACGGCAAGGTCTGACTCCAAGCGCAGGCCTTGTTGCCTGCGCTTTCGTGCACACGCTCTCCCACAACATCGTGAGTCAGTCGCATGATTCGAGAAACATTCCCCGTCGGCCCGCTGCAGTGCAATTGCACGGTGCTGGGCGATGAAGCCACACAAGAAGCCGTCGTAGTCGATCCCGGTGGCGACCTTGCCCGCATAGACGCGGTCCTGCTCAAGCATGGCCTGCACGTGACATCGATTGTGGTGACTCATGCCCACCTGGACCACATCGCCGGAGCGAAGCTCCTGAGCGAACGCACCGGAGCTCCCCTGCTCTACAACCAGCGTGATCTGCCCCTGGTGGCCATGATGGACGTGCAGGCGGAGTGGATCGGCGTGCCCACGCCTCAAACCAGAGCGCCCGATGCGAGCGCCGAAGAGAGTACACAGCTCACCCTGGGAACCACGCCGATCCACATTCTTCATACGCCTGGACACACACCGGGCAGCGTTTGCCTTCACCTTCCCACGCAGGAGTTGTTGCTGGCCGGTGACACGCTTTTCCGTGGCGGCATCGGCAGAACGGACCTGCCTGGGGGCGATGGCGCACAGATTCTTCGCTCGATCCGGGAGAGGCTTTTGCACCTTCCTGAGGGCACGCTGGTCATTCCGGGGCATGGTGCTGAGACCACAATCGGCGTCGAGGCCGACACAAACATCTGGCTCAGAATGAATTAGTTACCAGGGTTTAGAGAAGTTTCTACTTGAGCTCTTTTCCAGAATAGGTAATATGTCAGATTCACTCGTTGCATGGTGTTCAACAGTGTTGACGATTTCATCAATACCCCTTCGAAAGATTTCAGTAGGCACGATTGTGCTGACGACCAGCCATCCTCGGCCTGGCAGGCCATAGAATGAGCCGGGGTGAGCCACAACTCCCCGATGCACCAAGCGCAGAGCAAGATCTTCATCGGGCTCCACCGCTGGGCAGCGCAGCAGGGCTGACCACCCGCCCTCAAGTGCCGGCCGCCGCAGCAGGGGGCTCCGCGACAGTGCTTCATCCAGCACTTGCAGGTTTGCAAGGCAGCGCTCCCGGACCTGCCGCTGCATGCCCAGAGCAAGTGCCAACCAGGCAGGAAGAGCGTGCTGCACCGGTGCCTGAACTGACAGGTAGGTATCCGCGATGAATTCCAATTTGGCGATTGCCTGCGCACACAGTTCATCCGGCCCGCAGACAACTGTCCAGGCAAGCTTCATTTGCGGCATGGCCGCTACCTTGCTCAGGCCACTCAACACAAAGGTCAGTGCTGCCGGCTGACTTGCCGCAAAACTCGTCCTTACCTGTTCTGAAAGACCATAGTCCAAAAAGACCTCATCCACGATCAGGGCCAGGCCGTATTCCGCAGCAAAGCGATTCAACATGTCGCGGTCAGCTGCGTGAACGAAATGCCCCGTAGGGTTGTTCGGATGAACCACCACGATGGCACGTGTGCGCGGCGTGAGTTGTGCCTCCATCGCGCCGAAATCGATGCTCCAGTCATCATGCAACAGCAGCGGATAGGGTCTCAGCACGACATCTTCCATGCGGGCCAGCATGTCAAAAAGCGGGTAGCTCGGCTGCGGCACCAACACTTCATCCCCTGGATCACACAGCAGGCGAAACAGGTAGCCATACGCCTCGCTGGTGCTGGTAGTTAGCAAAATCCGGTCCGGCGATACTTCAATGTTCCGCTGGCCATAGTACTGGTGAGCGATAGCCTGGCGTGCGGCGTGCATGCCGAGAGGATGCGCGTCGTAGCGCAGCGCATCCGGGTGAGTTAGTGGTGAAAGAATCGCAGCCGCATCATGATCGAAACCGCAGCGGGTGGGATTGGACACAGTCAGGTCGAGCAGCGTGCGTTCCTTTGCACGTGCT
>CAXTPQ010000004.1:125618-132357 GCA_964246215.1 uncultured Terriglobus sp. | reverse complement strand
GCGGGTGGGATTGGACACAGTCAGGTCGAGCAGCGTGCGTTCCTTTGCACGTGCTCCGGCGATGGCAAGCGTCAATGGATTCAGATCCGTCTCAAACCCCAGACGCCGTGCCCACCGCTCTTCCGTTGCCCTGGCCCGCTTCTGCATCTTCTTATCTTCGCGCGGCCAGGGTCAGGCTACAATCGCGCCATGTCTTCCATCTCCGCCGTGCTCTTCGACTTCGGCAATGTGCTGAGTGGTCCGCCCGATCCCGCCATCTGGCTACGCATGCAGCAGATGAGCGGCCTGAATGCGGCCACGCTCGACCGGGAATACTGGACGCCGCGCGACGACTACGACCGCGGCACCCTCACCGGCGAAGCCTACTGGGATGCCGTCGCGGAGAACGCCGGTACGAACTTCAAGCGCGAGCAGCTCACCAAGCTTCTCGCGCTGGATGTGGAGCTGTGGACCAGCATGAACGAACCGATGCTGGCCTGGGTGCGCGAACTGCATGAAGCCGGCGTCCGCACCGGCATCCTGTCCAACATCGGCGATGCCATGGCGGAGGGCATCCGTGCCAAGTTCGATTGGATCGGCCGGTTTCACCATGCCGTCTGGTCACACTCGCTCAAGATGCGCAAGCCGGAGCCGGAAATTTATGCAGCCGCCGCGCATGGCCTGGGCGTTGCTCCTCAGCACATCCTCTTCATTGACGACAAAGTGGAAAACATCGATGCAGCCATTGCCGCCGGCATGGAAGGCATCGTTTATACCAATCACGCCGCCTTTGAAGCCGAGATGGAGCGCCAAGGCTACGCCGGCCTGCTCCATCCTGTGTCGCTGAGCTCGGTTTCATAGGATCACGCCGGGTTCCTGCGCTCCCCCAAAAGCCGCAGAGCCGGAACGCGACACAGGATTCCCGAAACGGTACGATGGTGCCACATCCCGTGTACTCATCGCAGAATGGGACACTCACGCTCACCCTCCCATGGGTCTAATCACACCAGACTGCCCCCGCCAAGGAAGGTTGCGGCGCAGCGAGTGAGCCCATGCATCTGCTTCGCCGAATGTTTGCTGTCCTGGTTATCAGCATTGTCCTGCTACCCCTGCCTGCGCAGCAGCTCGCGCTTCTTGGCCTGCGCTCACAAAACGGCCTCGGCCAGTTCAACGGGCTAAAGGCGGATGCCGCCGGCAACCTATACACACTGCTGGACGCGCAGGATGGCGTGCGCCTGCTCAAGCTGGATCCAACTGCGTCGCAGCTGCTGGGCGAGGCACATCTGGGCCAGAGCGGCGATCAGGCTCTGGCGCTCGCGCTGGACCCGGCCGGCAACATCTACGTAGCCGGAACTTCCCTCTCCAATGGCTCGCTCTCCGGCACTGCGGGCACCAGCTTTCCCACACGTACCGGCACCACAACGAACTCGTTCTTGGCGAAGTTCTCCCCTGCCCTGACCGAGCAGTGGCTCACCTTCCTGGGCAGCGGTGAGATCGCGGCCGCCGCACTCGACGCATCGGCCACACAAGTCGTCGTAACTGGTGGTATCTTCACGCCGACACTGCCCGTGACGAGCAACGGCATCCAGCAAGCACCTTTGCCGGGCAGCAATGGCAATGGCTTTGTGGAGAGCTTCTCCACAGACAACGGCATTTTGCAATACGCGACCTACCTTTCCGGCGCGAACGGCAATACGCAGCCTTCCGCAATCGCACTCGACCCAGCGGGCAACGCCTACATCGCCGGCACAACGACGGCCACCGGCTTCCCTACCCTGAATGCGCTGGTTCCGGTCTTGCTGAGCGACGCGGCCAACCCGGTCTCAGGTTTCCTGACCAGGCTCACACCGGCCGGAGACGGCCTGGTCTTCTCCACCTTTGTGTCCGGAAACGGGCTGTCGTCCGTCGCGGTGGACGCCGGAACAAACACCCTGTTCTTTTCCGGGGACATCGCCCGCGGCTTCTTTCCGCTCACCCAGACCAGCGCACCCATCGCCACCAACACCGCCTACCAGAGTGTCGCCCGCATGTCTCTCGATGGCTCGGCGGTGATCTCTGCGATCCTGCTTGCACCGGCGACCAGTTCGTACATCTCACCGGGACCGAACGGCACCCTGGCCGCCGTGGCGACGGCTGTAAGTGGCCCCAACCTGCCGCCCCTCGGCGTGGGTGCGCTGGAGTCCGAAGGCAATGCCGTCATGCTGAACCTCGCAGCGGACGGTACAGCGCAGCGCGCGGCACGCATCGGTGGCTTGCCCGTGCAAAACAGCGGTTTCGCCAGTTTGCCGGCCCAAATGACCGGGGTGCTCGCTCTTTCTGATGGCAGCGTGCTCGGAGCAGGCGGCATCGCACCCACGCTCAGCAGCGCGTTGTTGCCCACGCAGACTTATGACCTGACCACGGTTGCCGCGCCCAATGCGGCGCTGCTTTCCACGGTTCGCGATGCCTTGCCGCCCGCAAGCTGCTTTGGCAGCGCTTGCGCCGGTGGCGCCGGGCTGCTGGCACGGCTGGCCAACTCCACCTCTCCCCAGCTTGCACTTTCCGTGGACGACCTCCCCAACATCATTCTTCGCAACACAGGCGCGACGGAGGCGACCGGTCTACAAATCAGCGCCACAGGCTATACCGTGCACACTGCCTGCGACGGCACGCTGCCCGCCGGAGCGGAATGCGACATTGTCCTTATCGGCAGCGGACCGGGAAGCATCACCGTCACTTCCGGCAATACGGCATCTGTGACCACGGCGCTGCCCGCGAGCTCCGGTCAGGTGGATGTTGTAAGTGTGACACCCAAGGAACTCGACTTTGGCTCGGTGAGCGCGGCCTCCGCTGCGCACATGCGCACCCTCACCCTCGTCAATCTTGCTTCGACGCCGCAGACCATTACTTCGCAGCTGCGCGGAGTGGTCAATCCGGCCTACACGCTCCAGGAAAGCTCCAGCGACTGCATTTCAGCGGGCGACAACGTATCAAAGATCCTGCCGGCAAACAGCACCTGCCATGTCACGTTGCAACTCGCCGCATCCGCAAACGCGGCGAATGATGGCGTCGTCAACGCACAATGGGCGGTGGGCAGCCGCGACATCGCCTTGACCGGGTACACGCAGGCCGCTGCACTCTCGGTTTCGGCCACACATATCGGTTTCGGCCGTCAGTTCAACGGTGGCCTGCGCGCGCCGCGCTTTCTGTTCCTCTCCAACGGCAGCGACCTGCCGCAACCCCACGCTGCTCTGAGCCTGCCGCCAAACTCATCATTCACGCTGCTGGACGGCTGCCCGAGCTCGCTGGCTCCGCAGAGCGTTTGCCGCATCGACTTGACCTATCTGTCAAAGGTCATTCCCTCTGCGGATGCAGCGACTCTCTCCCTCGATGGCGGCATCTCCGTACTGGTCGATGGCGAAACGTTACCGGCGCCCAGCGTTTCCGGTGCCTCGGTGAATCCAAACCTGGCCGTCTCTCCGCTGACGGTCACCTTTGTCAATCCAGTTGTGGCCACCACGGTCTCGACAGAGACGCAGAGTGTCGCGATCCAAAACACCGGAACGATTGCTTTCCCCTTGAGCATGGCCGCCACCGGCGACTTCGCCGCGAGCAACTGCCCCAGCACCCTGGCCGGAGGCGCAACCTGCACGGTCACACTCACGTTCACGCCCTCCGGTGCAGGCACACGGCAGGGTCTGCTGTCCGTCACCGCGGGATCGTCAGCTCCCGTTTACGTCACGCTCACCGGCCAGGGCGTAGGCTTTCTGCCCACCTCCAACGGCTCCATCGACTTTGGCGAAGTCCCGGTGCAAACACCCTCGGTCCTATGGTTCAAGGTCGGGACCGCGTTCACTTCCTTACGGGCGCAATCTTCCAATCCCAGCTTCGGCGTGATCATGGTAGAGGATCAGGGCTATGGCCACGGCTCCCCGGATCGCGGCAGCTTCGGGCAAGCCGCGGCGGGATCGTGCCTGAACTGCTACCTTGGCGTGCAGTTCACGCCGGGAGCGACCGGCGCTCAGATTGCCACGCTGACTCTGAGCGCCACAACCGGCGGCGCAAGCGAGACACTGGCACTCACCGGAACCGGCCGTGCGCTGACCGGAGTGTTGCTCACACCTGTCAGTGAAGACTTCGGGCCTGTAACGGTCGGCAGCTCGACAGCATCGCTCCTGTTCTCGCTCACAAATGCAACACCGGCCGCCGTGGCCACGAGCGCGCCAGCTCTCACCGGCGACTTTGCAGCAACCACCGCAGTCACCGGTGGAACGGCATGCGGCGGCACACTGCAGAGTGGCGAAAGCTGCACGATTCCGGTAGAGTTCGCGCCCTCAGCTATTGGAACCCGCGCCGGCACGCTCACCGTTGCAACAGGTGCTGGCAGCGTGACTGCCTCGCTGGTTGGCTTCGGCATTGCCGACCCTGGCCTCCACTTTTCACCAGGCTCACTGCGTTTTGCCAACGCACCCGATGCGTCCGCAACACAGCAGACAATCACGGTTACGAACAGCGGATCTCTCGCCGCAATCATCGGCACCCCGTCCACCGGTGACACTCATTTCTCGGCGGCTACCACGTGCAGCACACTCGCGCCAGGTGCTTCCTGCAGCGTTAACGTGACGTACGTGCCGACGCTCTCGCTTAGCAGCGGCGTCCTAACGCTGCCGGTCACAACTTCGCCCGGCGGCGCGGCGCAAACGGCAAACTACACCTTTGCGCTCAGCGGCCTGTACACGCAGGAAAATGCCGGCATCCAGATCATTCCGGGCGAGTCCGACACGGTCTCCTTTGGAGCCGTGACCACGGGGTCCTTGGGCACTCAGCGGGTCCTGCGCATCAACAATCTTTCCGGCAAGCCGTTGACGGTCGCCGTTGAAGCGCCACGGCAGTTCCCTCTCACAGCCAGCACCTGCGGCGGCCTGGCACCAAACGGCAGTTGCACCGTGACCGTGAACTACCAGCCGCTTACCGCTGCGGACCAGACGGGCACCATCTTCGTGCAGGGCCTGCCAACAGACGGCTCGGCCACAGTGGACGGCCTCGGTTATCTGGAGGGCTACGGCCTGAGCGACAACCGCATCGTGGTGAGCAGCAATCTGTCGCCCGCGGGTGTGCTCGACTTTGGCCAGGTCGCCTCCGGCCAAAGCTCCACGCAAACACTCACCATTACCAACCGTGGCGGCTCAACATCCGGCTCGACGGACGTGACGATCCGGCGCATCCGCACGGACGAACCCTTCCTCTCCACCACCAATTGCGGCGGCACGCTTCCCTTGAACGGCAGCTGCACCGTCAGCTTGACCTATGCGCCGCTCTATCAAACGCAACCCGGAAGCGGCGCAAACTCCCTGCTGAACACCGGCGTTGTCACCATCGAAGCGGACGCGGAGAATGCTCCGTTGATCGTCGACCTGGCCGGAACCGCCTCTGCCGCGCAGAACGCCACACCAACCAACAACGCTCCGCTGCGCAGCTTCTCGGTCTCACAGGGGGCGCTGTTCTTCAGCTCCGGTGCAGTCGGCACAGCGTCTCCGATTCAGAATCTGACCCTTGCCAACACCGGAACGGCGGTACTGCATGTCACCGGCCTGCTCACAACGCCGGACTTCACCGTGAATGGCAGTTGCGGAACTCTGGCGGTTGGCGGTGCCTGCACCGTGGGCATTTCGTTTACGCCGCAATCCGCCGGCCAACGCAGTTCCGCGCTCGAAATCCAATCGGACAGTTCCGACTCGCTCGAGTTCGTTTCGCTGCTGGGTGAAAGCTCGCCTGCCAGCGTGTCACTCACGCCGCAGTCACTCAGCTTCGGGTCGCTGCTGGTGGGGCGAAATGCTACGCTGACCGCCACGCTCTCAAACACCGGAAGCACCGCCACCCTCATCGGGAATGTCTTCGCGACGGGGGACTTTCAAGCTTCCGGCACAGGCTCAACAGCCAATCCAAACGCATGTTCCACTGGCGGCAGCCTTGCGCCGGGTGCCTCCTGCACAATCACCGTGAACTTCACGCCCACGCAGGCGGCCACGCGTTCCGGCACGCTTTCCGTAACGACTTCCGCCACTCCGCTCCCGCTCAGCGTGGCGCTCACCGGTATCGGCGTGCAGCCGCAGCTTGCCGCCACACCCAACGGACTGACCTTCGGCAGCGTCCTCACGGGACGCTCCGCCGCGCTCTCATTCACGTTGAACAATCGCAGCGGAACAGCCGTCAATGCCCTCACCTTCAGCGTCACCGGCGATTACACCGCTGCCAGCACCTGTGGCCCGGTCACGTTGAATGCGGGCTCCTCCTGCTCGCTCACCGTCACCTTTACGCCGCGGCAGACCGGCACCCGCAGCGGCGCGCTCACCATCGCCAGCAGCGATCCGGCCTCGCCGCTGACCGTGCCGCTCACCGGAACAGGGATCGAGGGCGGCAGCTTCACACTCACCGTCAATGGAGGCAGCACCTCATCCACCACCGTGCAGCAGGGTGTGGCAGCCGGTTTCCCGCTAACGATCACTCCCGTAGGCGGTTTCACCGGCACGGTCGCGATCACCTGCACGCCACAGGGTGCCTATCAGTACGTGGCCTGTTCCATACCGTCGCCCTCGGTCGCATTGCTCGGCGCTCCGGCAAGCTCCGGTATTAGCATCACAACCGTGACCGCCGTGAACGGAACGGCAGCCTTGAAACCATTGCGCTTCCGCGATGGTGCGGTGCTGGCATGCCTTGCCGCGCCGGTCTTCCTGGGTTTGCGACGGTTTAAACGCAGTTGGCCCTGCCTGACCCTGGCGAT
>CAXTPQ010000004.1:119782-125518 GCA_964246215.1 uncultured Terriglobus sp. | reverse complement strand
TCTTCCTGGGTTTGCGACGGTTTAAACGCAGTTGGCCCTGCCTGACCCTGGCGATCCTGCTGCTCAGCTTATTTCTGGGAAGCATCTCTGGATGCGGTGGAGGCGTGGGTGACGCCCGGCTGCGCTACGCTGCCACCGGCAACTACCAGTTCATCGTGACAGCCAGTTCCACCACGGGCGTGCCTGTCTCGCAATCGGTTGCCATGACCGTAAACGTGACCTCACGATAGCTTGGCGCTTTCACCCGTGCAGTTACATGCCTTCGCGCGACGCGGCCAGCGCGGGCAGGGGCACCTGCTGCACAATCTCCAGGCCAAAGCCTTGCAACGCGGGCACATGTGTGGGCCGGCTGACCAGCAACCGGATGCGGCGCAGCCCCAAATCCGCCAGGATCTGGCTACCCACACCGGTGTGCCGCAAGGTTTGTTGCTGCTGTTCGCCGCTGCGGCCGCGCATGCTGGCTTCCCGGTTCATCACAATGCGGTGAGGCGTCGTACCGCGGTCGATGGCGAAGCCCGGGCTGCCGTTGTGCAGATAGATCAACGCGCCACGGCCTGCCTCCGCGATCGCCTGCATCGCACGTTCCACACTGCTGCGGCACTCGCAGCCATCATGGCAAAACAGTCCACCCGCCAGGCAGTGCGTGTGAACGCGCACCAGCGCCGGTTCGGCCTCCGATCCACGCAGGTCGCCCTTTACCAGCGCCAGATGGCTGGCGTGCTCCTCCACATCGCTCTCATAGGCCAAGAGCTGAAACTTACCCCAGGCTGTCTCGATCGTGCTCTCGGCCACGCGGTGCAGGTACTGTTCGGTCTGCAGCCGGTAGCGGATCAGCTCCGCCACGGTAAGCATCGCCATGCCATGCTCACGGCAAAACTCAATCAGGTCAGGCACCCGCGCCATTGATCCGTCGTCGTTCATGATTTCGCAGATCACGCCGGCGGGGATCAGGCCCGCCATCCGTGCCAAGTCGACCGAGGCCTCTGTCTGTCCGGCACGCACCAGCACACCGCCTTTGCGCGCACGCAGTGGAAACACATGGCCGGGCCGGGCCAAATCGGCGGCAGCCGCGCCTGGCCGCACTGCCGTCAGAATCGTGTGGGCACGGTCCGCCGCGGAGATGCCGGTCGTCACACCCTCGCGGGCCTCGATCGACTCCGTAAAAGCCGTGCCGAAGCGCGAAGTATTTTGTGTCGCCATGGGCGGCAGCCGTAGATAGTCGGCTCGCTCCTCCGTGAGCGTCAGGCAGATCAGGCCACGGCCGAACTTTGCCATGAAGTTGATCGCTTCCGGAGTTACATGCTCGGCGGCAATCGTCAAATCGCCTTCGTTTTCGCGATCTTCATCGTCCACCACCACGATCATGCGGCCGGCGGCAAACTGCCGCAGCGCCTCCGGCACGTCCACAAAGGCTTCTGTTGCCATCTGCTCACTGACCTCCGGCGGCACAAGACCGATCGCCTGAAAACGTGTATGCCGCTCCCTATTGGAGCGGCATACACGCTGAAACGCTGCAAATCTAAATCGATGTACCGCAGAGTAGTACATCCCACTCACACCTGGAAAGAGCTGGTTGGTATGTGCCTGAACGTCCAGCCCTACAGGGTTGACTCAATCTCAAAACCCCAGGCCTCCAGCAGGGCCTCCGGAATGTACTTGGAATTCTTATTCCGGCGCGCCCACTCCCGCAGCCGCGTCGACCGCACATACTGATCCGGGGTTAGCTTGTACTCCTTCACCACCTGCTCAAATGAGGTGATGGTGGGCACCACCGGGCCAATCGGCTCCGGCTTGCCCCAATTTGGATTTCCACGACGCTTTGCCATCCCGTACTCCTTATTGCGTGCCGTACCGCAGATTGCAGGTTACGGTGTGATGCCACGTCACATTTTAGCGTGTTCTTGCCCAGAATTGGGGTTTACTCCATCAGAGGTCCAACAACGGACGCAAGCGCTTCAGGGGCGAAGCGCACCCACTTGGCCGGATCACCCACACTCAATCAACCTCCGCACGTGATCCAGCGATGAGGATGTCGACGATGCGGCGGGCGCTCGCCTCCCAGCCTGGTGTTGCTATCGTGTAAAAGGTCCCGACCATCGCACGAATGATGTCGTCTGGCTCCGTGTCGACTCGCAGGTCGCCATGGTGGATGGCACGCTGAATTAATGCAAGGAATGCTCCATGGACAGGGCCGCGCGCACCTTCCATCAGGCGCGCCGAGCCACCCGCAACGGTTTCCATGGCAGGAAGAATAAGCTTCTTGCTCGCAACGTGATCGATAAAGAGCAGCATCCAGGAGCGCAGGGCTTCCAGCGGCGGCTTTGCCGCTGCGAAGCGCTGCCCGGCGGTCGTCAACTTCTCGACTTCGCTACGGTAGACGGCTTCAATCAGGTCGTCGCGTGTGGGGAAGTGGCGATACAGCGTGCCTGAACCAATACCCGCATCACGCGCGATCTCGTCCAGCGTCGCTTCGGCTCCGTGCCGGGTAAAGGCAAGCCTCGCGACCTCAAGAATGCGCTCGCGATTGCGCCGCGCGTCCGCGCGCGGTTTGCGAACAGCCGGAGGTGGTGTGGCCTGCTCTTTGGGCATATCTGAGTTTCGCAGAAACTTCTGCAACCGGAGGAACTCTCCGTATATCTTATAAGCGGGGACCATCTCCACTTAAAGAACACACGGACTGATCGACTCTGGCGTGGTCTTTCGTACTTACGCCAGCAATCACGGAGGAACAGGTTGATGCGAATTTTCGTAACTGGAGCGACAGGATTTATTGGCACGGAGCTGGTCAAGGAGCTCATTGAGGCAGGACATCAGGTCCGTGGGCTCACACGCAGTAACGCGGGTGCGGAGCAGTTGCAGGCCGCCGGCGTTGAGGTGCATCGCGGCGATCTTGAGGACCTGGACAGCCTGCGCAGCGGAGCGACGGGCATGGATGCCGTGGTCAACCTGGCGTTCAACCATGACGACATGTCGAAGTTTGTCGAGAGCGGCAAAGCCGAGCAGAAGGCGATCGAGGCGATCGGTTCCGTGCTGGAGCCGGGCAAGCTTTTGGTTGTCACCTCCGGCACTGGCTTGGTAAATGGCGGGCCAGGCTACGTGCGCCTGGAAAGCGATCCACCGATGAAGGTCGGAATGCTTCCGCGGCAACCGGAAGATGTAGCGCGAGCCGCCGCCGAGCGAGGTGTCCGCGTCGCCATCGTGCGTCTGCCGCAGGTGCATGACACGCGTAAGCAGGGATTGGTGCCCTTCCTCACGGAAACCGCCAGACAGAAAGGTGTTTCCGCTTACATTGGCGATGGCGCGAATCGCTGGGCCGCGGCTCCCCTCCCGGCTGTGTCTCACCTATACCGGCTCGTGGTCGAAAAGGCGGGGCCTGGCACGACGGTGTATCACGCCGTGCAAGAGGAAGGTGTGTCGTTGCGCGAGATCGCCGAAACCATCGGAAAAGGTCTGAAGGTGCCGGTGATTTCGATTGGGCCGGAAAAGGCCGCCGAGCACTTTAGCTGGCTGGGGACCTTTGCCGGGATGGATATGCCTGCATCGAGCGAGCAGACGCGAAAAGCGTTAGATTGGGAGCCAACCGGACCGGGGCTGATTGAAGACCTGACAAATATGAAGTACTTTTAAAGACGACCGATGGTCAGGCAATTCTCCTGATCATTGGTCATCCTTAAAATTGCGAGGGAGGATCTGCTCAATTTCGGTCTGTATAGATCTCAAAAGCAGATCCTTCCCTGCATTCAAGATGACGAGGATATCTGTCGCTCAGTCGATGAGTTCGCCGCGCTCCAACTGGACAATGGCGCGTTCCGCCCGCTCCGCCAACTCGGCGCGTTCCTGTGCCGGCTTTTTGTTCAGTGTGCTGTACTGCATGCGCATGCGCTGGTTGGAGCCGAGCAACTCCTGGTGACGCTCCAGAAAGCTCCAGTACAGAGCGGTAAATGGGCACGAACCGGGACCGGTCGATTTTCTTGGGTCCAGCGCGCATTTGCCGCAGTAGTCGCTCATCCGGTTGATATACGCTGCACCAGAGACGTAGGGCTTGGTGGCGGTCAGGCCGCCGTCGGCAAAGGTCGCCATGCCAAGCACGTTCGGTTCGACGACCCAGTCGTACGCGTCCACGTAGGCCACCCAGAACCAATCCGTCAGTTCGCGCGGGGAGAAGCCGCAGAGCGTCGCCAGGTTGGAGAGCACCATGAGTCGAAGGATGTGGTGTGTCCAACCCTGGTGCATCACCTGTTCCACGGCCGTGTCCAGGCAGAACATGCCCGATTTCACGCCCCAGTAGGCCGGCGGCAGCGGCCGGTGCGCGTCCAGGGCGGACGGCATTGCCGGACGGTCCGGCGCGGCAGGATTAATCTCCTTCACCAGCAAGCGGCTGTACCCATTTGCGGTCAAATTCTCCGGCGGGTCGGGCGACTGCGGCACGGTGCGAAAGCCGTCGGTAACGACATGCATCTGGTGCATGAACTCACGCCAGCCAAGTATCTGACGCACAAAGCCTTCCGCGCTGGCCAGAGGCACGGTCATGCCGTCGTAAGCGGCCTGCACATCGGCCAGTATGTCTCGCGGCAGGAGGCGGCTGACATTCATCAGGGCGGAGATAGCGGAATGGAACAGCATCGGTTCGCGCGAGGACATGGCGTCCTCATACGGGCCGAAATGTGGCAGGAGGTACTCCAGCGCGAACTTCCAGTAAGCCGTGCAGTCCTTGGCCGTGCAGGGCAGGTCGAAGCCGTCGAAGGTGCCGATGCTCTCGATGCCGTTGTTGCTAAGCCAACCGATCAGCTCTTCCGTGATTGCGTCGGGCGGAAAGCTCGGCCGTGCCGGCACTGGAACTTCGCTCTTGTAGGGCTGACGGTTCTGCTCGTCAAAGCTCAGCTTGCCGCCGATGAACTTGCCACGCTCCATCAGGAAGCCGGTTTTTTGCCGCATGTAGCGATAGAAGCGCTCCATCAGGTACTGGCGCCCGGTGCGGTGGCCGGCCTGGCCGCCTGACTTGGCTGTACGCTCCTTGCCGAAGACGTGTTCCCAGTCTTCAGCAGTGGAAAGCCATGCGTCATCCAGTGTGTAGGTCAGCTTCAGCCCGAGTGTCTCGGCATCCGCCAGATCGTGGCGCAACTCCCGCTCAGCCGGTACGGCAAGTTGAATGGCCGGCAGCTTCAACTCACGTTGAATCCCTAAAAGCTGTTCACCGTAGCTTTCGGGAGCATTGCGGTAGATCACCGCAACGCCGCGCTCCTGCTGCTCCAGCGCAAAGTGCCGCATGTTGGAGAGCACGACAAGAACTTTTTTCTTGTGGTACGGGCGATTGCGGCCCTTGGCATGCGACTCAATTAGGATGACGCCCGCCTGCTCAGGTTTGAGCCTGGCCAGCGGACCGCACCGGTCGTTCAGCCGGTCGTAGGGAACAAAGACCCATTGCCGCTCTTGCGCCGCTATGACGGAAGGAGCGGACGCAAGCATCTGTTGCAGGAAGGACATCACGACCTTGGGATGCTTCGGCTTGCCGGACCGTCACCGCCGCCTTGCGGCAGCCTGTGCGTTCTTCGCTCCTGTCTTCTTGGCCGGGACCTTGGAAGCAACTTTGGCAGCAGACTTTGCCGGGCTTTTCACTGCTGCCTTGGAAGGTGCTGCCTTGACTGCCTTTGCCGCTTTTTTAGCAGGTACCGGCGGAAGCGGACGCGACGGAGACTTCTTCACTGACGGACTGACGGGAGCTTTTCCCGTCGCTTT
>CAXTPQ010000004.1:112626-119682 GCA_964246215.1 uncultured Terriglobus sp. | reverse complement strand
CGTTGGACTTTGCCGGTTTCTGTTCTGGAGCCGGTACGGTTTTGGCAGCCTTCTTCTCCGGAGGGACGACTCGGATGGGAGTGTCGGCCTTTTTCGATACCGTCGGCTTTGCTGGCTGCGCCGCTTCCGTCACCATCGGGATCGAACCGCCCTTGCCTTTCGCAATTTTCTCAGTAGCTTCGGGGTGCGGCACCAGCATGGCAGCCTCCGGCGCGGGAGCCGGCCTGGCGGTAAGATTTTTGCCGGCCGATGCTTCAGGCGCAACTGCCGCCGCAACCGAAGGCACTTTGACCGCCTTCTTCGTAACAGGCTTGACCGGTTCGGCAGCTTCAGTCGCCGGTTCGTCCTCACCCGGCGCGAGTGGGGCAACTTTGCCCTGCAGTGGGGTGTCCACCTCCGGCTCTGTACCCCGATTTAGCCCAGTCAGCGTTCCTTCTTCCATCAAGCCTTCTGCAACGCCGGTTTGCTCTTCCTGCTCGGCAACCGTTGCGGCTGCCTTTTTCGCCTTTGCCCGGCTCGGCCGAGCTTCCTTCTTGGGGCGGGCCCGGCGCAGATTTACCGGCGGCGGTGGTGCCGGAGGCGAGAATGGCTCCAGATATGCCTTTAGCTCTTCCGTCGTTTGCAGCTTGCCATCCATCAGTTCGAAGAAGAGTTTGTCCAGCAGCTCGTTGTACACCGGCATGTCCGGCGTAATGCGCATCTCCTGCAAAACGCCGTAGGGCAGCTTCTGGCGAGCAGTGGGCGAATCGTTCAGGAAAGTCTTAATCCGGCTTTGTACCGAGCCCGACTTGCTGCTGAAGAACATCGACAGCACCTGGGTGGGTTCGGCTTGGCGCAGCATTCGCCAGGCAGCAGAGGGCAGGGCCGCATCTTTAGAGGCAAAGCGCGCCTGGAACTCACGGGTTTGCTCTTCCAGGGCGTCGATCTCGCGGGCAAACCCGCTGCGGGCAAAGCTTGACTTGAGCGAAGCGATCTCTTCCGCGGGCAATTTGGCGACGAGCAGCGGAAACGCAAGGGAGGCGTGGTCGGCGAGGATGCCCTGGGTTTGCAGCAGACCCTGCTTTTCGCGCAGATCGGTAAGCGCCGTTTCGTTGGCTTTGCCCAGAAGAAGCTGCGGCGAGAGAACCTTCAGCCAGCTCTCCGCCTCCAGCGCACGCATGATGCGCAACGGATCCTCATCATGAAAAATCTCCTCCAACTCATAGCTTCTGGAGAATGTCGATAGGGACGCGATTGCGTCATCCTGCTTCGCATTTTCGTATCTTTGGCGTGTGCGCTCCTCCATTTGCCAACCGAGACGCGAGGTCAGCCGGATGGCACGGATCAGGCGCGAGGGCTCCTCGATAAAGCCATAATTGCTGACCAGACGCAGTTCCCGATTTTCAATGTCCGCGACGCCGTTGAGCGGGTCCATCAAAAGACCATAGGATCCTTCATTGAGCGACAGTGCCATGGCGTTGGCCGTAAAGTCGCGGCGGCGCAGGTCTTCCGTGATGCTGGACGGCTCATAGTTCGGCTGGCCCGGCTTGGGATAGGTCACCGCCATGGCGGAGGCGACCTCGACCCGGACTCCGCCGGAAAACTGAAAAAAGAGTGCCTGGGCAGGGACATGCTCCCCCACAAACACCGCTCCCGCAGACTCGAGATCTGCGCGCAGCGCGGCGACATCACCCTGCACCGTGACATCCAGATCGCGGACGGAACCGCCGCCTGTCAGATCCCGGACCGCTCCACCCGTGAGAAAGAGGGTCAGGTCGCGGGCGCGGACGGCGTTACGGACGAGACTCAAAGCTTGCTGTTGAGCGGCGGAAAGACGATTTTCCAGCAGGTAGATATAATCGGCCATAGCGACGTGCAAGCTCTCCAGGCCGGCGCTCCGGCCGGCGCAACATTCGTGCTAAGTGATTCCGTTTAAATGGCTTAGGTCCATTCTTCGGAGACGTCGCAACGCCTGAGTGTACCACGCCAGTTCACATTCTGTCAGTAAAATTTCACACGAACCGGTGGCTCCCGTGAATCCAAGAAACCTGCCTGCCCACACCCTTCCGGCCTGCCAGGCAGGGGCAGGGGTACGGTGACGGTCAGCCGAAAGAAAGTCATTGTCCGCCGATTCCTGCCCGGTCTGCTGCGGGGCTATGTGTCTCCCGCTTCATTCGTGAGGCGCGAGAGTAGCCGCCCGGAGCTGGAATTGTTGGACCTGACCGGCCGCGTGCAACTCATTCCGCTGGATGACGTCAAGATGGTCAGCTTTGTCCGGGAGTTCAACATGCCGGATGAGGTTGCGCCGGAACGGCTTCCACGCAAGACCTTTCTGGCCCGTCCCAGAACCGAGGGACTCTGGCTCCGGCTGGTTCTACGGGATGAAGACATGCTCGAGGGCCTGGCTTCGCTCGATTTGACGTTGGCGGATGGCCTGATCGACGATGCGGGATTTCAGCTTGTTCCGCCGGACGTCCGCGGCAATGCACAACGCCTCTACATTCCACGATCGGCCATCTCATCGTTGCAGATCGTTGCGGTCGTGACCACACCCTCCCGCAAGAGGGCGCCGGAACTGCCAGTGACACATCCGGAACCGGGCCTTTTCACACTTGCCCCGCCGGAGGACTCACCACCGCAGTAGCATGGCATCATGGCGGCTCCGGTTCACACGTACACACTGGGCGAGATCGCACTCCGGCTGGGAGCGGCGCTGGACGGTGCCGATGCCGACCGGCCGGTGCGCGGCGTGGCCGGCATTGAAAGCGCGGGAGCCGATGAGCTCACCTTTCTAGCCAATCCAAAGTACGCTCCGCTTGCACGCAGCACCAAAGCCGCTGCAATCCTGGTAGAACCGGATTTCCCTGCTCTGCCTCGGACGGGAGCGCTTCGGGTCAAAAATCCCTATCTGGCCTTTGCGCAGGCGATTGAATACTTTTATTCGCCGCCGAAATATGCACCCGGGGTGCACGCGACGGCGGTTGTAGATGCGTCGGCCAGCCTGGGTGACGGATGCCATGTGGGTGCATATGTTGTCATCGGCCCGGACGTAACGATCGGCGCGGGCGCGGTGTTGTTGCCGCATGTAGTGATTTATATGGGCGCCCGGATTGGTGAACGGTTCTTCGCCCACGCCCACGCCGTGGTGCGGGAACACTGCCGCATCGGGCATGACGTCATTCTGCAAAATGGGGCGGTCATCGGCGGCGATGGCTTCGGCTACGCAAAGCACGGCGCAAGCTGGTCGAAGATTGTGCAGTCCGGAGTGACGGTGCTGGGCGACGGCGTGGAGGTACAGAGCAACAGCACGGTCGACCGCGCCAGCATTGGCGAAACACGTATTGGAGCCGGTACAAAAATCGACAATCTGGTGCAGGTCGGCCACGGCTCGACAGTCGGCGAAAACACGCTGCTGTGTGCTCAGGTGGGTTTGGCGGGATCGACGCAGGTGGGCAACCGCGTGATTCTGGCGGGCCAGGTGGGGGTCGCCGGCCACTGCCGGATCGGTGACGACGCAGTCGCGACGGCGCAATCCGGCATTCCCAATGATGTCGCGGCCAAGTCGGTCGTCTCGGGTTATCCCGCCATGGACAACCGGCAATGGCTGCGAGCCGTAGCGGCATTTTCGCGCTTGCCGGAGCTGCTGCGGGAGGCGCGCGCGCTGCGCCGGAGCATGCCCGCTGTCACATCCGCTGGCGAACCCGGCACGTCCGGTTGACAGAGTGCGCCAGCTCAGCATCCAACGGCTCAGACGCGATGGACACGGAAACACAGACTCTGGAGACCGGCAACACCACTCCCCCGGAACACGTACGTGTGCTGCTGTTGGACGATGACCCCGCCAACTTGCTGCTGCGCACGGCGATCCTGCGGCAGAACGGCTATGCCTGCGTCCCGTCCAGCTCCGTGGAGGAAGCCAAGCAGCTGCTGGAGGACATCGACATCGCCGTGCTGGACTATCACCTGGGCCAGGGCAAGTTCGGCACGGAAGTTGCAGCGGAACTGCGGCTGCGCCGGCCGGCTGTCCCCATCATTATTCTGTCTGCCACGCTGGAGCGGCGCTTCGGTGGTGTGGAGGACATGCACCTGCTGAAAGGCCACAGTTCGGTGGACGACCTGCTGGCTGCATTGCGAGGCTTTGAGGCAAAGCGCCGCGGCGCGCCCGTCGTTGTGGATGCGCGGGATTTCTACTACTCGCGCATTGCCATGGCCATCGGCCCGGATGTCCTGGTGCAGATCCTGCATCCGGAGGGTGACTGGCTCTTTGTGAACGAGAGTGCGGCCGACTACCTCGGGCATCCTCGCGACTGGTTTGCCGGGCGAAACCTTTTTGCTGAGATGGCCGACCAGATGCGCGACTGGCGCGAGGTGCTGCATTCCGTTGCCATGACCCGGGAAACGTACATCGACCGGACACGGCGTGGTCTGCTGCTGGAACCGAAGCCGGAAGAGGCGAACTCCACCTGGAGCGTGCTGGCATTTCCAATCATGCTGCACAACGGCAACAATGGTGTGGTGCTGAGCGCGCGTGTTCTGGAGTAGCCAAGCCCGGCGGTGCCGCCTGCTACTCTGCTAGGTATGCGCAGGATCTCCGCAAAATTGGTTGTGGCATGCAGCATATTTCTGGCGGGCTGCCACTCCCGGTACATTCAGGCGACGATCACCAACCATGGCCCGGCACCGCTCAACGTCATTCAGGTGGAGTACCCGACCGCCAGCTTCGGCACGCAAGGATTGAAGCCGGGCGAGAGCTTTCATTACCGGTTCAAGCTGCTGGGCAGCGGCCCGGTAAAGGTCACGTGGACAGATGCAAAGCAGCAGGAGCACCAGCAAACCGGCCCCTCATTTGAGGAGGGGTCAGAAGGTGCCCTGCGAGTCGATTTTCCCTCCCAGGACCACGCCGACTTCCAAGTGGACTTGCATCCGTAATGACCACGGTATCCGACGGCTTCTTCATTACCTTTGAGGGCCCAGACGGCTCCGGCAAAACGACGCAGCTGCGGCATCTGGCGGAGTGGTTTCGCAAACAAGGAGCCGAGCCGCTGCTGCTGCGGCAACCCGGCGGCACCGCCCTGGGCGAGCAAATCCGCTCCATCCTGCTGGACAGCCAGTCGGAGCAGGCGCTTGGCAGTATCGCGCCCCTGGCCGAGTTGGCGCTCATGTTCGCGGACCGTGCGCAGCAGATTGAGCAGTGCATTCTGCCGGCACTGCGTGAAGGCCGCGTTGTGCTTTGCGACCGCTACACCGATTCCAGTGAGGCATACCAGGGCGCGGGCCGCCAGCTCGGCACGGAACGTGTGCTGGCCGTGCATCAGGCCATCTGCAACAACCTGCAGCCGCACCTGACCATCCTGCTGTTGCCCGATGTGGAAAAGGCGCTGGCACGGGCGCGGCGTAGAAACGAGCACCACCGGCGCGGGCACGCTGGGGTGGATGAAAACCGGTTTGAAGCCGAGGGCGATGCGTTCTTCCGCCGGGTCCATGCCGCTTATCTGGCGATTGCCGTCCGGGAAACCGAACGCGTGGTCGTTTTCACCGGCGATGGCACCATCGAAAGCATCGGGCAGGCTGTTCGTGAGATCGTGGCCAGCCGATGGCCACGGCAGCTTGGCGCGGCACGCATGCCACTCGATCCTATCTAATGAAATTGATGAGCATCGAAAGCCAAGTCGAGGAAGCTCCCGCCGCACCGCTTTCCGTCGAACCGGAAATGTCCGCACTGCGGACCTGGAATGATCCGGGCTTCACCTTCAAGCCTGCCTACAGCTACACAAACAAGGCCGGCACCTGGCACATTCCAGCTGGGCTGGAGCGGTCGCTGCTCTTCTACCTGCACAAGCCCTGGGCGCGTTTGGGCCGGCCCATCCGCCTGTTTGAATTCATGGCGCAGCAGCTAGGCAACATTGCGCATTACCGCCTGCTCGGCATACACATCGTCTTCATCAATGACCCCGAGTACGTGCGGGAGATCCTGGTCAATCAAGCGGGCAGCTTCGTCCGTGAACGCACGATTCAGCGATTGAAAATCCTGCTGGGTGAGGGCCTGCTGACCAGTGACGATCCCACGCACAAGCGTTCCCGCCGCATTGCCGCGCCGGCATTTCACCGGCAACGCATCGCCAATTACGCCGACACCATGGTGCACAGCTCCGTCGTGATGCGCGAAGAGTGGAAGGACGGCGAAACGCTGGACGTGGCCGCAACCATGATGAAGCTGTCGCTGGAGATTGTGGCGCGGACGCTCTTCGCCACGGAGGTGGATGACGACATCCGCGCCATCAACGACCAGACCAACACCATCATGGGTATCTACAACTACCTAATTGCTTTTCCCAATCTGGAGGCCGTGCTGCACTGGCCCATTCCCGGCGTGACGCGCTTTCGCAAAGCGAGGGAGAAGCTGGACAAGGTGGTCAACCGGCTTATCGCAGACCGGAAAGCCGAGCCGGAGGAGCAGGTGGCGCAACGCACCGATCTGCTGAGTCTGCTCGTGATGGCGCGTGATGAAGACGGATCGCGGCTGAGCGATGAGCAGTTGCGCGATGAAGTTCTGACCATCTTTCTTGCCGGGTATGAAACGACCGCCAATGCCCTGAGCTGGACATGGTATCTGCTGACCGTCAACCCGGAGGCGGATGCGCGCATGGCACAGGAGTTGCGCGAGGTGCTGGGCGAGGGTGCCGATGCGCGCGTGCCCACGCTGGAAAATTACTCGCAGCTTAAGTACACGCAGATGGTCTTTGCAGAGGCGTTGCGGCTCTATCCACCGGCCTGGGCGATGGGCCGCATGTCCACCGCACCGGTCCAGCTTGGGCCGTACCGCTTGCCTCCCGGCACGCACTGGTACATTTCGCAGTACATTCTGCAGCGCAACGCCAAGTACTTTCCTGACCCGGAGAAGTTCGAGCCGCTGCGCCACACGGAAGAACAGAAGGCGAAGCGCGACAAGTTTGTCTACTTCCCTTTTGGCGGGGGCGGGCGCCAGTGCATCGGCGAAGGCTTTTCCTGGATGGAAGGCGTTCTGGTGTTGGCCACGCTGGCGCAGAAGTGGCGCATGGAACTGCTGCCGGGCCAGAA
>CAXTPQ010000004.1:107871-112526 GCA_964246215.1 uncultured Terriglobus sp. | reverse complement strand
TGGTGTTGGCCACGCTGGCGCAGAAGTGGCGCATGGAACTGCTGCCGGGCCAGAAAATCGACGTAGAAGAGAAGATCACGCTGCGGCCGCGCTATCCAATCCGAGTCAGGCTGCACGCAAGGTAAATCGTCCTGCACGAACGTGGTTTGCCCATCTTCACGCGGCGTATCGTCGTTCAGGTGGGATTGATTCCACAAACTTCTCTGTAAGTCGCTCGCTGCGGTCACGCTGGAAAC
Organism: uncultured Terriglobus sp.; assembly: GCA_964246215.1. Classification (GTDB taxonomy): domain Bacteria; phylum Acidobacteriota; class Terriglobia; order Terriglobales; family Acidobacteriaceae; genus Terriglobus. Next base: position 112,290 of record CAXTPQ010000004.1, on the reverse strand, counting down.
TGCGGCGGCTATCCTGTGTAGGTGAGTTCTGCCCTCCGCTTCGAAACGTTTCTTGGCAATACGGCGCACGTCCAGCAGCTGCGCCGCGCGATAGCCGCTGGCCGGCTGCCGCACTCGCTCATCCTTGCTGGGCCGCGCGGCGCGGGCAAATACACCTTGGCGCTTCTACTCACCTCTGCGCTGATCTGCGAGCGGCAGCCGCGGGTGGGGTCCCCCGAAGGGGAGATGGCCGACTTCTGCGGGCGTTGCCGGAACTGCACGCGCATTGCCGATTCGTTCGACCTGGAAGCTCGTGTCACCGAGGCTGTCGCCGCGCGTGAAGACCTGCGCGAGACGGACAAGAAAGAGACGCGCGTGCTGGTGCAGACGCATCCGGCGTTGCTGGTCATTCCGCCCGATCCTCCACAGTTGCTGGTGAAGCTGGGCCAGGTCCGCACCTTGATCGCGGGAATCTACCGCGCGCCGTTGGAGGCGAGCCGCTCCGTCGCAATCTTTACGGCGGCGGCGTTCATGAAAGAGGCTGCGAACAGCCTGCTGAAAATCCTGGAGGAGCCGCCGCCGCATGCTCACCTGATCCTGCTCGCAGAGCACGTGGGCGAGCTGCTGCCGACGATCCGTTCGCGGTGTGCGGTAGTCCGCCTGGGCGCCCTGCCCGCGGCGGTGCTGGAGCAGCTGCTCGCTGAACGAAGGCCTGAGTGGAAACCCACGCAAAGTGCACTGGTAGCGCGTTTGGCACAGGGTGCCGCCGGACGCGCGCTTGGCTTTGATCTGGAGAGCTACACGCGTGCGCGCGCCGATGCAGCCGTCCTGCTGCGTCGAGCCATTGACGATGCCGAGCATACGGATCTTTTCAAAACCACGGAAACTTACCGCGCCGGTGCCGAGGGCCAGGCGAAAACGACGGCCATGCTGCAGGCAACGGCGGGACTGCTGGAGGACCTGCTACTGCTGAACGCGGGCACGCCAGAACTGCTCCAGAACATCGACATGCAGGCCGAATTGCAGCGAATGGCGGAGGGCGTCAGCTTTCACTGGATTGAGAATGCCGTGCGCGGGCTGGACGCTGTCTACAGCGGCATGCGGCGCAATCTATTGCGTTCGGTCTCGCTGGATGCGTTTGCAGAGCAGATGGCCGCCGGGCGGTGAGGCTCGTCCCGTACTGTGGACGAGCACTCCCAGGCAGCCATCCTGCAAATCTCTGTGATCAGAGCGTTCTTACACCGATTCCAGCGTCACCGGCTTGCCGTCCAGACTCTGCTGTACCCTGCTGTGCCGGCGGCCATAGCCGAAGTACACCGCCAGACCGATCACCAGCCAAACTACCAGCCGGGCCCAGTTCAGCCAGCCCAATTTGATCATCATGTACCCGTTGAAGACAACGCCGAGAATGGGGACCAGCGGCACAAGCGGTGTTTTGAATGGCCGTTCCCTGCCCGGTTCGGTGCGGCGCAAAATCACAATGGCAATGCAGACGATGACAAAGGCCAGCAGCGTCCCGATGTTGACCATCTTTCCGATATCGTCGATGGGCGTCAGCGCACCCACCACCCCGGCAAGCGTTCCCACAAGGAAGGTGTTCTTGAACGGCGTACGGAAGCGCGGATGGATCTCCGCGAAGAACTTCTTAGGCAAGAGGCCGTCATTGGCCATGGCGTAGAGCACACGCGTCTGGCCAAGCAGCATGACCAGCATGACTGAGGTCAGCCCGGCCAACGCGCCCAGCGTGATGACGTCGCTGGCCCACACAAGATTGCGGTCCAGAAAGGCGCGGGCAATCGGGGCTTCAATGTTGACCTGGGCCCAAGGCACCATGCCCGTCAGCACAGCAGCCACGCCGATATAGAGCACCGTGCAGACGACAAGCGACGCGATGATGCCAATGGGAAGGTCACGCTGCGGGTTCTTTGCTTCCTGCGCCGTTGTCGATACAGCGTCAAAGCCGATGTAGGCAAAGAAAATGTATGCCGCGCCGGCACCGATGCCGCCAAAGCCGTGCGGCGCGAAGCTCGCCCAATCATGACCCCAGTTCGCCGTGTTGACGTAATGCGCGCCCAGGCCCAAAACGAAGAGCACCACCGCGACTTTCACCACAACGATGGTCGCGTTGAACTTGGCGGATTCCTTGATGCCGATTGCGAGAATCGTTGTCACCACCAGCGCAATCAGGAAAGCAGGCAGGTTGAGGCCAATCTCATGTCCAAAGATGACCGGGGCGCCAAGGACCTGATGGGCGCTGGCCAGCATCTCCGGTGTGGGAGACGCCTTCATGTCGCCGAGCGCCGCGATATAGGCCTGCGAGCCCATTGCCAGATCCGGATGCAGCTTGGACATCAGGTTGCGCGCAACGCTGTCCAGCGCTACGCCCAGCCCCGTCCAGTGATCGTAGGCCAGCCACAGCGGAAACTTGATGTGAAAGATCTCCATCAGTTCAATGAAGTGGTTTGACCAGCCGGAGCTCACCGTGCTCGCGCCCATCGCATATTCCAGCGTCAGGTCCCAGCCGATGATCCAGGCGATCAGCTCGCCCAGTGTCGCGTACGCATAGGTATAGGCGGAGCCGGCAAGGGGGATCATCGCGGCGAACTCGGCGTAGCAGAGTCCGGCAAACGCGCAGCCAAGACCGCTCAGCACAAAGGACAACATCAGCCCCGGTCCGGCGTAGTGTGCACCCAGGCCGGCAAGCACGAAAATGCCCGCGCCGATCACGGCACCGATGCCAAGGGCGGTCAGCTGAAATGGTCCGAGTGTCCGCTCCAGGGTGTGCGAGCCCTCTTCCCGCGACTCCGCAAGCAGCGCACTCATCGACTTTCGGGCAAAGATATTGGCCATCATCGTCCTTCTAATGCGGAATGTGTGCCGGAGCCACGGCGCCAGGCGAAATACACCGGGAGTCCTAACAAGACAATCAGGAGACCCGGCCAGGTGTACTGGGGTTTGTAGCGTAAGAGTACAACACTGATGAACGCGGCCATCCCGATGTACAGCGCCGGCAACACCGGATAGCCAAACGCCCGGTACGGCCGCTCCGCATCCGGCCGCGTGCGGCGCAGCACAAAGAGTGCAACGATCGTGAGCATGTAGAAGAGCAGCACCGCGAAAATGACGTAGTCGAGCAACTGGCCGTAGCTGCCCGAAAGGCAGAGCAGGCACGTCCACGCCCACTGCACCCACAGGCTCACCACGGGTGTCTTGCTCTTGGCGGAGAGCCGTCCCGCAGCTTTGAAGAATAGCCCGTCCTGGCTCATGGCGTAGTACACGCGGGCACCGGCCATCAGCATGCCGTTCGCGCAGCCAAAGGTGGAGATCAGAATCGCCAGTGCCATGATCCGCGCTCCATAGCCGGAGAAAGCCTGCTCCATGACCGCGGTGGCCACGCGGTCTTCCCGCGCGAACTGGATGCCACGCCCCAGGATGGTGCCCGCGCCTTCCACTCCGTGCAGTGGAAGCACGGCCAGGTAGATGAAGTTGCAGGCGATGTACAGCAGCAGAACGACGCCCGTGCCGACGGCCAGCGAGAGCGGCAGATTCCGCCGCGGGTTCTGTATTTCACCTGCGGTAAAGGTGACATTGTTCCACGCATCTGCGGAAAAGAGCGAGCCGACCTGCACCACGGCAACCACGGTCAATAGTCCTACCAGAACCGTGGGTCCACCCATGCCCACCTGCACCGGGTGCGGCGTGCTCCAACCCGCGCCATGCCAGAACGCCCCGTTGCTGAAATTGGCTGCAATGGCCGTAGCATTCTTTGCCAAGAGGCCGAAAAGCACGATCAGCGCCAACGCCAGGATTTTCGCCGAGGTGAAGACATTCTGGATCACCGCGCCCAGCCTCACGCCCAGGCTGTTCAGCAGCGTGAGCAGCGTGAGAATCAAGATAGCCGCAAGGTTTGCCGTGTTCAGGCCGATGTCCATGTTGCCCAGCACCATGGGGCCGACGTGGAAAGCCGGCACATGCCCCGCATGCCACAGCCAATGGCTCTGCGAAGCACTTGGCAGAAAGACGCCCAGAAACTTTCCAAAGGCCACGCCCACGGCCGCAATCGTCCCCGACTGGATGACCAGAAAGAGCGTCCAACCGTAGAGGAATCCCCACAGCGGGCCCAACCCCTCGCGCAGGTATACGTATTGCCCACCGGCTTTGGGCATCATGGCGGCAAGTTCGCCATAGCTGAGTGCCCCGATGACCGTCATGGCGGCGGTCACCAGCCAGGCCAGGATCAGCAACGCAGGGGAGCCCACGCCGCGAGACATGTCGGCCGGCACAATGAAAATACCCGACCCGATCATGGATCCCATGACGATCGCCGTCGCGGAGAAAAGGCCCATCCCCTTCACAAATTCGGGAGAGGCGCTGGTCGCCGATGGATTAGCCGCGCGGACGGGAACAGTTGACACGTGTAGCTTGGTTTTACTTCAAACG
>CAXTPQ010000004.1:84269-107771 GCA_964246215.1 uncultured Terriglobus sp. | reverse complement strand
ATTAGCCGCGCGGACGGGAACAGTTGACACGTGTAGCTTGGTTTTACTTCAAACGAGCGAGAATGTCTTGTGCATGCCGGGTGAAAATTTCTGGGCTATGTGCCACGGGCAGCAGGCCGGAGATGATCGCCACACTGTCGGCACCCGCTTGCCTTACTTGCCGCGTCTGTTCCAGGCCGATGCCACCAATGGCCACCAACGGATGCGCTGTCTGCAGCCGCGCTTTCGTGACGCCGGCCAGACCAACCACAGGCTCGGCATCCGTCTTCGATTGCGTTGCGAAAACAGGACCAATGGCCACGTAATCGACATCCTGCTCAGCCGCAGCGGAGACTTGACCGATGGAATGCGTCGAGATGCCCAGAAGGCGTTCAGTCCCAATAGCCTGCCTTGCTTCGCGCACACCCGCATCGTTTTGACCGACGTGTGCGCCGTCAAAGCCAGCCGCCTCGACAAGGTGAATGTGGTCGTTCAGGATCAGCAGCGCGTGCGGCAGTATTCTTCGCAACTTCAAGGCGCGCTGCAGGACGTCGTCAGTTGCTGATTGCTTGTCGCGGTACTGCACGAGTTGGACACCCGCATCGGCCCAGGCTCGGCCAAGCTCCTGCATGTCGATAGCTCGCCGCGCACAGCTTTCCGCGTCAAGGATGGCATACAAGCGAAGAGACACTTCATCAGCAGCAATCCGACTGGCAAACTGCTGCCGAGGACTCACCTCAGGCACTGACGCTTTCCTCCGGTATCTCAGCCGAGATCAGCCGTTTGCGTTCGGCTTCCTTCTCGAAGAAGCGCTCCATGAACTTGGTGTCGAAGTCGCCTCGGCGGAAATCCGGGTCGGCAAAGATTTTCTGGTGCAGAGGAAGCGTGGTGTGAATGCCCTCCACCACGAACTGGCTCAGCGCGCGTTGCATGCGGTTCATTGCTTCTTCGCGGTTCTGGCCGTGGCAGATGACCTTGGCGATCATGGAATCGTAGTACGGCGGCACCACACCCTCACTGTACTGCGCCGTATCCACGCGCACGCCGTTGCCGCCAGGCAGGTTGAACGCCGTAATCTTGCCCGCGCTGGGCGTAAACTTCTCCGGGTGTTCGGCATTGATGCGGCACTCAATCGCATGGCCTCGGATGGGTGGGCGATCCGGTACGATGTCGGCGAGTTTTTCGCCACTGGCAATGCGCAGTTGCGCCTTCACCAGGTCAACGCCGGTCACGGCTTCGGTCACGGGATGCTCTACCTGAATGCGCGTGTTCATCTCGATGAAGTAAATCTCGCCGTCTTCATCCATTAAGAACTCGATGGTGCCGGCGTTCCAATAGCCGATCTCCTTCAACGAGCGTTCGATGGTGTCACCCAGTTTGGCGCGCAGCTTGGGCGAGACCTGCAGCGATGGAGCTTCTTCTATGAGCTTCTGGTGGCGGCGCTGAATCGAGCACTCGCGCTCCCCCAGGGACATCACATGGCCATGCTCATCGGCAAGCACCTGGAACTCGATATGGCGAGGGCGCTCAATGAACTTCTCCATGTACAGGTCGCCATTGCCAAAGGCGTTCAGTGCCTCCTGCGAGGCCTGATTGAAGAGACCGGGCAGCTCGTCGGCCGACCGGCAGATGCGCATGCCGCGCCCGCCGCCACCGGCAACCGCTTTCAAAATGACGGGATAGCCCACGGACTTGGCCCAGGTGAGCGCCTCCTCGGCACTCGCGATAACCCCATCGGACCCGGGCAGGATCGGCACCTTGGCGGCCTTCATCGTCTGGCGTGCCGTGGACTTTTCGCCCATCATGCGCGTGACTTCCGGCCGCGGCCCAATGAACTTGATGTTTGACGCGCGGCAGACCTCGGCAAAATTTGCATTTTCACTCAAAAGGCCGTAACCGGGGTGAATGGCATCCACGTCCGCGATCTCCGCCGCTGAAATGACCGCAGGCACGTTCAAGTAGCTGTCTGCCGAGCGTGGCGGGCCGATGCAAATGGCCTCATCCGCAAAGCGCACATGCAGGCTGTTGCGGTCGGCTTCGGAGTACACGGCGACGGTGCGGATCCCGAGTTCCTTGCAGGCGGAGATCACGCGCAGAGCAATTTCGCCGCGATTGGCGATCAGTACTTTCTTGAACAGCGCCATGCCGCCTACCGCGCCCGCACCGCAAAGAGCGGCTGCCCATACTCCACAGGCTGCCCGTTCTTTGCAATCAGCTTCACAACCTCGCCGGCCACATCGCTTTCGATCTCGTTCATGAGCTTCATCGCTTCCACGATGCAAAGCACTTGCCCCACCTCGACGGTGTCGCCGACTTTGACAAAGGCCGCCGAGCCGGGCGCGGAGCTTTCATAAAACGTGCCGACAATCGGTGACTTGACTTCATGCAGAGCTTCGGCCGGGACCATCGTTTCGATGGCATTGCTCGAAGCCGTAACCGTTGTGTCGGGCGCTGAGGATGTGGGCGCCGTGGCTGCACCGGCGGCTGCCAGAGCCTGCAGATGCGAGAGGTCGAACGCAGGTGCGCCTGTGGCCGGCTGCGCAAAGGCGCTTTCGAACTTCAGCTTGACCTGTTGCTCGCCGCGGTTCAATTCAAACTCGGCAACACCGTTCTTTTTGAGGAACTCCACCAGTTCGCGAAGTTCCTGCAGATCCATCCGTTCCATGTCTTCCTTAATTGTCTTCTTAGCTGAGCCGGCAGCTCCGGCAACGCTCGCTCACAACTCGATCCAACCCTTGTGCACCGGTGTCAGCACCTCACATCCGGTGTCCGTCACCAGCACAGTATCTTCAATCCGCACGCCGTACGCTCCAGGCAGATAGACACCCGGCTCAATGGTCACCACCATGCCGGCTTCCAACAACGCTTCCTGCTTCGCCGCAATGCGCGGCCCCTCATGAATCTCCAAACCCAACCCATGCCCGGTGGAATGGGTAAAGTGCTTTGCCCATCCCGCCTGCTTCAGTACCCGGCGAGCAGCCAAATCCACCGCTCCCGCTTTCACACCCGCCCGCACTGCACTGACGGCTGCCTCCTGCGCGGCCAGCACCGCATCGAAAACCGCCCGCTGCTCCGCTTCCGCCCGCTTTCGTTTCGGCGAGACACCGGAACCGCCGAGAAAAATCGTGCGGGTCATGTCAGAGCAATACCCATCGAGCATGATACCGAAATCCAGCGTCAGCAGCGTTCCAGCCTCCAGTTTCGCTCCTGTCGCGCGGGCATGCGGCATGGAGGAGCGCACACCGGAGGCGACAATCGTCTCAAAACTCATCGCCTCCGCACCGGCAAGCCGGGCGCGGTGTTCCAGTTCCGCGGCCACATCAATCTCGCGCATGCCGGCCTCGATAAAGCCGAGCATGCCTTCATATAGCTCGCACCCGGCCTGTGCCGCGCGGCGCAGCATCGCAATCTCTTTATCGTTCTTCACCTGCCGCAGACCGGCAACCAGCCCTTCGGTGCCGTGCAGAAAGGACGGGCTTCTCCGCATGTGGCCGCGGCTGCCGGAGGTGCCGTCCGCTTCACTTGAAAGATGCTTGCGAAGCATCTGCAGCGTGGCAACGGTGGTCGTTGCGGCGTCATAGCCGCAGCGTGCCGCAGTGGACCTGGCGGCGAAATTCAGCGCTTCGGCCAGCGCACTCTTCTTCGCAATGCGCACACGCGCGCCCTGCACCTCAGCCTGTGCCTGCGCGGTATACCGGCCATCGGTAAAGAGCCGCAAGGCAAGACGCGATGCAGACGCATGGACGACCACGGCCGCACTGGATCCGGTAAAGCCACACAGCCATCGCACATCCGGCAGATGCGTCACCAGCAGCGCGGGCAGCCGTTGCTGCCGCATCACAGCCGCAAGCCGGCTCAGTCTTGCAGAGACATCCACCGGCTGATTTTACCGCCTGTGGTCGAAGCCGCGGCTTCATGCAGCGCAGGGATGAGCGCGGACGATACATTAGGAACGATGCTCAAAATGCCGAAATCCGCAGCACACATGACCCGGCGCGACTTGCTGAAGGTCACCGCCATGGTTGCCGCCGGCGCGCTGCTGCTGGACGTCACGGTGCTGGACCGGCACCACCTGAGCGTGCTGGAACACACCATCCGCATCCCGCGGCTGCCGGCCGCCTTTTACGGATTCCGCGTCGTGCAAATTTCAGATTTCCACTATCACGAGTACGACGAGGACAGCTTTCTGCGCAAGGCAGTTGCACGCGTGAGCGCGCTGCGGCCGGACATGGTGGCGCTCACGGGAGACTTCATCACCGCGCACGGCATTGCCAATGCCGCCAACCGCCGGCACGCCTTCGGTTGCGCCGCTATCTTAAGGGAGATTGCCTGCCCGCTGCGCTTCTGCTCACTGGGCAATCACGACAGCATCGACAATCCCGCAGTCATCGACGCGCTGCAAGGCGCGGGATTGACGGTGCTCCACAACCGTTTCGACGCGATCGACCTTCGCGGTGACCGCCTCTGGATCAGCGGCATCGCCGACGCCTATTTCGACGCACCGGACCTGAGCCGTGCCGTGCCGGATCAGCGCGGCGGCTCACCGGTCATCCTGCTTGGCCATGAGCCGGACATTGCCCCACGCATCGCCGAGTATGGTGGTGTGGACCTGATGCTGGCAGGCCACACGCACGGCGGTCAGGTGCGCCTGCCCATTCTGCCGCCCATGTTTCTGCCGGACATGGGACGGAATTACATCCATGGGCTGTTTCAGGTGAACGGCCTGCAGATGTACGTCAACCGCGGCTTGGGAACGGTTCACCTGCCGGTGCGGTTCCGCTGCCCGCCGGAGATCACCGTGCTCACGCTGGAACCGGCTTAGTCTAGCGCGCCGATCGTGCCGGCTTCTTCCCGTTGGAGGTAGCTGGCTCTGGCTGCACGCCGGACTGCCGGTCCATCCAGCCATCCAGCAGGCTCTTCTTGAACCGCCATCGATTCCCCAGCCGGAACGCCGGCACCATGCCTTCTGACGCATAGCGATAAAGGGAATCCGCACTGATGCCGAGATAGCCCGCTGCCTGCCGGATGTCCATGACTTCACGCGAGACTGTCTGCGGTGCGCCGGTCATATTGCCCCTCACCTCGGGTATCCACACCACTTGTACTGCCGCGGCCGCCTGTCTGCAAGTCCTTTTCAAGTGACGAATGCAGATGGCCACTATGAACGACGCCGGCGCTACTCCGCTTCGACACCGCTGTACATCTCTTCGATCACCGTTCCATACCGCTCCGCAACCACACGGCGTTTCAGCTTCACACTCGGCGTCAGGTGCCCGCTCTCCTGCGTCCACTCCTCGGGCACCAGGCGGAAGCGCTTGACCTTCTCCCACGGGGAAAGGTCGTGGTTCACGCGATCGACTTCCTGCTGAAACCGTGCCACGACCTTGGGATCGCGAACCAGAGAAGCGTGGTCTGCCGAGGCAATGCCCTGCCCCGCCGCCCACTCTTCCAACGCGGGAAAGTTCGGCGCGAGGATGGCCGAAATGTACTTGCGCCGGTCACCCTGCAGCGCCGCATACCCGATCAGCGCACATACCTTCAACTTGTTCTCGATCGGCTGCGGCGCGACAAATTTGCCGCCCGTGGTCTTCAGCAACTCCCGCTTGCGGTCGGTGATGGAGAGAAATCCGTCCGAATCGATGTTGCCCACATCGCCCGTGCAGAAAAATCCGTCCGGCGTAAACACCGCGGATGTGGCCTCCTGCTTGTTCCAATAGCCCTTGAAGACACTGGGACCGCGCACCTCCAACTCGCCATCCTCCGCGATGCGGCATTCAAGGTTGGGCATGGTTTGCCCCGTTGTGCCGAGTTTGTTCGCACCGGGCCGGTTCACGCTTATCACGGGAGAGGTCTCGGTCAGGCCATAGCCTTCGCAGATGGGGCTGCCCGCATCGGCAAACCAGCGCGAGAGATCGGCACCCAGCGGCGCGCCGCCGGCAATAAAGGTATGCACCCGGCCACCAAAGGCGTCGCGCAGCTTGCTGTAAACGAGCTTGTCAGCGATCTTCCAGGGAAGCGCGCCCGGCTTGCGTCCGTTTGCCACCGCCTCGCGATGAGACGCTCCGGTCTTGATGGCCCAATGAAAGATCTTCGCCTTCATGCCGCCGGCCTTGGCCGACTTGGACTCGACCGACTGCCGCACTCGCTCATACACACGCGGCACTGCCACAAAAATTGTGGGATGGACCTGCGCCATGGCCGGCAGAACACGCTCGGCCCGGCTCACATAGGCAAGCGTCACGTTATAGGCATAGAAGATATAGTCGATATGCCGCGCCGTCACGTGTGAGAGCGGCAGGAAAGAGACCGCAAGGTCCTCCGGCGTGAACTTGTAAATGCCTGTGGTGGCGGTCAGATTGGAAGCGATGTTGCCATGCGTAAGCATCACGCCCTTGGCATCGCCCGTGGTGCCGGAGGTGTAGATCAGCGTGGCTAGATCGCCGGGTTGGACGTCGTCGCGGGAAGCATCGAAAGCCGTATCGCGCGAGGAGGGCTCCTCACCCATCACGATGTCTTCAAAGTGCTCGACACCGTCGATCTTCTCCATGGCGACGATGATGTCGACGCCCGGAATGCCGGCCACTTTCTTGTAAACCTCAGCCGTTGAAACAAAGACAATGCGTGCGCCGCAGTCCTGAATCTGTTTCTGGACCTGCTCAGGAGCAAGCGTGGGAAACATGGGCGCATCCGCCGCACCGATGGCCACGCAGGCAAAGTCCACCACCGCCCACTCCCAGCGGTTCTCTGCCAGCAGCGCGATGCGGTCACCCTTCACAACACCTTTGCTCCTGAGCCAGGCCGCCAGCCGATGCACGCGCCAGTACAGTGCATCCGCGCTCATTGGCTGCCAGTCGCTCCCATGCTGGCTCAGGATGACCCGGTTCGATCCGCGCGCGACCGCCCTTGCAAAAACATCATTCAACGTCGATAGCTGCATGCAATCCTCAAAACCGGCGGCCAGTTCTGGCGCGCCCGAGACATAAAGATGCTACATGCAAACTATCCGGCTGCCTCTTACACCTGCGGTTTCGGTGTGAGTTGCAGAAAGCGTTGTGACGCTTCCGCCCAGTTTGAAAGCAGGCGATTGGCCAACGAGCTTTCGCTGCGATCGGCATGCTCTTGAATGAGTGTGCGCAGCGCTTCCTGTGCGTCCGGCGTGGTCCCGGCGAATGCGGCCGGTGTCAGGAACTCCTCATGAAATCTGCGCTGGCCCAGCACCGTACCGTCCTCGTCATAAATCCACGTCAGGCCGCCGGTCATGCCCGCGCCGAAGTTCATGCCGATCGCGCCCAGAATGACGGCGGTGCCACCGGTCATGTACTCGCAGCCATGGTCGCCCACACCCTCCACCACCGTGACCGCACCGGAGTTGCGCACGGCGAATCGCTCGCCCGCGCGCCCGGCCGCAAAAAGCTTGCCGGCGGTCGCACCATAGAGTGCGACGTTTCCCAGAATCACGTGCTCGCCGGAGTTGCGTGCCGCCAAACCACGCGCCCGCAGTACAAGCTCGCCGCCGCTCAGGCCCTTGCCAACGAAATCATTGGCCTGCCCTGTGAGTTGGAGGTGCATGCCCTCCACCGCAAACGCACCAAAGGATTGCCCAGCCGTGCCGGTGAGCCGAAGGGTGACGCTCGGCACTGGCAGTGGCGTCTTTGCGGCAGCACGCAGCACGGCGATCTCACCCGCGATGCGCGAGCCGACAGCGCGATGCCGATTGGCGATCTCACTTGCTACCTCAAACGGCTCGCCCGCTTGCACGGCTGCAATCGCCGGCTGCACCCATGGCTCGTCCAATGCCGGCTCCGCTTCTGGCTGGGTGTTCCGTGTGCCTGCCCACTGGCGCGCACCCGCCGGCAGCGGATCGAGCATGGGCCGCAGGTCGAGCCCGCCATCATGCCGTACCTGTTCCAACAGATCGGTACGGCCAACCGCCTGATCGATGCTTTCAAAGCCATACCGGCCAAGCAGTTGTTGCAGATCGTTCGCCAACTGCTTGAAGTACCGGACCACATGCTCCGGCTTGCCGCGGAAGCGAGCGCGCAGCTCCGGCCGCTGCGTTGCGATGCCGGTGGGACAGGTGTTCAGGTGGCATTGCCGCGCCATGTCGCAACCGATAGTCACCAGCACGGCCGTACCAAAGGCGAACTCATCGGCACCCAGCAGCGCCGCCATTAGCACATCCCGTGCCGTCGCCAGTCCGCCATCGGTGCGCAGCCGCACGCGGCCACGCATGCCGTTGTGCATCAGCACGCGTTGCGCCTCGGCCAGGCCCAGCTCCCATGGATTGCCCGCGTACTTGATGCTGGACAGCGCAGCCGCGCCGGTCCCGCCGCCGTTGCCGGCAATCACAATGTAATCGGCATAGGCTTTGGCCACACCCGCCGCAACCGTGCCCACACCGCAGCTCGACACCAGCTTGACGCCCACCGCCGCGCGCCGGTTCACCCGCTTCAGGTCATAGATCAGTTGCGCCAGATCCTCGATCGAATAGATGTCGTGGTGCGGCGGCGGTGAGATGAGCGGCACGCCGGGCTGTGCATGCCGCAGGCGCGCGATGAGTCCGCTGACCTTGTGCCCGGGCAACTGGCCACCCTCGCCGGGCTTGGCCCCTTGCGCGACCTTGATCTCGATCTCCTCGGCATGGGCCAGGTACTCGGCCGTCACGCCAAAGCGGCCGCTCGCAATTTGCTTGATCTTGTTGTTCAGATGCGTGTGGACGGCGGGTGCCTCCACCAGCGGTTCGGCCACGGCAACGCCGCCGGCCGACGGCTTATTAACGAAAGCGGCTGCCTCCCCCGGCAGCGGTACGCGGCGGTTTCCAGGGTGCGGACGATACACATCCGAGTCTTCCCCGCCCTCGCCCGTGTTGGACTTGGCACCCAGCATATTCATCGCGATGGTGACGGTGGTGTGCGCTTCCGGGCTCAGCGAGCCGAGTGACATCGCGCTGGCGGCAAAGCGGCTGAAGAGTGACGCGGCAGGTGCCAGCCGCTCCGGCGAAATCTCCGGACCGGCAGGACGGATTTCCAGCAGGTCGCGCAGCGTCGAGGGCTCCTTCGGCACGGCATCGCTGGAGAAGGTACGGAATGCTTCCGCGGGATCGGCCGGCAGGGCCACGTTGCGCGCGCTGCCGACAACGCTCTGCAATGCCTTCACGCTCGGCGGCGCCCACGCATGCGGCTCGGCCATCTCCGCCCGGCGGAACTTGATCCAGCCATAATCGGGCAGGTCCGGCTTGCCGGCGGCGTCCACCTTTGGCGAACCCCACTGCATGCGGATACCATCCTCAATCACATCAAAGCCGATGCCGCCCAGCGGGGCCGGCGTGTTCGGAAAACAGCGCGCCACCACGTCATGGCTCAGGCCAAGAATGTCGAACTGGTACGCGCCGCGGTAGCTGTCCACGACGCTGATGCCCATCTTCGACATGATCTTGGCCAGCCCTGCGTCGAAGGCCTTCAGCATGCGCGTCTCCGGCTCATTGGGCGAGGTGCCTTCCGGAGCATTGGCCCGTGCCGTCTCCAGCGCCAGCCAGGGGCAAACCACACCCGCGCCGTAGCCGATCAGCACCGCCGCATGGTGAACGTCACGCACATCGCCCGCCTCCGCCGCGATCCCCACCTTCGTGCGCAAGCCGGCCTTCACCAGCGCATGATGCACGGCCGAAACAGCCATCGCCATCGGAATGGGCAGCTGCTCGGCCGAGGCATGCCGGTCGCTGATCAGCAGGATCTCCGTCCCAGCCCAGACCAGCTCAACTGCATTGGCGCAAAGCGCGTCCAGGCCAACCTGCAGCGATAAGTTGTTGTTGAAGACACACTTCAGCTCGCGCAGGCGAAGCGACTCACGCTGCGGGTATTTGCCCTTACGCAACGCGAGCAATTTGCCCAGCGAAAGCACAGGCGACCGGAGTGAGATGCCGGCGAGCGGCGCATGCTTGTCCAAGAGGTGCGACCAGGGGCCAAGCCGCGTGTGCAGCGACACCACCACTGCCTCCCGCAGTGGATCGATCGCGGGGTTGGTCACCTGCGCGAAGCGCTGCCGGAAGTAGGCGTAAACCGGCCGGGGTGCCCGCGCCAGGTAGGCGAGAGGCGTATCGTCGCCCATCGACCAGACCGCGTCCTTGCCGTCCGCAAACATGGGCTGCAGCACCATGCGCACGTCTTCCTTGGTATAGCCAAAGTTCGCCTGAGCCTGCTGCACGCCGGCTGTGTCGGTCGCGGGCAGATCGACCCAGTCGGTCTCGATGGTGCGGTCATCCACCAGCGCGGCATAACTGCCGTCCGCGTCGAAATGGTCGAGCAGGGCGTCATTCTCATACACCTGCCGTTGCTGCAGATCGACGACCAGCATCTGCCCAGGGCCCAGCCGTCCGCTGTGAATCACCCGCTCAGGATCGAGATCGACCAGGCCCGCCTCCGAGCCGGCAACGATCAGACCATCGGAGGTGAAGGCATACCGGCAGGGGCGCAGGCCGTTGCGGTCCAAAGCCGCGCCAACGTAGCGGCCATCGGTAAAGCCAAGCGCAGCGGGACCATCCCAGGGCTCGGCGGTGTCGCGGTGGTACTGCAGAAATGCAGAAGTGCGCGAAGTCACCGCCGGCGGCAGCAGAATGCGGATCGCCTCGGCGACATTGCGGCCGTTACGGCTGAGCAGTTCAACAGTTTCATCCAGGCTCGTCGAGTCCGTGCCATCCTTCGTCAGAATGGGCTGGCACTCGTCAGGCAGCGTGGAATAACGAGCCTCCATCCGCGCGCGATTGCCCCACACGGTATTGATCTCGCCGTTGTGCGCCAGCATACGGCCGGGCTGCGCGCGGTGCCACGCCGGTGTGGTGTTAGTGGCGTAGCGCTGATGAAAGAGTGCAAAGGATGTGGTGAAGGCCGGGTCGGCCAGGTCGGGGTAGCACTCCGGCAGCAAACGGCCCATGCACAACGCTTTGTACACCACGACGCGGGCGGACATGGAGGCAATGTAGGCCTGCGCCTTGCCTGCCTCGACCAGCCGCTCAAAGCTTTTGCGGGCCAGATAGAGTTTGCGTTCCGTCGCGTCCAGCGCGTCGCCGCTCTCGTCCGTGAGGAGCAGCTGCCGGATCGACGGCATGGAAGTCAGGGCAATCTCGCCCAGTGTGCCGCGATGAATCGGGACCTCCCGCCAGCCGAGCACACGCAAGCCTTGCGCCTTCACGCATTCTTCCATGGACGACACATCCGCCGCGGCATCGGCGTGCAGGAAGACAACGCCCACCGCGAGCGGAAGGTGTTCCGCAAGCTCAATGCCGGCGCCGCGCAACAGCAACTCGCGCGGTATCGCCGCCGTGATGCCGACACCGTCGGAACTCTTGCCGTCCGCCGCCACGGCACCGCGATGGGCCAGCCGCGCAAGGGCAGTCAGGGCCTTGCCGAGGATGTCGTGGGAGGCTTCGTTGTGACGCGATGCCACAAAACCGACACCGCAGGAATCCCGCTCAAATCGCGGGTCCAGCAGCGATGGCCGCTGCGACTGACAGACATCCGTTCCGTCCAGCGGACGGGTACATGCAGCTAGCTGTTCCATAGCTCATCCTAAGCCGCCGCGCCGCCGCAAACAAGAATGCTGCGAACAAGGACGCGGGAAGAAGTTTCGAATCAGGTGTTGGCAGGCAAAAATGTACGGCGAAGCCACATGGAAGCAGAAGAAAAACGTCGGGCGGCACCCGATTTGGCGTTCACGGTACTGAAATAGTTCACTACAGCCCTTGACTGCAGGCATGTGTATATTTATACATTATAGTGTATTTTTATGCATCTTCTCGATGCGTTCGTCATCGAATACGCAGGAAGAATGAAGTAGAACCAAACGTATTGCCGGATACCGGCTATCCGGCAAGCTGGAGAGCCTTGCTCAATCTGCACAGGCGGACGGATCTGCTGCAAAGTTGTACATGCGCTTCACAAGGAATGAAGAACTCTGAATGAAACAGCAGCGCCATAATGCGATCCGGGAGATGCTCAGCAGCACCGCTGTGACTTCTCAGGATGATCTCCGGCGCAAGCTGATGAAGTCGGGTTTCACCGTTACACAGGCCACGCTTTCCCGCGATATGCACGAGATGCGGATTTACAAGGGTCCGAATGGATATGCAATTGCAACCACAGACAACGAGGATGACGACGTTCCCGCCATCCGCGAAACGCTGGAAAATTTCGGCCTGGAAGTCAAGCAGGCGCAGAACCTGCTCATTGTGATCACCACCACCGGGTCTGCGCAGCCCGTGGCGGCGGCGCTGGATTACGAAGATTGGCCGGAACTGATGGGCAGTATCGCCGGCGATGACACAGTGCTGGTGATTTGCGAGGACGCGGCAAAGGCAGCCGTGCTCAAACAACGCATGGAAGGGTTGATCGGTTAGGTGAACGCTGCGCTCCATCCTGATGTGCAGGACACTGCCGCTGCCGCAGACACGGCGCCTGCGCGAACGGCCGTGCGGACTGCAGTGGCAGGTGTGACGGGCTACGCAGGTGCGGAGCTTGCACGGCTGCTGCTGGGGCATCCCAAGCTGCAGGCTCAGGCCCCGCTCTTGCTTGGCCGCATGGATGCCGAAAGTGCTGCCGCGAACGCGCAGCCGACACAAACCCTTTACGATCTGCATCCGCATCTCGCGCGCAACGACGGAAAGCCCGCCCCCGCAATCGTTCCCTTCACCTGGGAACGGCTACGTGACAGCGGCACCGAGGTGCTCTTGCTGGCGACACCGCATGAGCAGTCACGCGAGTGGGTTCCACAGGCCATCGCAAGCGGTCTGCGGGTCATCGACCTTTCGGGTGCATGGCGGCTGCACGATCCGGCCAACGCAGCCGTGTATAAGCTGCGGGATGACGACCCGGAAACAGCGGCGGCACTGCAGAACGAAGCCGTCTACGGCTGCCCGGAGCTGCACCGCGACCAGATCCGCCATGCGCGGCTGGTTGCCAACCCAGGCTGCTACGCGACCTCCATCATCCTGGCGCTTGCCCCGTTGCTGCGCGCCGCTGTCGTGGACCTCCAGCGCGGTATCGTCTGCGACAGCAAGTCCGGCGTCTCCGGCGCGGGCAAAGCACCCACCGCGAAGACACATTTCATGTCCGCGGCCGACAATCTTTCCGCCTACAGCGTCTTTGGCCATCGCCACACGGGTGAGCTGCTGGAACAGCTCGATCTCGCCCCGCGGCAGATTCGCTTCACCCCGCATCTCTTGCCGATTCCCCGCGGGATCCTGAGCACCATCTATCTGCGGCTGAATTGCTGGCTGGAGCCGCGGGAACTTCAGGGTCTGTTCGACATGTACCGGCACAGCCCCATGGTCCGCGTCCATGGCGGAGGCCACCTGCCCCAGATTCACGATGTGGTGCGCACAAACTTCTGCGACATCGGCTTTAAAGCCGGTCCAGACAACATGGATGTCGTGATCGTCTCCTGCCTGGACAACCTGCTGAAAGGCGCCGCGGGACAGGCAATACAGAACCTGAACGTGATGTGCGGCTGGAACGAAGAGGAGGGCCTGCTTTGAAGTACGTCATCAAGCTCGGCGGCGCCTCGCTGGAAAAGCCGGAGCTGCTGCATGCCATCGGGAAAGCCATTGCCGAACTGGCCACGGACGGTCACAAGGTCGCTATCGTGCATGGCGGCGGCGTTCAGCTCACACGCACGTTGGCGCAAATGGGCAAGACCTCACAGTTCATCAGCGGCCTGCGCGTTACGGACGCGGAAACGCGCGATGCCGCGGTCATGGTGCTCGCGGGCCGGGTGAACAAATCGCTGGTCGCGTCACTGAACCAGCAAGGCCAGGCGGCGGTGGGCATCTGCGGCGGCGACGGCCAGGTCTTTCGCGCGCGCAAGAAGAAAACCTTGCCAGATCTCGGCTTTGTCGGCGAGATCGCGGCCACCGATCCTCGCTGGCTGGAAGCCATCTGGACGATGAATGCCGTTCCCGTCATCAGCTCCATCGCACTCGGCTATGACGGCGAGTACTACAACATCAATGCCGATGAAATGGCAAGTGCCACAGCCGCCTGCGTCAAGGCGGACGCACTGGTCTTCCTGACGGACGTCCCCGGCGTGAAAGGCGCGGACGGCCAGATCATGCGCTGGCTCTCGCTCAAGGAGATTCCACAACTGGAAAAGCAGGCCGTGATCACCGGCGGCATGCTGCCCAAGCTCAACGCCTGCCGTGATGCTTTGAATGCAGGCGTGAAGCGCGTCCGCATTCTGCCGGCCGAAGCCGCTAAGGTGCTGCCGGACCTGATCAGCAC
Organism: uncultured Terriglobus sp.; assembly: GCA_964246215.1. Classification (GTDB taxonomy): domain Bacteria; phylum Acidobacteriota; class Terriglobia; order Terriglobales; family Acidobacteriaceae; genus Terriglobus. The sequence goes on along the minus strand of CAXTPQ010000004.1, from coordinate 93,522 downwards.
ACGCGTGAACGAAGGCACAGAGGTCATGGCCGCATGATGCAGCAGACACAGCCGGACCGCACACAATTCCAGGCTCCACTTCGCTACCACTCCGCAGACCGGGCGGACCCACACCACGAAAGAGGTACACCTATGACGAACGTTCAGGAAGGCGCAACCCAGATGAACCTTGTTGCCACGGAGGCAGCGGAGCAGAAGCTTCTGCTTCACACCTATGACCGTCATCCTGTGCTCTTTACACGGGGCGAAGGCGTGCACTTGTTCGACGACCAGGGCAACGCGCACCTCGACCTGCTCAGCGGCATCGGCGTCTGCGGTTTGGGCTACAACCATCCCGCGATCAACAAAGCCATCGCCGCGCAAGTGTCGACCGGTCTGCTGCACACCTCCAACCTGTTCTTTCACGACCACACCGCAACACTCGCGCTGAAACTGACAGAGATCACCGGCATGGACCGCGTCTTTCTGTGCAACAGCGGCACCGAAGCGTGGGAGGCAGCGCTGAAACTAGCCCGCGCCCACGCCGTCAGGCTGCGCAATGAAGGCAAGCAAATCGGCACAGGCATGATCGCGCTCGAGCACAGCTTTCACGGCCGCACCATGGGCTCGGTCGCCACAACGCACAAGTTCAAGTACCGCGAGCCATTCCAACCGGTGATGCCGGGCGTCAGCTTTGTGCCTTTCAACGATGCCGAGGCTCTGCGCGCGGCGTTAACACAGGACATCTGCGCCATCTGCATCGAGCCGCTGCAGGGCGAGGGCGGCATACATCCCGTCTCGCAGGAGTTCTTCGCGGCGGCGCGTGAGCTCTGCGACTCCACCGGCGCGCTCCTGATCGCCGACGAGATCCAGAGCGGCATGGGACGCACCGGCAAGTGGTGCGCCTACCAGCACACCGGCATCCAGCCCGATGTCACGACACTGGCCAAGCCCATCGCGGGTGGCCTGCCCATGGGAGCCATGCTCTGCACGGAAGAGGCCGCGCGCGCCATCACGCCGGGCATGCACGGCACCACCTTTGGCGGCGGACCGCTGGCCTGTGCTGTCGCCATTGCCGTGATCGACGAGATCCAGCGGGCAAAGCTGCTGGACCATGTCACGGAGACTGGCGCTTATTTCATGTCGCAACTGGAAGCGCTCGCTGCACGGCACAGCAGCATTGCCGAGGTGCGCGGCCTGGGCTTGATGATCGGCGTCGACATGCACTCGGCCGAGCTTGCCGGTGAGTTGCAGCAACGCATGATGATGGAACATCGCACTCTACTGAATCGCACCAGCGAGACCGTGCTGCGCTTCCTGCCGCCGTTCCTCATCACACAGGAGCATGTGGACGCAACGGTGAACGCACTGGAGACGCTGTTGAAGGATCACGAAGCGAAGAGCTCAAGCAAGGCAGATGCCACGTTGGCCGAGGTCGCAGTCCATGGGTAGCAAAACCGTTGTGATGAGCCTGCCGGAGCACGAGCAGCCCAGGCCGAAGGTCGCGCTGGGCATCCAGTCCGACGCGGCATTTACCGAAGCGGCGAAGGCGCTGCAAGGCCGCGATCTCGCGTCCATCAGCGACCTGAGCGTGCTCGAGATGGCCGCCATCCTGGAACTGGCGCATGCGGTCAAAGCTCACCCGGCGGACTTCCGCCATGCGCTCGATGCCCGGCAAATGGTCCTCATCTTTGAGAAAGCCTCAATGCGCACGCGACTGACCTTTGAAGCGGCTATCAACACCTGCGGCGGCAACGCAATCTTCGTCGATCAGACGAACTCGGTGCTTGGCGAGCGCGAGTCGCTGGCCGACGTTGCGCACAATATCGAGCGCTGGATGGACGTCATCGTGCTGCGCACCTATGCGCACGATACAGTGACGGAGATTGGCGACAATGCCCGGATTCCCGTGATCAATGCGCTCTCCGACTACGAACATCCCTGCCAGGCCATCGCTGACTTCTTCACGCTCGAGGAGCGTTTCGGTTCCTGCGAAGGCTTGAAGTTCACCTATGTGGGCGACGGCAACAATGTCTCCCACTCGCTCATGCTGACCGGCGCCCTGCTGGGCGCGCACGTCACGGTCGCCACGCCTAAGGGTTATGAACCCGAGCTCGATATCATCCACAAGGCGATTGCCTCGGCCGAGCAGACCGGTGGATCGATCCAGCTGATGCATGATCCGGCAAAGGCCGTTGCCGGTGCGGACGCGGTTTACACGGACGTGTGCATCAGCATGGGCCAGGAAAATGAGGCGACCAAGCGCACGCCGATCTTCCGGCCCTACCAGGTCAACGAAGCATTGATGGCACATGCTTCTCCGCATGCCGTGTTCATGCACTGCCTGCCCGCGCATCGCGGCCAGGAAGTTACGGACGGTGTCATCGACTCACAGCAGTCCGTCGTCTTTGATCAGGCAGAGAACCGGCTGCATGCGCAAAAAGCTGTCTTGCTCATGCTGCTGGGCGGAGCGAAGCGTGTCTCGCGCGAACGCGGTGCCGGTGGGAAGAGGCGGCGATCGCTGGCGTAATACTCCCGTTACCCTTGATGTAATACTCCCCTTACCCTTGATAAAGAACGGAGATGTTCTCCGCACCGGCCGGACCGCAGGCAGTGATGTTGTCCGGGGCGCAGCGCCAAATCTTTTTTCCCCTCCAGAGCACGAAAGGCACCACCGATGTCCGTCATTCTCGAATCCCTTCCCACCGGCCAGAAAGTCGGGATCGCCTTTTCCGGCGGTCTCGACACGTCCGCCGCGCTTCACTGGATGAAGCGGAAGGGTGCACTTCCCTACGCCTACACCGCCAACCTTGGCCAGCCGGACGAGAGCGATTATGACGCCATCCCTCGCCAGGCGCTTGAGTACGGTGCCGAGCAGGCGCGCCTTGTCGATTGCCGTGCGCAACTCGTCCGCGAAGGCATTGCCGCGCTGCAGGCCGGGGCGTTTCACATCACCACCGCCGGCGTCACCTACTTCAACACCACGCCCATCGGCCGCGCTGTCACCGGCACCATGCTCGTCACCGCGATGCGGGCAGACGACGTCAACATCTGGGGCGACGGCTCCACCTACAAGGGGAACGACATTGAGCGTTTCTACCGCTACGGCCTGCTCGTCAACCCCGAACTGAAGGTGTACAAGCCATGGCTTGACGCGGCCTTCATCGACGAACTCGGCGGCCGTGCGGAGATGTCCGCCTTCCTGCGGCAGAGCGGATTTGACTACAGGATGTCTGCGGAAAAGGCCTACTCCACTGACTCCAACCTGCTCGGCGCTACTCATGAAGCCAAGGATCTGGAGCACCTGAACAGCTCCATGCAGATCGTTTCACCCATCATGGGCGTGGCCTTCTGGCGCGATGATGTCGACATCCCGCGCGAAGAAGTCTCCATTCGCTTTCACGAAGGTGTGCCCGTTGCACTGAACGGCACCGAATACAGCGACGCCGTTGAACTTATGCTCGAGGCGAACCGCATCGGCGGCCGGCACGGCCTGGGCATGAGCGACCAGATCGAGAACCGTATCATCGAAGCGAAAAGCCGCGGCATTTACGAGGCTCCCGGTCTGGCCCTGCTCTTTCTCGCGTACGAGCGCCTGATCACCGGCATCCACAATGAAGACACGATCGAGCAATACCGCGACAACGGCCGCAAGCTTGGCCGCCTGCTCTATCAGGGCCGCTGGTTCGATCCACAGTCCCTCATGCTGCGCGAAGCAGCCCAGCGCTGGGTCGCGCGGCCCGTTACAGGAGAAGTGACCCTGGAACTCCGCCGCGGCAATGACTACTCCATCCTGAACACCGAAAGCGCGAATCTCACCTTCTCTCCCGAGCGCCTGTCGATGGAGAAAACCGAATCCACTTTCTCCCCGCGCGACCGCGTCGGCCAGCTCACCATGCGCAACCTCGACATCACCGACACACGCGCGAAACTTCAGACATACGCCGCCTCCGGCCTGATCCAGTTGAGCAAAGGTGCCGAGATGCCACAGCTGAGCAGCGCGGATGCAGAGGCATGATGGCAAACGAACCAATCAAAATGTGGTCCGGCCGCTTTCGCGAGCCGCTGAATCCGGTGTTTGAGCAGTGGCAGCGGTCTTTTCCCTTTGACTGGCGGTTGCTGCCGCAGGAACTCGCGGCAAGTAAAGCGCATGCGCACACGATTGCCGCCGCAGGTGTCCTGACGCCGGCCGAACTGCAGACCATTCTGAATGGGCTGACCGCCATTGGGCGATCCGCACAGGACAACACGCAAACATTCTGGACCGCCGCACTCGGCCCAGAGACAACGATGGACGATGCAAAGTTCGGAGCGGCGATGGTGGCGCTCCATCCCGCCGCCGAGGACATCCATCACTTTGTCGAACTCGCGCTCAACCAACAGATCGGCACGCTCGCGCTGAAGCTGCACACCGGCCGCAGCCGCAATGAGCAGATTGCAACGGACCTGCGGCTCTATGTGCGCGAGGCGATCGACCGCGCGCTGACTGATTTAGCCGCGTGGGCAGATGCGCTCGTCTCGCTGGCGGAAAGCTCCGCTGATGCCGTGATGCCGAGCTACACGCACCTGCAGCGTGCCGAGCCTGTGCTCGTGGCGCACTGGCTGCTGGTCTACGTCGAGATGATTTTCCGCGATTGCTCACGGCTCACCGACGCTCGCCGCCGCTTGAATGTATGCCCGCTCGGCTCCGGCGCAGTCGCCGGTGCCACACTTGCGCTGGACCGCAATATCGCCGCGCGCGAGCTCGGCTTTGACGCTCCCACGGCCAACAGCATGGACGCGACCAGCGACCGTGACTTCTCGCTGGAGTTTGCTCAAACGGCAACAGCGATCGGCCTGCACCTTTCTCGCTTCGCGGAAGAGATCACACTGCACGCCACTGCGGAGTTTGGCTTTATCGACCTGCCGGAGGCCTTCTCTACCGGTTCCTCTGCCATGCCGCAGAAGAAGAATCCTGACTTCACAGAACTGCTGCGGGGCAAGAGTGGACGCCTGCTCGGTGCATCCACCACGCTCGCAACGATTCTGAAAGGCCTGCCGCTGGCCTACAACAAGGACCTGCAGGAGACGCAGGAGGCCTGCTTCGGAATTTCTGAAACACTTGAAAGTATGCTTCCGCTGCTCGCACCGTTCACGGCCGCACTGCGCTTCCGCTCTGACCGGATGCAGCAAGCCTCACAGGACGGCTACCTGAATGCCATGGCAGCGGCAACGTATCTTGTACATCGCGGTATACCCTTTCGCATGGCACACGAGATCGTTGGTAAAGCGGTACGCTTCGGCCTGGAAAGTGGCCGCGAACTGGACGCGCTGACGTTGGATGAGCTGCAGAGCTTCAGCCCGGAGTTCGGCCCGGACTTCTTTGACAGCATCACCCTGCAGGCCACCCTGGACTGCCATGACGTGATTGGCGGGACGGCGCGGACAAGGGTGCATGCTGCATTGGTGGAGGCAAGAACGCGCATCGCCGCGCTGTTGGAGGCGACAAGCGGAGTCAGCAGAGCGGAGGTGGCCCATGCCGCAGGCTAGTGTGCGTAAGGCACGGCTGCACGACGCGGCAAACATCTTTGAGCTGGTCAACTCGCTCTCCGGCGACGGCACGCTCCTGCGCCGGCAGTATGCCGAAATCTGCGAGAATGTCCGCGATTTCCATGTTGCACATTCCGCGGGCGGCATTTTTCTCGGCTGCGGAGCGCTGCACCTGTACGGCCCGCACCTTGCGGAGGTGCGCTCCATCGTGGTCAAACCCGAGGCCAAGGGCCAGGGTGCGGGCGGCCGGCTGATTCTTGCCCTGCTTGCAGAGGCCGAGGAGCATGGCGTCCAGACGACCTGCCTGTTCACCCGGATCCCTGACTTCTTCTTCCAGTACGGCTTTCGCACCACCATGGACCGCACGGCCCTGCCAGACAAGATTTACAAGGATTGCCAGAAGTGCCCACGGCTGCATGCCTGCGATGAGCTTGCCATGATTCGCGGACCGGTGCCGCGTGTTGCCGTGCTGGGCCCCACGAAAATTAAGGAGCCGGAGCTGGTGCCGCTGCAAATCGCGTTTACCGGTGCGGACCGTTAACGGCTCGCACCGGCAAACGCCTGCTCACGGAAGACAACTAGCGGATCATGCCGATCGTGTCCTGAGTGACGGTGTCAAAGGCCGTCACCGTTTTGGAGTTGGCCTCAAACGCACGCTGCGCCACGATCAGATTCGCGAACTCCGTCGAGATGTCCACGTTTGATCCTTCGAGAGAGCTGCCGTCGATTTGCCCGCGGCCACCGCTATTCGCCGTGCCGACGGCAATCAATCCCGACGACTGCGATGTTTGGAACGTATTATTACCCGTCCGGGTCAGGCCATCCTGGTTGGCAACAGTACCCAGCGCAACCTGTCCAAGCACGTCTGTTTTGCCGTTCGTGTAGGACGCCGTAACCACACCCTGCGTGTCCACTGAGAAGTTCTCGTACGTGCCGCTGGCATAACCGTTCTGCGAGGTGCCGTTGGAGGAAGACGCGGCATTGGTCTGTGTCAGCACCGCATTTCCTGTGCTGTCATACAGGTCCCATTTGAAGTTCAGGTTGGCGCTGTTGTTGGTCAGGCCGCTGAACTGGATGTTGCTGATGTCCGAAGTGGGCGAGGCGAGCGTGCCGTCAGGGTTGAAGCTGAGCGTTCCGCTGGCATTGCTGCTGGCCGCGGTGCTATCACCCGGCGGCAGGGCGACCTGGTAGTTCCATTGGTTTGCCGCTGTCTTGGTGAAGGTCACCTTCGCCACGTGGCTTGTGCCCAGCGAGTCATAGATCACCTGTGACGCCGTTGCTGAAGTGCCCACCGCCGCCGTCGCATTCAGGTTTTGGGTGAATGAAAACTCGGTCGTGGCGGAGGGCAGCTGCGTCTTGCCGGTGGGAACGGACAGCGGCACAAGCGATGCGTTGGTGTTGACCGCGCCATTCGACACCGGATATCCGAGCACGCTCAGGCCGTCCGTCGTGACCAGCTTACCGGTGTCGTCCAGCTTAAAATTGCCCGCGCGCGTCAGCAGTTGTTCACCATTTTTCTGCACAAGGAAAAACCCGTTGCCATTGATTGCCATGTCCGTATTGGAGCCGGTTGTATTTGGTGTGCCCTGCGTAAAATTCGTGTCCACTGACGAGACACGCGTGCCTGTGCCGACCTGCAGCTGAGACTGGATGCCCGTAGTTCCAATCGTTTGGTAGTAAAGGTCGGCGAAGTTGGTCTGCTGCTGCTTGTAAGCGGTTGTGTTCAGGTTGGCAAGATTGTTGCCGATGGTATTCAGGGCAACGGAGTTGGCCTCAAGTCCAGTCAGCGCGATGGAAAAATTCGGCATGTGCGTAGTCCTTTCTGAAGTGCAGTTATGGATCGATGTACACCGCTCCGGGCGGATCAGACACCGGTTGCGGTTGTCTTCGCCGGTGCCAACGAGGTCACGCCCTGGTTGATGTCGATCAGCTGTTGCAGGCTATTCACCTGGACCAGCTGTTGCACATACTGGGTAGGATCTGTCGGCTGGGTAGGGTCTTGATTCTTCATCTCAGTCACAAGAAGTGTCATGAAGTCTGAACTGGTGATGGTTGAACTGCTATTGCCGCTGGAAGCGGTTGTACTCGCCGGCGTGGCCGTTTGCGCGGTCACTGCCTTGCTGGCGAGTGCTGCCGTTGCCGCAGTCCCCGGAAACATAATGCTCATTGCTCTTCTCCTTCTAAATGCGCACGCTGAGCATGCGATGGTTGCCAGGAACACTGATGGAAGGTCCGCTCTCCGCGACATCGGTTCGCGGCCGGGACATGCCGCTTGCAGCCACGGTCTGCGTTGGAGCGCGGTTCTGTTGCGGCGTTTGTTGCGGTGTTCTCTGGTCATTCTCAGCAGAACCATCGGTGTGTCTTCTCCCCTGCTCTGCACCGGGTTGAAATGCCGCCACGTTGTGACCGAGGCCTGATGGTGTGTTCCCGTTTTGCAAATCATTTGTGATCGCTGCAGCCAACAGCCCAGGTGCAAGACCGTGCGCCTGAAGTGCATCGGCAGATGTATTCAGCATCCCGTGCTCACGGCTGAAAGCCGTGAGTGAATCTGTGACGATGCCATGCTGGTTGAGATAGGTTTTGAGGTCCGGCAGCATGTCATGCAAAGAGGCGCCGCTCCGCTCGGTTGCCGCGCTGATCGCCAGGTGCAGTTCACCCCTACCGGCAGTATTGGCGCGCACGCTGAGCCAGCCAAGCGTACTGTCCTGAAAGCCGACTTCCAGCCCCTTGCCGCCGGCCACGGTGCCATTCGCGGCACCTGCTGCGGGCTCGATCTGTGACGCAGCAGCAACCGCTCGCGGAGCGCCTGTAGATGCGTTGGAAGAAGTTCGTGACATCCCGGAGATCAGCGACGGCGCGAAGCTGACCGGAGGCGCTACCTCCGTCGGCTTCACGACTTCCAGCAGCGTAGCCGGTATCGGCCCTCCATTGACAACCGCTGCATGCGCGGCATCGTCGCCGGAACTCTCAGGCATTGGTTGTGTGGCATCGCTCCTCGCTGCAACATTGCCTGCAAGCAGGCTGCCGGCGAGTGCGCCAGCCATGTCACCGGCATTGGTGTCCTTTGACGGCGCCACATGAGATTGCACCTTGCCGCTCAGTGCGGCCGCAGGTCTTGCCACCATCTCGCTGGGATCCGCGCCAGCGCCGCTGACAGTGTCAGAAGCTGGCCCGGCGCTGTTGCCGGCAACAGTTTTCGCTGCGAGTGCCGCGCTGCCTGCCGGAGTCATGCTGACGTTTTCCGCAGATGCCGGCAAGACAGCACCAGGAACCGCGCCCTTTGTGGGAACGGCTTTGCCAGGCTTGTGAAGCTCGCGGTGCTTGCCGCCCTGAACCTTGGCCGGCTCAGACTTCGCAGGACCCTTTGCTTTGTGCGCGAGCGGTCCTTGCGGATCGATGCAGAGCAGCTCGCCATCCACCGGGGCGCACACCTCCGATTGCGGCGAAGCCTTGCCACTCACCTGATCCGCTGCACTCTGCGTCGCAGGTGCCTGGCTGTCCGCCTGTACAGATGCCTGGGTGCCTGCTGCGGCATCAGCCTGCTGAGCGGCTTGCGCCGTGACGACAGTGTCACTTGCAGGCATGATTCCGGCAGCGGTTGCCGCAGGCACAGGAGAGGAATCCGTCGCGCTACTTTGTTCGGATGCACTGGCAACGTTGCTCGAAAAGGCAGACGGTAGATCAGCCATCATCGTTCCACCTTTTCCTGGAACGGCAGATTCGCCGCTCTGCAGAGCAGGCACGG
>CAXTPQ010000004.1:71961-84169 GCA_964246215.1 uncultured Terriglobus sp. | reverse complement strand
ATCGTTCCACCTTTTCCTGGAACGGCAGATTCGCCGCTCTGCAGAGCAGGCACGGCGGATGTAGCTGCAGCTGCTTGCACCTGCTGCAGACAGACGGCAAAGCTTCCGGAGGCGTCCAGCATGCCGCTCGCGTTGGAGCGGTCGCCTGTCAGCGTGGCCACCGGCGGCCGGGGTGGAGCAGAAGCGATTTGGATGGGCACTTGCACATTGCTTGCTAGTGCACATGCATGGCCATGGCAAGGGAGAAATAGGTTAGGAAAATCTAGTGCTGTTCTTCTGAAACGTGCGCTTCGCTGAGAACAGGTCGTCAAGCATGCGCTGCTCTCCACACGCAGCTTCCTGCATGTGTACGCATGCCGCTGACTCCACCAGGCGCTCCATCTGCTGGCACTCTCGCGTCGCATCGTTCACGCGCAAGCGCTGCGCCGAAGTTTGTGCATGAACATGCTCAACGGCTGTCAATGTCCTCTCCAGATGATGAAGCGCCAGAACACCTTCTGCCGTGAGCAAATGCCATTCCGTGGCATCACCTCGAATGCCCTGCAAACGTGGCCGCTCCATGGCCGCTTCACGATGCGCCGCAGTCATCCGCTCCAGCACGCTGGCCTCAACCTGCAGCCGGCGGAGCGCGCTCTCTTCCACGTCCGCCTGCATGCGGCGGATACCCTGAAGCCGCGTCAGCCGGCGCGTGCGCTCATTCACAGCACACCGTCGAGCCAGGCAAACGCATCCGCGGCCAAAGCGAAGGCTGTCGGTTCATGCGAACTCTGCTGCAACCTGCCAAGGATGCGCTCCCGATGCAGCATCGCCAGATCCAACTCCGGGTCGGTGCCCGCGCGGTAGGCTCCGACTCGCAACAAATCCTCTGACCGGCGATATGCCGCCAGCAATTTGCGAGCGGTCCGTGCACGCCGCTGGTGCTCCGGTGTGGTGACCGCCGGCATCAACCGGCTCAATGACCGCAGCACATCGATAGGAGGATAATGCCCTTCACTGGCCAGTTCCCGCGAAAGCACGACATGGCCGTCCAGGATGGATCGTACCGCGTCCACAATCGGATCCTGCTCGTCGTCACCCTCCATCAACACCGTGTAAAAGCCGGTGATGCTGCCATGTTCAAAACGACCGGCACGCTCCAGCAGCCGCGCAAGTTTCGCAAAAACAGACGGAGGATAGCCTTTTGTGGCGGGCGGCTCACCCGCCGACAAGCCAATCTCACGCGCAGCCATGGCGAAGCGTGTGAGCGAGTCCAACACCAGCAGCACATGCTTGCCTTGTGACGCATAGAACTCCGCCGCCACGGTGGCGGCCAGTGCGGCCCGCATGCGCATCAGGGGCGATTCGTCGGAAGTCGAGACCAGCACCACACTCCGTGCCCGGCCCTCCGCGCCCAGCGAATCCTCCAGGAACTCGCGCACCTCACGGCCGCGCTCACCCACCAGGCCCACCACTGTCACATCCGCGGCGGTATTGCGAGTCATCATGCCGATAAGCGTGCTCTTACCAACACCCGACCCGCCGAAAATGCCAATGCGCTGGCCGCGGCCCACCGCCAGCATTGAATCGATCGCTCGAATGCCCGTTCCGATCGGTTCACGTATCGGCACACGCTGCATGGGCGCGGGACCGAGCCGGTCCAGTGGCAACCGCGCCTCCGCCGTCCAGTCACCTATGCCGTCCAGTGCGGTTCCATCTGCCCGAAGCACACGGCCCAGCATCTGCGGACCCACCGGCAGGCTTGCCGTCCTTCCATGCGCAACCAGCCTGTCCCCTAGGCGGGTACCCTGCGACGAAGTCAACGGCATCGCGAGCACACGGCTCTCCCTGAAACCGATGACTTCCGCCGGGTGCCGCACGCCGTCCGCGCAACGAATCTCGCACATGTCCCCGATGGCGCAACTCAGTCCCGTGGCTTCCACGGTGTTGCCGTCGGCGCGGATGATGTTTCCAAAAGGCTGAAGCGGCACGGCCCTCTGGCTCAAGTGATGGAAGTACGGCTGAAGCATCACGCCCCCTGCATGGACATGGAGGGGTTACGTCCGAGGAGTTCAAAGAAACCGTGCTCGATCTCAGCAAGCTGCGAGCGAATGCCCAGCTCGATGGTGCCGTTCGCCGCCTCGAGCAGGCACTGTCCCTTGCTGAGCGAAGTATCCCCACACACCTTCACGGTGCGGCCCTCCCGCCGTAGTACGGCTTCCCACATCGCGGCCTCGTCCGGTGCCGTGCGCAGGACCGCGGTGCTGTCGTCGTTCACCTGCTCGAGAGCAACACGCGCCGCACCGGCCAGCAGCATCGGGTCCATGGCGGACTCACGGTGCAGCACACGTTCCGCAATCGCCAGCGACAGGCGCACGACTTCCTTCTCCAGGCCCGCAAAGTACCGCTGCTTTTCGCGGACAAACTCCTCCAGCGCACGCACCACACCCTGGCGCTCCTGCTCCACACGTTCCCCCAAATGAGCTTCCGCCCGCGCCATACCCTCGCGCAGGCCCTGCTCATGAGCGTCTAACCGCATCTGCACAAGATCCAGTCCCGGCACAGCCACGGCGGCCTCCATCGGCGGCTCTGCCGGGTGAGAGTGCGGCTGCTCGCGGCGGTCGAGTGGACTGCCGGATTTTGTGGGATCTCGGCGGTCCACGCCTCCCTTTCCCCGGCGATCCACTCCGTTCTCTGGCCCTAGGTCAATGCCGCGGCGCTCGATGCTGCGAAAGACAAGCGGCTCCGGCGATAAAGCCTGCAGACTCGCTGCCTCAGTTGGGTAACTCATTCTCAACCTCCACTCTCAACATCACCTTGCCTTCGCCTTCCAGCTTGCGCGCCAGCGCCAGCAGTTCTTGCTGTGCCTGCGCCACATCCCGTCCGCGCACCGGTCCCATGCTTTCCATGTCTTCCTGCATCATCTCCACAGCGCGCGAGCTCATGGCACGGAACATGTGTGCCCGAAGGTTCTCATCGGCGGATTTGAGCGCCATCGCGAGCGTCCGCTTGTCCGCCGCGCTCACGATCTCGCGAATGCTGTTGGGCGGCACGGTCAGCAGATCTTCAAAGGTGAACATCAGGTTGCGGATGCCCACGGCAAGTGCCGGCTCCTTGGATTCGATTTGCTCAAGAATGCTTTTGCTCGCACTGCCATCCATGCGGTTCAGCAAATCGGCCACGGCCTTGAAGCCGGCATAGCTTTGGCGGCCGTTCACGCCCAGCGCGTGAATGCGCTTGTAGAGGATGAGCGCTACACGCTGCGCCATCTCCGGCGAAAACTGCCGCATTTCCGCGAGCCGGCGCACCGCCTCAACGCGCAACTCTTCACGCAACTGCATCAGCACCGTCGAACCACGCTTCGGATTCAGGTGCGCCAGCACCAGCGCCACCGTCTGCGGGTGTTCACTCTCAAGAAATTTGCTGAGCTGCAGCGGATCCATCTTTTGCAGCGCGGCCAGATCGCCAGAGGTGCGCTGTGTGAGCTGTGCCACCTCCCGCAACAGCTCGTCCGCGCGCTGCCGGCCAAAGGCCTCCGTCAACAGCTTGGTCGCATACTCCGGTCCGCCGTGCAGCACATACTGCTGCGTTGTGTGCAGGCTGTGAAAGGCAAACAGAACTTCCGTCTGCTCTTCCGGCGTCACCCGCGTCACCTGTGCAATCTCTTGAGTCAGCCGTTGCAGGTCGCCTTCGGAAAGGCTGCGCAACAGCGCGCGCGAAGCTTCATCTCCCAGGGTCATGACCAGGATCGCGGCCTTGCGCAAGCCGGACATCTTGGCCAGCGCGGTGCCGGCGCTGCCGCCTGCAGTGGATGCCACCAATGCGTTCATGCGTCTGCCTCTTCTGAGCCGCCGATCCATGACTCGATCAGCCGCGCGCTCTGCTGCGGTTCAGTCTTCACGTGCCGGCTCACCTGGTCGAAGAGCTTCTGCACATCCGTGCTTGCACCCAGCGCCGTTGGCCTGGCTTCGTCGCCTGGTGCGCTTTCTTCCGTGCTGCCGTCCAGCTTCGGAGCGCTCACCACACCCGGTGGCTGCAGTTGCGCAACGGGCTGCTTTATGAGCGCGTTTGCCTGGCGCGTGATGGGCTTCAGCACCATGGTGCCGATCAGCAACAGGCAAAGCCCCATGCCGAGCGACCGCAACAACGAGGGCTGCGATCGCAGGACGTCATGCGTTGTACTGCTCAGCTTGTCGAACACAGACGGTGCAGTCTGCTCGCCGTTGCCGGAAAATGCGATGTTCTGCAAGGCGACGGTATCTCCACGCTTGCCGTCGAAGCCGACGGCCGCCTGGGCCAGCAGCTCCAGCCGATGCATCTCGTCCGCAGAGCGCGGCTTCCATAGTGTGTGCGCGTTCTTGCTGTTTCCTTCAGGGACCGCTCTGTCATTCACCACCACGGCCGCGGTGACCCGGCGCACACGGCCGGGACCCTCTTCGGTGTGGACTTCGTGCCGCGTGACGGCATAGCTGCTAGACTCCTCGCGCGTTGTCTGCGTTTGACCGGCCGGCGTCACTCCTATGGGCGAAACCGGAGCAGCCGCACCCGCACCTGTGTTCGACACCGGCACAGCCGCCGGAGTATTGCTTGCGGTACCCGCAATGCCGGCCGCCCGGGTGGACTGCGCCGTTTGCTCGTTCTTTTGCAGGCTTACCGGCACACTTTGCGATGGATCGTAGACCTCGTCGGTATGCTCTTCGGTGCCCTCGGCATAGCTGATGCTCACCGTGGCATGGACATTTCCGGCTCCCGCCAGCGGCTCCAGCACGGAGATAATTTTCTGCTCCAGTGCGGCCTCATCCTCGTGCCCGCTTCCGTGTGTCGAACGTGCGCTCATGTCCGTGCGGCCGTCCGCATCCACCAGTGTGACCGCTGATGCCTGTAGACCCTCGACCGCACCGGCAACCATGGCACGGATCGAATCCGCCTCTTGCCGCGGCAGATCCAGCCGCCGCAGCTTCAGCACCGCGCTTGCCTTTGCCGGCTGATCTTCACTGCTGAATGCACCCTGCTTGGGCAAGACCACATGCACACGCGCGGAACGGATTGCCTCCATCGTTTCAATCGTGTGTTCGAGCTCCCCTTCCAGCGCCCGCTGATAGTTCACGCGCTCGTCGAATTCTGAGCCGACCCAGTTCGGCTTGTCGAAGAGTTCAAAACCGAGCCGCCCCGACTGCGGCATGCCCTTGGCCGCAATCGCCACGCGTGCCTTGTCCAGCTGCTCGGCCGGCACCTCCACGGCCGTTCCATCCGGCGTCGTCTGGAAGAGGATGCCCGCCGCGGAAAGCTGCTGCTGCAATTGCGCCGCGTCACGGCTTTCCAGGCCCGTGTACAGCGTGCGCCAGTCCGTGCGGCTGCTCCACCATGCTGATGTTCCAGCCAGGGCCAGCACGGCCAGCACACACATCATCAGCAATCGGCGGTGCGCCGGAGCCATCACCGACCATCGACCCCGCAGCGTACTCACACCGCCCTGCAGCTTGTGCATCAGCGCTCCCGGTTGTGCGTCCTGACTCATCTCTTCCTATTCGTGTGTGCCGGTCTGTGGTTCACTTAAAACTGCATCTGCATCATCTGCTGATACGCGGCAACAGCCTTGTTGCGCACCTGCAATGCCAACTGAAACGCCAGGTCCGAACGCTGCGTCGCAATCATGGCGTCGTGCACCTCCACACCCTGACCGTTCAGCAATCCTGTCACCGCATTTTGTGCGTCGGTGTCCAATTTGTTCACCTGTGCGGCTACAGAGTGGAAGAAGTTTCCAAAGCCTCCGAGCCTTTCTGCCTGCGGCTTCTCCGTCGAGATCGAGGCGGCAGCACCAATCCCCTGCTGTATCCGTGGTATCTCGTTCAATTCCGTCATCTGTGTCGTTCCCTCAAGGCAGTGAAATTACTTCAACAAATCCAGTGACGCGGTGAGCATGCCCTTCTCCGCCTGCAACGCACTCGCATTCAATCCATAGGCGCGGCTTGCCCCCATCAGGTCCACCATCTCGCTCAGTGGATTGATGTCCGGGTAAGCCACATACCCGTCCGCGTTCGCATCCGGATGCGACGGGTCATAGCGCATCACCGGCGGCGCATTGCTCTCGACCACCTCGGCAATGGACACACCAGGTGCCACGCTCGCTCCGGCGGAATGGAACGCCTGTGTAAAACCAGTAGACGAGCCAAACGCCTCGCCACTCTGCAGCACCACCTGCCGGCGCTGGTAGGGTGTGCCGGCTTCCGTGCGCGTCGTCTCCGCATTGGCCATGTTGGCCGCGCTCACCTCCGCACGTTGCCGTTGCACCGTCAATCCCCGGCCGCTCAGGCTCATCACACCGAAAAGATTCATCCGCTCACCGTCCATCCGACTTAATCGCATCCGACATCGTGCTGAACTCATTGCGCAACAGCGCGATAGCCGTGCGGAACTGCAGTTGCGTCTGCGCCATCTGCATCGCTTCCCTGTCCATGGACACGTTGTTGCCGTCAGGCCGCGCAATCAGTCCCGTCACGTCGGAAGGTGCAGCCTCACGCACGGGGGCATGCGCATCCAGCGCCTGCTGAAACTCCCGGTCGAAGTTGATCCCCTGCGTCTGGTAACCGGGCGTGTCCACATTTGCCATGTTGCTGGCCGTCAGGTGCATCTGTTGGCTCTGCAGGTCGAGATACCGCTGCAGCATGTCGGCATTGGGCTGGCTCAGCAAAGTCGCATTCATGGTGTCAGTGATCCTGCCGATAAACAGTGCATGCCCGCTGCCAAAAAAGAAGGCCGCGGTTAAGAGCGGCCTAAGGGAACATCGTTGGAGAGCTCTAAGTCAGCCTGGGCAAGTCTGCCCGAAGCAGCGGTGTTGAAGCTGCCCGATGCGCTCCGGAACGGCGCAGACGAATGTCAGACGGCAGGATCTCCGCACGATCTCCAGAGAGGATTGCCGCACGCTGCAACACATGGCCGAGCTCGCGTATATTTCCCGGCCAGTCATGAGCCATAAGTACTTCCATGGCTGCGGGGCCAATGCTCCGCTTCGGCATCGTTTCGCCCAGCTTGCGAAGCAGATGTTGCACCAGCATCGGCAGATCTTCCATGCGCTCACGCAGCGCCGGCACCTCTACTGGAAAGACAGCCAGCCGGTGATACAAGTCCAGACGAAAAGTACCCTCCTCGGCCTGCTCCTCCAGGTGCTGGTGCGTCGCGGCCACCACGCGCACATCCACGCGCGACACATCGTTGTCGCCGATGCGCTGCAACTCGCCGCATTCCAGAAAGCGCAGCATCTTTGCCTGCAATGGCAAGGGCATTTCACCGATTTCGTCCAGGAACAGCGTGCCACCATGCGCCGCTTCGATGCGGCCCATCCGCGACGCCACCGCTCCGGTGAAGGCCCCACGTGTGTGTCCGAAAAGTTCCGCTTCCAGCAGGTGCTCCGGGATGGCGGCGCAATTCAGCACGGCAAAGGGTTTGGCGGCGCGTTCACTCAGCCGGTGGACGGCCTTGGCCACCAGTTCTTTGCCCGTTCCGGTCTCGCCCTCAATCAGTACCGTCGCATTGCGTGGCGCTACCAGCCGGATCATGCTGGCAAGCTCGCGGATGACGGGCGTGTCTCCCACCATCTCGGGCAAAGCATACACAGGTGACATCGGTACACCAGAGGTTACGGTGGCCAGTGCCGGCTCAGTTACAGCAGGCATGCCGGCCACTGCGATGGATGAAGATCCCTGCAACGCCGCAACGCTCGCATGCGCCATGGCACCATTCCAGATCGCGCCGTCATGAGCCGGATCAGGCTGCGCCTGCCTCAGTGCATGCAGCAACTCGTGTCTGCGGGCAGAGCGAGGAGCACCGGCCGCCGCGGTTCCGTCCATATGCAGCAGATCGAGCGACGGATAGAGCTGGCGCAACTGCCGTGTGAACTCGCCCGCTTCCAGGTCCGGCAGCCATCCATCCAGCAGCACTGCTGCCGGCGCATGCTGTTCCAATTGCAACATTGCCTCGGCCCCGCCCGCTGACTCCAGCACCGTCCAGCGCATGGCCGCAAGCTGCTTGCGAAGGCTCTCCCGCAGCAGGACGTCAGGTGTGACCAGCAGTGCCGTGCTGCTTTGAATCGAAGCAGCTATGGAATTTCGTGAGGAAGCGTATGTCGCCGGTACTGTCGTTGTCATGCCATGTCCTTTCCATACTGCGTTGCGATTGCCAGAGCGTCGGCCAGCAGCTCACGCGACCGTGCCACCTGCTCCATGGCCCGGCCGCACTCCTGCGCTGCCGTGGCCAACATGACGGAGGAGATATCCCCATCCGACTCGCGGCCGATCAGTTCCATGGCGCAGGCGATCGACGTCAAAGGCTGGCTCAGTTCATGGAGGGAGTGCTCCATGGCAAGCAGCAATCCAAGCTGGTTGCCATTCGTGTACTTGCGCGGTGTGAATGTGGCAATCATGCCGCAGTCCCCCACTGGTAATTTGAAACGCTGGCAGCCGGAAGATAAGCGGCAGGATTCGCCTTCAGCGCCGGCGAAATCGTATATCCGGCACCCCGCACCGTCTCAATCAAATCCCCCGCCGAAGCGGGCGTGCTCAGCTTGCGGCGCAAGTAGTTCACATACACATCCACAACGTTGGTGCCCGCATCCGGTGACATCTTCCAGACCTTGTCCAGCAACTCCGGGCGGCTTACGGCACGGCCTCGGTTCTGCAACAGATAGTCCAGCAGCGAGAATTCCTTGGTCGTCAGCTCCACCGGCGTATTCGCTCGCGAAACCGAACGTGTCACCCTGTCCACCTGCAGATCGCCATGCCGCACCACGCTGCTTGCCGATCCAACTCTGCGCCGTGTGACCGCACGGCAGCGAGCCAGCAATTCGTGGAACGAAAACGGCTTGAGCAGGTAGTCGTCCGCGCCAAGATCCAGGCACGCAACCCGATCGCTGACCGTCGATCGTCCCGTCAGCACCAGAACCGCCACGTCTTGGCACTGCTGCCGGATGCCGCGAAGCACTTCCACTCCGTCCATGTTCGGCAGATTCAGATCGAGCACCAGGAGGTCGGGTGTCCGGTCTTCCATGGCGGTCAACGCAGCCTGCCCATCACTGAAACAGGTCACCACGTTTCCCTCCAACTCCAATCCCTTGCGCAGAAACAACGACAGTGCGGCATCATCCTCAACTAGTACGACTCTCATGTTTTCTTTTCCTCGAACTCGATGGGTAAACCGGAAGAAATGAAACAGTGTGTCTTGAGTGGGGTCATGTGGTGACTGCCCTGATGAAGCAACTCTGCGGCATGGCATCGCCCGGCGGCAATCACCCGGTGTGTCACCCGCGAAGTGACTTGGTTCAAAACGGGAAAACACACCAGAATCCCTCTTGGTACAAATGTGTTGCGGTTCGCCTTTTATTCGCTACAATCGTGCCATGGCAATCACGCGGCGGCAAAAGGAAGTTCTCGACTTTCTCTCTGGCTTTACTCAGCGCAAGGGCTACTCGCCTTCCTATGAGGAGATTGCCGCCGGCCTGGGCCTGAATTCTCTCGCCACCGTGCACAAGCACATCACCAACCTGCATAACAAGGGCATGCTGCAGCGCTCGCACAACCGCAGCCGCTCTATCGATGTGCTGGCACAGCGGCCCGCAAAACGTATCAGCGACCGGCTGCCCCTCATGGGCCGCATCGCGGCGGGCAAGCCGGTGGAAGCGATCGAGTCGGCCGAAACCATCTCCCTCTCTGAGATCATCGGCAGCCGTGAAGTCTTTGCCCTTGAAGTCCGTGGCGACTCCATGCGCGATGAGCACATCGTGAACGGCGATTACGTGCTGGTGGAACGCACCAACTCGGCGCGCGAAGGTGAAATCGTCGTCGCTTTGGTCGACGGAACCGATGCAACACTCAAGCGCTTTTACAAGGAAGGCAGCGTCGTCCGGCTGCAGCCTTCCAATAGCGAAATGGCTCCCATCTTCGCGCCGGCCGACCGCGTCATGATCCAGGGCAAAGTCCTCGGCATGCTCCGCAAGTATGCTTAGCCGCTCATTGCCGCAGTCACCGCGGTTGATCGTCTTTGACTTGGATGGAACGCTGATCGATTCACGGCTCGATCTGGCAAACGCCGTGAACTCGACGCTGATGCAGTTGGACCGGCCAACACTGCCCGAGCCGCAAATTGCAGGTTTTATCGGTGATGGAGCCACCGCTCTCGTTGAGCGATCACTGGAGGCGGCCGGCGGTAGCGATCAAGCGCTGCTGCGAACAGCCATGCCGGTCTTTTTCCGGACCTATCGACGGCATGAGACAGATCACACCTACGTTTACGACGGAGTTGTGGCCGCGCTCGAGCAGATCCGGCGGCAGATTCCCGGAGTTCTCATGGCCGTCCTTACGAACAAGCCGGTGCGTCCCTCGCGCCGTATTTGTGACGCACTTGGGCTTGCGCCGTTCTTTTTCGTCAACTATGGCGGCGATAGCTTTACAACAAAGAAACCAGAACCGGAAGGCTTGCTGACCATCCTGGCGGAAGCTTCAAAGATCGCGGGTGCCGCGATCGCGCCCGAGGAGACGGTGATGGTGGGCGACTCCGATGTGGATGTACGGACGGCGCGTGCGGCAAGGACCTACTGCGTCGGTTGCGCCTGGGGCTTTGCGCGTGAGGCGCTGATCGCCGCCGAGCCGGATACACTCGCCGCCTCGCCGGCGGAATGGCCTGCATTGCTGGTGCAAGCCGCGTCTTAGATCAGCCATCTCACGATGGCGTCGTTTCAGGGGTGGGGCGAGATCGGTTCAACGGCTGTACGAGCAGGCATGATGCAAACTTAAAAAGTCTCCGGTTTGAGAGGCCGGCTGCGATGACGATGTTTGGCCGGACGAGTACGAGTCCGTTTACCACAACCGTGGACGTTCCAAGTCATTCCAAGTCGAAGGCATACTCTTGAAGGAGTATTGGGCTGCATCCGAATCGTGGGTGCGGGCGGATGAGTCTGTATTGGTACAGAGGTAGTCGCAATGTTGCAGGAAGAGAGCCGGTTGATTCGCATTGGCGAACTGCCAGGGGAGTCGGGTGGCAGTTGCAGCGCGGGGCTTGCAGACGCGCCGTGGACTTTCGACAACGGTGTTGCGGCCTATGGCCCAGGAGCCTCACAGCTGGATCCTGCTCCGGCGAACGCACCGCTGCAAGGTGTACTGCCGGCAGAGTACCGGAATGCCTCACCGGCGGAGCTCGACCTGCGCATCCGTGCCGCAAAGCACTCGCTGGGCGACCGGCTCACGATTCTCGGCCACTTCTATCAACGAGATCAGGTCGTGCAGTACGCCGACTTTGTGGGCGACTCGTTTCAGCTGGCGCAGGCCGCCAAGACACGGCCCGCCGCGGAGGCAATCGTCTTCTGCGGCGTGCATTTCATGGCGGAAACCGCGGACATGCTCTCCCGGCCCGATCAGGCCGTAATTCTGCCAAACCTGGCGGCGGGCTGCTCCATGGCGGACATGGCCGAGATCGACGCAGTCTCCGATTGCTGGGAGGAATTGCTCGAGGTCTACGGCAACGCGCCGGATGCGGACGGACGTGCTCCCGTCATTCCAGTCACGTACATGAATTCGGCCGCATCGCTCAAGGCTTTCTGCGGCCGCAATGGCGGCATCGTCTGCACCTCGTCGAACGCCGCGGAAGTATTGCAGTGGGCGTTTGCGCGCGGGCAGCGTGTTTTGTTCTTCCCCGATCAGCATCTCGGGCGCAATACCGCGAAGGCGATGGGCATTCCGCTGCAACAGATGCCGGTATGGAACCCCAATCAGCCGATGGGCGGCTGTGCGGAAGAGGCACTACTCTCCGCAAAAGTAATCCTGTGGCATGGCTTCTGCTCAGTGCACAAGCGATTCAGTGTGGAGCAGATCCGCATGGCCCGCATGCGCCATCCAGGTGTGCGCGTGATCGTGCACCCGGAGTGCACGATGGAGGTCGTGGACGCCGCCGACGAAAGCGGCTCGACCGACTATATCCGCAAGAGGATTGAGGCGGCATCCGCGGGTTCGACCTTTGCCATCGGCACGGAAATCAACCTGGTGCAGCGGCTGGCAAGGGATCATCCGGACAAAACGATTTTCTGCCTGGACTCGATTGTCTGCCCATGCTCGACGATGTACCGCATTCACCCAAGCTACGTGGCTTGGGCGTTGGAGTCGCTGGAGCGCGGCGAGATTGTGAACCGCATCACAGTGCCGGAGGAGATTGCCGTACCGGCCCGGCTGGCGCTGGAACGCATGCTGAG
>CAXTPQ010000004.1:59583-71861 GCA_964246215.1 uncultured Terriglobus sp. | reverse complement strand
TGACTCAGTTCTCTCGCGAAGATGGGGAGAGCTTTGCCGCGAGCGAAGTGCTGGCCACCGTTGAGGGTCCAGCGCAAGCCGTTTTGCAGGCGGAGCGTGTGGGTCTGAACTTCATACAGCGGCTCTCCGGGATCGCGACGCTGACGGCGAAGTACGTTGCCGCCACCGCGGGCACCCGTGCACGCATTGTGGACACGCGCAAGACAACACCGGGACTGCGCCTGCTGGAGCGCTACGCGGTGCGGTGTGGCGGCGGTGGAAATCACCGCTTCTCGCTTTCCGACGGGGTCATGGCGAAGGACAATCACCTTGCCATCCTGTGCAGGAGCGGCGAGAAGGACCTGACCACCGCGCTTCGCGAGGCGCGGGCTCGTCTGCCGCATATGCTGCGCATGGAAGTCGAAGTGGACCGGCTTGACCAGATTGAGCCTGTGCTGGCGGCCGGTGTGGATCTGCTGCTACTGGATAATTTCACGCCGGAGCAGTTGCGGGCCGCCGTGGCACTGGTCGCCGGCCGGGCGACGCTGGAGGCGAGCGGCGGTGTCAACCTGCAGACCGTTCGCGCGATCGCGGAGAGCGGTGTCGGCCTTATTTCGGTCGGAGCGCTGACACACAGTGTGCGTGCATTGGATCTGGGTTTGGACATTCAGGACGCGTGAGATCGTTTGAGCGGTACGGTCTGGAAACGGGCTGCCTTATAGGCGTGACTGTATTCTGTAGAGATGGACTTTCAGCTTTCCACGGACTATCAGCCGCAGGGCGATCAACCACGCGCCATCGCCGAGCTGACCGGCGGCCTGCGCGATGGTGACAAGCACCAGGTCCTGCTGGGCGTGACCGGATCAGGCAAAACCTTCACCATGGCAAAGGTCATCCAGGCGGCGAATCGCCCGGCGCTTGTGCTGGCGCATAATAAGACGCTGGCGGCGCAGCTCTATCACGAGTTCAAGCAGTTCTTTCCAAGTAATGCTGTGGAATATTTTGTGAGTTACTACGACTATTACCAGCCAGAAGCGTACATTCCAGCGGGTGACTTATACATTGAAAAAGAATCCACGATCAATGAGGAGCTGGATAAGCTGCGTCTAAGTGCGACGCGGTCTCTTTTTGAGAGGCGCGATTGCATTATTGTTTCATCGGTGTCCTGTATCTACGGTCTGGGCTCACCGGAAGCTTACTACGGCATGCTGATGCTGCTGGAAAAAGGTCAGAAGCTGAAGCGGGAAGATGTGACGCGCCGGCTGGTGGAGATCCTGTATGAGCGCAACGATGGAGATTTCCGGCGTGGCACGTTTCGAGTCCGCGGCGATGTGATTGAGGTTTATCCGACCTACGACGAAATGGCTTACCGCATCGAAATGTTCGGCGATGAGATCGATTCACTGTCGCAGATCGATCCGCTCTTCGGGACCGTGAAGCAAAAGTATGCGCGGCTGCCGATCTACCCAAAGAGCCATTATGTCGTGCAGCCCGAGCGCAAGATGACGGCCATCGACTCCATCGTCAGTGAATTAACGGACTGGGAAGCGCAGCTTGAAAAAGAAGGCCGCATGGTGGAGGCGCAACGCATTCACCAGCGCACCCGCTTTGACTTAGAAATGATCAAGTCCGTTGGTTATTGCCACGGCATCGAGAATTACTCGCGGCACTTCAGCGGCCGGATGCCGGGTGAAGCGCCGCCGACGCTTTTTGATTACTTCCCGCGCGACTTCCTTATCTTCATCGATGAATCGCATGTGACAGTTCCCCAGCTGCACGGCATGTGGCATGGGGACCGCAACCGCAAAGGCAACCTGGTGGACTATGGATTTCGCCTGCCGAGTGCCATGGACAATCGTCCGCTGAAGTTCGATGAGTTTGAGTCGCGCACCGGGCAGATTGTGTATGTGAGTGCAACACCAGGACCGTATGAACTGACTAAGAGCGCGGGCGTTGTGGTGGAGCAGATTATCCGGCCAACCGGGCTGGTGGACCCACCGGTCGAAATCCGGCCAATCAAGGGTCAGATTGATGATCTGCTTGCCGAGATCCGTGATCGCGTCTCCCGCCACGAACGTGTACTGGTCACAACCCTGACCAAGCGCATGGCCGAGGACCTTTCCGGGTACTACACCGAGGTGGGCGTGAAATGCAGGTACATGCATTCCGAGATCGAGACACTGGAACGGGTCAAGCTACTCCGCGATTTGCGGCGCGGCGAGTATGACGTGCTGATCGGCATCAATCTCTTGCGCGAGGGTCTCGATTTGCCAGAGGTGTCGCTGGTCGCAATTCTGGATGCGGACAAGGAGGGCTTTCTGCGTTCGCAGGGATCCCTCATCCAGACCATCGGCCGCGCGGCCCGGCACATTGACGGCCGGGCGATTCTTTACGCCGACAACATGACCGATTCGATGAAGCGAGCGCTGGATGAGACGTCACGGCGCCGTGAAATCCAGGAGGCTTACAACGAGGAGCACGGCATCGTGCCACAGTCGGTCGTGCGGCCCATCGGTGAAGCGCTGGTGGGCATTGCCCAGGCGGATTACGCAGATGTGTCAACCGACGACAGCGTGCCGGAGTTTACGACTCAGCAGGATCTGGACAAACACATTGCGGGCATGGAAGCAGAGATGCGCGAGGCCGCCAAGAAGTTCGAGTTCGAGCGCGCGGCGAAGCTTCGCGATTGCATCAAGGAGCTTCGTACCAAGGAGTTCCTTTTTAGCTGAAATCTGAAGATACAGGACAGTTCTGGCGTTCCTCAGAGGCCGGCGCTGTTCGTCACAACTTCTCTGTTACCCCAGTGTGCTGCCTGGTGCATGTGTTCGCCTTCGCTGCCGCCTCTCTCGATATACTTAGGGGAGTCGCAGAATGATTCAGCACGGCGGGGCCACGGACTCCGCCGGCGAGTGCGGCCACCTCTTCTCCAGATTTCTGCGTTGCGTGCATTGCCATGCGACTTCTGACGAGCTGCTTTCAACTCTGGACTGTCCTACTCTGCTGCTTGGTAGCGGTTGGCAATGTCGCATGCGCGCAGGACGCCGTGCTGACACTCACGCCGCAGCCAGTCGTCTCCACAGCAGCCGGAAACGGACACTCCGGCTATGCAGGCGATGGTGGTGTCGCCACTGCAGCACAATTGAGTTCGCCCTCTGCCGTGGCGTATGACAGTGCTGGCAATCTCTACATCGCGGACACGCGAAACCACGTCATCCGGCGAGTAAGCGCAGGCGGCACTGTCTCTACATTCGCCGGAACTGGGCAGCAGGGTTTCGGCGGCGACGGGGGCGCGTCAACGTCAGCCACGCTGGATTCACCACTGGGCGTTGCAGTTGCGCTTGACGGGGCAGTGTATGTCGCCGATTCACACAATCAGAGAGTGCGGAAGATTGCGGCCGATGGAACCATCACCACTGTTGCGGGGAGCGGGGCCGCTGGCTTTGCAGGAGATGGTGGGCCGGCAGTGCAGGCGGCGCTCCGCACTCCGGCGGGTTTAGCCGTCGGATTCGCCGGTGAACTTTACATCGCCGACAGCGGCAATCACCGGGTGCGGCGGGTGGCCCGCGATGGCACGATCGGCACGGTAGCCGGCAGCGGTGTAGAAGAAGCGGCGGGCGATGGCGGTCTGGCCACAGATGCCGGCCTGGATGCGCCGAGTGGTGTTGCGGTGCGCGCCGATGGCGCTCTGCTCATTGCGGACAGGCTCAATGACCGAGTCAGAGTCGTGACTCCTGATGGAAAAATCGCGTCACTGGTTCAGGGTTCCATGCCGCTGCGCCGCCCCACAGGTGTGGCGTTGAGTGCTCTGGGCGATGTACTGATTGCGGATGCAAAGAACTATCGCGTGCAGCAGATATCTGGCCCGGCGACAGGTATCGTACTAGGGTCTGGCGAGCAGGGCACGGTGGATACTGCGGCAAGCACGCTGCAAACCCCGCTGGGGATTCCCTATGGGCTGGCGGCGGATGCAACGGGCGGCTTCGCTGTAAGCGACCGGGACAACGCTCAGGTGCAACGCGTGTCGCTGGGGACAGTGACCTTTGCGGACACACCTGTAGGCATGCGGAGCGTGGCGAGGCAGGTCCTGCTGCGGAATGGGTCAGCCACCGCGGTAAGTGTGAGCGTGATCACGCTGCCGGTTGGCTTTCTGAAAGATGGTTCATCCACATGCGGTGCCGTTCCATTTCAGCTGGGCTCTGGGCTCTCCTGCACACTGGCAAGCGTGTTTGCGCCACAATCCGAAGGTGCGCAGAGCGGCCTGCTGATGGCACAGGTGACCGGTGGTCTGCCGCAGCGCGTTCTGCTAAGCGGGAACGGTCTGCGAAGCGGAACCGCGCTCGCAACGACAACAACGTTGCGGAGCAGCGGAACCATCAGCTATGCGGGCGTGCCGCTGGCATTGAGTGCCACGGTTCTGAGCAGCGGATCGGCCATGCCTACCGGAACGGTGACCTTTTACGATGCGGTTTCGCAGATTGGGTCGGTTCCGTTGACAGCAGGTGCGGCACAGATCACAACGTCCGCGTTGGGCGTGGGGCAGCATTCCTTGTCGGCTCGATACAGCGGTGATGTGAACAGTGCTTCAAGCACCTCGACGGCGTTCGTTGAAACGGTCGTTGCGGCACCGGACTTCGCCTGGAGCGCGGATGCTACCCGATTGGCGATCCAGGCCGGTGCAACAGGTGCCATGAGTCTGACGCTCCAGCCGCTAAACGGGACCCTGAACCAGCCCATCACACTGCACGTGGACGGATTGCCGCAGGGTGCGACGAGTTCCCTTTCACCTGCGCCGTTGGTGATCGCGAGTAATCCGGTGAGTGTATCTCTGACGTTGAGCGTGCCTGCAGGTGCGAAACTGACGCATGTCATCGGTGGGTTTGGGTTCTTTTTAGGGCTCGGCAGCTTTACGTACCGGAGGCGTATGCCTCGCTTGGTGGCAGGAATGTTGTGTTTGGGGTTAGTGGGGCTAGGCGGATGTGGCGGAGGATTCTTGAGTGGAGCTTCGACCGCGGGGCAGGCGGTGAGTCACACCTATCCCGTGACCGTGACGGCCACGGCAAACGGCGTGACCGGAACGCCGATCGTCCATACGGCAACATTCACGCTGGTAGTGAATCCATGAAGCTCCGGTTCCTGATCAGCATGCTGGTTCTGGCTTGCGCAAGTGGCGTGGCACAGCGTCCTGGACCGGATCTTCCCGTTGCCTTTCGTTTTACGGCGACGGAGGCGAACTCGCCGCCAGGATCCTGCGGATGCTTTCAGCTGTATGGCGGTGCGGCGGACGTTGCGGTGCCGGTTCGCGACGGATTTTCAGCTGTGCTGGAAATCGCCGGTAATCATGCCGGGCTGGTTCCTGCAACGGTTCGGGGCCTGAGCACAATTACGCTGCTGGCCGGGCCACGTTACACACTGTCACTCGGACGCGGACAACAGGTCTTTGCACAAAGTCTGTTTGGCGCAGTGCGAGGTTTCGATGCGGAGTTCCGGCGCGGTTCCGATGCGATCGATACAGCGACGGCGTTTGGCTATGCGCTGGGTGGAGCCTATGAGCTGCCCATCACGCGCACACTGAGTCTGCGTGCCGTGCAAATCGAGTATCTGCAGACAAATCTGCCGAATGGAAGTGACAACCGGCAGCGGAATCTCCGGGTTGGAGCAGGCGTTGTCCTGCGCATTCCCACACACGAACTGGGCCGGCGATAGATCTCAACAAGCAAAGCCCCATGTCGTGGATGCGAGACATGGGGCACCTTTGCTTCGTTTCAGACCACGAAACCGGCTAGAACTGACCCCAGAGCAGCTGGTTGTACACATCATGATGGAACTGGATTTCCGGTGCTTTCACAATGGTTCCGAGCAGGCGGGCACAGCGGTCGGCAGAAGCCTGCTTCAGGTCGGCGTAGCGGGCTTTCACGTCATCGCCCAGCAACTTGCCCGTCCACGCCGCGGAGCGGAAATCGTCGAGTGCGGTGTAGACATTGTCCGGCAAATAGCGCTCTGCCTGGCGCAGGTTATCGATCTTCGCGGTCTCCCCGTCCAGGCCGGTTTTAAAGACGGAATAAAGCACAGCATAGGGGTTGGCATCCGGGCCCACGGAGCGGACCTCCACACGCGCTGACTTCTCATTGCCGATCGGGATGCGGATCATGGAGCCGCGATCCGTGGCTGAGGCCTTGATTTGATTCGGTGCTTCAAAATGAGGATCGAGACGGCGATACGCGTTCACGCTTGCGTTGAGCAGCAGGCAAATGTCGTTGCCATGAGTGAGTATTTTGTCGACGAAACTCCACGCAAGCGGTGAAATCTTCTCCTGGCCATCTGCGTCCCAGAACAGATTTTTCTTGTCCTTGGTGATGGAGACGTTGGTGTGCATGCCGCTGCCATTTACGCCGGTCACGGGCTTGGGCAGGAAGGATGCCGTCATACCCATCTGTGTGGCGACCTGGCGGCAGATCAGTTTGTACAGCTGAATCTGGTCCGCGGCCGCGACGACTTCGCCATAGGTGTAGTTGATCTCGAACTGTGAGGGCGCGACCTCCGGGTGATCCTTCTCATTCTCGAAACCCATGGCGCGCTGCACTTCCGCAGCCGTGTCAATGAACTCGCGGAGCGGATCACCGGGCAGCGAGTGATAGTAGCCGCCGGCATTCACATAGTCGAAGGTGCCGGTTTTTGGAAAGCTGCGCTCGGCATCGACACCATCGAAAAGAAAACCCTCGATCTCGTTGGCGGCGTTCAACGTGTAGCCGTTGTCTTTGAACTGCTGGGTGGCAAACTGTTTAAGAATGCCGCGCAGGTCGGCGGCGTACGGGCTGCCGTTTTTGTCGATCACCTCGCCGAAAACCACGACTTTGCCGGAGCCGAAGACGTCGGCAGGTGTCCAGTAAAAGGAGGCCCAGTCAATGGCGAGGCGAAGATCGCTTTCTTTTTGCGCCGTAAAGCCGCGGATCGACGAGCCGTCGAACGTAAGGTTGTCATAGCTGCTCACCAGAAACTTTTTGTCGTAATCAAGCATGTGCAGGCGGCCTTCCAGGTCGCTAAAGAGCACAGTGACAGCTTTGATTCCCTTCGTGTCCTTCAGATCCTTCAGGCGCGCTTCCTGCAGCTTGCCTGCATCGGTGCGGGCCTTGCGGAGATCCTTGATCTCAAGATTCTTCTCTTCCAACTCTTCATAGGACAATTCAAGAAAGTCTCGGTAGGTGCCTGCCATCGGGTCTCCTTTATGTGCGGCGATGTGTTGGGCGAGCCAGCAAGTTGGGCGGGGTAGACTTTCTGGACTGGCTCGGTAGGGTCGCTTTCCACAAAAATAGCAGATGAATTCTGCCGAAATGGCTGCTTCTTACGGTTTCCTTACAACATCCGTCAGTGCATGCGAATTCATCTCCCGTAGCTCCATTCATCAGATCCAATATGATATTTTCTATCGGGTGCCTCAGAATGGTGCCGTCTGCAGAAGACCTGTGCCGGCTCGGCGCTCCAGGTGCCTTCTGACGCAGGGAGGCCTGCAGCAACCGCTTCGCCGCATGAGCGCCTCTTCTGCTCAAACCGGCACGCTGCCACGGCAGCGGTATCCGCCAGGACACAAGCCTGCGCATCCCCTCCGGAGGACTCTAAGTTGGGCATGAATATGGTTCCCAAGCGCCTGTTTTTTACGAAAGGCGTTGGCAAACACAAGGAACGGCTCACGTCGTTTGAAATGGCACTGCGCGATGCAGGCATCGCGGCGCAGAACCTCGTCCGTGTGTCTTCAATTTTTCCGCCTCAGTGCAAGATGATCCCCCGCAAGGAAGGTTTGAAATACCTGAATCCAGGCGAGGTTGTCTTTGCCGTCGTTGCGGAGAACAGTACGCGCGAACCGCACCGTCTGGTAGTGTCATCCATTGGCGTGGCTATCCCGACTGACCGTAATACTTACGGCTACTTGTCTGAGCACCATAGCTTCGGCGAAACAGAAGATCAGGCTGGAGATTACGCCGAAGAGCTGGCCGCGGAGATGCTGGCAACCACACTGGACGTCGACTTCGATCCCGACACGAGCTGGGATGAAAAGAAGGAGATTTACCGGATCTCCAACAAGATTGTGCGGACAGCGAATGTGACGCAGAGCGCTGTGGGTGATAAGAAAGGTCTTTGGACGACCACAATCGCCGCGGCAATCCTGATCTTTGACGATGATGAGAAGTAGGCTTCATTTTTATCCGTGACAGGCGCTGGACTCACCCAGCGCCTGTTCTTCTACCCTGATATACTCAAGTGGTCAGATGAGGTGACTACGTGCGGACACGGACACCGAAGCCAATGGCCGCCGGCAGAACCAAAATGAAGAAGCTTAGCCCAGCGGCGAGGACCAGCACTCTGAATTCCGCACAGGTTCCGGCGGCAAAGGCGAAGGCTCACCTGCTTGCGTTGCTCAGCGAGGTGGATCAGGCAGGGCTTGAGTTCATCATCACCAAACGCGGAAAGCCCGTGGCTAAGCTTGTGCCGGTGGCCTCCGCGGGCGATATCGTGGGTTGCATGAAAGGGACGTTCCGGATTGTGGGCGATGTGATCGGCCCCGAACCGGACGAGTGGGATGCCATGCAATGAGTTCCTTACTCCTGGATACTCACACGTGGCTCTGGTTGATGAATCAAGAAGAGATGAGCGCCGCTTCATTTGAGCTTTGCCGGGAAGCGGCACGCAACAGCGAACTCTTTCTTTCTCCCATCTCACTTTGGGAGATCGGATTAAAAGCGAGCAGGGGCAAACTGGATATTCCCGCACCGGTACGAGAGTGGCTCAGGTCGGCAGTTTCGAAATCGCGTGTCACGCTGGCGCGCTTTGACTTGAATGTTGCGTGTGAGTCATCGGAGCTTCCCGCGGAGTTCCATGGCGATCCGGCAGACAGAATCATTGCCGCAACGTGCCGGGTAAATGCGTTCACGCTTTTGACACGAGATACGACCTTACTTGAATTGTCCGCACGAGGTTTCTTCCATGCTCAGCGTGTCTGAACCACAGATCATCGATGCACCTGCATCCATTCCAACGAGGACGCAGCAGTTTGCCAGCGACAACTATGCCGGCATCTGCCCGGAGGTCTGGGCTGCGATGGAACAGGCCAATCGGGGCCATGCGACTGCCTATGGCGACGATGAGTGGACGGCCCGCGCTTCCGACGCATTCCGCGAACTCTTCGAAATGGAATGCGAAGTGTTTTTCGTCTTCAACGGAACGGCTGCGAACTCGCTTGCGCTCTCTTCCCTTTGCCAGAGCTACCACTCGGTCATTTGCACGCAAATGGCGCATGTGGAGACAGATGAGTGCGGTGCGCCGGAGTTCTTCTCCAACGGATCGAAGCTGCTGACAGTGGCTTCTCCCGACGGTAAACTCTCGCCGGATGCCGTACGCACGCTGGCGACAACGCGGACGGATATTCACTTTCCGAAGCCAAAAGTCGTGACGATCACGCAAACCACTGAGACGGGCCGCGTGTACCGGTGCGATGAGGTGCAGGCATTGGCGGAGATGACGCGAATGTTGGGAGTGCATCTTCACATGGACGGTGCGCGTTTCTTCAATGCGGTGGAAAGCCTGGGCTGCACGCCGGCCGAGATCACCTGGAAGTCGGGCGTGGAGGTGCTGTGCTGCGGCGGCACAAAGAACGGCATGGCCATGGGTGAAGCCATTCTGTTCTTCGATCGCAAGCTGGCGCAGGATTTTGAGTACCGCTGCAAACAGGCGGGTCAGTTGGCCAGCAAAATGCGCTACCTGAGCGCGCCTTGGGTGGGTATGCTCAGCGAAGGCGCGTGGCAGCGCAATGCAGCTCATGCGAATGCGTGCGCGCGGCAGCTGCGTGACCGGTTGACCGGGCTGCAGGGTGCAAAGCTGATGTTTCCAGTTGAGGCCAATGCGGTCTTTCTACTGGCACCGGAGGAGCGTCTGCAAATGCTGCGAGAGCGCGGCTGGAAGTTCTACACCTTCATCGGCGGCGGCGCGCGATTCATGTTCGCCTGGGATAGCGATCCGGCCAGGGTGGATGATCTGGCGGCGGACATTTGCGAGGTCATGTCTTAGATATGGCCGCACAGTTCCAATCCGTCATGCCGCTGATTCCCACGGGCGGCACCCTTGCCGAAGCGCTCGGTTTTTACAGAGGCCAACTTGGCTTTGACGTCACACGGCAATGGGAGAGTGGAGCCATCATCCGTCGTGGCAATATCAGCTTCATGCTGGTGCCCAACATCAATCGCGAATGGGCGGACAATGCGAGCTTCAGCATTGGAGTTGTTGATTTGCAGGCCTTGTACGAAGAGTTCAGGAGCCGCGCAGTCCCGATAGGTCCGTTGGAAGAGAAGTTCTGGGGCCGCCGTGAGTTTCACATGGTCGTTCCATCCGGCGTGTGTCTGCAATTTTTTCAGCAGGACTGACGTCGCTCAGCATGCGAGGAACAAGATGAAAAAGATAAAAGTCGCGCTGATCCAGATGAGTTGCGAACCGGATCCGCAGAAAAATCTTGATAAGGCTGCCAGCCGGATCGCCGACGCCGCACAAGCCGGCGCGGAGTTAGTCTGCCTGCCGGAACTCTTCCGTGCTCAATACTTTTGTCAGCGCGAGGATCATGCGTTGTTCGGGCTTGCCGAAAGCATCCCAGGGCCGAGCACGGAGAGGCTGGGAGCGGTGGCAAAGGAGCATGGAGTTGTGGTAATTGCGTCGTTATTTGAGCGGCGTGCGCCGGGGCTGTATCACAACACGGCCGTAACCCTGGAGC
Source organism: uncultured Terriglobus sp. (assembly GCA_964246215.1). GTDB lineage: Bacteria > Acidobacteriota > Terriglobia > Terriglobales > Acidobacteriaceae > Terriglobus. The sequence continues at coordinate 61,132 of CAXTPQ010000004.1, read as the reverse complement.
GCGACGGCAGCATCGCGGACATGTATCGCAAGATGCACATCCCCGACGATCCGCTTTACTATGAGAAGTTTTACTTCACGCCCGGCGATCTTGGCTTTCGTGCGCTGCAAACGACCGCGGGCAACATCGGCACGCTCGTCTGCTGGGACCAGTGGTATCCGGAAGGCGCACGGATCACAGCTTTAAAAGGCGCGGAGACGCTCTTCTACCCGACCGCGATCGGCTGGCACCCGAGTGAGAAAGAGGAGTTCGGCACCGCGCAGTACGAGGCTTGGCAGATCAGCCAACGCGCCCATGCGATCAGCAATGGCGTATGGGTGTGCGCCGTGAATCGCGTCGGCCATGAGCAGGGTAATGTTGTGATCGATGGCGAGCTGCTGAAAGGTCCGGAGGGCGCAGGGCTTGAGTTCTGGGGCGGATCCTTCATCGCCGATCCGTTTGGCCGCGTTGTGGCCCAGGCTTCTCATGATCAAGAAGAAATCCTCTCTGCGGAGATTGATTCGAAACTCGTCGAAGTGACGCGGCAGCACTGGCCGTTTCTGCGGGACCGCCGTATTGATTCCTATGAGGGCATCACTAAAAGGTTTCTGGCCGTATGACGAAGTCGCCGGAGACGCCGCGCAGCCTTGGCTATCGCATGCCTGCCGAGTGGGAGCCGCATCTTTCCACCTGGATCGCCTGGCCCCACAACGCGGAGGACTGGCCCGGCAAGTTTCAGCCAATACCCTGGGTCTATTCGGAAATTGTTCGCCATCTGTCGCAGGTGGAGGAAGTCAATATCCTGGTCAATGATGCCGCCGCGGAGAGGCGGTCTCGGCGCATCCTGCTGCGAGCCGGCGCGAACCTGGCGCGGCTGCACTTTCACCACTGGACAACTGACCGCATCTGGCTGCGAGACTCGGGACCGATCTTTATCAAAAAACCAGATGGCGAGACTGCGCTGACCGATTGGAAGTTCAACGCGTGGGCCAAATACCCAAACTGGCAGAGCGACGACCGCATCCCCCAGCACATTGCGCTGCTGCGAAACATGCGTGCCTTTCAGCCGCTCGTCGAAGCCGATGGCGAAAGCCGCCGCGTGGTGCTGGAGGGTGGTTCGATTGACGTGAATGGCGCGGGTTCCATACTGACAACAGAAGAGTGCCTGCTCAGTGAGGTGCAGCAGCGGAACCCGGGTGTGTCGCGCGAACAGTTGGAGCAGATCTTCGCCGAATACCTCGGCGTCGATCAGGTACTTTGGCTCAACCGCGGCTGCGCCGGCGACGACACGCATGGTCACGTAGATGACATCGCGCGGTTCGTCGCAGAGGACACCATCCTGCTGGCCACAGAGCCCAACACCGCCGACGAGAACCACCTGCCGCTCGCGGAGAATCTCGACCGCTTGCGATCTTCCCGGCAGCGGAATGGTGAGCCATGGACCATCGTGGAATTGCCGATGCCCTCGCCAGTCGTTTTCGATGGCGAACGCCTGCCCGCGAGCTATGCAAATTTTTATATCGCGAACGGTCTTGTCCTGGTGCCCACCTTCAATGACGCGAACGACCGC
>CAXTPQ010000004.1:34947-59483 GCA_964246215.1 uncultured Terriglobus sp. | reverse complement strand
ATGCGAGCTTTACGTCACGCTCGAGCCGTGCGCCATGTGTGCTGGGGCCATCATTCATGCACGCATCGGCCGGCTGGTATACGCCGCAGCAGACCCCAAAGCGGGTGCGTGCGGGTCCGTACTAAACGTCATAAATCATCCGAAGCTCAATCATCAAGTGGACGTAATTGCGGGTGTCATGGCAGAGGACTGTGGAACCATGCTGACGGAGTTCTTCCGGGCTCGGCGTTAGTTCTTGTGTCGATGTGTTCCCGCCAGAATAGCGTTGAAAGCCTAAAATCCTTGGCGAGCATATCGCCGTCCTTCACCGTGAAGCTCCGGAAAGCCGCGTGCAAATTCTACAAACGTAAACCCAAGAAGGTTCGTTCCGCAGGGCTGCGCATCATAACATCCATGAACGAGCAAAGACTGGCAGGCAAGGTCGCCGTGGTCACGGGCGCAGCTTCGGGCATTGGCACGGGTGTCGTCGAGCGGTTTGCGCGTGAAGGCGCGAGTGTCGTCATCAACTACATCGGCGATAGTGCGAGTGCTCTGGAAGTAAAGAGCGTCATCGAGCGGGACGGGGGCAGAGCGATCGTCTGCCAGGCAGACGTGTCGAAGGTGGACCAGACCGTTCAACTGATCGACGCGGCCTGGAACGCCTTCGGCAAATGCGACATTCTGGTGAACAATGCCGGCGTTGAGAAAGGGTCGGAGTTCGTCGACGTCTCCGAGCATGATTACGATTTGGTTCTGAACGTGAACCTGAAGGGGCCTTTTTTTTGCACGCAGGCCTTTGTGAAGCGACTGCTGATGGCAAAGATGCCCGGACGCGTGATCAATATGAGTTCCGTGCATGAGGACATGGTCTTTCCGCACTTTGCAACGTACTGCGCATCAAAGGGCGGTTTGCGCATGCTGATGCGCGATCTGGCGGTGGAGTTGGGCCCGCTCGGTATCACTTTGAACAACATCGCGCCAGGGGCGATTCAGACGCCGATCAATCGGGTTTTGCTGGAGAATGGGCCGAAGCTGAGCGCTCTTCTCGCCAACATCCCTTTGGGGCGGCTGGGCACCGTGGACGACGTGGCCGGTCTCGCCGCATTTCTTGCGAGCGATGAGGCAGCATACATCACCGGATCCACCTTCATCATGGACGGAGGTTTGATCCGCAACTATCACGAGCAATGAGGAAAACGGTAGGATAGAAGGATGAATCTGACGGTTTACACGGCGGCATGGTGCCGGGACTGCCGCGAAGCAAAGCGGTTTCTGACCAAGCACGGCATCGAGTACAAAGAAGTCGACATTGAGCGGGTACCTGGAGCTGCGGACGAAGTCCTGCGGAATGTGGGCAAGCGAGCGATTCCGCAGTTCGTCATCGACGGCAAATGGGTACAGCCGTACCGGCCGGGTGAAGGATTTCTGCACGAGGAGATGGCGGAACTGCTCGGCGTTGCAGACTGAAATACTTTGCCCTGTAATGTTGTGGTCTCTAGGCTTCACTCCAGCAAGATACGACTCAGATCATGGGCGGCTGACGTCACCTTAGTTCTTTTCCTGAGAGCCATGACGAAAAGGCCATCGGATTCGCAGGATTCGATTGCGCTTCCCTTCGCGATCGGCGGATTGTGTGCGCGCCCGCAGCAAGTCGGTCACGGTCAGGATACCGGCAAAACATCCGGCTTCGTCCAGAACTGGGTAAGCGGTCAGACCTTCAGCTCCCATGCGTTCCGCTGCCGAGCGAAGAGTGGCGTTGGCCGAGAGTGCCGCGGGCTCAGCAATACCGAAGCCGATGAGAGGCACTTTTAATTCAGCAGCATCCCGTTCCGGATCGAGTTGCTCCCCAGCCACAATCATCTGGGAACGCGTGAGCAGGCCCTGCAACTTCCCGTCCTCTCCCACGATGGGGAAAAGCCGTTGCCAATGGCTCCAGCCGGCGGCGCCACGTTCACTGATGCGCGTAAACCACTCGTAAGCATCTTTGCGCGTCGCCTGTACGGGCAGCGCATACACAGAGGTATGCATGGCCTCCTGCACAGACATCATCTCCAACGGGTCCACACCATACTCCCGTGAGAGATGGCGGCCCTGACGGGTGAGCCCGGCCGTGAGCAGCGAACGCCGCTGGAAAAGCACGGAAAGCGCGTAACTGGTTGTACAGGCAAGCAGCACCGGCAGCAGCAGGCCGCCATTGTGGGTCAGCTCCACTGACAGCATGGCGGAGGTCAGCGGCGCGCCGATGGAGGCCGACAGCAAGGCACTCATGCCGGCAACGGCCCATCCACCGGGTGGCAATTGCGGCAGCAGATGAGAAAAGGCCGCTCCCATGGCCGCACCAATCATCAGCAGCGGCGCAAGAATTCCCCCGGCGGTATTGGAGGAGAGCGCGAATATCCAGATCAGGACTTTCACTACAAGGACCCCGGCAATCAGCTTCCAGGTGAAGTCGTCATTCACGAAGTGGCGGATAACGTCGTAACCGGTGCCCAGGGCGTGCGGAAAGACGAGACCGCCCAATGCGACAAAGAGACCGCCAATGGCGGGATACCACATCCAGTGAATCGGAAGCCGTTCATAAAGGTGCTCGACCCAGTGGATGGCGCGAGAGAGTCCGACCCCCGTAAACGCGCAGAGCATGCCAAGAAACACCGCGCCCAGCATGCTCTGGTGAACCATGGGCGCGGTCGTGTAGCTCATGGGAAAAATGGGCCCAGGACCGAGTAAGAGCCGGCGAAGCGCGCCGGCGGTGGCACATGCCATCGCGACAGGAACGAGCGAGCGTGGCCGCCATTCAAAGAGCAACAGCTCTACCGCGAGCAGCACGGCAGAGAGCGGACAGGAGAAGGTAGCAGCCATGCCGGCCGCGGCACCGCACACCATCAGCACGGAGCGTTCCGCGTCTGTAACGGGCAGAAACTGGGCAATCAGTGAGCCCACAGCCCCTCCCGAGGCAATGACCGGACCTTCGGCACCGAAGGGTCCACCGGAGCCGATGGAAATGGCGGTCGCAATCGGCTTCAAAAAAGCAACACGCGGTTTGACCTTCGCACCGCCGAAAATCACAGCCTCCACGGCCTCCGGCATGCCGTGGCCACGGATGTTTGGAGACAAATAACGAGCGATCAGGCCAACCAGCAAACCACCCACCACCGGAGCCAGGGGCGCGAACCAGCTATGCGGGTGGTCGCCCGCTTCCAGCTCCAAAAAACTGAGACGGTGGTAGTAGAAGATATTTGTGGACAGGCCGATGAGTCGCAGCAGCGCCCAGGAGAGCAGTGCCGCGAGCGAGCCGATCACACAGGCCACGGCCGAGATGAGCAGCATTCGGCTGTCTACGGAGTAGTCGCGCAAGAGCGTCGAATCTGCTTTGAGCGCCTTACCGGCGGCGTGGCTGGAAAGGTCCTCAAGAATCGCAGCTTTATCGGTCGATGCACCTGCTTCGACAATCCGCTGTTGCGCGGCAACAACGGCGTTGCTCTCTTGCTGCGCGGGCAGGCTCGTCGACACGCCGCTTCGCCTTCCATCCATTAAACTTAAGCTTACGCCGAGGGGAAGATCCCCTCTTCAGCGGCCCAGGCTAAAAGGAGTCTCCACTTGATCGATCGCTACACCCGTCCGGAGATGCGCCAGCTTTGGTCCGACGAGAACCGCTTTCGGTGCTGGCTCCAAGTCGAAGCGACTGCGAGCGAGGTGCTAGCCTATGCCGGGATCGTTCCGCAGTCTGCCGCAAATGCGATCCGCGAACGGGGCGCGTTTAGCGTCGAGCGTATTCGTGAGATCGAGCAGGAGACGCGGCATGATGTGATCGCATTCACGACCGCGGTGGCGGAAGCAGTCGGACCCGAATCGCGCTGGCTGCACTTCGGCTTGACCTCAACCGACGTTGTGGATACGGCACAGGCTCTGCAGTTCAAAGACGCCTCGGCCCGAATCCTGGAGGGTCTGGACGGGCTCGCGGCGGTGTTGCAGCGGCGAGCTGTCGAGTTTGCCCGGACGCCGACCATCGGCCGTACACATGGTGTGCACGCGGAGCCGACAACCTTCGGCCTGAAGCTGCTGCAGTGGTACACCGAATGTTTGCGGAACATTACTCGTTTTCAGGCAGCGGCAGAGGAGATGCGCGTTGGCAAATTGTCCGGTGCGGTGGGCAGTTTCGGCACGGTCACGCCCGCATTGGAAGAAGAGATTTGCCGGAGGCTGGGCCTTGCCGTCGCGCCAGTGAGTACGCAGGTCCTGAGCCGCGACCGGCATGCCGCCTATGTGAGCACGCTGGCTGTTGTGGCGTCGTCCCTGGACAAAATCGCGACGGAAATCCGGCATCTGCAGCGGACGGAAGTGCGCGAAGCGGAGGAGTTCTTCCGCGTCAAGCAAAAGGGTTCCAGCGCCATGCCGCACAAGCGTAATCCCATTACGGCGGAGAATATCTGCGGCTTGGCGCGTGTGATGCGGGCCAATGCTCAAGTGGCACTTGAAGATGTGGCGCTGTGGCACGAGCGGGACATTTCACACAGCTCGGCCGAGCGGGTCATCCTGCCCGACCAGACAACGCTTGCGGATTACCTGCTTGCGAAGACGACTGACTTAGTTGACCGGCTCATGGTCTATCCAGAGCGAATGCGGCGGAATCTTGACCTGACAGGTGGACTCGTCTTTAGCGGTCAGTTGCTGCTGGATTTGGCAGAAGCGGGAATGCTGCGCGAGGAGGCCTACCGGCTTGTGCAGGGACTCGCCATGCAGGCCTGGACCGAGGATCTTGTCTTCCGCGAACTGGTCGAAGCCGATCCCCAAGTCGCAAACCATCTTTCCGCCGAGCGGATCTCCCGGGCCTTCAATGTGGAACGACGGCTGGAAAATGTGCCGGCGATCTTTGAGCGAGTCCTGGGCAAACCATTGCCAACAGTTGTGGACAAGACATCCTGATGGATGATGCTGGCTTTGTCCGGCTTGTCGACATCGCTCTGGCGGATGCGACGCAACGAGGCGCAGAGTGGCTGGCGTGCAAGCCAGGCTGTTCGCAGTGCTGCCACGGCGTCTTTGCCATCAACATGCTGGACGCGGCACGGCTGCGCGCCGGTCTGTGCGATCTGGAAGTTGCCGATCCCGAGCGGGCCGGACGCGTTCGTGCCCGGGTGACTGCAGCTTGTGAAGAGTTGGCAACCGGCTACCCGGGCGACCCCGCCACGGGTTTTCTGTTCTATGATGAGGCTTCGCAGGAGCGCTTTTCGGAATTTGCGAACGAGGCAGCCTGCCCGGTGCTGGATCCCGAGACCCAACAGTGCGATTTGTATGCAGCTCGTCCAGTGACCTGCCGGGTCTTTGGGCCGCCTGTGCGCACGGACGACGGCATCGGCATATGTGAACTCTGCTACCGGGGAGCGACAAATACCCAGATAGAAGCAGGCATGCTGCATTTGCCGGAGCCTGACGTGGAGGCGGCACTGACTGAGCCTCTCGGGCCTGAGCGGACGATCGTTGCCTTCGCTCTGTGGAATGCAGCGATACCGGCGAAGACCGCCCAACAATAATCCGGCCAAAAATCCGTATCAACCCTTTGTGCGATGATGCATTTGCGATGTCTTCCCTGCTCCAACCTCAACCAACCGGACAACTAACACTGGCGGTCACAGGGGCGAGTGGCTCGGTCTTTGCCGGAGCGATGCTGCATCTGCTGGCTGCGGAGACACGAGTTCGACGAGTGGATGTCGTTGTGTCTGACCACGCGTTACGAGTGCTGGCGGAAGAGCATGGCCTGCCTGGCGGCCGCGCGCATGTGCTGGAGCGGCTGGCTGAGAGCTTCGGACCGCAGCCGCTTGCCACTGAGAAATTTCATTTGGTTGAGAATGCGGATGTCGGTGCGGGGATCGCGAGCGGCAGCTACCCGAGCGATGGAATGATCGTGCTCCCCTGTTCCATGGGATCGCTGGCGAGCATCAGTCTCGGGCTGGCAAGTCGGCTGATCGAACGTGCCGCGGATGTTTGCCTGAAGGAGCGGCGCCCTCTAATCCTGTGCGTGCGCGAGACGCCCTTTCACCTGATTCACCTGCGGAACATGACACAGGCCACGGAAGCCGGTGCAACGATCTTTCCCGTCATTCCGGCCTTCTACAACAAGCCGGAGAGTTCATCGGAGATGGCGCTGCAATTCTGCTGCCGGGTGCTGGCCCACGTAGGCCTCCCACAGCAGCAGGCCTACCGATGGAAGGCTGAGTAAGCCCCGGCTGGAGCATTTCTATTTCAGGTGTAGCCGCACAGCTTCGAGCTGAAAGCCCGGGCTACTTTAGCCTGGGGCAACGTCCCAGGTAGCAATGCCTTCAGCCTTACGGGCTGAAGGCCGACGTTAACTTTGACTTAGGCCAGATCTATACCCGAGAGAAGTGCTTCAGTCGCCAGTGCTGCTCTTCTTTTCCGTCAGCGCGACTTCGATGCGGCTCCGATTGCGGGCGGGGATGACTCGCTCGGTGGCTGGCAGCGGCGTTTCTGCATCCAGGAACTGCAATGTGGGTGGAATTCCCTGGGCGGAGCACTCAACGATGGCGAGATGGCCGCAGCCTTGCAATTGCAGGTAAACCGACTGCGGAACCAGTTCATGGATGCGGCTGCCATAAACGGCGGGTGTCAGCTTGTCCTGGTCACCCCAGATCAGCAGGACCGGCATTTTCAATTGGTGGATGCGGAAGTCCAGAATCTCGCTGCCATCCAGCATGCTGGCGAGCGAGCTGTTCAGAATGCGTTCGCTGCCGCGGAAGCGGCGCAACAATCCCGGAACGGCAAATCCCGGCAAGCGAATGAACGGCCGATCAGGCTCAATCCGCTGAATAAGCTGCTGCAGCGTTCCTGCATCATGCGGGGTAAAGATACTGAACGAGAAATCGACCGGCATGTACATGCCCGCGCTGTCGTAGAGAATCAGCCGGCGCACACGTTTGGGCTGATCCAGAGCGTATTTTGCGGCGATCCATCCACCCATGGACCAGCCCGCCACATCGGTCCGTCTTAGATGCAAAGCGTCGACAAAGCCGGCAACGGTGCGCTCTTCGCTTTCCAGAGAAAAGTCGCCCCCCAGAGGCTTGTCGGATTTGCCGTATCCCAGCAAGTCGATCGCATACACGTGGTAGCCGTGCCGGGCCAGAGTGGGCGTCAGGCCGGCCCAGTCGCTGGCGCGCGCACCCAGCCCATGAATCAGCACAATCGGCCTGTCCACACCATCGCCGAAACCGCTCGGAGGCGCCGCCTCCAGGTAGTGAATCCGGTGGTCATTGACGACGATCTCGCGGTGATGCACACCGTTTTTGAAGAGATAGATATCCGTAGCGCGCTCGACCAGCCAAAAGGGATCCGTGATGACGATCGCCATGAAGCCGATGATCAGCACCGCTGCGGTAATGAACGCAACTTGAAGCCGTGTTTTGGTTCGCCGCTTCACCGCAGCGGTTTCCCAAACTCTTCCGCGAAAACGGTGTGAGCCAGGCCGAACCGGCCGCCATGGTATTTGTCGCTTCCCTGCAGGTGTCCAACGGCCAGCAGTGAGACGACCCAGTAGCTCAGGGGCAGACGCAACGTTTCACGCACGCGCTCCTGCTCAAAGCCCTCCATCACGGCGGTGTCGTAACCCAGGGTCTCCGCGGTGAGCAGCATAAACGCGCAGGCAAGCGAGACCTGCTTACTGAGCCAGCCATTCATCTGGTCGCGGTTCATGGCGGAAAGATAGCTTTCTACATGCGTCTTCAGTTGTGCGGCGTAGCTCTGGGGCATGCCGCCTTCCAGACCCATCCGGATGATGTCGTCACCATCACGGCGCCAGCTGTCCGCATCGCCACAGCAGGCAATTACGACAGAAGCCTCCTCGGCCTTGGCCTGGTTGAAGCAGCAGGCTCGCAAACGGCGCTTTTGCTCCGGCGATTGCACCGCAATGAACCGCCAAGGCTGAACGTTGTAACCAGATGGTGCGGCAATGCCGGCTTCCAGAATGCGGCGCAGATCATCTGCGGGCAAAGATTCCCCATCGAACGATGGCGTCGAGCGGCGTTCGCGAATTGCTTCTTCCAGCGACTTGGTACGGGTGCTCATGCAGCAATTGCTCATTCTAACGTAACAACAAATCCTTTGAACCCGGAGCCAACGCTATTGCAGCCGGGCCATGGCTTCTTCACTGGCGAAAGGCGCGGCGTTTCCCGATTCGGCAAAGGCCCAGACACCATGGAAATGTTCGCGTAAATCCGGATAGGCTGCGACAAGGGCGCTTGCAGCTTTTTGATTGCGGGCGCGAGCGGCGACCGGATCACTGAGCGGATCGGCCTTGTAATGCATGGCCACATCGATGCGGTCACCGCCCAGCGAGTCGTCCGGCCCCAAGGCTGTGAGTTGATACTCGGTGCCGTCCTTCGCCTTCACGACCAACGGTGCATCCGGACTGATGCCGTTGGAGAGCGCAGGCGGCGCGGCCTTGCCCTGCTCCTCATGAAGCTGATCAAGGTGCGAGCTGCCGACGAAACCCACGGGTTTCAAAAGCCGCTCGGCTTCGTTGTACTCAATCCATGCGGTCCAGTTCTGGCGCTTGCCGGCAGCGGTGCGAGCGTCGGTCCAATACCAAAGGCCGTCGTGACCCGCGGCGGTCGTGGCTCGTGGAAAGAACCCGGCAAGCTGCCAGGTGCCTGTTGAGCTTTGACGCAACAGCATGGCAAGCTGCCACGGTGAGCTGCCGCGCACGGCATCCACGACAGTGAGGGCGTAGCGGCCGGGCGGAAGCGCCGGGATAGAAAAGTTGGTGTCCGCCTGTGAGCGGTTCAGGTTGCAGAAGAACTGCGTGTCCTGGGCGGCCGCATTCTTGCTCGCATCCAGAATCCACACGGAACTGGGCTGCAGCGTGGCACCCTGCAGGTGCGGCGCGGTGGTGGTCACCGCCTCGGCAATGCCGGCGAACTCCTGAGCGACCTGCGGAATCGTCCGTTGCTTCAGTGCGGCGCTGTCATTGCTCTGCACCAGCCCGGCCAGAGCCGTAGCAGACTGCACAAGCGTATCGCGCTCCGCCGGCTGCATTTGCGACTGAGTGGTGCATTGCTGGGCTATGAGACTCGCCGGCAGAGACACCTGTGAGGCAAGGTAAACCTGTGAGGCAAGCAGAGCCGTGTGCCAGATGGCCTTCCGCATATTGAACGCTCCTGAAGTGTTTGGACGCAGACCGGAGAGCTTGCGTCACACTCTCCGGCGGCGTTCTGCGCTCAACTACAGAAGAGGCGCTTACTTTTCCACGCCAAAGGTAAAGATCGTGGTGGAGCGCATAGTTTGGCCGGGCTTGAGCAGCGTCGACGGGAAAGCAGGATGGTTGGGGCTGTCCGGATAATGCTGCGTCTCCAGGCAGAGCGCGCCACGCTGCGGATAGGCCTTCCCGCTGGTGCCAGTTACCGTGCCGTCCAGAAAGTTGCCGGTATAGAACTGCACGCCAGGCTGCGTGGTGGAGACGGTGAGCGTGCGGCCCGACTTGGGGTCGACGACCCTGGCGGCAAGCTTCAGTTGGCCGTCCGCACCGTTCAGCACCCAGTTGTGGTCGTAGCCGCGGGCAATCTTCAACTGCTCGTTGTCCGCGTTGATGCGCTCGCCGATCACATGAGGCGTACGGAAATCGAAAGGCGTGCCAGCCACTGCGGGCAGGTCACCGGTCGGGATCAGAACGGAGTCGACAGGTGTGTAGCGGTCGGCATTGATCATGATCTTCTCATCAAGAATGGTGCCGCTGCTCTCACCCGACAGGTTGAAGTACGAGTGATTCGTCAGGTTCGTGACGGTTGCCTTCGTGGTCGTGGCGCTGTAGTCGATGTGCAGCGCATCGCCGCGCAGGGTGTAGCGCACGTGGGCGGTAAGAGCACCGGGATAACCCTGATCTCCATCGGGTGAAACAAGCGTCAGCTCCACGCCGTTGTCGATCTGCTTCGCCGTCCAGACCTTGCTGTCAAAGCCGACCAGACCGCCGTGCAGCGACTGGCCGTTGTTGTTCACTGGCACCTGATATTGGTGGCCGTCGATGGTGAACTGGCCCCTGGCAATACGGTTGCCGTAACGGCCCACAACGGCGCCGAAGTAGGTACCGCCATCGCCCTGATATCCAGCGATATCTGGATGGCCGAGCGCAATGTTCTCCCGATGGCCGCTGCGGTCCGGAGCGATGATGCTCATCACGCGCGCGCCATAGGTAATGATTTTGATCTCAAGGGCGCTGTCCTTCAGCGTATAAACATCCACGGCCTGACCGTCCTTCGTGGTGCCGAAGGACGCTTTGGTGACCTCTCCCTGCATAGCCATTGCCATCAATCCCATCGCCAGTAGCGCTTGCACTCTCATCTTGTTCTGGATCCTTTGTCGCGGCGGTTGGCCGGCATCACCGAAGTATACGCATGGCCATCGAGCGATGGCACAAAGCCGCTCCTCCATGCCATTCAGGATGGAAAGATACGGAGGTCTCCGCCGGTCATCTGCGCCGGCAGGTCGAGCCCTAGCATGCCGAGTACCGTGGGCGAGATGTCACGCAGCGAACCACCCTCGCGCAGGTGAAAGCCCCGGCCCTGATCCGTCACGGCAATCAGCGGCACAGGGTTGGTGGTGTGCGCCGTGTGCGGGCCGCCCGTGACCGGGTCGATCAGCAGCTCGGCATTGCCGTGGTCTGCCGTGATCAGCCAGGATCCGCCGTTGCGCTTGAGCGCGGTATACATCTCACCGAGGCATGCGTCCACGGTCTCGACAGCCCGGATCGTCGGCTCCATTTTGCCGGAGTGGCCCACCATGTCGGCATTCGCAAAGTTTACGACGACGATGTCGAAGGCGGTGTCGCCAATGGCGCGCAGAACCGTATCGCAGATGCCGCGGGCGCTCATCTCTGGCGCGAGATCGTACGTGGCCACCTTCTGCGACGGAACCACTTCGCGCTCTTCTCCGCTGAAGGGCTTCTCGATGCCGCCATTGAAGAAGTAAGTCACGTGCGCGTACTTCTCCGTTTCGGCGACGCGCAGATTCCTGAGCTCGTGGCTGGCCATGACATTGGCGAGCAGGTTGTCCATGCTCTCCGGCGTAATGACCATCGGCAGCCGGAACTTGGGGTCGTACTGCGTCATGGAGATGTAGCGCAGATCTTTCGGAAGACCGTTGCGTGGGATTTCCAGGTCAAGTTCGTCGGCCTTCGGCAGGTCGCGGGCATCGGATGCGGTGAGCCCGCCGGGTGTGTTGCGGGCAAGCACGCGCGTGATCTGCCGCACGCGGTCCGAGCGGTAGTTGAAGCAGATGCAGAGGTCTTCATCGGCAATGGTCGCAATGGGCTGGCCATTCTCGCCGATGCAGATGAATGGCAAGATGAACTCGTCGGTGATGCCGTTGGAGTAGTGTTCGCGAACGCGGGAAACAGGGTCGGCGTGTTGGCCGCCCTCGCCAGTTCCCTTCACCATGGCACTGAACGCCTTGTCCTCGCGCTCCCACTTCAGATCGCGATCCATGGCATAGTACCGGCCGGAGCAGGAGGCGAGCCGGCCGACGCCAATCTCGCGGAATTGCTGCTGGAGCTGCTCCAGGTAGCCTGCACCGGAGGTGGGCATGGTATCGCGGCCGTCCAGAAAAGCGTGCACATAGACCTGCTTGGCACCCTGCTGCGCACAGAGTTTCAGCAACGCGTAAAGATGGCGCTGGTGCGAGTGCACGCCGCCATCGCTGAGGAGGCCGAGCAGGTGAATGGCGCGGCCGCGTTCAAGAGCAGCCTCTACCGCGTCAACGAGCACAGGCATCCGGAAGAACTCGCCGGAGTCGATCAGCGCATCGATCCGGGTAATATCCATGCGGACGACGCGGCCGGCACCCAGGTTCAGGTGGCCCACCTCGCTGTTGCCCATCTGGCCATCCGGCAGGCCGACAAAATGCTCGCTGGCGCGTAGCAACGTATTAGGGTACTCCCGCAGCAGCATGTCGTATGTGGGCTTGCGCGCCTGCGCGATGGCATTGCCATGTGTTTCAGCGCGGATGCCCCAGCCGTCAAGGACTGTCAGAATGAGTGGCTTGCTTTTTGGCATGGGGCTGATCCTTGGTTGCACTGCATGACACAAGCTGCTTGGAAGTTCACCGCCGCAAGCCGCTTCAAACGACAGCGATCAACATCAGCCTTGAAGGCCTTCCGCGCCAAAGGGCAATTACTCCCCCGAGTTTATCGATTCGACGCCAAGGAAGACCGCGGTCTGGCCAAGCTCTTCTTCGATGCGTAGAAGCTGATTGTATTTCGCAATGCGATCCGTACGGGAAAGCGAGCCGGTCTTGATTTGGCCGGCACCGGTGCCCACCGCAAGATCTGCGATAAAGCTGTCTTCCGTCTCGCCGGAGCGGTGCGAGATGATCGACGTGTAGCCATAACGGCGCGCAAGCTCGATGGCTTCCAGCGTTTCTGAAATCGTGCCAATCTGGTTCACTTTGATCAGAATCGAATTCGCAACACCTTTCTCAATGCCTTCTCGCAGCCGGACGGAGTTGGTCACGAAGAGATCGTCACCGACAAGCTGGCAGCGGTCACCGATCTCATCGGTGAGGATCTTCCAGCCGTCCCAATCGTCTTCCGCCAGACCATCTTCAATGGAAAGAATCGGGTATTGGCGAACCCACTCGGCCCAGTAAGCGGCCATCTCAGCGGAAGTCTTTTCGCTTTTGTCGGACTTTTTGAAGACGTACTTGCCGGTTTCCTTGTTGTAGAACTCGCTGGAAGCGGGGTCCAGGGCAAGAGCAATCTCTTCGCCCGCGGTGAACCCAGCGGCTTCAATCGCTTCCAGCAGAACGTCGATCGCTTCCACGTTGGACCTCAACGAGGGAGCAAAGCCGCCTTCATCACCGACGGCTGTGCTGTAGCCCCGCTTCTTGAGCACGCTCTTCAGTGTGTGAAATGTCTCCGCACCCCAGCGCAGCGCTTCAGAGAAGCTTTCCGCACCGATGGGCATGATCATGAATTCCTGGAAATCGACATTGTTGTCGGCATGCGCGCCGCCGTTGATCACATTCATCATGGGTGTGGGCAACAGGCATGCATTCACACCGCCAAGATAGCGGTAGAGCGGCAGCTTGAGCGCGCTGGCGGAGGCACGCGCGGCGGCCATGGAAACCGCAAGGATCGCGTTTGCGCCGAGCCTCTGTTTGTTGGGTGTGCCGTCCAGCGAGAGCATCGTCGCGTCGACCAGGCGCTGGTTGCTGGCGTCCATGCCGGTGAGCTCGGGCGCAAGGATACTCTCAATGTTCTCAACAGCCTGCAGCACACCCTTGCCGAGGTAGTACTCCTTGTCGCCATCGCGCAGTTCCACGGCCTCATGCTCGCCGGTGGAGGCGCCGCTGGGAACGGCGGCACGGCCCATGGCGCCGCCGCTGAGCAGAACATCGGCTTCCACGGTGGGGTTGCCGCGGCTATCGAGGATTTCACGCGCTCGGATGGAAACGATCTCGGTCATGGTGCTGTTCGATCCTTCTGCCCCGGCGACGGCCGCAACAATGCGGTGCGCTAGGCGGTCGTTGAGCCTGGGCCGGCGGTCGACGGGAATGGCCCCGCCCTGCGCGTCCAGAATGCTGTTGACGAGACTCTTATTCACACGGGCGCTCATGCGAGACGGCCCCGATGGGAAGCGTGCTCGATTGGATTCACTTTGCACCGCGATTCTAGCAAAGCGCCGTCCACCTGCGATGCCGTCGCAATCCTGTTGACCATGCAGATTCCATATGCGGCTGCGGCTGTCTTCCTCCTGTGTGACGCGCTAGGCTGAAAGCGCCGCCGCATTTGCACGCATCGGCTGGAGGCATACGTGAAATATCCAATGGCAGCAGTTCTTCTTCTGGCCGCATCACCTGTTCTGGCGCAAAGCACCGGCGTGGCCCGGCCGCCGGAAATGGTGGAAGACGCCGCACCCATCGAGCGCCAGGCTGCGCCGGTGAAAGTGGTCACGGCTCCTGCTGTTGTCGTCGCTCCCTCTGATGCATACAACGACGCGCCCGCGGCAACGATGGCAAGCTCGGCTGCCGCATCGCCGGCGGTCACATTGCAGAAACATGACTTGGCAAAGTTCCAGCCGGACCCGGACAGCGGCATCGTGGAGACTGTCCCGCAGCGTCCGGATGAACTGGCGGAAGGCACAATTCTGCGGGCCCGGCTGCGCGGCAGCATTACGACCGCGGCCACGCAAAGCGGAACTCCCTTCACCGCTGAATTGACGGAACCCCTGATGCACATGGCCCGGGTGGTTGCACCCGCGGGCTCACTGGTGCAGGGCCGTGTCACTGAAATCCGAGGGGGCAAACGGATCAAAGGCGAAGCCATGATTCATCTGCAAGCCGAGGAGTTGACCCTGCCGGACGGTTCGCGTCTGCCACTGCGGGCATCGGTGATCGACACCGACCAGACGGCGGAAAACCGCACCGACGCGGAAGGCAACATCATCCGCAAGGATCATCCCAAGCAGACGCTGGCAGCCGCGTCACTGGCAACGGGCAGCGCCGCCGCGGCAGGCGGCCTGATTGCCGGTCCGGCGGGTGCGCTGGTGGGCGCGGGCCTCGGCGCAGGTGTCAGCACGGTGCTGTGGCTCAAGCAGGACCGGCAGACACAACTGCCAGCGGATGCGCTGCTTGTGCTGGCGTTGAGTTCGCCCCTGCGGTTGACCTCCCCGGCGCGCGAGCCAAACTACTCGGCACTGCCCGCGACGGACACGAACGCGGTGCCATCGGAGGGTGCGCGCCTGGTGCGCCGTACACCGGCATCAGCGGCTCCACAGGCTTACGTCCCCACAAACTAAGCTTGTCTCGGAAGAAAGAGACCGCTTTGCCAAGCGGCTTCTTCCTTGTGTCTCATTCACTGCAATCGGCCACCTACCCATGTCTCAGAAGCGACACATGGGGCACCCACCCGTTTCCGTATACCTATGCCGGGTTCACCGCACCTGTGCAAGCAGCCGGTGCCAGGTCTTCGTGTTGCGCCGCCAGCTTTTCTTCAAATCCTCCAGAATGCGGTGGAAGTCACCGTGGCTCTTCAGCTTGTTCCACGAGGGATTGCGGCTGAACCAGGGATAATTTTCATTGCCCAGATAAATGGCGCGCCGCAGCCAATGCAGAGCTTCGCTCTCATCGCCCTCCACGGCGAAGTAGGTGGCAAGACGGTAAGCCATTTCGCTGTCCGCCTCCGCTGCGGAAAGCGTCTCATCCACAATGAAAGTCGCTGCCTTCTCACGCTGGCCAAGCTGCGCGTAGCACATGGCGATCGTCGGAAACACGATGCGCAGTGAGTCGTCCTCGCGCGTGACAGCCTCCAGCGTCTCGATCGCCCGCTCCAGCTCACCGGTACGCATGAACTGGTAGCCCTGCGAGATGCGCAGCAACGGCTGACGCGGCTCCAACGTAAGGCCCTTCTCGATCTCGTCAGCGGCCAGCTCGAGCTGATTCTGATACTGGTACACACGTGCGCGGTTGTTGTAGATCACCGGCGCATCTGACGGATTCAGGCGCAGCGCAACATTGAACTGCTCCAGCGCTTCCTCATACAAACCATCCAGACGCAGCGTGATCCCCGCCACCTGATGCACATTCCAGTCATTGCCCGCGGTCTGCAGCAGGTGTTCGATGCCGTGACGTGCGCTCTCCTTCTCGCCGCGGGAAAGCAGCATGTAAACGCGGTAAAGATTGGCCTCCACCGATCCCGGATCGATGGAAAGCGCACGGTCAAAACCACGCCGCGCCTCCAGCAAATGCATCTGGCCGCCCAGCGCATGCCGCACGTACTGCAGGTGCGCAATACCGAGCCCGCTCCATCCCGGAGCATAGCCGGGGTTGTCCTGCGTCACCTTCTCAAACAAGGTCCGCGAGCGGTCCAAGTCGTCGCGGCTGCCCGTGCGCGACATGAAGGAACTCAGCATCGCGCGCGCTTGCAGATACTCCTCTGACAGATCCTCCGTCAGCGATCGCTGCGGCCCATGATCATGCCCGTGCAGCGTGCCCGCACCCTGCAGCGTGCTGAAAATCTCGTCAGTGATCTCCCGTTGCACCGCGACCAGATCAAGACTATCGACGTTGATCGACCCGCCGGCGCGCACGGCCTGCGCGGGTATGTCGATCATCTGCCAGTTCAAATCGAAGCCGGTTTCACTGCGCATGAAGTTGCCGGCAACCACAGACTGCACCATCAGCTTGCGGCCGATGCTGAGCGGGTCCATCTGCTTGTTGGGCAGGTTCATCAGCGCGCTGGACGGGCGCACCACCAGCGTCTGCATGCGGGCCAGGCGCGTCGCGATGGCGTCCGCCAGCGCATAGCCGTAGAGCGGCGCCGCGTCCGCCGGGCCAAAGTTCACGAACGGCAGCACCACAATGGTGTTCTGCTTCTCATTGCCGCCGCTCTCGCGAAACCGCTCCGCCAGCATGCTGAGCAGGCCCGTGGTGCGCTTCTCGGCTTCAGGGCTGTCCAGCGAGAGCCGCTGCTGGGTGGGCATGCTGGCCAGCGTGTCGCCCGGAATGATGATGCCTTCCAGCTGCGCCGCCCGCAGAATCGTCTTTAGTGCCTCGCGCACATCGGAAGCAGACGCAAAGCGCGAAGAGGGCTGTTTTTCCAGGCAGCGCAGAATCACGCTTTCCAGCTCCATGGGCAGCGTGGGCACGATCTCGCGCGGCGGCTTGGGATCGATGAACTGGATGGCGCGGATGCTCTGCACATCCGGCAGGTCAGGCCGGTGGAACGGATGGCGGCCGGTGGCGAGTTCATACAGCACGACACCGAAGGCAAAGATGTCGCTCTGCACTGAGGACTGGCCGGTGACGAACTGCTCCGGTGCCATGTAGGCGATGGTGCCGCCACGTGCGGTGTAAGTCGCATCCGGCGGCGGCGTGCGCTGCAGCGGCTTGGCCGGATCGAACTCGGCGTCTTCCACGCTGATACGGCGCGCGAGGCCGAAATCCAGAATCTTGATCAGGCCGCCTTCCGTCAGGATGACGTTGGCGGGCTTCAGGTCGCGGTGGAAGATGCCGAGAGAATGGGCCGCGGCCAGCCCGTCGGCAATCTGAATGCCGGCGGAAATAACAAGTTCGCTGTTGGCCGGACCCTCCGCAATCAGCCGGTCGAGCGGCTTGCCGGGCACATATTGCATGACGATGAACGCTTCATCATCGGCCTCACCCACATCGTAGATCGCACAAACGTTGGGGTGTTCAATCGCCGAAGCAAGACGGGCTTCCCGAAGATAGGTCGTCCGCATCTGCTCCGGCGTCAGCGTGCCGCGGGTGAGCACTTTCAGCACAACGGGCCGCTGCAGCAGCGTGTCGTTGGACAGGTAGACCACGCCGCTGCCACCCGATCCCAGCTTCCGGATGAGTTCGTAGTGCTCGATGACGCGGCGCTTCATGCAACGATTCTCTCACTCGCCGCAGTTCACACATGCAACAAACGTCGCGGTGCGCAGGTGAAAGACGGTCAGTTGTCTGCGTCCTGAGACGGCTCGTTTGCAGGTTGCAAACAATTGCCATCCCATCGATTCAGTCTCTGCAAACGATGTACTGCCTTCCCCAGAGACTCAGCATCCAAGCCGCATATCCACCTGAAAGCAGGTTTGCCTCGCGAATGCAACACACTGTTCTGTTGATTGACGACAACGCCATCCAGGCGGCCACGCGGCAGACCATCCTGAAGCGTGCAGGTTACTTTGTGATTCCCGTGCTGAATGCGCAGCGCGCTTTGGAGCAGTTACAGAACAACGAGTTTCCTTCCCAGATCGATGTGGTGATGACGGACCACGTGATGCCTGGCATGTCCGGTGCGGAATTTGTCACAGCGTTGCGTCGCACGCATGCGGACCTGCCCGTTCTGGTCATCAGCGGACTGGATGAGGCGGAGCAGGAATACGCCGGCCTCCATGTGTCCTTCCGGCTGAAACCGTTGCTGCCGGATGACCTGCTCGCTTCCGTGGATCGCATGCTGAAACGGCCTGTTTAGGGCATGTCTGGCCTTTGCCGGCCGGCGTTCCACCGTTCGATGGAGACCCGTGTCGGTACTGCGGTCTAAGTGACTGGAAGTGCGACGAATATCGTGTCGCACGCATTGCGTTGCATCGCAAAGCACTGCAACAATGATCATGTACATGCACCCCATGCCCCAGTTCGGAAGCTTTGCCCTGCTGCTGGCGTTGGCGCTCTCTGCGTACACGCTGTGTGCCGGATCGATCGGCCTCTTTCAGCTGTCCACGGGACGCTCCGGCAGGGTCTCGCCGGAGCGTTTGACAGAAACGGCGCGGCGGGCCGGCATCGCCACCTTTATCGCGGTGAGTGGGGCTGCATTCGCACTGGTGTGGGCATCGTTTACAAACGATTTCTCAGTGGCCTACATCCTGCACCACACGAATCGCGCGCTGAATCCAGCCTATAAGTTTTCCGCCCTGTGGAGTGGCCAGGAAGGCTCACTGCTGCTGTGGGCCTTTCTGCTGACGGGCTACGGATTTGTGCTGCGCCTGCGGCATCGAGCGGATGTGCGGCTTTTCGCGTATGCATCCACGATCCTGGCCGCGGTGCAGCTCTTCTTCCTGTCGCTGCTGAACTTCGCAGCGCCGCCCTTTGCGCTGTGGACAGGCAAGCCACAGGCGGATGGCTTTGGGCTGAACCCGCTGCTGCAATATCCGGAGATGGTCATTCATCCGCCCATGCTGTACCTCGGCTATGTGGGCTTTTCCGTCCCTTTCGCATTTGCGCTTGGCGCGTTGATGATGCGGTATCCCGGCGAGAAGTGGATCCGCATCACGCGGCGCTGGACACTGGTGACCTGGCTCTTTCTCACTGTCGGCATCTCCCTTGGCATGCACTGGGCGTATGCGGTGCTGGGATGGGGCGGATACTGGGGCTGGGATCCCGTGGAGAATGCCTCGTTCCTGCCGTGGCTCACGGCCACCGCCTTTCTGCACTCGGTCATGATGCAGGAAAAGCGCGGCATGATGAAGCAGTGGAACGTCTGGCTTATCTTCACCACATTCATGCTCACCGTTCTGGGCACGCTGCTGACGCGCTCGGGAATTGTGAGCAGTGTGCATGCCTTTGCGGAAAGCTCGATCGGTGCCTGGTTCACCACCTTCCTCTGCATCACCTTTGCCGTATGCCTGTTCACCTTTTTCCGCCAGCGTTCTCACCTGGCCACGGAGCACAAGCTGGAGGCGGTGGTCTCGCGGGAGAGCTCTTTCCTCTTCAACAATCTGGTGCTGCTGGTACTGTGCTTTACGGTGCTCTTCGGCACGCTGTTTCCGGTGTTAAGCGAGTATGTACAGGGATCCAAGGTCACCATGGGCGCGCCGTTCTTCAATCGCGTCGCGGTCCCCATCGGCCTCTTCCTGATGTTCCTTACCGGCGTCGGCCCGCTTCTGGCCTGGCGTGCGACCTCAGTCAGGTCGATCCGGCGGAATTTTGTACTGCCGTGCATCGCCACCATCGGCAGCGCGCTCATCCTGATGGCCAGTGGCATCCGGCCATGGCGCGTCAATGACCTCGACCAGCAGGGCTCGATCTATGCATTGGTGTGCTTCTCCATCGGTGCGGGTGTCACCGTCGCCATCCTGTCGGAGTACCTGCGCGGCGTGGGCGTGGTCCGCACACAGACCGGCCGGAACTTCTTCTCCTCCGCCTTTCTGCTCACGCGCCGCAATAACCGGCGCTACGGTGGCTACCTTGTGCACTTCGGCATCGTCGCGCTCTTCGTCGGCTTAGCGGGTGCGGCCTTCAATCAGTCACGCGAGTTGGAAATGGGCTTCGGCGACTCCATCGCTATTGGCAATTACAAGCTGGTTTGCCAAAGCTACACGCAGGACTCAAATCCCAACTACGATACCGACTTCGCGCTGCTGGACGTCTATGACCGCGACCATAAAATCGCGCAGATGGCACCGGAAAAGCGTTTCTATACTGCGAGCCAGACAAACAGCACCATCGTCGCAATTCACTCCACCGCGCTGCGCGACCTGTATGTAGTCTTCGAGGGACGGAATCCCGAGACGAACAAGCCCATCATCAAGGTCTTCCTCAACCCCCTGGTGTCCTGGATCTGGATCGGCGTGGCCATCATCATCGCGGGTACCTTCATCGGCCTTGCACCGCAGCTGAAGCCGGCCCTGAGTACTCGGACAGTCCCGTCATTGGCACCAGCCGAGTTGCAGGCTGTTGGAGGCGACTGATGGAGTCCTTTTTGTGCCGTCTTCGCGCCCGTGTGCTGCCGTTGCTGCTGGTCTTTTCCATTGCGCTGATTACCATGGGTGCGGGTGATACCGGCTCACGCTTCAACAGCATCGGTCACAAAATGGTCTGCACCTGCTCCTGCGGGCAGATCCTGCTGGAGTGCAACCACGTGGGCTGCCCCAACAGCTCCGGCATGATCGATGAGCTGAAGGCACAGCTTGGCGGCGGTTCTTCCGACACCAGCATCTTCAATGCCTTTGTCGCCAAGTACGGCCCCACGGTGCTCGCTGCACCCATCCGTGGCGGCTTTGACAATGTGGCCTTTATTGTTCCGGTGGCGGTGTTTCTTCTGGCTATGCTGGGAACGGTTTTCCTGATTCGTAATTGGCGCGGCCGGCACATGGTAGCGGTAGCGGGCATGCCGGTGGATGCGCCGCGCAGCGATGACCTGCGGGAACGCATCCGCCGCGAAACGGAGTTTTAGGCCGCCATGGGACTCATTGCCGGATCCATTTTGCTGCTTGCGCTCTTTGCTTACGTCTTCTGGCCGGATGAGAACCCATTTGTACAGCGTGCTAAAACCCGGCTGGACTTTCTGGAAGAACGGCGCGAAATGGTGATGAACAACCTGCGCGACCTGAATTTCGAGCACAAGGCCGGAAAGTATCCAGAGCAGGATTACGTGCAGCAGCGCGACATCCTGGAAGACGAGGCAGCGAAGATTCTGGCGGAGATGGACACGTTGCAAATCTCGGCCTGAAGTCCTACCTATGCCGCTGTCCGGCACCACGATCTCTACCCGATTCCGACTGGACGACCTGTGAGACGACACCTTCTTTTCCTGCTCTGCGCGATCTTTACGCTTCCGGCCTTTGCCGCTTCCACCATCACCGGCACCATCACCAACCAGACCGTGCACAAGCCGGCGGCGGGCGATGATGTCGTCCTGATCCGGCTGGCGCAGGGCATGCAAGAAGCGACCCGCACCAAGACCGATGCACGCGGCCAATTTACCCTGGATGTGCCGGACGATGGCGTTCACCTGGTGCGGGTGACGCATGACAAAGCGAACTATTTCAAGCCTGCTCCCCCGGGAACGCAGTCCGTCGACATCGATGTCTTTAGCGCGGCGGCCAAGGTGACCGGCGTGTCACTGGACGCCAACGTGATCCGGCTGCAGACCGAGCCGGACAACAAGAGCCTGCGTGTCGTCGAGAACTTCTTCCTGAAAAATGAGTCCACTCCGCCGCGCACACAATTCGGCGAGCGTGCCTTCGAGTTCACCCTTCCCGACGGCGCAATCGTCGAGGGTGCGGCGGCGCAGGGCACGGGTGGCATGACGGTGCAGTCACCGCCGGTGCCTCTGCCGGAGAAGGGCCATTACGCTTTCATCTTCCCCATCCGGCCGGGTGGCCAGACACGTTTTCAGTTGAGCTACAAGCTGCCTTACAGCGGCTCGTTGCAGTTCACGCCGCTGGCGACCATGGCCACGGACAACGTAGTGGTGATGATGCCGAAGGCGATGCACTTTGATGGTAGTGGCTCCCCCTTCAGCTCCGTAGCGGAAGAAGTGGACGCGCAGACCTACGTCGCGCGCAACGTCACACAAGGCAAGGCAACACCTTTCACGGTAAGCGGCACGGGTCAGCTGCCAGGCGCAACGACGACGCCGCAGGACGCCTCGCAGCAGGACCAGGGCAACGGGCCACCGACAGGAACGCCCGCCACGGGTGCAGATCCAAACGCCGATCCGGGTTCCAGGACGGTCGACACGCGGCCGGGCGGCGGCATGGCCACTCCCATCAACAGCCCAGACCCGCTGACCAAATACAAATGGTGGATTCTGGGGGCGCTTGCTCTGGTACTCGCGGGCGGCGCGGGCTTTCTGCTCTCACGGCCATCTCCGCCACAGGCGCAGGTTGCTGCTGCGTCAGTCCCGGTCCACTCGCCGCACGGCACAGCTGGTTCGCACATAGCCGCCGGGCTGCAGAGTTCTCTTTTGCAGGTCTTGCGCGATGAACTGTTCACGCTGGAAAGTGAGCGGCTGACCGGCAAAATTACTGACGCGCAGTACGCCAAAATGAAGCCCGCGCTGGAAACAGTTCTGAAGAGTGCGCTGGAGCGGCAGGAGCGCGCCACGCAGCAGGAGAAGGCCACAACGGCTGTCTAAAGTACCCTAACAATGCTTGTGGAACAGCATGCGGGCATGCCGCAACTTCCGCTTGGACACGATGTTTGTACGTTTCGCCTTCAAAGCCGGGTCTACTTCTTCTTGGCCGCCCTTTGAAGGCTTGCTTTTGCATTGGCTTCCACCGCTGCGCGGATGAGTTGCTGGAAAGCGGCTTCGTTGATCGTCTCTCCTTCGTGAATGTCGATGGCACGCCGCGTATTTCCTTCCAGGCTAGCGTTGAAGAGTTGCTCCGGGTCGGCCAGGGAAGCTCCGCGATGGAAGGTCAGCTTCACGGCTTGTTTGTACGACTCCCCCGTGCAGACGCCGCCGTTATGTAACCAGACGGGAACTCCCCTCCATTTCCACTCTTCCTGAATGCCGGGGTCGGCAGCATGGATGAGTTGCCGCACATGAGCAAGGATCTCTCCTCGCCAATCTCCCAACTCCTGTATTCGCTTCGTGATCTTTGCCGATGCAGTCTCGATGCCTGTAGAGCTTGTCTCGTTCATGTCCTCTCCAACCCTCCGGTAAGAGCTTTATGATTTTGCAAGGAGCGGCATCAGACCGGAACCACGCAGATCAACCTGCAGAAAGCTTTGCGGCTTACCTGCATCGACGGCGACGGCCTCCGCTGCCAGATACCCGCTGCGGACAGCACCCTCCATCGTCGAAGGCCAGCCCGTCTGCGTCCAGTCGCCAGCGAGATAGAGATGCTCGACACCGGTCTTCTGAGCGGGCCGGTGCGCGTCCAGACCGGGCACCACGGAGAAAGTAGCCTTGGCCTCCTTCAGGATGCCGCTCTTGCGAAGATGCGCCGTCCCCGCCTCAGGAAAGAACCTCTCCAGTTCGCGCAGCGCGGTGGAAAGAATCTCTTCGCGGTTCTGCCGCAGCTGCGCATGCGATGCCGACGTGGTCAGCTCAACATACGAGCCCCGGCCTGCACTCCACCGGCGGATGCGTGACTTATGAAACAGCCACTCGATGGGGCTGTCGAGCAGCACGGCATGGTCCATTGAGGTGATCTCCCGGTCATACCAAAGATGCACGGTGGTGATGGGCGAATGAAGAAAGGGTGCGGTGCCGCCAAGCAAAAGTTGGCTGAAAATATCCGGTGGCAGAACGGCGCTGAGCTGGTCGAACGGCAGCGCAAGGATGACATTGCGCGCGCAAATCTCGCCGCCATCCGCCATTCGCAATCGCCACAAATCGCCGGATCGCTCCATGCCCTGCACACCGGTCTTGCCCCGCAGCACTGCTCCATGGCTGGCCGAGACATCGGCGATTTTCGCGAAGAACTCCGACAGCGGAAGCGCAGGAATGCCCAGCCGGGAGCCCTCCGGACTCTTCAGAAAGCTCTCATGAAAAATCTGGCCGGCATAGCGCATCGAGCAGCGATCCAGCGAGTCGTTCAGCGCGCTGATCAGGATCGGAGACCAGAAATGCCGGATCGCCCGCTCCGTCTGGCGCGTCTGTTTCAGCCAAGCCGCCACGCTCTGGCGGTCGTCCCGGCTATAGCTGCGCAGGAAGGTGGCAAGACCGCGTGAGATGCCGAGCTTGTCCGTGAAGCTGAGCATGGGCGCGCGCAGAAACGAGGGCACGGTATGCGCCGGCGCAGGCAACACAGAAGGCTCGATGCGCGAAACACGCCCGCCCGGCTCCATAAACGTATAGCCGTCATACCAGCGGATCTCATCGCTCAAGCCATTCACCTGGCAGAGCTGCCGGAAGTTGGTGCAGCAACCCACGATGACATGCTGTGAGTCGATCTCCTCCTGCAGCGCCGGATGCGGATACGAGTAGGCACGGCCGCCAACAAAGGACTTGCGCTCCACCAGCACGACCGATGCACCTGTTCGCGCCAGGGCTGAGGTGGCGGCAAGACCGGCAAGCCCCGCTCCCACCACGGCAACGTCGTAAGCCGCCTCTCCGCTCATGCCGCACCCATGTGAGCGCCCAGAATGGCCCTGCAAAGAATGATCAGTTTATTGGGCGTGGAGACACGCAGGCGTCGGGTAAAGACCTGATACCGGGCCCGCTGAATCTCCTGCAACAGGCTCCTGTAAATGGAAATCAGTACGCGCATGGCAGGGCGGCTGTCTGAGTCGAGCAGTGGAATCAACGCATCGGCTGCGCGGTACAGATGTGCGGCTCGGTCCCCAACATCTTCCAGGGCCGCCATCAATTCCTTTGCGGGGACCGCGCCGGA
>CAXTPQ010000004.1:0-34847 GCA_964246215.1 uncultured Terriglobus sp. | reverse complement strand
GGGCCTCACCGCAGCCCCTGTGAGCCGCGGTGCACGCCGAGCTTTCCCAGCGCAGCGCCGCCCAGCAATTGCAGCTTTTCCAGCTTCGTAATCTCCGGCCGCCTGGTCAGCGTGTCATAGCCGATGCGTTCAATCGACCGCAGAATGGCCAGCCCACCCGCACTGAAAAGGCGCAGCGTTGCGGCAAGTTCATGATCCACGCGGTCAATCAGTGGTGCGCCCCCAAGCAGCATCGTGCGTGCGGTTCCAGTGAGTTCACGAAGCAGAGCGCGATAGGCATCGGTGGCGACACCGGCGCGCAGCATCGCTTCCGTGACACCGTGCGCAGCCATGCGATCCGCAGGCAGGTAGATGCGATCCCGCTGTTGCAGATCCTCGCTCACATCCTGCCAGAAGTTGGCCAGCTGCAGGCCGGTGCAGGTGCGGTCGGCCAGCGCATGCAGCTCCGGATCGGTGTATCCGCAGAGCAGCAGAACAAGGCGGCCCACCGGATTCGCGGAATCTTCCGAGTAGTCCTCCAGCTCCCGCAGGTTGGCAAAGCGGGTCTTGGTCTGGTCGTTGCGGAAGGCCCGGATCAGGGCCAAAAAGGGCGCGCGCGGCAGATCGGCGGCCACAATGCTCTCGTGCAGCGCCACAAAAACCGGATGCCGCGATTGCCCGGGATCGTCGAAGCACTCGTTGAGCATGTCGCGCCACGCAACGAGCAGCCGCATGGCAACAGTCCGGTCCGCCACCTCGTCCCCCAGATCGTCGGAGACGCGGCAATAGGCGTAAACCGCGTGGAAGTGCGGACGCAAACGCTTCGGCAACAATGCCGTCGCGACGTGGAAATTTTCATAGTGAGATTCAGCCAGCGCCTTGCACCAGGCTCTAGCCTCCTCCAGCCCAGGGCGGATCTGCGGCTCCAGAAGCTCCGGCGGCGCACCCTCCAAACGATTCGTCAGGGTAGCAATGCTCACGAGCGCCCTCCCGGAAAGATGGCCGTTTTGATGTCGCGCGTTGGCCCGGCGGCGCGCACGGTCATGCGGCGAAAAACCTCCGGGACCTCTTCCAGAGCCGAGCTTCCAGTCACAAAGTCCTCTGGCCGCGCAGCGCCGCTGCAAATCAGTTCAAAGGCGCGGCGGCAGGTGGCCGGTGTGTGGTGAAAGCTGGCTTTCAGGGTGATATCGCCGTAGTGGAGCCGATTGGTGTCCAGGCAGACGCGGGTGCCGCTGGGAGGACCGCCGAAGAGGTTCACCACACCGCCCTTGCGCACCATGGCCACTGCCTGTTCCCAGGTTTCCGGCGTGGCGACGCACTCGGCTACAACGTCGGCACCGATGCCGTCCGCTGTGAGCGCATGGACAGCCGCAACCGGATCGATGCCCTGGCCGATGCGGACAACATCGTGCGCGCCAAAGTTCCGGGCGCTTTCCACCTGATCTTCCCGTTTGACCACGGCAATCACCCGGCAGCCCGCAGTCCGCGCAACCCGCAAAAACATAAGCCCGATCGGGCCGGCACCGATGACCACAAGCGTGTCTCCAGCCGTTGCGCCGGTCTGCTCAAATCCGCGAACCACACAGGCGAGCGGCTCGGTTAAGGCGGCATGCTCAAATGGCAGATTGTCAGGCAGCCGCAGGGTGTTCTTCAGCACAATGCGCGCCGGGACACGAAGGTACTCGGCATACGCACCATTGTTGAAGAGCAAGTCGCTGCAGAGGTTCGGCTGTTGACGTTCGCAAAAATAGCACGCTCCGCAGGGTGCCGAGTTCAGGGCGACAACGCGATCCCCAATCCGGAAGAGCATGCCGTCATCGCCACACAAGGCGCCTTCACCCACTGCCGCCACAGTTCCAGCCACCTCATGCCCGAAAGCTGAGGGCAACTGCAGCATGGAGGCGTGATAGCCACGACGGTACACCTTCAGGTCCGTGCCGCAGGTAAGCGCCGCGCCGACACGCAGCAGAATTTCTCCGGGACCTGGCTCCGGTATGGGCACCCGCTCCAGCCGGAGGTCCTCTTTGCCGTACAAAACGACAGCCTGCATTTGCTCGGGCATCTCTGAACCATTTTCTCATCTGTGACGGTGCCTGATCGACCCGGTACTCATGTCGCGGAACGGCGGCGATGCTTCGCGCATCAGATACTTGATCAGCCAAGACAGAAGAGAGTGGGTAGTGGCGTCACGATGAGTTTTGCACCAGCGCAGTTCGCCAAGGTACAGATCAAGGCATTGCAGGACTACTCCCTGCTGGTCTCACGCTCTGTCTCTGCTCTGCTCACGCGTCCGCGTTACTGGGGCGATATCTACCTGCAGATGGATTCGATCGGTATCGGCTCCCTGCCCATCGTTGTTTTGACCGGTTTCTTTACAGGCTGCGTGCTTGCGTTGCAGTCCGCCACGTCGCTGCAGCAGTTCGGTGCCATCGGCATGACCGGCCAGTTGGTGGCGCTGTCCATGGTGAAGGAACTCGGGCCGGTGCTCACGGGTCTGATGGTCTCCGGCCGCAATGCATCGGGCATGGCCTCGGAACTCGGTTCCATGCAGGTGACCGAGCAAGTTGACGCCATGCGTGCTCTCGGCGTAGATCCAGTGCGGAAGCTGGTCGCCCCAAGAATCAGCGCCACCGTCTTCATGCTCTTCTTTTTAACCATCCTTTCTGACGCAGTTGGCATTGCAGGCGGTGCACTGGTCAGCGTGGCGCTGCTTGGATTGAATCTGTCCAGCTATTTTCATGGCAGCTATCGCGCCCTGAAGTATGCAGACGTGGTGCAGGGCTTGACCAAGCCGCTTTTTTTCGGCTTCATCATTGCAAGTGTCGGCTGCTACTTTGGCATGAACACCAAGGGCGGCACGCAGGGCGTGGGCCGCGCCACCACGCAGGCCGTCGTTGTCTCTTCCGTGCTCATCATCGTCATTGACTTTCTGATCAGCCGCACGATGATCGGGATTTTTGGAAGGTAAAACAATGCCCACAGCCTCTCCGGAAGAGCAAACCAGGCAGAACGACGTCGATCCGAACCAGCCGGTGCTTTCCTTTAAGGATGTGAGCATCGGCTTTGACCGCAATCAGGTACTTAAAAGCATCACGTTTCAAGTCATGCCGGGGCAGACCTGTGTGCTGCTGGGGCCGGCCGGCAGCGGTAAAAGCGTCCTGATGAAGCTGGCCAACGGGCTGATGAAGCCAGACAGCGGCAGCATCTGTGTCTTTGGCGAAGAGATCACCACCATGAAGGAAGAACGGCTCTTCGAGTTGCGCCGCCGCGTGGGCATGGTCTTCCAGGAGTCCGCACTCTTTGACTCCATGAATGTCGAAAACAACGTTGCGTACCGTTTGAACGAAGAAGGCGTGGACACGGCGGAGTCTCACAAACGCGTGCAGGAAGCGCTTGCCTTTGTGGAGTTGAGCAAGGCGATCGACAAGTTCCCCTCTGAGCTTTCCGGCGGCATGCGCCGGCGTGTGTCGATTGCGCGCGCCATCATCACTCATCCTGACCTGATTCTTTACGATTCACCCACGGGCGGACTCGACCCGATCACCTCCACCACCATCGTGGAATTGGTGGTGAAACAGCGGGATGTCGCGCACACCACGTCGCTGATGATCACACACCGGCTGCAGGACGCCTTCACACTGGCGACGCATCGCTTCAACGTGGAGGCGAACCGGATGGAACGCATTCCCGATGGCAAGGTGGATGAGAACACGCGCTTCCTGATGCTGAACGAAGGCGAAATCGTCTTCAGCGGCAGCACTCTGGAGTTGACCCACTCCGGCAATGATTGGATCAAAGGATACCTGGCCTGATGCGCATCGTGATGCCGGGTGGCAGCGGGCAGGTGGGTGCGATACTGGCGCGCGATCTTGCGGGTGCCGGGCATGAGGTCGTGGTGCTTTCGCGTGGACAAGCCTCCCCTGCAACCAAGGAACGGCCCTGGCGAACAGCCACATGGGATGGCCGCACCCTGGGCAACTGGGCACGCGAGATCGACGGCAGCGATGCCGTGATTCACCTGAGCGGCCGCACCGTGAACTGCCGCTACACTCCGCGGCATCGCAAGGAGATTTTGGACTCGCGTGTGGAGAGTACCCGCGTGGTGGGCGAGGCTATCGCTCAGTCCGCCGTGCCTCCGCCGATTTGGTTGAATGCGGGCACGTCCACTATCTACCGCGACAGCCTGGACCGCGATATGGATGAGTCGACCGGCGACATCCTTGCACATCAGGCAGGCGTGCCGGAGACTTACAACTTCTCCGCGGGCGTGGGTCTCGCCTGGGAGAAGACCCTGCAGGACGCACCGGCTCCGGCGACACGGAAGATCGCACTGCGGACGTCCATGGTGATGAGTCCAGACAAAGACGGTGTCTTTGACGTGCTGCTGGGGCTGGTGCGGCGCGGTCTTGGCGGAACGCAAGGCAACGGGCGGCAATACGTTTCCTGGATGCACGATCAGGACTACGCCCGCGCTGTCCGCTTTCTGCTGGAGCATGAAGAGATCAGCGGACCAGTGAACATGACGGCTCCAGAACCAGTGCCGAATCGTGAGTTCATGGCCGCGCTACGGCGCGCCAACGGTACAGGTTTCGGTCTGCCCGCATCGCGTTGGATGCTCGAAATTGGTGCGGTCTTTTTGAGAACCGAAACCGAGCTCATTCTGAAAAGCCGACGCGTGGTGCCGGGAGTCTTAACCGCCGCTGGCTTCGACTTCATCTTCCCCAGTTGGCCGCGCGCCGCGCAGAATTTAGTCAGGCGATGGCGCGTCGCCCAGGAATAATTGTTCCGCCAATCCTGCTTTTGGAAAGCAGCAAACCAGGCGTAAGTCGTATCACCAAATCTGGTGCACTCACAGCTATCCCGATGTATTGAATAGCTTGCGAATAACCTGCCTTGATTGAAGATCTTGAGTAAATCACTAATATGAAGGTTTTAGATGTGTTCCCGGGGGTACCCCTAGCTCCTACCGTAGCGTCCGGTGAAAGAAGTCGAGCGCCTCACGGTTCAGATGGAGCGCGAGTTCGGGGTCGTAACGCGCGCCTTCATCGCGCATAAACGCATGAGCCCCGTTGACCTCATGCCAGCTATACCGCAAATTCAGCTCGTCAAACCGCGCCAGAATCTTGCGCCGCTGCTCCAGTGAAATATGTGGATCCTGCCTGCCCCAGATCATGAGCAGCTCACCTTTGATCTCCTCCGCCCGCTTCAATGAGTCGTCCTGCTTGCCCTTGCCGAGCGAGCCCTGCGCAATGTCTGTCCCATAGAAACAAACAGTCCCGCGCACCTCAGGCTCCATGGCCGCACGAAAGCTGAGATGGCCGCCAAGGCAAATGCCCAGCGCGCCGATGCTGCCGGTGCAGTCCTCGCGTGTTTTCAGGTGATCGAGGATGGCGCGCGTGTCCGCGTCGTAGCTCGCCAGTTCTTTCTCATACTTCCACCTGTTGCCGCGATCGCTGCCGGCCTGGTCATAGGCAAACACAGCGCCGGGCTCTTCGAACTCGTGGTAAACCTCCGGCATGGCAACAATGTACCCGTGCCCGGCAAACATCGCGGCCGTGCGCCGGATCGGCCCGGTGATCTGGAAGATCTCCGAATAAAAAATGATCGCGGGATACCTGCCCGGTGCGACAGGGCGCACGATGTGCGTGCGCATGGGACCATAGGGCGTTTCGAGCGTTTCAAATTGCGGTTCAGTGACGATCATCTTTGGGCTATCTCCAGCTCACGGCGAGGTGCCAGCGCAAATTACGCTCATCGGTTTTACGAAGCACGGTGGCGTACTCCTCAAGCTCTTCGCGGATCAGTTCGCTTTCGCTGCCGAGCTGGGTGGGCTCCAGGCGAAGCTCCTCCAAAAGAGCAGTTACCGTCTCAAGGCCGACCCTGGCCGGGTACCACTGTGGCTGCGGCAGCCGATGCAGCAGCTCAGGATCGCCGGCACCCTCCTCAATCAGCAGCGCCATGGAGTTTACGTCTGCGGAGAAGAACTCAATGAGCGGACGTGTGCCGATATTCAGAGCAAGCCGCTCCAGCGCATCCTCATTGCGGGCAAGCGCACGGCCGTTGACGAAGATGTCGAAGCCGGGGTCTTCGCCCTCAACGACGATGTACATGGATGCGGCCATGGTAAGAAGTTTAGCTCCATGCAAAGAAGCTGTCGTGATTCGAAGGAGCACAAACGAACGCAAGGTGCGCAAGTGCGCGGTGTCATGCCTGGCTCTCTTGATAGCGCTATGGCTCGTCCTTATAGACACCGAGCTGAATTCGGCCACCCTCGACGAGCTTGCCGCGGAACATACCTGGCGTGTTGAAGCTCCATGCCATCTGGCCATCTGGCGTCAGGCCAATCACGCCGCCATCTCCGTGAATGGCAAGCAGGTCTTTCTGCACGACCTGATCCATGGCTTGCTGCAGCGTGAGGTGCGTGTACTGCACCAGCGAGCAGATGCGGCTGGCAACCGTGAGGCGGATGAAGTATTCGCCGGTGCCGGTAGCCGAGACGGCGCAGGATTGACTGGACGCATAGGTGCCCGCGCCGATGATGGGTGAGTCCCCGACCCGGCCAAAGCGTTTGCCCTGCGTTCCGCCCGTGGTCGTGCCGGCGGCGACATTGCCCTGACGGTCGCGCACGGCAATGCCCGTGGTGCCGTACTTATGAGCGTCCGGTGTTTCCATGTCAGCGCGCGGCTCGGAGGGTGCGGGCGGCGCGCCTGCCGGACGCGGCGGCAGCGGCTGGCCCTCTTTTTTGAGCTGCTGGATGAGCGATTGCCAGCGGCGCTCTGTGAAGAAGTAGCTGTTGTCGACCTGTTCCAGATGCACGCTCGCCGCGAACTCGTCCGCACCAGTGCCCACCAGAAAGACATGCGGAGACTGCAGCATGACCGCCTTGGCGAGCGAGATGGGATGCCGTGTGCGCGTGACGTCCGCGACAGCACCGGCCTGCATCGTCTTGCCGTCCATGATGGCGGCGTCCAGCTCATTCGTGCCCTTGGCCGTAAAGACCGCACCCTTGCCGCAGTTGAACAGCGGGTCGTCTTCCAGGACCTGTAAAGCAGCTTCGACTGCGTCCATGGCTGGGCCGTTCTTCTTTAGTACCGCCTGGGCGGCGCGGATCGCGTTCGTCAGACCGGCGCGGTAGGCAGCATCTCGCTCGGGCGTCATGGAGCTGCGCTCAATCACGCCGGCTCCGCCATGGAGAATGATGGCCCACTGGCCGGGCTTGGCGGCCACCGCCGTGGACGTTTGCGCGGCGAGGGACATGGACAGGGCTCCCATGGCGAGGATAAGTGCAAAGAAACGAAACCGCATAGGCGACATGCTAGCAGGATGCGTCAAGCCACAGCTCTTAAACCGGAGTGGCCGTCCGCCGGTGTTGCTACAGCTGTTTGCGCACGCCTGCTTCGCGGGTCAACGCATCCACCTGATCTTCCAGCTTTCCCTCCATCGCGGCTTTCGCATCGCCGGTACGGAAAGTCAGTGGTGAGATTGCCTGACGCACATCCTCCAGCAGAAACGCGAAGGCACTGTAGAACGCCATGATGGCGAGAACCAGGCCGGCGATGGCGGTCATCACAGGCCAGGCATCGTGCTGGCCGAAGCTCACCACAGCGCCGCTCACCGTGCGAAGGACTGCCACAACAAGCAGAGCCCCAAACAGCGGTTTGCCCGCAAAGCTTACCGCAGAGATGATGGCGAGGACCAGCGCAAGTGCCAGCTGGAAGAACCCACTGGTTGCACTCGGCATCTGAGCGCCGGGCAGCAACAGATTCAGGCCCTGCACGACCCAGGCTGCGCCAAAGACCGCAAACGCGGTGGCACCACCGGTATCCCGCGACAAGTATGCCAGCACGCTCGGAAAAAGCTCCAGCGGAGCCACAAAGGCGAGCAGAACCAAGCCAAGCGGACGTGCCTCAGCCGCCGGAATCCAGTGGAGCAGAAATGCACTGTATAAAACGTTGCCGATGGCGAAAGCGAAGGCGGCAAGTGGAATGGCACTGGCGTAGGGACGCAGCACGATCTGTACATTCGGTTTCTCAGGTGCGTGCTTCTCCGGCATACATATTGGATGAGCTGCAAGCCCCCAAGCATGTAAAGAGGCCGTAGCTGTCGCTACGGCCTCCTGTTTGGCGCAAGTAAGTTGTCAGGCGCGCGGAGCACCGCCACCGTTGCTCGCTGGGGCATTGCCTGTGCCTGGCCCACTGCGACGGCCTCCACGGCGACGGCGGCGACGGCCGGCTCCGGCAGCAGGGCGCTGACCCGGCGTGGTTTCCGCGGCGACTCCATCGGTGGTCGCTGGTGTCGTCTCGTCCTCGCCCTCGTCATCTCCGTCGAAGTCATCCAGGTCGTCGTCTTCGTCGAAGTCGTCGCCACCTTCCAAGGTGATGGTTTCGGCGGACGGCGCGGGTGCCGCGGGTACAACACGTTCCGGACGTGGCGCACGCTCGACACGTTCACTGCTGCGTTCTGGACGTTCGCTTCGGTCGGAACGTTCACTGCGGTCACGGCCGCCGCGATCTCCGCGATCACTGCGTTCGCTCCGGCCGCCACGGTCATCCCCACCGCTTGCGGCGTTGGGATCAACCTCCGGCAGGCCCAGCTTGACGCGCTGTTCGCGCAAGACGGCCTTGCGGGAGAGCTTGACACGATTGCCCTCAATGGCCAGGACCTTGACCAGTACCTGATCGCCTTCGCGCAATTCATCCTTTACGTCCTTCACGCGATGTTCCGCAATTTCTGAGACGTGCAGCAGGCCATCGGTGCCGGGGAAGATTTCGACAAAGGCACCGAACTCCGCAAGCCGGACGACCTTGCCGAGGTAAGTCTTGCCCACCTCGGGCACGGCAGTGATGTCAGAGATCATCTGCAGCGCCTTGGCGAGGCCTTCCGGATCGCTGGACGACACGTCGACCTTGCCGGAATCGTCCACATCGATCTTGACCTGGGTCGCCTCGATGATGCCGCGGATGACCTTGCCACCGGGCCCGATCAGGTCGCGAATCTTGTCGGTCGGGATCTGCAGCGTGCGGATTTGCGGAGCGTAGCGCGATTTCTCCTGGCTGGCTCCGTTGATCACGGCGTCCATCTTGTCGAGAAGGAAAAGACGTCCGTGACGTGCCTGTTCCAGAGCTTCCCGCATGATCTGCGGCGTGATGCCCATGATCTTGATGTCCATCTGCAGCGCCGTGATGCCATTGCGCGTGCCGGCGACCTTGAAGTCCATGTCGCCGTAGTGGTCTTCAGCTCCGGCAATGTCGGTCAGGATGGCGTACTTCTCGCCCTCCTTCACCAAGCCCATGGCCACTCCGGCCACGGAACCCTTGAGCGGTATGCCTGCCTGCATGAGAGCGAGCGAAGCACCGCACACGGATGCCATCGATGAAGAACCGTTGGACTCAGTGATGTCAGAAACGATGCGCAGGGTGTAAGGCGAGTCCTTTTCATCGGGCAGCACGGCCTCAACGGCGCGCTGAGCCAGGGCACCATGGCCGATCTCGCGGCGGCCCGTGCCGGTCATGCGGCCGACTTCACCAACGGAGTACGGTGGAAAGTTGTAATGGAGCATGAAGCGGCGCTTCTGCTCGCCCACGTAGGACTCCATACGCTGCGCGTCATCCGCGGTGCCAAGGGTGGCGGTGACAAGGGCCTGCGTTTCGCCACGGGTAAAGAGTGCGGAGCCGTGCGTACGCGGCAGGATGCCGACTTCGATATCGATCTGGCGGATTTCATCGAAGGCACGGCGGTCCGGGCGGACCCGGTCGTTCAGCACCTGCTCACGGAAGATGTTTTCGCGAAGCAGCTCGAAGACCTTGCCGAAGCGCTTGGAAGCGGCCGGATCGCCTTCAGGCAGTGACTTCTTGGCCTCGTCCTTGAGCTGCTTGATGCTGCTGTAGGACTCGGTCTTGCCGTACTTCTGGGTATTCAGAACGTCTGTCAGCTGCTCGCCGATGCTCTTGCGAAGCTCGTCGTAGTAGTGGCTATGGTCGTCGGCCGAGGCGAGCTGCCGCTTTGGCTTGCCCGCGATTTTGGCGAACTCGATAATGGCTTCGCAGATCTTTTTAATCTGCTCATGGCCGAACTCGATGGCGGAAACGACCTGCTCTTCGGTCGCCTCGCGCGCGCCGGACTCCACCATCACAATGCCGTCCTTGGTGCCGGCGACAGTGATATTGATGACGGTCTTCTCCCGCTCATCGTAGGTGGGATTGATGACGAAGTTTCCGTCAATCAGGCCGACACGCACCGCGCCGATCGGGCCTTCGAAGGGAATGTCGGAGAGCGCCAGAGCGCAGGAAGCCGCATTGATGGCGATGATGTCTGGATCATTCTGCTTATCCGCCGAGTAGACGAAAGCCACAACCTGGGTCTCGTTGCGATAGGTTTCCGGGAAGAGCGGACGGATTGGCCGGTCAATCTGGCGTGAGGTCAGGATCTCCTTCTCGGAGGGCCGGCCTTCGCGCTTGATGAAGCCCCCGGGAATGCGGCCGCCACCATAAGCGGTCTCGCGGTATTCCACGGTGAGCGGGAAAAAGTCGACGCCCTCTTTCGGATCCGGAGCACCCACGGCAGTGGCGAGCACAACGGTGTCTCCGGAAGTGACAAAGGCGGCGCCGGATGCCTGCTTGGCAATGCGGCCCGTCTCAAAGGTGATCTGCTTGCCACCGGCAAGCTCCACGGTAGTCTGCTGCTTCATAGCGGCTGTTCTCTCTTTGCTGTGTATTGGAAGTCGTGGGAGGTCCGCGCCGGGCACGGGGCGAATAACTTATCCAGAAAGCAGCCCACACGTGAGCAGACCGCCCCCGCTACGCCATGAAGAGAAGGCGTGGCAAGTGAGCGGTCTGGGAGGACGCGAAAGCTGGATGGACAGGTCAAGTGCGCGGGGGCCCTTTGCACCCGGGTGGCACGCTTCAGAGTTCAGCAGATGCGGGGACTCGAATGCGCCAGCCGGCTGCGATTCGATTACTTACGGATGCCGAGCTTGCCGATCACGTCGCGGTAGCGGTCCGAATCGTTCTTTTTCAGGTAGTCCAGCAGGCTGCGACGCTTGCTGACGAGCATGAGCAAACCGCGGCGCGAACCATGGTCCTTCTTATGCGTCTTGAAATGTTCGGTCAACTGCCCGATGCGTTCGCTGAGGATGGCGATCTGGACTTCCGGGCTGCCGGTATCTGCATCGTGCGTCCGGAATTTGGTGATGATCTCGTTCTTTTTTTGGGTTGCCAACACTGGTTGTTCGTGCTCCTGCTTCCGTTTCGTTTCGCTTTTGTCTGTGCCAAGAATAGCATTGCGCAAAGCCTGGCGGCAATGCGAAGTGGCTGAACAACGCTGATGTTTTGCCTACAGATGGAGCTTGGGAAGCGGCTTTGCCGGTGATGGCAGAGCATTGCCGTTCCCGATGCCGGAATGTGGTGAGCCAGAACGCTCCCGGTTGGTGAAGGCTTCCAAAACTGCTGCAAAATCCGTCTTCGGTCGAAAGCGCTCATCGAACAGCAGCGGACGCTGTGGTGTTCCGTCCGGTCGAGGCAGCCGCCGGTTGAGCCAGCTTTGTGGATCATTGACGCCCCAGGTCAGCACCGCATGCACATTCGGCTCCGCGACCGCGGCTTGCAGCACAGCGGTGTAAGCTGCAGCCACGCCTTTGTCCCGGTCTCCAGCACCGGTGAGGAGATCACGATCATCCACGTCCATTTCAGTCAAGAAGACCTGCATGTCCATCTCCCGGCAGCTTTGGATAAAGCGGCTCAGGGATGGACCATACGTCTGCGAAGCACCGGCGCGCAGATGACATTGGATACCTACGGCGTCGATGGGGGTGTTGCGCTGGCGAAGGCGCCGCAGGAGCAGCAGCAGAGCAGCACGCTTTTCCCGATCCGCGGACGCTTCGCTTTCGATCCCGAACTCGTTGTACGTCAGCAGTGCTGCCGGGTCCGCCTCGCGTGCTGTGCGGAAGGCGAGCTCGATATAGTCGTTGCCGATCAAACGGAGCCATGGTGTGTTGCGCAGACCGTCGGGACGGCCGTCCGCCACATGCACGGCTTCATTCAGCACGTCCCATGAGTGAATCCGGCCGGCGTACCGGCCGGCGACGGTACGGATATGCTCGGTGAGCAGCGTGCGCGCATTTGCCACCGTCGCGGTCGCGTTAAACCAAGCCGGCAGCGCCTCATGCCAGCAAAGATTATGACCGCGCAGCTTAATGCGGTTGGTTTGCGTGAATGCAAGAAGCTCGTCCGCTTCCTCAAAGGCATAGCGGTCAGGTGCCGGACGAAGCGCGGCCCACTTCATCGCATTTTCCGCAACGGCAATGCTGCATTGCTGCTGCACGATCTGCCGGTAAGCTGCGGATTCGCGCAGCATGGGCACGCTCAAGGCAAATCCGGCAAGCAGCCCGTGTGCGGCCGCCCTTGTCCTCAGCGAATTTGGACCACTTGCATCGATCTTGGGCGGCTGATCGCCGCGATTGCCTGTCCCGCTTGGAAGACAAATTGCCGTGCGATCTGGAAGCGCCCACGCGGCCAGAGCGGAGCCTGCATATGCAAGGACTTCTCTTCGCGAACGTCCGCACACGTGCTGTTCAGGAGCGCTCGGCATCGCGCCTGATCTCATCGGTCCAGCGCAGGAAACGCAGGAATTGCCGTTTCTCTTTCCACAGGAATCGGAAGATATCGGCGGCAGTGATCGTCTCCGCATGAAGGCCACTATACGTTTCCAGTCGCCAGCGCAAATACGGGCTTCGCCATGGAGCAAGGCGATGACCGCGTGTGGCATTCCAAAGGAATCGAAGGGCACCGAGCACTCTCAACGAGTGTATCGGATGTGTGACATGCAGTGGCGGGAAAGGCCGTGATCCTGACGCGGCATATCACAGATAGTCGAACAAGCTGCCCTTTTGCACGATGGAGATGGTACTCAGGAGCGCATTCCGTTGGGTCTGCGCGGCTGAGAGTTCTGACGCGAGAGCGACGGGATCGGCGGCAATCAATTTGCTCTGATCAGCCTTCAGATATGTTTCCTGCGTCGCGGTGTAAGTCAGGGCCGCATCGACACGGTTCAGGTTCGTGTCGATGCCTGCCCGTTGCGCTGTGACGACGGAAAGTGAATCGCGCAAACCGGTAACCGTCGAAGCACCCGGAGCATTGCCGCTCTGCAACGCAGTAATCGCCAACTGCAACTCGCTGAAAATTGAAGCTGATGCATTTAGAAATATGTTGCTCCCGTTGGCCGAGGTTGCAATGGAAATGCCTCCGCTGTTGCCATCCGTCAACGTCGAGGTCTGGCTGTTGCCCGCGTAGGTGACAGTGCCCGAGCTGTCAATGCTGAACGGGGCGCTGGCCGTAGCGGTGCCGGCGAACAGGTAGCTTCCGCTGTAGCTGCTGTTTGCAAGGTTCAGCAGGGTATCGCGCAATGAGCTGAGCTGGTTTGCATAAGCGGCGCGATCAGAGGCGTTGGCCGTGTCAGTCTGTCCCTGCACCGCGATGCTGATAGCGCTGGTGAGCTGTGTGACAGCCGCACCCAACGCAGAATCGGCTGCCTGGCCGCGTGAGCGTGCAGTCGCGGCGGAGCTGGTGAAGCAGTCTGCCTGAGCAATGGTGTTGCTGAGGGTGCCGCTCTGCCCTGCCGCCGCCGGATCATCAGACAGCGCGGAGACACGAACACCACTGGAGAGCTGCTGTGCAATCTGTGTTTGCTGGACACTGAGCGTGGCGGCGGTTTTCACCAGCTGTGTCATGGCAGTTTCGTTGATGCGCATGGCGACTCCTCTACTTACTGCACGGGTGTACTTGTGCCGATATTGATGGCATCCGCCAGCAGACCATTTAAAATGCTGAGCAGTTTGGCGGAAGCCTGGTAGCTGCGCTGATATTGCGAGAGGTTGGCGGCCTCGGTATCCAGCGAGACACCAGAAAGCTGGTCACGCTGAGTGCTGAGCTGGGTCTGATTTGCAGCGTCCGCCGCGCTGGTGGCTTTGGCGGTTGCCGCTGCCGTGCCCAGACCGGTAAGCAGGCTGGTGAAGGCACCTGAAAAACTCTGGCCGTTGGTGGTGTTTGCCGATTGCAACGCGAGCAGCGCATTGGCATTGCCATTGCCTCCGCTTGCCTCGCCGGGTGCAGCAGTCGCGATTAGCACTCCTGAGTTCAGGCTGATGGAAGCAGCCGAACCTGCAACTGTTGATCCGATCGAGAAGATCGCGCCGCCCGCGGCTCCGCTGGAAGTCACGCCCGCCTGGTTTTGGCTGTTAACCGCCGTGGCAAAGCTGTGGGCCAGCGTGTCCAGTTGTGACTGGATGTTGACCAGGTCACCATCCCTTGCCTGAATGGCACCGCTGATCGAACCGCCCTGCAGCTGCGTCGTGATCTCCGCGCCTCCCTGGGACACGGAAGCGTAGATGCGTGCGGTTCCCGAAACCTCGGCTGTGTGCAGTGCGAACGACTGGCCGCTCCCGACCAGCAGCGTGCCATTGCCGGTGCTAAGGGTGAGTGTGTTGTTTTCACCAACCGCCTGCTGCACCCCGATGTACTGCGAAACCTGTGAGATAAGCGTCG
This sequence comes from uncultured Terriglobus sp., assembly GCA_964246215.1. Lineage (GTDB taxonomy): Bacteria > Acidobacteriota > Terriglobia > Terriglobales > Acidobacteriaceae > Terriglobus. The sequence continues at coordinate 20,331 of CAXTPQ010000004.1, read as the reverse complement.
TGCGCTGGTCCTGCAAACCAGCCGTGTCCGCGGAGCCGGCGCTGCCGATCTCTCCATTGAGCTTGGCAATTTGCGGAAGCAGGCTGTTGACCTGCTCAACCTCTGCCGACACCTGTTGATTCAGCGTTACCTGCTGCAGGCTGATCTGTGCAGACGTCCGGTTCAAGGCAGTCACAACCGTTTGCGCCGCAGCGGTCACGCCCTGCTGCGTTACCGGGTTTGTTGGATCGGAGGCGGCAGAACTGATGGCGGTGAAGAACCCACCCAGTGCCGTACCGATGCCGGAACTATCGTTGCCGGAAGCATCGATGGTGAACAAACCCTCTGCATTCTGGAGCGCGGTGAGCCGCGTGCTGCTCGCCGACGCAGTATCCGTCGCCTGTTGCACGCTGCGGTCCAGCACTGTATTGCGCTGGGCGCTTATAGTAGCGGTCGCACCAAGACCGACGCTCGTGCCGCCAATCTGGACTGTATCCTTTTCCGCCCAGGTGACCGCGCGTCGAACATAGCCGGTTGTGTTCTGGTTTTGTATGTTTTGCGCGGTTGCGTCGATCGCGAGCTGATCGGCCTGGAGTGAGTTGCGGGCGCTGGTAAACAATCCGTTTAGAGTACCCATCTTCCTCGCCCTCCTGTCTTGCTGTCGAGCAGCACCTGCCGCAGCCGGACGTTGTTGCCGGCAAGCTTCACCTGCCGTCCAAAACCGGCAACAGGGATTTGCAAGGCGGCCGCTTCACCGGGCGTTAGCCGCTCCTGCACCGGAGGCATTATTTCGGCTTCCGCGCACAAACGAGCCAATGCCGGGACGTCGCTGGCCTGAAGAGCTACAGAGGCCTGCTGAATCATGCTGCGCATCCATTCGAGCATGATCATTACCCAAGCAGGTGCTGAATGAGTTTGTCGGCAACCGCACCGGCCGGCACCTGGTAGGTGCCATTGGCGATCGATGCGCTGATCTGTGCGACTTTGGCCGTGCGCACATCGTCACTGTCCTGCACAGACGCATTTGCCAACACGCCGCCCGCACTGCTCAAGGCAGTCTTGTCACCAGCTGCGGTGGAGAGCGCCTTTGTGGCCACTGGGTCTGAGGTGGTACGGGCATTGCTCACCCGGTCACTTTGTTGGAACAACGTGTGCAGCAGAGGTGAACCGCCGATTCCTGTTGTATTTGCCATAATTCTTCTCCTTCTCCTGCCTTATCGGCACCCCGCCAAGGGACTTTAGTGCTGAGGCAAAGAATTTCCAGAGGAGGTGTCGCGCGTTTGTGACACACTCGCCCGCTGCTGCAACGAAGCCTCGATCTGCCTGGCAAAGCCAAGTGCACCCGTGTTCGCCAGGCTTTCCGCAACGGCCTGCGTGCCAAAGCTCTGCAGCGGCCCGGAGGACGATCCGCCACTCAAGCTGCCCCCCTCCGATTCGCCGTCGGCATCTTCCTGTGAAGAAGTGAGCGGCTTGAGCAGCTCCTGCAGCAACATGGCCTCAAACTGGTGAGCGGCTTTATCGAGACGTGCATTGAATGCGGCTGGCGGGCCTGCGCTGACGGGTGCTGGTGAGAACTCGGCAGAGGCTACTGGCATCGTCACAGGACCTCCAGCTCAGCTTCGAGTGCGCCGGCGGACTTCATTGCCTGCAGGATCGAGATGACGTCGCGGGCTGTAGCACCGATGGTTTGCAATGAGCGCACCAAATCCTCCACGGTCGCACCAGTCTTCAGGTCGATGCGATTCACAGGTTTGTCTTTCACGTCTACCTGGGTTTGCTGCAGCACCTGAGTCGTGCCCGTGCCGAAGCCACTGGGCTGCGACGCTTGAAATTCGCTAACGATGTTTACGGCAAGCCCGCCATGCAAGATCGACACGGGCTGCAGCACCACCGCGCCGCCAATAACGACCGTGCCGGTCCGTTCATTCACGACCACCTTGGCCCGTGGGTAGAATGGGACCTCGACCGCTTCCACACGGGAGAGCAATTCGGGAATGTCGTCACCAGGCTGAACCCGCAGCTCGACCATGCGGCTATTTGTGGCATGGGCGACAGTACGGCCCAGGTTGGTGTTGATGCCATCGGCCATGGCGCGCGCGGAGCGGAAATCTGCATCCTGCAGCAGCAGCGAAAAGCTGGTGCGGCCGGCAAGGTCGAGTGGAACGCCGCGTTCCACAACGCCCCCCAGCGGTATGCGTGCAGTCGTGGGATGGTTAACTTGCTTGCTGTTGCCATTGGAAGTGACCGCGTAGCCACCCAGCACGAGTGGGCCCTGCGCTTCCGCATAGATCTTGCCATCCGTCCCATAGAGCGGCGTCAGCAGCAGGAGGCCGCCTTCCAGGCTGCGGGCATCGCCGGCCGAGGAAACGGTGAGATCGACCCGGGTTCCGGAACGTGCAAAGGGCGGCAGCGAGGCGGAAACAAAGACCGCGGCCAGGTTCTGCACGCGCATGGAGTTAGCCGGCACACTGACGCCCAGGCGCAGCAGCGTGGCCGCAAGTGTCTGCACCGGAAAGCCGGTCTGCTGACTATCACCCGTGCCCTGCAGCCCGACCACGATTCCATAGCCGACGAGCTGGTTGTCGCGGATGCCCTCAACAGTGGCGATGTCCTTTATGCGGGCAAGGTGCGGCTCGTTGTGCCCGGCAGCGGCAAGCGCGCAGCTTGCGGTCAGCAGGCCGGCACTGAAAAGAATTCGAGAGATCAGACGTGGTCCGCGCATGTGAGAGCCCAGGTTCAGATTGCTGTTCAAAAGATCAGTGCCTTGTCCAGGAGGCGGACCAGGATGTTGGAACGATGCGTATAGTCGGTGACCACGCCTTTGCCGCGCACCTGCAATTCAAGGCTGCTGATGGCCGTGGAGCGCACCTGATTCTGCTGTGAGATGTCCTCCGGCCGGACAAGGCCGCGTAGCACAATGGTCTGCGTTTGCTGGGAGAACTCGACCTGGCGAGCGGCCTCAATGACGAGCATGCCGTTGGGCAAGACTTCCACGACCTCCCCGCCGAGGATGGTGCTCAGGCTGGAGTTGTTCGCGCTCTGCCCCTGTGCGTTGAGCGCTGAGGCAGCTTGGCGATTGATTAGATTTTGGGCTGCGCTGGCGGCGGAGAGCTTGGAAAACAGCGCGGAGATGCTTGCGTTTGCGCTGGAAGTCCGGCTGCCTTTGACGGTGCCGTCGGTGGATGACTCGAGTGTTTCCGAGACGATGACCGAGATCAGGTCGTGCGGCTGCATGGCGCGTACATCGGCGGTGAATCGGTCTAGCCGGCCGGCCTCCGTCCAAATTGCACCGGGCTCTGGCTGCATGCCGGCACTGGCCGCATGCACGCTGGCGAGGTAGGCATTGAGCGAGCTGGCCGCGGGACTTGGCTTGCTGTGCAGTACACCCGTTTTAGGGTGGTCTTGCGCGAAGACATATCCAATGGCGAGCAGAGCGAGAGCGCAAGCCGCGACAAAGCGCAGAAAAAAGCCCTGGGTAGCAGATGGGCGGATTGCTTCGGAGCCGCTGATGGACAAGCCGGCCAACCGACCATCCTGCGGCAGGGAGTCTTGATGCCGGATCATGCGTGCACCTCTACGCGGTCTGCCGCGACCAGACGCCCATGCATGTGCCTGGGTGTGTCGTCAACGCCAGTGGAACCATCCAGCAACACCTCCACGCTCTCGCCAATGTGCGCGGCGGCAACGGTTCTGCCGTGAAGTGACATCTGCACCGCATCTCTCTTGTATGCGACTTCCACGGCTTGACCTGAAGGAATCAGGGGCAGAGCCGGCAGCGCTTGCTTCGGTATCGAGAAACTCTGGCTAGCCGGCACAGCATCGGCGATGCCGACCTCCAGCGAAACCAGGGCGCTTGGATGCTCCGGATGAGCACATTCGGCCACACGCAGCCATGCCCGGTGCAGCACCGGGTCAATGACCAGTGCCTCCGCGCGATACCCTTGCCGCCCTGCCGAAGCACCCGTACCGACGACGCTCTGGGCGGCTTGCGCCACGGTCGCATAGCAGCCGTGAGAAGCACCCGTCTCTGCCCTGGCCGGCGCACCTGTGTAAAGGCAAACAAGGAGCGCGCCGCCGGTGAGTAGCCGTCTCGGACACGTCATGACCGCACCATCCCATTCACCTGCTGGTACATGTCATCGGCCACGTGAATGACCTTAGAGTTACTCTCATAGGCGCGCTGCGCCATGACCATCTGCACGAACTCCTCCACTACGTCGACATTCGAGCCTTCGAGCGCGCCCTGCTGCAGCGTGCCCATGCCGGAGTTGCCGCCCGGCACGTCCACGATGGCGTTTCCCGAGGCATTCGACTGCTGCAAAAGGTTGCCGCCGATGGAGCTAAGGCCGCCCGGGTTGGCAAAGGTGGCGAGCTGTATCTGGCCAAGTTGCGACGGAGCGGACTGGCCCGGCAGTGTCGCGCTGACGATGCCATACTGCGAGATGGAGACCGTCGTCGCATTGCTCGGGATGGTCATAGCCGGGCTTAGCAGTTCCCCATTGGCGGTCATCATCTGGCCCTGGTTGTTCAGGTGAAAGTTCCCGGAACGCGTGTAGGCCGTGGTGCCGTCCGGTCGCGTGACCTGAAAGAATCCTGTTCCCTGAATCGCGAGGTCGAGCTGGTTGCCGGTCTGGTTGAAGTCGCCCTGGGTGTTTACGACTTCTGTCGCCACGGCGCGTGTGCCCAGTCCGATCTGCAGGCCGGCCGCCGTGGTGGAGGTGCTTTGCGCCGATCCGGGCGTCACCAGGTTCTGGTACATCATGTCTTCAAACTGCAGGTGACGGCGCCGAAATCCGGCAGTTGCGGAGTTCGCCAGATTATTAGCGACGGTGTCCAGGTTGGCCTGCTGCGCGCTCATGCCGCTGGCGGCCGTGTACATTGCTCGAATCATGAACAGCTCCCTCTACACCCGCCCCAGATCTTCCGAGGCGGTCTTGTCGAACTGGTTGGAGAAGACCGAAAGCGCCTTTTGCATCATTTCGGCCTGACGCTGCACCAGCAGCAATTGCATGGTGCCGTGCACGGCATCCTGGTTAGCACCTTCCAGCGTGCCTTCTTCCACCGTTGCTGAACTCAGCAGCGCCTTGGCACCACTGCGCACTGTGAAAAGGTTTGTACCTTGTGCCTGCAGATCCGCAGCGGCATAGTTCACCACCGCAACCCGCCCCACCATGGCTGTGCCGTCCGGCCGGCTGATGGAGATGGTGCCGTCCGCACTGACGTGAGCAGTACCGGTGGGCAGCAGAATGGGCTTACCCGTGTCACTTAATACCGGCTCACCATGCTGCGTCGTGAGAGTGCCATCGGCGCCGCGTTGGAATGAACCATCGCGCGTCAGGCGGACGCCCTCCGGCGTACGAACCTGAAAGAATCCCTGCCCTTGCAAACCGAGATCGAGCGGATTGCCTGTACTCTGCAACAGCCCCTGTGACAAATCGAGCGTGGTCCCGCCGAGCACGCCGAAGCGGTTGACGGCATCGCTCAACCCGCTGCTCGCCTCCGTCTCGGGAGCCATGCCCGTCATCATGCCGCGAAAGTAATCGCGCTGTGCCCGGAAGCCGTTGGTGTTGGCATTTGCCAGGTTGTTGGCCGCGGTGTCCAGCGCCTGAGTGCGCGCCAGAACGCCGGTGTATGCCGTATAGAGTCCGCTATCCATGCCGTCTGTTACTGCAGTTGGCGTGCCGGACTCCGGCGGGCAGCGTTAGAGGAAACTAAGCTCCTGGTGACGTGTAGCTGTTGCCGGTAGCGTGAAGAGGTGGTCGACGACATCCTCGACCTGCATGGGACCGCCCTCGGCGGCGGCTGTCTCCAGCCAGGCGCGAAGCCAGAACCGACGGCCTACTCGCACCATGCGGGAGCTGACCGGCTGAAATTGCGCCAGGATTCGAGCGGCCTCCGACGTTACATCCTCGGCGGTCTTGCACTCGGATTCCGCGGTGTCGGCGGAAGCGGATTTGCCCAGATGCGAACAGAACTCTTCAAGCAGAGATGCCGCGGCAATTCCACTTTCCACCTGGATGCCGTGCATGCGTTCCAACGCAAGCGCAACTGGCGCGTCGACACTGTCCGCCGATGCCATGCAAAGACGTTTACCGATCAGCCGAAGCGGAAGGCTGCCACTGCGCTGGAAAAGCTTCCAGGGTGCCAGCCGCAGCAGGTCAGTCGTGGGCATTTCCGGCATCGCCCAAACGGGGCAGTTCCACTGTGTTGCAAGCGCGGTGGCGATGCGATCCTCCGTGATGCCGAAATACTCCGTAAGCACCTTACCCAGACGTGCACCACTGCCCTGCTGTAGCTGTAGCGCTCCCTGCAATTCGGCATAGGTCAGCACGCCGCGCGCTTGCAGGATTAAGCCTAGCGGCACGCGATGACGCACGCGTGTTTCGCCGGAAACACCGTTGCGCAGTTCGCGGCGCACGGCACGTGCCACCGCCTCCTCCAGGCAACTGCGGCGGCAGAACCAGCGGCCTTCAAAACAGGGGCGGGTTGCGCTACGCAAACCGAGAGCGACCGCCAGGGGACGGCGTTTGCCACAAGGACAGCGTTCCGCGGCGATGGGCTCTGTCGCTAAAAAGGATGGCGCTGTTGGATTGGCAAAAGCCGCGCTTAAAGAAGGCATCGCACACTCTCCAGCCGCGGCACGGGTGCCACCACCTCTGAAATCTGCAGCGCGAAGTTGCCGCCCACCACCACGACTTCGCCGCGCGCCACAATGCGATCACCCACCAAGAGTTCGACCGGTTCAGAAACGTGACGATCCAACTCGAGAACCATGCCCGGGCCGAAGTCGAGCGCTTCCCCAATGGTGATCTCGCGACCGCCAAAATGAAGCCGCACTTCCATTTCCACGTCCATCCAGGGCTGCATGGCAGGGTCAACGGTTGAGGGTGTTGGAATTAAGTCGTCCATGTGGAGTCCTGTCTGCGCTCTTAAATGTGTGAATGGGGTCAAAAGGTCAGGCGCTGGGATACAGCGCGGGAAGGAGTGACGGATTGCCGATGGAAGCAGCCGGTAGTGGGTGTTGCAGACGCGCTCCGCGCCGCTCACCCGTGCGCACCGCCTGGGCCGCGCAGCAGGGCACATTGCTGAGCCGCAGCTCCGCCGGTGCGCTGCTGGAAAGCGGCAATCGCAGTAGCGAACCGGGCTGCATGGCCTGCAGCTCCGCCGCCGGCACAAGTACCGTTTGGAAGCAAAGCGAAGCGCGCAGGCGCGCATGGCGCAGCGCCGCTTCCACACGTTCGCGCTCCTGGTCGTTGCGCGGACGGCGGACGGCCCGGGTTGCGCTAAAGGTGCGCAGCGTGTTGTTGAGCGCGGAAACAGGTACGCAAAAAAGCAGATCTCCACCGGCACCCGGAACCGTGACATGAAAGCGGAGAAGGACCATTTTTTCCTGCGGCGGCAGCATGCGGCGCTCCTGCCCGTCTCGTTCCCGCTCGCCCGTGACCATGCGCATGCCAATGTAGTGCCATGCAGCGTTGCGCTCGCGGACAACAATCTCCAGCACGGCACCCAGCACGGATTCCTCGACCTCGGTCATCTCACGGCCAAGCTCCGGCACGCCACCCCGGCCGCCGAGCAGGAGATCGACGACTTCCGGCACCAGCCGCAGCGGCCATGCCAGCATGCCCCGTGCATGGTGCTCGGGCAGGTCCAGTGGCAACAGATAATGCTGCTCCGCGCTGTCCAGAAACTCCTGAAAGCTGCCCTGCTGGAGTGGCTGCGGCGTGATTGCCAGGTCAGTGCGCAGCCAGGCGGAAAGCGCATGCGTCAGGCTGCGCGCAAACTGCTCGTCAGTGGCGCGGACAGAGCGCATCTCGTCCGTGCTGACGTGACCTGCCTGCCCAAAGTCGAAACGCTCCGCCGGTGGAAGGGCCGTGTCAGAAACCATCGATGTAGGTGCTTCAGGCACGGGCATGGCGCGGCCTCGCGTTCTGTGGAGCGGCACCACGGCCGGCCAGGACGGCCAGCTTGCTGCGCAGGCGGAGCACCGCCGAAGAACGGATCTGGGAGACGCGCGACTCCACCACGCCAAGCGTCACGCCGATCTCTTTCATGGTGAGTTCTTCGTAGTAATAAAGCGTCAGCACGAGCCGCTCCTTCTCGGGCAGTTCCTGAATGGCATCGATCAGGTGCTGCTTCAGCTCGCCCTGCATGCACCGGAAGAGCGGGTCATCCTGCGGATCGCCCGGAACATAGGCGAGTTCGTCGTCGCCCGAATCCTCGTTGCGTTCCATGTTCAGGCTGCCGATCTCCAGGCCTTTCAGTTCGCCCAGCAGTTGTTGGAAGTCGGAGAGGGACAGGTGCATCTCACCGGCAATCTCCTGCTCGTTGGGCGCGCGGCCAAGCGCGAGCGTCAGGGAGCGAATGGCTTCCTCAATGGCGCGGCCCTTGCGGCGCAGCTCGCGAGGGCTCCAGTCCAGCGTGCGCAATGAGTCCAGAATGGCTCCGCGAATGCGGAACTGCGCGTAGCTCTTGAACTGCACCTGCTTGTTGCGGTCGAATTTGGAGAAGGCATCGATCAGGCCGACAACGCCGGCCGAGACCAGGTCGTCGAGCTCAACGTGCTGCGGCAGACGCTCATGGATGCGGCGTGCCACGAAGCGTACCGTGGGCAGATGTTCCACCAGCAGCCGGTCGCGTTCTTCCGCGCTGATCGGTGCCGTAACGGCGGCATTGCCGTAACCGCCGGCCATGCCGCTGAAGGATCCGGCACCGTTGCCGTAAGCACCGGTGGCGACGGGCAGGGCAATAGCGCCCGGCAGCAGCGACGGCGGTATCTCGGATGAAAGATCGATGGGTGTCATTGAATCGGAATTCATGCTGCTCTCCTGAATGCGCTGTGGCTGCTGGTCCGGCGTTTGCTGCTGCTGTTCTGGTGCCCGTTCCTTCGCTAACTGCTCAAGTGGCCAACCGTTCCCAGACTGCGGACTCGCACCTCTGGCGGAATCTCCGATGGTGCAAGCACGGTGACCTTGGGTAGAAACGGCTCCAGCCAGCGGCGCAGGTGATAGCGGGCCGGCGATGGACAAAGGAGCACGGGAAGGGCCGAAGCCTCACCGTCGCCGGTTAGGCGTTTCACAGATTCCAGCAACTGCCTCAAAAATGTCTGTGCCGAAGCTGGCCTGCGCGAGGCGCTCTCGCCCAGCAGGCGCTTTGCACCCTCGGGATCAAAGGTGAAGAGAATCTCTTCTTCCAGCGCCCGGTCGAGCGCGAGCACAGGCAAGCCTCCCTCGCTATCCAGCAACGGCCGCACAAGCGCGCGGCCAAGGGATTGGCGCACCTGTTCGGTAAGGAAGACCACATGCTTGTTCGCAGCAGAAAATTCGATAAGCGTCTCGAGGATCGTGCCCAGGTGACGGATCGACACCTGCTCGCGCAGCAGTTGCTGCAATATCTTCTGCACCTCGCCCAGGCTCATCTGCTTGGGGACGAGTTCCTCGACGAGCTTGGGATGGCTTTCGTTCAAGGTGTCCAGCAGACGTTTGGTTTCCGCGCGGCCCAGCAGTTCGTGCGCATGTCGGCGAATCAGTTCCGCCAGATGCGTGCCGATGACGGCGGTCTGGTCCACAACGGAGTAGCCGCTCGCCAGCGCCTGCTCTTCCAGTCCCGGCTGAATCCACTTTGCGGAAACGTTGAAGGCCGGTTCGCGCGTGTCAATGCCCGGCAGGTTGCGCGCGTGCGGGTCGGAGTTGACGGCCAGCAGGCAGTTCCCTTCCGTCTGCCAGCGGCCGATCTCGACGCCACGCAACAGGACAACGTATTCGCGCGGCTTGAGCCGTAAATTGTCCGTGATGTGGACTGCCGGAACGATGAAGCCAAGTTCCGTGGCGAGATGCCGGCGCAGCGCGCGGACGCGGTTCAACATCTGGCCGCCCTGCTTCTCGTCCACCATCGGGATGAGCTGGAAACCGATTTCGAGTGTCAGGTCGTCGACCTTCAGCAGGCTGGCCAGGTTCTCGGTGGAGGTTGGGTCGGCAGTTGCCGGCTGGCCATTCGCCGTAACAGCCTCCGTGGCCGTTTCCGCGACGGAGCTGTCGGGCAGCCTGCGGGCGAAGAAGGCGATGCCTGCCGCAAGAGACAGAAAAGCCAGCTTCGGCAGGCCCGGCACCAGCGCCAGCGCGCAAAGCACACCACTCGCCATATAGAGCGTGTTGCGCCGCGCAAAGAGTTGCGCTCCTAATTCCTGGTCGAGCGTGCCGGCCGAAGACGCACGGGTGAGCACCAGGCCACCGGCAATGCTGACCAGAAGACTGGGAATCATGGTGACCAGGCCATCCCCCACCGTAAGAATGGTGTAGGTCTTGACCGCGGTCATCAGGTCAACGCCCTGCTGCAGCACACCAATGAGCAGGCCCGCGATGATGTTGATGGCCGTGATCAGGATGGTCGCCAGGGCGTCGCGCTGGTTGAAACGTGCCGCACCGTCCATGGCACCGTAGAACTCGGCTTCACGGGCGATGGCCTCACGCCGTTTGCGCGCGCCCTGCTCGTCGATCAATCCGGCGTTCATGTCGGCATCGATCGCCATCTGCTTGCCCGGCAACGCATCCAGCGTGAAGCGCGCGGTGACCTCGGCGGTGCGCACTGCACCATGGCTCACCACCAGGAACTGGATCGCGATCAAAGCCAGAAACAGGACAAAGCCGACCACATAGTTTCCGCCAACCACGAACTGGCCGAAGGCCTCGATCACCGATCCGGCCGCGTGCGTACCCTCACTGCCGTGCAGCAGGATGCGCCGGCTCGACGCGAGATTGAGCGATAGACGGAAGAGCGTCAGCAGCAACAGCAGGGTTGGGAAAACGGAAAGTTCCGTTGCCTTGCGCACCTGAACCGCCGTTAGAAACACGACGACGGAAGCCGCGATGGAGACGGCGAGCAGGAGATCCATCACGATGGCGGGCACCGGCACCAGCATCACAAAAACCGTGCTGATGGCACCCAACGGCAGGAGAAGCGGCTTCCATTGTGCAAAGCCGGTGGCCGGCTTCTGGGTGGTGGCGGTGTCGTTCATCGTTGTCCCTCGATTGTGGGTGCGGTGGTGATGGCGGGCAGTGCCGCCGGATAACTGTTCATGCCGTGGCCGCCGTTCTGCTGCTGGCGTTGCGCGTCGCGCTGGGTCTGCTGGCGGTAAAGGTAAGCAAGGATTGCGGCGACCGCGGCATACAGGTCGAAAGGAATCGCGTGGCCCTCCTCCACCGTGCGGTAGAGAGACCGGGCAAGCGGCGGGTTTTCCACTATCGGCACGCCGGCCCAGCGTGCCTCTTCGCGGATGTCCAGCGCATGGAGGTCGCGGCCTTTGCACAACACCGTTGGCGCGCCCATGGTTTCGTAGCTGAAAAGCAGAGCGACCGCGTAGTGTGTCGGGTTGGTGATGATGACGGTGGCGCGGGAAACATCGGCCTTCACGCGGCGCTTGCGCATGGTGCGCTGGATCTGGCGGATGCGTCCCTTGGTGTGCGGATTGCCGTTGGCTTCTTTGGCCTCGTCACGCAGTTCCTGCTTGCTCATGCGAAGCCGTTGCGACCAGCTGCGCCACTCGACCGCATAGTCCAGCGCGGACCAGGCAACCGCGACCCAGGCGGCATCGATGGCCAGCGTGTAGCCGCCCTCCATCACAGAGGAGACACGGGCACCGCTCATCGTCGGCATGGCTTCCAGGCTTTGCCGCAGGAGGCGAACGCCGAGAAACGTCACCGCCGCCGCGGGTAGCAGGGCCTTGGCGAAGCGCATGGCGGAGCGCGCGCTGAAGATCTGCTTTGCATTGTTCAGCGGATTGAGCCGGCCCGGCTTCCACGCCAACGCGCCGGGGCGGAACTGCACACCGCCGCTTTGCAGGAGCCCACTGCCCAACGCACCCACAAGCGCGGCGGCCATGACCAGGCCCAACGGTGCAAACAGCGGCAGCATCAACCGGCCGCAAACGTCCACCAGTTGCTGCGGTGAGTTGAAGGTTTGCAGAGAAGCAAGCATGCTGCCGGCAAAAGCAGTGCGCCAGGCCGCGGCAAACTGGCGAACTGCCGCGCCCAGCAGAAGCAAGCCACCGAGCATGGCGCAGGCTGCCATGAGTTCGCGGCTGTGGACGATGTCGCCCTGCTCGCGCGCCTTCTTTTTGCGCTGTTCACTTGCCTGTTCGGTCTTCTCCGCGCTCATGGCCTCACCGCCTGCATGGCGGCGTCAAGCAGGGCGCTGAAGTGCCGCTCGATCCAGCCAGGCCAGAGTGCTAGTGAGCCGATGAAGGCGACATAGGAAACGGCTGTTTTCAACGGCACGCTCAAGATCTGCGTGGGCAGGCCCGGAGCCACGCGGCCCACCAGGCCAAGCCCGATCTCCACCAGCAGGGCCGAAGCCATGACAGGAGAAGCTAGTTGCACTCCGGCCAGGAAGACGCCCGCCATCGCAAAGGCGAACTGCCGGCCGGCGAGGGCGTGAACCGTCGCCGTGCCGAGCGGGACGGCGGCTAGACTGCGAAAGAGTGCCGCGAAGATCGCGCGGTGCAGGCCTGACGCCAGCAAGACGAGCACGCCGATCCAGTTCAGCAAAACTCCAAGAACTTCGGTCTCGACGGCGGAGTTGGGGTCGAGCAGGTTGGCCAGCGAGAAGCTGAAGCTGACACTCATCAGGTTGCCCGCAAAGAGCAGGGCTTCGTTCAGCAGGCTGAGCGTCAGGCCGATGAGAACGCCAACGACAGCCTCTCCCAGCAGACCCGTAACGGTGAGTTCCGCCGCCGTGCCGGGCAGCGCGGCGGCTACGGGCGCGAGCAGCACGGCGACCGAGATCGACAGCATGGCCTTGATGCGGGGTGGCACCGCCGCGGACTGGAAAGGCGGCGCAAACGCGACAACACCACCCACACGCAGTAAAGCGAAGATGCCCGCATTCAGCAGGTGTTCCAGTGCGGCCGGTGTGTGTGGGTCCAAAGTCATGGTGTGATGAGGTGGCTCTGTCCGAGTCGTTGCTTTAGCCGAGATAGCGGTGAAAGTCCGACCAGAGCCGGACCGTGTAGTCCACGGCGCGGTGCAGAAACCAGGGCATGGTCGCGATTCCGGCGACAAAGACCACCAGCAGCCGGGGCACGGCGGTGAGCGTCTGCTCCTGGATGCCGGTGAGCGTCTGCAACAGGCTCAGGCTGACGCTGATCAGGCAGCCCGCGATCAGCACGGGCGCGCTCAGCAGCATGGCTTCCATCAAAAGGTGGCGCGCCAGTTGCGCCGCCATATCGGGTCCCATAAGAATCTCCTTAGAAACTTTTCAAGAGCGAACTGACCAGCAGGTGCCAGCCATCCACCATGACGAAAAGCAGTATTTTGACCGGCGTCGAAATGACCACGGGCGGCAGCTGTACCATGCCGATCGAATTCGTCACACTGGCAACGACCAGGTCGATGAGCAGAAAGGGCAGAAAGAGGATGGCACCTATCTGGAAGCCTGATTTGAGTTCGCTCAGCATGTACGCCGGCACGACTACGTTCATAGGCGCGTCGTCGCGGGTGCTCATACGCTGCGAGGAAGCCGCGGCGCTGAAGAGTTCCAGGTCCTTGTCGCGGGCATAACGGAGCATGAAGCGGCGCACCGGCTCTGATCCTTTCGCCAGCGCGGTTTCGCCATTCATCAGGCCGGCGCGGTAGGGCGCGATGGCCTGCTGTTGCACCTCGGTGATCACCGGCTGCATCAGGAACCACGTCATCATCAGGCCCAGTCCCATGAGCACCTGATTGGAAGGCGCGGTTTGTGTACCGAGTGCCTGGCGGAGGAAGTGGAAGACAACCAGCAGGCGGACGAGCGGTGTCATGGCCAGCAGGATCGCTGGAATCAGAGTCATCAACGTCAAGCCGGTGACCACCGCCCAGGGCGAACTGTTACCGATGGCCAGTGCTTCCGAGATGCTGCGGTCCCCTGCCGGTTTCGTGGCAGCCGGCGTGCTGGTGGAACGGTGAGCCGGTGCCGTGGGCTGTGACGCACTTGCCCTTGCCGCACCGCCCTGCGCAGGAAACGCAGAGTACGAAGCGGCGTGGTGTGGCGGCAGTTGCGCTGCCACGGTGCGGTCAGCAGGCCGATGGACCCAAAAGGACTGGTCGGCCGCGGCATACACGTTGGCCGTGATAGTTACGGCAGCGCAGAGGAATAGCAAAGCGCGCACCAGACCTGAATGGCATCGCCGGATCACCGCAGGCCTCCAGGAACAGGCGCGGCTGGGAGCGCCGTGATGGTGGTCACGCCATCGCGGCCAAGACCGACCAGCATGGGCCTGCCGCCGCACTCCACAAGGGCAATCGAGCTGCGCTGGCCGATGTTCAGGGTCTCCACAAGCCGCAACTGACGCGTGCGGCTGGACCTCGTTGGCATCCATCGAGAAAGCTTTTCGCCAAGCCCGGCAAACAGAACCGCACGGCTTGCCGGTAAGTGCATCTGCATGACCTTCGCAGAGACTTCTGACTCATACGGCTCATTTGCTGCGTGTCGCTGATTCATAAGATTCTCCTAAGACAGGCGTGTGACACGCATCAGCATGCGGTCATCCACGCATTCAAAACGTGCCCAACCGAGCAGCGCGCCGCCGGCCACCACCGGCAAGTCGTCCGAGGCAGGCAATGTGCTCTGCAGCAAGCGGCCCGGCGCCAGAGCGCGGAGTGCTCGCAACGACATAGCGGGTAGCGGGATGTCGACGGTGAGCCGTAAAGGCAGTTGCCGCAGCGGTGCCCAGGCGTCCACGGGCATGGCCGGCTCAGGCGCGGCAACCTCCAGCGCGGTGCTTTCTACTAGGGCGCTCATCCGCGCTGCACCAGTAAGTCCGTGACGTACACGTCGAGAACGTGCGTATCGCGGTTTTCAAGAGCGTAGGTCTGGCGCAGCTTTTTCTTAAGCGCATCCAGGCCGCCGGAAGCGAGCAGAACGCCGGCGGTCTGCGCTCCCAGCACGGAAAGCGTGGTGTCGCGGAGGGCCGCGGAAGCACCCACATCCGGCTTGTCGGCCTTGCTCTCTTCCTTGGCTTTGGGCTTGGCTTCATCCGCCACGCGCAAGCTGATGCTGGCCCGCAGGTAGCTGCGGCCATCCGCGTCGGAAAGGTTCACCACCATGGGCTCGAGCGCGAGCACATGCGACGCCGGCAGAGCCTCAGGGCCTTTCGCATCGGCGGCCTCTTCGATGGAAGACGTGACTGCTGCGCTTTTCTTGTCCAATGGCACCGCACTGGCAAGCTTTCCGGATTTCAGCAGCCAGTAAACGGCACCGCCCACGACGGCAAAGGAAAGGAGCGTGGAAGCAAGAACGGCGATCAGAAGTGGGCCAAGTCCGCCACGCGGCGTGGCCTGCGTGGCAGCAGCGGGATCGATGGTGGCCGTGGAAGTCGACATGCCCACAGCACGTGCATTCAGGTTGCCACGGCGCGCCCGGGGAGATTAGCAATCGTTAAGTGAACCGTCGCGAGAAAATAAAGCATGCGAGTGCGTTCCGCTGGTCAGCTTCTCTCCCTTCTGCTTCTCTTTTTCGCGATCGATCTCCGCGCGTCCTCGCACAAGGAGCATCAGGTCAACAAGACCTCGCCTCTAGCGGTGCCTGCTGTGCTGTTGAGCGACCCGCACTTCGATCCATTCCGCGACCCCACCAAAGTGAAGCGCTTGGACGCGGCACCCGTCAGCGAATGGGAGAGCATTCTTTCCGAACCGGCCACGGGAGGTGCGCCGGAGCGATATGCCGCGCTGCAGACAGAGTGCGGCGCGAGGGGTCTGGATACGGAGCATGATCTGCTGCAATCCAGCTTTGCAGCGGCATCCTCGGGCATGGGCCAGCGGCCCGCCTTCGTGCTGCTGGCAGGCGATCTGCTGGTGCATCAGTTTGATTGCCGCTACAAACATCTGATGGGCAACTCCCCCGAAAGCCTGGAGCGCTTCGCCCAGAAGACGATCAACTACGTCGTGCTGCAGCTGGCTGCACATTTCCCGCAGGCACCGGTCTATGTGGCGCTGGGCAACAACGACTCCGGCTGTGGAGACTACCAGTTCGACCCTGCCGGCACCTTCCTGAGCGGTACAGCGGGTGCCGTGCGCCAGGGATGGCACAATGCCGACAAGAAGGACACCGACGAAGCCGAAGCGGCGTACCGGCGGCTTGGATCGTATTCGCTGCGCATGCCGGCACCCATGCAGCGCACGCGCGTCGTGGTGCTGGACGACATCTTTCTCTCGAGCACCTATCGCGGCTGTGACGGTCAGCCGCATCCTGAACGCGCCGCGGCGCTGCTGACCTGGCTGGAAGAGACGCTGAGTGCGGCGAAGCGGGACGGCGAGCAGGTTTGGGTGCTGACCCACATACCGCCGGGGGTGAATGTGTACAGCACCTTTCTGCACTCGGCAAACATCTGTGACGGCGGAGCGCCCGCGATGTTCCTTTTCTCGGAACATGCGGCCGATGTGCTGACCAAGTACGCCACGACCATCCGGGTCATTGTCGCCGGCCACACACATGTGGACGAGATGCACGTGATCGGCGAGGACGAGGCGCCGGAGCAGCGGGTTGCGATTAAATCGGTGCCCTCCATTACGCCGCTCAGCGGCAACGGACCGGCGTTTCTGACGGCCACCGTTGATCCGGTAAGCGCAAAGCTGTTGGATTACAAGCTGCAGCAGGCCAACGCGGAAAGCGGGCCGCACATCGCCTGGCATGAGAGCTATGACTACGCCAAGACCTATGGCGAACAAGAGTTCGATCCCGCGGCTGTGGCACATTTGGTCCAGCGCTTCGATTCAGCAGACCCGGCTGATGCGGCAGTGGTGAACAATTATCAGCAGCACTACACCACAGGCCTGAAGCGGCTTGCACTACAGGCAGTCTGGCCGCAGTATGTTTGCTCCATGCACCATGACACGGCGCGGGGCTTTGCGGGATGCTCGTGCCCGGCGAAGTGAGGACCGATCAACGCGCCGTGTAGCTGCCGTCGTCACGTTGCTCTACATGGATCGGTGAAGCGAAAATCTGACTCAGGCGTTCGCTTGTCAAGAGGTTGGCCGTAGGGCCATCCGCTGCAATACTGCCTTCCTGCATCAGAAGGACTCGCCGGACCTCCGGCACAATGTCCTCAACGCGATGAGTCACGAGGATGATGCCGGTTCCCTGCTGTGCGAGCAGGCGCAGCGTAGCCCGGAGCTCTTTCTGCGCGGCAAGATCGAGCGCGTTGGAAGGCTCGTCCAACAGCAGTACGCGCTTGCCCCCTCCGTCACCACTTGCTACCAGGGCACGCGCAATTAATGTGCGTTTCTGCTGGCCGGCGGACAAGGCCTGCAGCGGCCGGTCCGCAAGATGCTCGATGCGGAGGTCGTGCATGGCTTGCCAGGCCTGATCGCGCATCCGCGGCGTGACATGCAGGTGCGGCCACAGGCGCGCCGCTGAGAAGAAGCCGCTGAGGACAATTTCAAGGCCGGAGACCTGCAGGCTGTCTTGCATCGGTGCGTCGGCCGTGACCAGGCCCATGCGCCGGCGCAGCTCGGTGACGTCCCATCGCTGCCGGCCAAAGAGGCGCAGGCGCATACCGGGCTGCAACACCGGATACAGCTCACAGGTGAGTGTCTTGATCAGCGTCGATTTGCCGCAGCCATTTGGCCCGAGGATCACGACCGACTCTCCCGCGGCGATCTGCAGATTCAGGTCTTGCAAAACCATGGACGCGCCCCGCATGACCGAGACGTGCTGAAGATCGACGAAGGAGGACGCGCCCGGGATGTTCTCTGGAGGTTCGTGCATCCCATTCAGTATGAAGCGAGCCAATGTGGTGGGCAGCGGCCCGAACGGCCTGAGCGCGGCGATTGCCCTGGCGCGGGCAGGCGTCGACGTCAAGGTGTATGAGGGCGAGAGCCGGCCCGGCGGGTCGGTCCGCACGGAAGAGGCGACGCTGCCCGGTTTCCGGCATGACATCGGTTCCGCGGTCTATCCGATGAGCGTTGCGTCGCCCTTCTTTCGTTCTTTGAATCTGGAGCAGCATGGACTGCGCTGGATTGAGCCGGAGATTCCATTGGCACATCCGTTGCCGGACGGCGATGGAGTTGCGCTCATGCATTCGCTGGATGAAACGGTGGCATTGCTCGGAGCGGATGGACCTGCCTATCGCAGCTTGATGGAGCCTATCGTCTCGGCGTGGAAGGACCTGATCCATGACGTGCTGGGGCCGGTCTTTCATCTGCCAAAACATCCTTTTGCACTGGCCGGTTTTGGCCTCACGGCTCTTCAATCTGCGACCTCGGTTGCGCGAAAGCACTTCAAAACAACGCGCATGCAGACGCTGTTCGCGGGCATGGCGGCGCACTCGGTGGTGCCGCTCGATTTTGCGTCGACGGCTGCTGTGGCGCTGGTGCTCGGAGTGACAGCGCATGCCGATGGCTGGCCGATCGCAGAGGGCGGATCGCAGTCCATCACGGAGGCACTTCTCCACGTACTGCGGGAGTATGGTGGCGTTCTGAAAGTCGACCACACGTTACATCATCTGCGAGAACTGCCATCGGCAGACTGCACCATGTTGGATCTGACCCCAGCGGGGTTCCTTCATCTGTCCGATGGCATGTTTGCCAAGGAGCGGCGCCGTCCGTATGAGAGCTTCCAGCATGGGCCGGGCATTTACAAGCTGGACTGGGCACTGTCCGAGCCGATCCCGTGGGCGAACGAGCTTTGCCGGCGGGCAGGTACCGTGCACATCGGCGGCACACTGGAGGAGATCTGCGCCTCCGAGCTGGATGCCTACGAAGGCCGGCGCAACGAGCGACCCTTTATCCTGCTGTCGCAGCCAAGCCTCTTCGATCCATCGCGTGCGCCACAGGGTAAGCACACCGCATGGGCGTATTGCCATGTGCCGAATGGCAGCACGGCTGACGAGACGGCTGTGATCGAAGAGCAGATTGAGCGGTATGCGCCGGGCTTTCGCGATTGCATTCTGGCCCGCAGCGGGCGCAGTGCGATGGAGATGCAGAGGTGGAATCCCAACCTGGTGGGCGGCGATGTTTCCGGCGGTGCAATGACGCTGAAACAGATCCTGCGGCGGCCAAAGCTGCCGCCCTACTCCACACCGCTGCCCAATGTCTTTCTGTGCAGCTCTTCCACACCACCGGGCGGCGGCGTGCACGGCATGTGCGGCGCGCTGGCGGCAGAGCGTGCGGCCCTGCACATGGGGCTGAAGCTGCCAGGAATTTTCTAGTGCTGCAGACCCGTGCTGCGAGTCATTACACTAAAGTTGGGCGTGAGACCGTGCCCATACCGCTTATGGAGTGCAGCCGATGCCCAGAAATCTTCCCCTCGCCATCTATTACGAGCAGCCGCACTGGTTCAAGCCGCTGTTTGCCGAACTGGACCGGCGCGGTGTGCCCTATGTGAAGCTCGACGCGGTGGAGCACAGCTACACGCCGGACGATCATCCGGAAGAACTCTACTCGGTGGTCTTCAATCGTATGAGCCCGTCAGCCTGGAACCGGGATCATGGCGATCAGATTTTTTACACCGTGGGATATCTGGAGCACCTGGAATCGCGTGGTGTGCGCGTGATCAACGGCGTGCAGGCGTACCGGTCGGAGTTGTCGAAAGCCTCGCAGCTTTCCCTGCTGGACAAGCTGGGCCTGGCGTATCCGAAGGCGGCGGTCATCCATCGCGCCTCACAGGCGGCAAAGGCCACGGCCGGCCTGCGCTGGCCGGTGGTGGTCAAGCCGAATATTGGCGGTTCCGGCGCGGGCGTAATGCGCTTCGATTCCATGGAGGAGTTGGAAGCCGCAGCGGCCCGGAACGAGCTGGCTTTGGGACTGGATACAACGGCGCTGGTGCAGGAGTTCATACCGGCGCGCGGCCAGCACATCGTTCGCGTGGAATGCCTGAACGGTAAGCACCTTTACGCGATCAAGGTGCACATCACTGGCGAGACGTTCGACCTGTGTCCGGCGGACATTTGCCGCACCACCGGCGGCGTGGAACTGAGCCGCGGTGCCTGTGCTATCGACGCTCCCAAATCGGGCATTCGCGTGGAAGCTTTTGAGCCCTCCGAGCAGGTCATCGCGGAGGTGGAGCAGATCATGGCTGCCTCCGGCATTGATATCGGCGGAGTCGAGTACATTGTGGACGATCGCGACGGCTCCCTGCTCTACTACGACACCAACGCACTCTCCAACTTCGTGGCCGACGGACCGAATGTCATCGGCTTCGACCCGTTTGTAAGGCTGGTGGATTGGCTCGAAGCGGAGGCGGCCATGATGAATGGAGCCGAAGCGGCAACCTTGCGCTAAACAAGCAACGCCCGGATGGTGAAATCGGCAGACACAGCGGACTTAAAATCCGCAGACCTTAACCGGTCGTGGGGGTTCAAGTCCCCCTCCGGGCACCATATTT